>JASGDN010000087.1:0-5952 GCA_049841275.1 Thermomicrobiales bacterium
AACATCCCTGAAGGCTTCGTGTTTTGGTGGGCAATCCCGGACACCGACGGCCCCGGCCCCCGACGCCGACGGCCGGGTCCGTCTGTGACAGGCATTGCCCAACAACACACGAAGCCTTCAGGGATGTTCGTCCTAACAAATCGACAATCTTCTAGAAATCCGTTGAAAAAGCATCTTGACAGAGGTGTACGTACATATGAGATAGTGAATGCAGCCATCGTACGTACGGAGCCATCCGACGGGCGTACATCCCCGCATTCGAGAGGGGTGAATGCCTTGACGATGTGGCGATGTCCCCATATGATGGGCTCCTGGTACGGGGAGGCACGAGATATAGTGTCGATCCGGGCCTCTCATTCTTTCCGGCGGATTCCGGCGTATCGACGCTCCGCACCGTCGGGGAGCATCCGTATCGGTTTATCGGTCCCGCGCGCGGGAGTATCGCCTGTCCAGAACGCCGCTCCCCATTCGGACAGGCAGCGGCTCCATAGTGGCCCAGGGTTGTGCCCCGTTCGAAGACGGGGTGAGGGTTGAAACGAGAAGGCACGTATGGTTCTCGACGAACAGCGGACATTGTCAGAGTCGGCCGGAGACGATGCGGCCGGTATCGGCATCGTCGTGCGCAAGCGCGACGGGCGTGAGGTCTCCTTCGACCACCGGCGGATCGCCCACGCCATCGAGATGGCGTTCCGGGCGGAGATGGGCATCCCCTATCCCGATCCCATCTCTACCAGCTTCGCCAATCGCATCACCGAGGTGACCGATGCCGTCGTGGCCTCCATCCCGGCCATTGCCGACGATGCCCAGGCCGCAACGGTGGAAGCGATCCAGGACGAGGTCGAGCGCCAGCTGATGGCGGCAGGCGCCTATTCCGTCGCCCGCCGCTACATCCTCTACCGTGAGGCCCGCGCCCGTGCCCGCGACGAGGACCAGATGCGGCTGCGCGATCATAGCGGGCAGGAGATGGTCGTCAACCGTGCCGTCCTGCGCGGCTGGATCGACGATGCCGCCACCGGTCTCGGCCCGGAAATCCAGGTCAAGGATGTCGAGGGCGATGTCCTCGCCTCCGTCCGCAACGGCATGACCCTCACCGAGCTCGACCAGGCCATCGTCATGGCCGGCCGCGCCCGCATTGAGCAGCGCCCGATCTACTCCAGCTTCGCCGCACGCGCCCTGCTCCGTGGCATCTACAGTGATGTCCTGGCCCGCCGCGTCAGCGTCGCCGATGCCACATCCTTCTATGCCGACACCTTCGTCGCCAAGATCGAAGAGGGGATTCAGGCCGAATTGCTGGCGCCGGAGCTGGCCAGCTTCGACCTCCAGCGCCTTGGCGCGGCCCTCGTCCCCGAGCGCGACCAGCAGTTCCGCTATCTCGGCCTGCAGACCCTCTTCGACCGCTACCTCATCCACAACAAGGGCCGCCGCATCGAACTGCCGCAAGCGTTCTGGATGCGCGTCTCGATGGGTCTCGCGCTGGCTGAGCCGGAAGCGCAGCGGGACAACCGCGCGATCGAGTTCTACACCGCACTCTCCACCTTCCGCCTCTGTTCTTCCAGCCCGACGCTCTTCAACGCCGGCACGCTGCACCCGCAGCTCTCGTCCTGCTACCTCACCACCGTCTCCGACGACCTGGATCACATCTTCAAGAGCATCCGCGACAACGCGCTGCTCTCGAAGTGGAGCGGCGGCCTCGGCAACGACTGGACGAATGTCCGCGCGCTGGGCAGCCGGATCAAGGGCACGAACGGCGAGAGCCAGGGCGTGATTCCCTTCCTGAAGGTGGTCAACGACGCCGCCGTGGCCGTAAACCAGGGCGGCAAGCGCAAGGGCGCCGTCGCCAGCTACATCGAGATCTGGCACGGCGACATCGAGGAGTTCCTCGACCTGCGCAAGAACACCGGCGACGAGCGCCGCCGCACCCACGACATGAACACGGCGGTCTGGATCCCGGACCTCTTCATGCAGCGCGTGGAGGAGGATGGCGAATGGGTGCTCTTCAGCCCGAACGAAGTGCCCGACCTGCACGACCTCTACGGCCAGGCGTTCAAGCAGCGCTACGAGCTCTATGAGAAGCAGCACCGGCAGGGAGCCTTCTCGAAGGCGCGCGTCGTCCGCGCGCTCGACCTCTGGCGGCGCGTGCTCAGCGCCACGTTCGAGACCGGGCACCCGTGGATCACCTTCAAGGACCCATCCAACGTCCGCAGTCCGCAGGATCACGCCGGTGTCGTCCACAATTCGAACCTCTGCACCGAGATCCTGCTGAACACCAGCGAGGAAGAGGTCGCCGTCTGCAACCTCGCATCCATCAACCTGCTCACGCACATGAAGGATGGCGTACTGGACGCCGAGATGATCGGCGAGACCACGAAGGTCGCCATCCGGATGCTCGATAACGTCATCGATATCAACTACTACCCGATCCCGGAGGCGCGGACCAGCAACCTGAAGCATCGCCCGATCGGCCTCGGCATCATGGGCTTCCAGGATGCGCTCTGGAAGATGGGCGTCTCCTACGCGTCGGACGAGGCGATGGAGTTCGCCGACCGCTCGATGGAGCTCATCTCCTGGCACGCCCTCTACGCCTCGTCGCAGCTGGCGGCGGAGCGCGGCGCCTATCCGTCCTTCCCTGGCTCCAAGTGGGATCGCGGCCTGCTGCCGATCGACACCATCCAGCTCCTGGCCGAGCAGCGCGGCGAACCGATCGATGTCGACATGAGCGTCTCACTCGACTGGACGCCGGTGCGCGAGTCGATCGCGCAGTACGGTATGCGCAACAGCAACACGATGGCGATCGCGCCGACGGCAACGATCTCCAATATCCAGAGCGTGACGCAGTCGATCGAGCCGATCTTCAGCAATCTCTTCGTGAAGAGCAACCTCTCCGGCGAGTTCACCATCGCCAACGAGGCGCTGGTGGAAGATCTCGACCGCCTGGGCATCTGGGATGCCGACATGCTGGAGGAGATCAAGTACTGGGACGGCTCGATCGCGCTGATCGACCGCATCCCGCTCGAGACCCGCATGTACTACCCGACCGCGTTCGAGGTCGAGCCGGCCTGGCTGATCGAAGCCGCGTCCCGCCGCCAGAAATGGATCGATATGGGGCAGTCGCTCAACCTCTACATCTCGGAGCCAAGCGGCAAGAAGCTCCACGACATGTACCTGCTGGCCTGGAAGAAGGGCCTGAAGACGACCTACTACCTCCGCTCGCGCGGGGCGACGCAGGCCGAGAAGTCGACCCTGGACGTCAACCGCTTCGGGATCCAGCCGCGCTGGATGAAGTCGCGCAGTGCCAGCAGCGGCGTCCAGATCAGCCGGACCACCACCCAGGGGTCGGGCACGGCTCCGGCCGCACCGGCGCCATCCGCCTCGCAGGCGGCTGCACCGCGCCCGATCACGACACCAGCTCCCAAGCCGGCGTCTACCACGGCACCGACGCCGATGGCCTCAGCCGCCCCGAATCCACAGCCGCTTCCCAATGCGGCCAACCTGCCGGTCTTCAAGCCCAGTGTTTCGGAGAACGGACTGTCGGTCGAGGAAGAATTCGGCTGCGAAGCCTGCCAGTAATCAGCAATCACGCCGCGCAGGGGGGGAGTTCCACAATTACTCCTCCCCTGATGGGGTGATTCGCCACGCAGCAGGCTCGTCCTGCAAGGAGTTCCATCATGGTCGATACGCCAACTCGTTCAGCCGCGGTCCTCGGGGTCGAGGTCGCCCCGCGTGAGGCCGTCCGCACCGCCGACGCCAAGCGCCTGATCAACAATCACACAGTAGACGTGAACCAGCTGATGCCGCTCAAGTACGAGTGGGCCTGGGAGCACTACCTCAATGGCTGCGCCAACCACTGGATGCCGACCGAGGTGCCGATGGGCGCGGACATCGCGCTCTGGCGCGGCAACACGCTGACCCCGGACGAGCGCCTGGTCATCATGCGCAACCTCGGCTTCTTCGCGACGGCGGAGAGCCTGGTGGCGAACAACCTGACGCTGGCGATCTTCAAGTACGTCACCAATGCCGAGTGCCGCCAGTACCTCCTGCGCCAGGCCTTCGAGGAGGCGATCCACACCCACACCTTCCATTATGTCGTGGAGAGCCTGGGCCTCGACGAGCAGGAAGTCTTCGGCATGTACCACGACATCCCGGCCATCCGCGCGAAGGATGAGTTCGAGATGGAGCTGACGGCCGATATCGTCGATCCCGATTTCAGCACGGCCACGCTGGAAGGCACCCAGAAGTTCGTGGAGAACCTGATCGGGTTCTACGTGATCATGGAAGGCATCTTCTTCTACGCTGGCTTCGCGATGATCCTCTCCTTCCACCGCCAGAACAAGATGAAGGGCATCGGCGAGCAGTTCCAGTACATCCTGCGCGACGAGACAATCCACCTCAACTTCGGCATCGACCTGATCAACGGCATCATCCACGAGAATCCGGAGGTCTGGACGGAGGAGTTCCGCGAGCGGATGCTGGCGAAGATCCGCGAGGCGGTGAAGCTGGAGGAGCAGTACGCGCGGGACTGCCTGCCGAACGGCGTGCTCGGCCTCAACGCAGAGCTCTTCGAGCAGTACGTCCGCCACATCGCGGACCGCCGCCTGGAGCGGATCGGCCTGCCGCGGCAGTACATGGACAAGAACCCGTTCCCGTGGATGAGCGAGACGATTGACCTCGGCAAGGAGAAGAACTTCTTCGAGAGCCGGGTGACCGACTACCAGAAGGGTTCCACCCTCACCTGGGAGTAAATCCAGCGGCGGACAGACGAAGCGGGCACCGGAGAGTGAATCTCCAGCGCCCGCTTTCTACACATCGACGAGCATGGTAACGATGGCCGACGATACCGTTTCTTCTCGGGCAGCACGTATCAAATTGGAGCGGGCTGACCGCATCCTGTCGCATCTCAAGGCCGCCAAGGGCATATGCGACGAGATCGATTCGCCAGCACTGAGAACCGCTATCGACGCGCTGATACAAGGACTGACTCCTCGCCGCTCCCGCTATCAATCGCTCGCCGATGGAAGGATTGAGCCGCGCGATCGCTTCAAGAGACAGGTTCGCCCCGAAGGAGTGCGTATTCCCGAATACGTCTTATGTCTCGACGAATGCGGGAGTCATGTTCCGCAGGCTGCGCTATCCAGGTTCCCGGCCTTCTGCGTCAGCGGTGTCATCCTCTCGAAGGATGCATATGAGACAACGGACGTGCTCTGGAAGGCATGGAAAGCCGAGTATCTCGGAAACCCCAGCATCATCGTCCATGAGCCGGAAGTGAGAGGGTGTTCGGGGCATTTCCGGAGATCCACCGCCCCTGAGCGGGAGGCTCTTTGGGAGGCGCTTGCAGACATCCTCGGGAGGCTGGACTTCGCGTGTATCAGTGCCGTTGTCGACCTTCGCGAGTTCTATCAGATACATCCAAACGGAGAGGTAGACCCATTCCTGCCGAAATCGGTCTACCTTATGTGCATCGATTTCATTCTTGAGCGTTTCGTTCACTTCCTTCAGCATCGCGGAGGAGACGCGCGGGGATCAGTGGTAGCGGAGAGTCGAGGCGCTGCCGAAGATGCGACTGTTCACGCCGAGTACATTCGCCTGCATATCGAAGGAACGCAGTATGTACCGCCGGGTTCATTCCGCCATGCTTTGCGACCGCATATGGAATTCTACGTAAAGAACCGCAATCATTCAGGACTGCAGATCGCTGATCTCGCGGCTCGCCCATTTGCGGAGAAGATTCTCTGGCCCACATCTACTCCGGCGAGGTGGGATATCTTTTCATCTCGTCTCTATGACGGAATGAAGGGAAAACCGGGCGGCTACGGACTGAAAATCTTCCCACTTAGAGCGCCTAACAGAACCCTCCCATGGCATGGGCCATGCGGGATGCTGGGGCATGAGCAAGCCCCTGCTTCCGGACGATCTCTGGAATCGCATTGAACCGCTGTTGCCGACGATGCCCGTGAA
>JASGDN010000088.1:0-93065 GCA_049841275.1 Thermomicrobiales bacterium
GGTACTGTGTCAAGACGGCAGATTTGTCCAAGACGTTTCAATCCCCGCGCCCTCCAGACGGAGGACGCGACCAGCCGTGGTCTTCCGGCCCGTGGATCGCTCCGGGGGTTTCAATCCCCGCGCCCTCCAGACGGAGGACGCGACGGAAACGCTGCCCCTAAACTGGCGAACCCCAGGAAGTTTCAATCCCCGCGCCCTCCAGACGGAGGACGCGACCCCATTCTCGCGTGCAAACAAACACCGTAAAAGCGGTTTCAATCCCCGCGCCCTCCAGACGGAGGACGCGACAGGTTGGGAATGTCTCAAAATCGACAGCTAACGATGTTTCAATCCCCGCGCCCTCCAGACGGAGGACGCGACCGCAAGTGCAACCTCCGGATCGTCACTGCCCAACAGTTTCAATCCCCGCGCCCTCCAGACGGAGGACGCGACGGCGGATCGAGGCTCCAGTCCGCCGGAATACTGTCTCTCGGACACCGGAGAAGCGCCAGCACCGGCCTCACAAGGTGGTGTCCACGCTGGATACTTCTTGGATGGCCGCGCGAACGTCGTGCCCGATCGGCGGCCAGTTCCGGTTCGCGCATGGGAAATGACAGCGCCAAGCCGGTCAGGTGTCAGATGATGAGTGGCTCCCTCAGGTCGTGCGTCGGCCGGATGCCGTGAATGCGCACCGCCCGCTCGTAGTCCGCCGGCAGCGTGTAGAGGCGCAACCGGTCCTCGTCCAGCGCGACCACCTCCAGCAGCCTCGCTTCCATCTCCTCCAGTTGCGCCGGCGTCACGCGGCACTCGAAGACGCTGTTCTGCACGCGTTGCCCGAAGCCGCAACAGATCGTCGCCACCCTTCGCAATCGCCGCTTTCCGTCTCGCGTCTCCGTCGACACGTCGTATGTCACCAGCACATCCAGCATGCGCGGCTTCGGCATCGCGGCCGTTCCCCTCCTCCGTCACCGGCTCACGAACGGGACGTAGTGCGGCAGGTCCCCGCGCAGATGCCGCGCGAGCAACCGCGCCTGCATATGCGGCACCAGCCCCAGCGGCGTCTTCCCGCCCATCACGCGGTGATCCACCTCGTCCGCCTTCCGGTGCTGGTACGCCAGCAGCACCGTCTTGCGTCCGGATTCGCTGAGGTAGACCGCCCCGCCCTCGAACCGCTCGAAATCGCGCTCGCCCAGTTCTCGCCGGTTCACCAGCGTCAACGCCAGCCGGTCCGCCAGCACCGGACGCAACTCCTCCATCAGATCGAGCGAGAGGGCCGGACGCCCCGGCCGCAACGCGTGCATGAATCCGATCTGTGGATCCAGACCGACTCCTTCCAGCGCCGACGTGCATTCCGCCCGCACCAGCGTGTACAGGAACGACAGCACGGCGTTCATCGGGTCGCGCGGCGGCCGGCGCGACCGTTCGGCGATCCCGAACGCCAGCCGGATCTGCGGCCGCACCATCGCGCTGAACACCCCGAAGTAGACTCTCGCTGCGTCACCCTCGTCACCGCGCAGCATCTCGATATCGTCGCGCGTCTCCACCCGCGACAGGATCTCCATGTGCAGCCGTGCCGCGAGCGACAGCGCGTCCTTGTCGTCCACATCCGACGCGTCCCGCGCCGCCCGCAACAGCGACGTTCGGGAATTCCGGATCTTCCCCGCCACGATCGACCGTGCGATCTCCAGCCGCCGTGCGTTGTCGCTTAGCGCCAGGTGTTGCGCCCGTCGCAGGAGCACGTTCCCGCTCGTCGGCCCCTCCACCCGTGCCTTGAACCGTCCGTTCGCGTCCAGCAGCACGATGCTCCGGCCATCCTCGGCGCACCGGTGCATCAGCGCCGGGGTCAGCATCACGTCGCCGAAGCAGACGATGCTGCTCAATTGCAGCAACGGCGCTTGCAACTGGAGTTCGCGCTCCACCTCCACGCGCACCGTGTCGTGGTCGAGGTGGAGATACGCGCGCGGTTTCGTTACGTAGAGCGTGTTCAGCAACTGGCGCATCGCGGCCTCCCGCGCGTACCGGCAACCCTGCCGGACCTACGGACGTTCGGAGCGGTCGGACCCACCATCGTTCGGATGGAACAATTCCGCGAAAAAGCCCCGGATCACGGCGGGATGGGCCGCGATCCGGGGCGTGCAGGCATCGATCAGCGAGCAGTTCGGGCACCGCGCGTCGTCCACCGCCGGCGGCAGCCGCTGGTCCGCCAGCATCGCCCGCACATCGCGCGTCGCCTGCACCACGGCTGCTCGGTCCTTCGCCGTGAACACCACCTCTCGCCGGCGTCGCGATCCGACGTAGTAGATCGCCCCCGCCGGGACGCGCACGCCGAGCATCTCCTCCAGGCACATTGCCTGCGCGCAGAGTTGCAGGACCTCGTGGCCCCAGGTCCGCTTCTTTCCCACCTTGTACTCGACCGGAAACGGCGTCTCCCCGTGCCACTCCACGATGTCCGCCTTCCCGATCAGCCCCATGCGGTCGGACCATAGCGGCAGGCTCCGCATGACGCGGACACCGTCCTCGGTTCCGGCGGATTCGGTGTGCGCGTGCTCGTGGGCGCGGTTGCCCCGGAGCGTGAAGATGTTTTCGTCGTAGGTCTGTTCCAGGTGGATGAGCGCGCACTGCCGGGCGCAATACGACCAGTGTTCCAGCGCCGAGATCGGGATCAGTTCCTCGTCGGTCCAGGTGGAGGCCGCATGCGGATCGCCGTCCGGGGCAGTTGCGCGCTCATCCATCGTCTTTACCCCTCCAGGATGGTGAGGGTGACGCCTTCCGGCATGTCGTGTTCCTTCACGGTGACATCGTAGTCATCGAAGGCGCGCGGAGCGAGCACGTTCGCCTTGCGGTCGATCTTCACGCGCTCGAGCAGCTTGTGGGCAGGGGCATTGCCGTAGGAATTGTCGTGCGAGAAGACGTAAAGGCCGCGGCAGGCCATCATCCCGCGCGACGCCGAGCGGTCGAAATCCCACATCCGCTGCAGGGCATCCCAGATGATCGCCAGGTCGTCGTTGTCGAACCCGGTTTCCTTGGCCTGCTGCGGGCTGATGAAGATGTTCGCGCGGTAGAGGCCGTACGGGACGAGCGCCTTGCGTCCCATCTCCGTCACCTTGCCACCGGAGCTGGTGCCGTCTTCCGCCTCCACCACGCGTGCGTCCTCTTCTTTGGTAATCGCCACGCGGGTGATCGAGAGGTCGAGCGGCACGATCGCGTCGATGCTGCGGGCAAACGTCACCTGAACCGGGCCGCGCACTTGGCCAGCGTTGACGCCGGTTGACATCACCGCGCCGAAGGTCCGGATGTCGAAGAAGTTTTCGCACATCCATTCGCGAGCGGCGCTCACATCCTCGCGCTTCTGCTTGGTGCCGGTGGATTTGATCCCCTTCGCCGTGTACGCCCGCTGGTGCAGTTCGTTCAGGGAGATGCCCTTGTCCTGCACGTAGATCTTGAAACGCTCTTCGTTGCCGCGTGTGTCATCCACGAAGTTGCGGATCTTGCGCTTGATCGAGACATCGCTGACGAGTCCTTGCGAGGTCTCCGGATCGATGCGAGGCAGGTTGCCCGCATCGGGATCGCCATTCGGATTGCCATCCATCACGTCGAAGAGCAGGACGATGTCGTGGCGGCGGGCGGCGTCGAGGTGCGGAGCAACGGCGGTGGCAGTCGCGGTATCGGTCATGGCTGGAAACTCCTTCGGGCAGATGGAATCGGTACGTCGGTTAGGGACCCGGTTACTCGTCTGCGGGTGCGGCGGTCGCGCTGGCCTTCTCGGTCTCCCGCTTGGCGCGGGCTGCGTCGATGTCGTGCTGACGCTGGGCGCGCTGGTGGTAGAACCCGAGCGCGAACCGGCCCTGACTCTCCGCGTCGAACATCTTCGGGAATGAGCCGTCCAGCTTCCACAGGATCTCGTTCAGTTGGCGATCGAGCCGAATGTATGCCGCTGGACTATCCCGCTGCATGCGACGGAGGTGCGCATTGGCGAGCTTGATCAGCGTTGGGAATACCGTCTGCGGAGAAGCAGACGCTGTACCGTAGTAGCGGCTGACGACGGTCGTGTTCGTTTGACCAAGCGCCGCGTACTGGATTTGCCCGAGTGTTTCCAGCAAGCGCCCACAGAGATAGGCGGGGTGCGTGTCGTTGGGGTCGAGTCCGGTCATGACACCTGGTTCCTCCATCGGGATAATCCCGCGCGATCCAAGGACCATCTTGATCAGTACCGCACGCGGGCGGGTCACCCGCTGCTCGGCACGGTTGCGGCGAACGGCGAGAAAGAGCAGGTCGAGCGGCAATGGATCTCCCGCGAACGCGAATCGGATCAGCGACTTGCCGACCTGTGGAGGAGGCGTTCCCTTCTCGTGGACCGTCGAATTGGCGATCCAGTTGAACGGCAGGAACTTCCCTTCATCCCCATCCCAGTCCACCAGTTCCTGCATCGCGAAGAAGCGTGCGATGTTCCGTTTCGCTTCTCCCACGGTGGTATCGATCCAGTCCTTCACGACCACGCGGGAGCCGCTGGCTCCGAGTGCGACAGCGTAGAAGCGGCGCGGATCGATGGTCAGGGCGTCGTCCTTGCCGCTGAAGACGGCGGTCATCAGGGCGCGGACCTCGGCGGAGTGCGCCTCCGGCTCTTTCATGTAGTCGCCCGGCGCAAAGAGATCGTCATCTTCGGAAGTGTCGGAGGGATCTCGTGGCTGTACCCAGAAGGCGTAGGCGAGTTCCTTCGTCCAGATCCGGGTCGAGTCGTTGGCGAGCAGGGTGTTGAGGGCATTGCCATATTTCTCGGCACACGCAGGGCAGGTCGGCGCGGTGAGTGACGCAACAAGCCCATAGGATTCGAACGCTCCGGCATTGGCGGAGATGAGATCTTTCAGGATTTGCCCGCCGGGGATGCCCTTGATCTTGAGCGGATGCCGCTCAAGCACGGGGCCGCGCTTCCCGCAGACGATGCACTCCCCGATCCCGCTCCTGGATGGGTCCTCCGAGTCTGGCGCGATCTGGTTTGCCCACCAGGCGCGGACGGCCGGCAGGTCGATTGGCCAGATGGAGCCAACCCGGAACGTGAACGTTAGCCCGGCGTCGATATCCACCAGGCCGGCTTCCGGATTGGATGCCACATTATTTCGGAGGAACGTCGCAATGGCCTTCACCGTTGGCTCATTCGTCTCGGCGGCGCAGGCCTCGGCCATCTCCACGAACTGCCGGTGTTGCTCGGCGACCCGCTCCGGCTTCGGCGGCTTCTTCGGATCATTGCGAGCGATACCGAGCACGTATTCGCCGGTATCGGCAAGGAGCTTCGGAGAGATACCGACGGTGCGCTTGATGTGCGGCGCTAAACGTTGCTCTCCGCGGGGTGATTCTTTGCTAATGAGCGGGATCATCTCGCCGAGATACGTGCCGTCGCTGGTCAGTGGGATTACATATGCGATTGGCTGACGCTGATACCCCGTTGGTGGCAAGTCCTTCACCAGTTCGAGATCGGCATACTCGACGAGCTTCTCAAGCAGCATCACGACCTCCGATCTCATCGGCCGCGTGGGGGATGCGCATCACGCCATGCTCCAGCGCCGCGTTGAAGAAGCGTGGTTTCGCGTCCCCGGAGCGGTCGTGCGCATAGTCGAGATCGAGCAGCATCCGGCCGAGTCCCATCGTAAGATCGAGCGGCTTGTCTTCGTCCGTCGGCTCGGCGAAGAAGGCCGAGAATTCGCGGCATCCGAGGTAAGGCTGCGCGAAGCACTGCCCGCGTTCGACGCGACGGCGGAACTGGTCGCGATATTTGGCTTCCGGTGCGTCTACACCTGGCCGGATGTCAATATTGGCGCGGATGATGTAGGCGACATCCTTCAACACGAGCGAATTCCGCTGTGCGCGGTCCTCATTGGCGACGAATCCACCGATGCCGGCCTTCTCCCAGGTGCGGGCGGACCGCTCCGATGCGCGGGTGTTGACTTCGTTCCGCATGATGCCGACGTATTCGATCGGCTTGAGGATGGAGATTGAGGAAACGATCCAACGGAATTCCGGTTTCCAGAAGATCGCTTCCAGCACGCCACGCGCTGCAGTCGGAGGAGGTACCGGATAAGTCACACGTTCCACTTTTAGTTCGGGGCGAGTAAAGCAGGCGAAGGATCCCCAGACCTTCACCTCAAGCGGAACTTGCGTCAACGATGCACCGCCTTTCGCTGAAACCCGGACTGCTCATAATACCGATGATTTGGGAGGGTGATCGTGGTCACTTGCGATCACCCAATGCGTCCCGTTGAACGGAGAAACCTTGTTTCAATGCCTCGTGCTCCCGACACGCGCTCGGAGCCACGCACCACTCCGACAGGGTGGCCAGCAGCGCGACCTTTCTGCATCGTCCGACTGCATGTTCACCCTCGGCGTCACCACTCATGCAGTCGGGACCACCACCGCCATCAGGTTGCAATGCCCTCACGAAAAATTCAAGGTATCTCCTAGTAATTTCACCATACACCTAGCCCTTCCGGGTCAAGGCGTGTGTCTTGGAGCCCCAGCTTTGGGTTGTAGGCGCCCTTCCAGCGCCAGATGCCAGGGGCAATCTCTTCGATGGACCCGGTATCTTCGTAGCGGCCTTGCTCCCGACTGCGGCAATTGACCATGTACGGCTGGGCCCGTCGCAGAAGGTCTCGTGGTGCCTTGCCTGTCGTCGTCCGGTAGACCGATGCACTCAAGGCCGCGACCATGTCCTCGAAGTCGTCTGGATCGCCATACTTCACAAGCACACCGAACGTGTCGTCGTCGATCAGCCGGAACTTCTCGGCGACGGTGGCGTAGTTGCGCTCGGCACGCTCTGGTTGGATGCTCTCGCGGTCGCCGTCTTCTGCACCATAGAGATTCATGAAGTACTGCTGGAACAACGCTGGATCGTTCGGATCAAAGTCGGATTGCCGGCGGAGCACCAGCATCTCCTTCGCGCCGTGAGCGAAGGTTCCATGCGGCATGTGGCCTTCTTCTGTTGCGAAAACGATGGCCTGCCCTCGGCTGAGCTTGCCTTCCCGGTTGCAGCGCCCCGCTGCTTGCACCACGCGGTCGAGCGGCCCCGCCGCTCGCATCACCACCGGAAAATCCAGGTCGACTCCTGCTTCCACCAGTTGCGTGCTGACGACGCGGCAAGGAAGCCCATCCTTCAACCGTGTGCGAATCTCCTCCAGCACATCGCGCCGGTGTGCCTGGCACATCCGGGTCGAGAGGTGGAGCGCATCCTCGTCGTTCAATTCAGTGAAGAGCGCCGTCGCGTCCCCAATCGTGTTCACAATCGTGAGCACCTGATCGTGCTGCCACATCTCCTCCACCACGCGTGGCCAATCCCACGTCTCGTCAAGGCACGGCCACTCGTACGTCACGCGTTCCAGAGCCCGGAACAGGTACCCCGGGTGGGGCGCAATTTCGCGAATCTCCCGTCCATCTTCGCCCAATTGCGGCGCGATGGTATCAAGCACCGGCTGCGTCGCTGTCGAAAGGACGATCGTCACGTTGTAGTGGGTCACGAGTTCGCGGAAGACATCGAACAGCGGTTCGCGCAGGTGCGCCGGAGCCGTCTGGATTTCGTCGAGGATGATGACGCTGTTCGCGATGTTGTGGAGCTTTCGGCACGCCGTCGTCCGGTTCTGGAACAGACTCTCGAAGAGCTGCACCGTCGTCGTCACGGTCAGCGGGGCGTCCCAGTTCTGGCTGGCGAGCTTCCGCCAGGTCTCCTCGGCATTCTCGCCGCCCTCCACGTCGCGCTCGACCGGCTCGATCCCACTGTGATGCTCCAGCACGGCGTGCGGCATATCCAGCGCGTCCCGGTAGACCTTCGCCGTCTGGTCCGTGATCGTGATGAATGGAACCGCCACGATCACGCGGGATTGCCCATGCTCCACCGCGTGCCTCAAGGCAAAGGCGAGCCCGGATCGCGTCTTGCCGCCACCCGTCGGCACCGTGAGCCGGAAGAACCCTGGTTCCTGCTCGGCCACGTTGAGGCAGGCATCGTAGACCTCGCGACGGATGCGGTTGACCTCGGAGATAGGCTCACCTGGAACCGGAGCGAATCGTGCCTGATCCTCCTGAAACCGCGCCCACAACTCGCCGACCGTCGGCAGGGCGACATCGCGACGCGTGGTGTTCTCCGGATCGCGATGCGCCTCGGTGTCGAGGTGATCGGCGTCGACGAGGCACGAGAAGAGCATCCGAAGGAAGAACTCGACGGACCGCTTGTCGGATTTTCGGGTCAGCCAGGGCGGTGCGCTTCTGGCTCCCGGTGCCGTTAGGTCAGCCAGTCGTTGGGCAATGCGCGGCTGAGCGACAAACGTCGCCCACGCGGCGTCCAGGCTCGGCATTTCATTTTGCTGGCGGTCCCGGATGCGAACGGTCACATCGCCAATGTCTGACAATCCGCCGTGATGCCCGAACAAGACTTGGGGAAGCAGGTCTCCTGCGAGCGACGTGCTTCGGATGGCCCCACAGGACTTGTGATCGACCGTCTTGTGCTTCCGATTCGGCTCACGCACGTTGGCGATCAGGTAATTCTGGAAATCCTCGCTCGCCTTTCCTGCGTCATGGAGAAGCCCCACGACCTCGCCCAACCACAGGGCTCCGAACGCCTTGGCGAATTGCCCGGCATCATACGAGACGGTCAGCGAATGATCGTCGAGATAGTGCCATTCCCCGTCGGGGGTTGCTGGCGTATGCGCAACAGGACGCGATGGCAGTTCGACCATCCGTTCGCTCCCAGGATTGAAGTAGCGCCAACCCTCCGGCAGAATCCCGCCGTAGTCCGTACATATGTTCTGTCCCTGAAAGCAGTCTAGTCCTTGTGGCGTAACACGTCAATCGGGTACGCATGACGAGAGCGGCAGAACGGGTGAACGCCATGCCCATAATGAGCCATTGTCCCCCGAATTAATCGCAGGTGGGCCGTGAGCTCGCACCCCCCAACCCGTCCCATTCCACAATTAATTGCAGCGGGTTCGTGAGCTTGCAGCCCCCAAAACCGCCCATTTCCGTAATTAATCGCAGCCGCTCTGTCGGCTTGCATCCCTCCCAATGCCCCGAAAACCCTGCAACGACGGGCATTCCCCCGAATTAACTGCACGACAAATTAATCGCAGTCGCCCCGCACATCCGCGGCACCGCCCTTGCGCGACATCGTCCAGAAGCCGACCCTCGACGCGGCATCGTTTGCCCAACCGAACCGTCGCCCGGCCCACGCCGCCGGACACCCACCACCGGAGTTCGCCCATGAGCCAGGATGCCACCCCCGATCTGGACACCACCTCCACCACCGACAACGACTGGACCGTGCGCGAAGGTACCCCCGTCATCGCCTTCGACGGCGAGAAGATCGGCGAGGTCGACAACGCCACCGGCGGCTACCTCCTCGTCAAGAAGGGTTTCCTCTTCCCCAAGGAATATGCCATCCCTGCCGATGCCATCCAGAATGTCGGCCCCGACGCCGTCTACCTCAAGGTCACCAGGGAAATCGCCCACACCCAGGGCTGGGACGCTCCCCTCACCCCCGAAGCCACCGAACAGCCGCTTCCCATCACGCCCGCATCCGAGCCACTGCCCCAGGTCGTCACCGGCGAACCCGAGGTCGACACCCCGCTCATCGGTACCTTCACCGACCAGCGAGCCGGCATCTACGCCGACGTGGCGTCAGGAACCGAAGCCGTCAGCAATGGGTCCGCGACCATCCCAGCCACCGATGCGCGAGACCATGACGAGGCGCAGCGCGCGCAGGACCAGGCGATCCGCGATACCGATCTCGCCGGCGCCGGTATTGGCGCCGACGCCGAGGAGATTTCCGCCAATCCCATCGCGACCAGCGCGGTCCCGGCCGGCAGGGAGCTTCCCGTGTCCGAATTCGAATCCGATGCCCAGAATGTCGATGATGCCGACCTCGCCGGCCACGATGAGGTTATGGAAGAGGGCGTCGATTCGACGCATCTCCTCCGGTCCCCAAGTCCCCTCCCCGCCATGAACGTTCCCTTCGACGATCTCGCGCCTGGCAATGGAGCCGACGGGGACATCGGCAACGCCACCGCCGTCGAGAACGAGGCGATCGATCCCGATCTGTCGGGGAATACCCCAAGCGAGGAAGATGCGTAGTCGCCGATCGCGCGGTCAGGTATTCGAAAGCGGTGCTGCCCGGCGGATGAAGCGGACACCGCGCTCATCCTGGTCGGAGTTCGCCCGGATTGCGTGCTGAATCGCGTCGTCCAGCCGGTCCGTCCCCGCCCTCGATGAGATGCCGAATTCCCGTGCAACCCGCACCAGCAGCCGGATCGCCAGCCCCTTGTACGGCGAGCCAGCCGTTGGCTTGGGGGCGGAGGATGGCTCGGCGATCTCCCGTTGGAAGATCGGCTCCGCATTCGTCAGTGTGCGATAGACCGCCGCCAGGTGTGGCGAGGCCAGCAGCCGGTCCTCCCGCGCGATCGTGAAGGGGATACCGTTCAGCAACAATGCGAACTGGAGCGGAAATGTCTCCTCCGCGGTGTCACTCGCGATCGTGACCTGATCGATCCACCCCATGCCCGCCGGATCGGTCAACTCGCCCACGAAGCGGCGGACATCGCCGTCGCGCCGGAAGTCCATCCGACGGCGGCCCTTGCCTGGCATCGCGACATCCAGTGGTGGCAGGGTGGCCGGCTCGTCGCCCCCGCGCGAGATGTCGCTATGCACTGGTCCGCTCGATGCCCGTGCCATGGATGCGCCTGCGCGCGACCGGGACGTCGCGCCTCCACCGGAGCCGCCGGTTGCCCCCGATCGTCGCGACGAGGTCTTCGCGGCTTTGGTCTTGCTGCTCCGGCTGCCTCCATTGGATGAGCCAGACGATGAGGATGATGCCTTCGTGCGCGCCTGCTTGCGTTGTTCCCATGCTTTCACGAGCGGGAGCGCGGTGGGTTCCCGCTGGGGCGGCGGTCCGTCGATCAGGCCTGCCTCGTAGAGGAAGATGCTTGGCTGGGGCGGCTTGGCCTTCCCTTCCTCGCCCGTCAGCCACGAGATGCAGAGGCGTTGCGAGGCTCGCGTCATCGATACGTAGAAGAGCCGGCGCTCCGCCTCCAGGTCTTGCCCGTCCATGCTGCGGAAGTCGGGGAAGCGTCCCTCGTTGCAGCTCGGCATGATCACGACCTTCCACTCGCGGCCCTTTGCGCCGTGGCAGGTGCTGAGTTCCACGCCGGTGTCGTTGGTGCCCGCGTTCGCGCGGTCGGCTTCCGCCTTGCGCAGGAAGGTGCCGAAGCGGCGCACGAACTCCTCGCGGGTGACCTTGCCCATCCGGTGGGCGATGTTCTGCAGTTCCTCGATCGGCGATTCGTCGAAGCCGGTGGTCTCGCTCTCGGCGGCGCCATCGCCGAATCCGAAGAAGCGGCTGCCGATCACCGCCAACTCCTCGTCGATGCTGCGGGCGGTGGTAAGCGTGCGGACCGCGCTCCGGAAATGCGTCGCGGTTCCGGCGTTCATGCGGTCGGCGATCGCATCCGTTGTGGCCGTATCGGGGAAGAGGCGTCGCTCGCGGCGGTTGTCGGAGCCGGCCCGCGCGATGGCGGCAAGGTCCGCTGGACGCAGATTGCTGAGGGCGGGATAGAGCCCGAGGATCGTCTGCCGGTCCTCCTCGGGCACGGGCTCTCCGGCGCGGATCTTCGATGAGAACTCGAGCAGTGCCAGGGCCTTCCGCCAGATGATGCGGAGGTCGAACCGCTCGTTTACGCGATACGGAATGCGGTGATTGAACAGCTCCGTCTGGATGCTGTAGTGCTGGGCATTCGCCCGGTAGAGGATGGCGATGTCCTGGAAGCGCAAGGTCCGGTCGGCTTGCCGCGACTCCTCGATCCAGCGCAGGATGGTGCGCCCCTCGTTCAACGTGGTGTCCGCTGACCCCAGGACGACCTCGCCGCCTTGGTCCTTGTGCGCTTTCGGCGCCTTCGGGACCCGGCCCTCGTTGTGGGCGATCAGCGGGAGGGCATGCTTCAGGATCGCCGGGGGACAGCGGTAGTTGAGGCTGAGCTCCAGCGTGCGGAATTCGCGGCCGAAGAAGGCGTCCGGGTCGATCAGGAAGCGCGGCGACGCCCAGCGGAACTCGTAGATCGCCTGGTCGTCGTCTCCGGTGAGGACGAGTGTCGCTTGGCCGGCGATCGCCTTGATCAGCTCGGCGTCGAGCGGATTGATGTCCTGCACCTCGTCGACGATCACCTCGTCGTAGCGCTCCTGTACGCGCTGGAGCACGTCGGGGTAGGTTTCGAGCAGTTTGAGCGTGCGCAGTTTCTGGTCCTGGTAGTCGATGACGTTGTGCTTTTCGAGGAAGTGCTCGTAGGCGCGGAACTCGTCGGAGATGGCGAGGGCGAACTCGCCGGCGTAGCGGTCGGGGAAGCGGCGGTAGAACTCGTCCGGCACCAGCCGCCGGTAGTTCTCTGCGATCCAGGCGTTTCGCACCTTGTACGCGCGGTCGCGCGGGTCGAACTGGTGATCCTTCAGGGCGTCGAAGATGCGCACGACATCCTTCGGTTCTCCTTCCTCGCTCAATGCCCGGATGAGCTGGTGTTTCGAGCCGGCCGGATTGATGCCGCGGCTGCCGAGCACGAGCCAGGGCTTCACGATCTCGGAGCGCTCGTCGGGGAAATGCCGCCGCAGGATGTCCCAGCCGAAGGCGTTGAGGGTCCGGATGTCCGGTGTCCGGTCGAGGCCGACACGCTGGACCATGCGCTCGAACGAGGCTTTCGCGTTGCGGTCGAAGGTGAGCACGAGGATGCGGCGCGGCGGCACGCCGTCCTCGATGCGGCGGGCAACGCGCCGCACGAGTGTCTGGGTCTTGCCTGCTCCGGCCGGGGCGATGACGCGCAGTGACGATTCGGTGGCGGTGATGACGTCCTGCTGGAACATGTCCGGCGGGGGCAGGGTGTCTCGCGAGGTCTTGCGCGGGCGCATCGGGATGGTGGGGTCGCCGAGATCGAGCATCCAGTCGTCGGGATGCTCGTCGAGTGGGGGCGGTTCGGACCAGGCAGTGGATGGTGAGCGCACGAACGGGTCTATCCAGGGTTCCAGCGGGGCAGGCGACGCGAACACGGTCGTGTCTATCCGCCTATGGTACATGAGTGGCGCGGCGAATGTAGATCGGATGTTCGCAATGGGTTGGGCGGCTGTGCCCCTTGGGGAGGGGTGTCTGCGATTAATTCTGCGTGCGGTTATTCCGGAGAATTCCTTGATTCTCCGGGCTTTTTGGCGACTGGGAGGCGTGAGCGTGTATGGAGCGTCTGCGATTAATTACGGAAAAGGACGGTTTTGGGGGCTGCGAGCTCACGGGTCGGTTGCCATTAATTACGGAATGGGACGGGTTTGGGGTGTGCGAGCTCACGGCCCGCCTGCGATTAATTCAGGCCAGACGGTAGACGGTGAGCGGCCGGCCGGGACCGGCGGGGCGTTCGGTGCGGCTGGCGACGATCCGCCGGGCGATCAGGCTGTCGAGCACGGCGGCGAGTTCCTTGCGCGAGGGGCGGCCTCCGTGGATATGGAGGTCGGTCCGGGAGACCCAGCCTTCGGGATTGCCGGTTTCGGCGAGGATGCGAAGGACCCGTTGTTCGAGCGTGGGGGACGGGGCTGCGGGGAGCGTGCCGGTGTGTCCGAGGAGGAGCGAGAGACGATGGATGTGGACGCGGATGAATTCCCCAAGGTCGACGGCGCGTTGCATGGTCGATGCGGAGAGCGGCTGGCCGGGGCTGCGTGGGTTCCAGAGCAGGTGGAGGATGAGCGCGAGGCGGGCGACCTGGGCGGGGAGTTTGAGATAGAAGCCGCGGAGGATTTGCGGGGCATCGTAGCAGCGATCGACGTTGCCGTTGTACCAGGCTCCCCAGATGCTGGCAGCTTCGGGACTGCGCTGGATGTGGAGGCAGCCTTTGCCAGAGGCCGCGTTGCCGTTGCCGCCATCGTCACGGGGATCGAGGGTGGCGAGCGGGGTGAGCCAGTCGACGATGGCCGGGAGGTCGGGTTCTGGCCGGCGGGCATTGCGGGATTCGCTCCAGTAGACGGCGACGGGGTTGGTGACGATGGGGACGAAGCGTTCGATGAAGCCGTCCTGATCGCGGGAGCGGAGACGGGGGACGACGCGCGTCTGGACACCGCCGACGATACCGACAACCGGGATGGGAATGGCCGGGGGAGCTCCCTGCTGGCGGGCCGCGGGACTGGTGGCGGCGGGGTGGCTGCTCCAGAGGGAGAGCATGCGCTGGCGGTCGTCGGCACGGCGCGACCCGTTGAGGGCGCGGACGACGCCGACGAGTTCGTCCTGGATGAGGGCGATGCCGGGGCGGGCGGCGAGCGTGTCGGCGAGGCGAGTGGGGGCGGTTTCGGCGGTGATGAGTCCGGGACTGCCTGTGCCGAGGGTGGTTTCGAGTTCGCGGAAGGGGTGGCTGGCGGCGGCGATGGCGGGGGTCTTGCCGCCGCCGGAGGGAGCGACGAGGGCGACCCAGAGGAGGGGGTATTCGGTCCAGCCGAGGCCGACATCGAGCGCCGCGCGATTGCCGACGAGAGCGCCGGTGAGGGCGAGGAAGGGCATGACGACGCATTCGGGGTGGATGCGGGTGGCGGCTGCGGCAGCACCAAGCCAGGCGGCGACGGGTTCGGGGAGGAGTCCGGCGGGGAACTGGGGCATGTCCGGGATGGCCGGTTCGTTGCGGCGGGATGTGACGGCCCCGACGGCGCGTATGAGGGCCGCGAGGTCCGGTTTGGCGGGCTGATCGGGATTGATCTCGGACATGGCGCCTCCCGGAATAGAACACATGTTCTCATTCTAAGGGTGAGATGAGGCCGTGTCCAGCCCGGGGAAGCCTGATACCCCGGCTGAATGTAGCTGACGCATCGGCCTGCGGCCGATTGTGCTTCGCAGTGTCCACCCGGAACGATCAGCGTTGCGGGGCATCCCGCAGGCGACTACCAGGTTCCGGCTTCGCCGGAAGTGCTGCGCACGGGGGTTCTTCGCTGCGCTCAGAATGACATGGGATGTCGGTTTTATGGATGGCGTGGAGGATGGGATCGGAGCGGAGCGGACCGACACGCGGTCGGTCCCTACGAACGCGATGCTTCCGATCAAACACATTGGTTCAGATTCGGAATCAGCGAACGTTATCTGACCGATATTTGGAGTCCTGCAAACACCGTGTGGAACATATCAAGGCGTCCATCCTCGGTGGGTGGGAAGGCCAAGGGCGTTACGTCTGACCCAAACACAAGGTAGTGTTCCGAGAGTTCGCCGCCCGGTCGGTAATGGTACATAAAGCTACGATGTTCAACGTGACACTGTACAAGATAGCTCGTCGACCATGAAGGGTGATTTGCGTCGGAATATCCTGGAAATCCTCGAACGAATGACTGTATGGTGAATGGTGGTGATACGGCATGGCGAGTTTGAACATCTTCAGCTGCCAGGGCGATTGCGGCTCCCTGGGTCAGTGCATATCGGAATTCAACTCGTTCTGGGCGGTGGTAGGGCTGTGTCGGATTGTATTCGTATTGATGTGCCAGTTCCGTGTTCGTGTCGTCGTGCCATTCCTTTGCTCGCCGGATTACATCACGAACGATTTTTCCGGCTTCAACCACAAGTACCCCACTCGACAGAATGGGTTCTGCGTGCTCCCAAAGCATTAGAGCAAATTGCGGCCATGTCTGGGCAGCCGGTCCCGTTTCATATAGATGAATTTCCTCGGTGCGTTGGAGGCTGGGTATCCTTTCATGTGCCTTTACCGTCTCTTCGGGAATGAGGAGCATGGCTTTTTGAAAGTCCTGATACGCGCGTTGATCGTACGCTCCAGCGAATGGATCAGCTCCCCAACGTAGTTGTCCATCCTGACCGCGTGCGTGATCAGGTAACGTAATCACAATCCCAATCGCGTCGGCAAGATCAGTCCTCCGGGATAGCTGTTGGTCGCTTTGGCGGGAACTGCCTTCGAACGGATCGATAGCAATGTTATCGGTATTCATGGTGTTCGCTCCCATTCCCAGCGGAGACATGCTTCCGGAGGATGAAGGTTTAGGTGAACATGGTATCAAGCTTCTCCCGATCGATGGGGCTGCTGGCGTCGGACCAGCTGTCTGCGCTATCGGCCGAACCTCCAGGCCGATAGCGGGGCCACCATGTCACGATATCCGGCTTCGCCGGATGGGTCAGACCAGCTGACCCGCTACGGGACGTGGCTACCAAACCGAACCTAGCTTTAAGCTGGACGCGCTCCGCGCGGGGGCCTTCGCTCCGATCAGGATGGCATGGGCACTTTGACGTGAGGCTAACATAGCGGATGCCGTAGGGCCGGCTGGTTCGCTCGGGTTGACATGGGTGTTTTACCCCTTCGCCGATGGGGCGGATTGTTTCGTAGCGCGTTCAAGATTGAGGGCGAGGATGCGTTCGAGGATCTGTTCGTCGGTGGTGTCTGCTGGATCGTCGGTCCAGCCGTAGGCGGTCCAGACGGCGCGGTCCAGGGTGGCGTGGGCGTTTGCCAGCCAGGTGGGACGGGCGTTGTAGAGATTGGTGAGGGTGCGTTTCTTCAGCTCGGCCTCGGAGGCGTCGGGTGGATTGAGCCAGTTCTCTCGGAGTTCGTCGAGGCGCTTTGCGGCGGCGGCAATGGCCTGCGCGCGCGGATCGGTCACTGGTTCGGTGCCGGGAGGCCAGGGAAGCGGGAAGGTCTCGAAGCAGGTGGTGGGGGTGTAGCGGGGCCGGTCTTCGAGCGACGTTCCCATGCGGAGGGACCAGACCTCGTGCACGCGGGAGTGGAGGACGCCGAAGAAGTAGTCGTCCTCGCGCGCGAAGACAATCAACTGCTGATCAGGGACAATGCCGGTATCGAGCCATTGGAACACTCGGAACTTCGATACGGTCGGTGTGACGAGCATCCGGTGCAATCTTGCGATTGCAAGCCGGAGCTGCGGGCGGGGTTCTGCATGAAGCCACCACCGGTTGCGATAAGACGCACGATTGTTCTGCATTCTCAGCGGTTTAACCGTAGTAACGACGTACTCGAATGGAAGTTCATAGAGAGAAGCATCTGACTCAGAAGTTGTGGCACCAAAGTCGACAATCCAGTTGTTTTGCCACCTTCCGGTGATAGAACGTCCGTTGTACCAAGGCTTTATGACATCGCTATTTTTGCGACCGTTTGGATTCGTCGGGGCAGCGAGCCAATCACGGGCAACCTCACCACTGATGTCAAATGGACCTTTCTTCGAGAAACCCATATAACCAACACCAAGATTTTCTGGGAGTCGATTTGCAATTGTGATATCGACCAATGCTGTTAGGTCGCTGTTGATGGTATTCACCTTGACGCCGTCGAGGTGACGCTCAGACTCTTCCCCGTTGTCGAATCCGACAATCGAGATTCGCACGGCGGCACCCTCGATGATCCACGGCTCATCAGACCAGGCCATATAGATGTCGCCGGTCTGTTTGATCCGTTTCAACACTTCACGATTGGCACCACCGCGAATGGAGTTCGTTGCAAGTAGACCGGCACGCTTGGCTTCGCCCGATGCTATTTCCTCGCGAGCCTTCTCGAAAAAGTAGCAACAAAGATCGCTGAATTGGGGAATCCGATTATCGTAAACAGAGAAGAGGTGTGTCACGTACGCATCGCCAAGTTCGTGACGAATCTTGTTTCCGCCAAGGAAGGGTGGGTTGCCGACGATGTATTGGGCGGCGGGCCAGACCGCTTCGGTAACCGTGCCGTCATCGTGGAAGGCGAGGAGGGAGTCCTGAAGGCGAATGCTGTCCAGCGATTCGAGGATGGGTTCGGAATAGCCGAAGCCATTGCCAAGCATCCATTGGAGATAGCCGATCCAGATGACGACCTGGGCGAGTTGCTGGGCGTAGTCGTTGATTTCCAGACCCACGACCTGGGTGGGGCGGATCGAGGGGGCGGCAATGGGCAACCCCTGATTCGCGGCGTAGGTGATGACTTCCTTCTCCAGCGAGAGCAGGCGTTCCAGGGCAACGTAGAGGAAGTTGCCGCTGCCGCAGGCGGGGTCGAGGACGGTGACGGCGGAGAGCTCCTCGATGAAGGCGTTGTAGATGGTCCGGTAGTCGCGCTGGCGGTTTGTCCGGGTCTGCGGCGTCGCGGCGGCATCCCAGGCGGCCTTTGCCGTATCGAGCCGGGCACGGACTTCGTCCCAGCGACGGCGAAGGGGCGTCATGATGACGGGATCGATGACGCGCTCGATGTCGGCGCGGCTGGTGTAGTGGGCGCCGAGCTGGGAGCGTTTGGCCGGGTCGAGGGATCGTTCGAAGAGGGTGCCGAAGATGGCGGGTTCGACGGAACTCCAGTCGAGGCGGGCCGCTTCGGTGAGGGTTGCGATCTCCCCGGCGGTGAGGTCGAGGACGTTCACGGTCGCGAAGAGGCCGCCGTTGAAGTATGGGATGCGTCGCAGGGCGAAGCGGCCTCCGGTGGACATGGATGCGAGCAGGCCGCGCACCTCGTCCGAGAAGGCGACCGGATCGTCCTTGCCGACGGCGAGCACCTCGGAAAAGACGGATTTTGGCAGGAGTCCGGCATCCTCGGCGAAGAGGCAGAAGAGGAGCTGCATCAGGAAGTGCGCGACGGCGTGTGGAGCATGGCCACGCGCATGCAGGCCGAGGGCGATCTGGCCGAAGCGGCGGGCGGCCTCCTCGGTGACGGCGGCGACGGTGAGATTCGGACGCAGGCTAGCGGGATCGGTGAAGACGGCGCGGAGAATGCGGAGGGATTCGGGTTCGGCGAAGGTGGTGAGGTCTATTTCGTAGACCTTCTTGACGGTGTTGGTGAAGTTGGTGTGGACCTCGAAGCGGTTGAGATCGCAGACGACGAGCAGGGGCGGATTTTCAAGGTCGTCCTTGTAGCGGAGCAACTGCTCGTAGGCCTTGACGAGGTTGGCGTGCTTGCCCTTGTATTCCCAGCCGAAGTAGCCGCGTTTCCAGACATCGGCCCAGCCATCGCCGCCGCCGGTCTTCGCGGTGCCACGTTCGAAGGTGTAGAAGGAGCCGTCGGGATCGGCCTGGGCAGGCGTGTCGACCCCAAGGACGTGACAGAGATCGATGAAGTGCTCCTGGGAGGCAGAACGCTCCTTGAGCGTGACACCGATCCATTTCTGCTGGAATTCGATGGGCAGCATTCGGTTCCTGATCCTCGTCGATGGGATGATTTGTCCTATGTAGAGGATAGCCGAACGGGCGCGTTTGGGGTGAGGATCGTACAAGGAGGAGGCAGTTTATCGACCTGCGGCCGATTGTGCTTCGCACGGGGGTCCCTCGCTCCGCTCAGGATGACATGGGGTGTTTGATTCAGGTGGGGCGATCTCCGTGCAATCGGACGGGGATCGCCCCTGCACGGAGATCGCCTTTGTGCGGCAGCCACGCCGGTTGTCGGTCAGTCCTCGTCGTCCATCTCGGTGCTGGCGGGCGGCGGGAAGCGGTAGATCGTGGTGGAGGTGAAGGTCTCGCCGGGCCGCAGCACGGTTGACGGGAAGTTCTTGTGGTTCGGCGAGTCCGGCAGGTGCTGCGTCTCGAAGCAGATCGCGTCCGATTGCCGGTAGAGCGCCCCGCTGTACCCGGCGATCGAGCCGTCGAGCGAATTGCTGGTATAGATCTGGACAGCGGGTTCGGTGGTCAGGACTTCCAGCACGCGCCCGGAGAACGGGTCCTCCAGGCGGGCGGCCATGACGAGGGCATCCGTCTCGGCCTCCGCGCGGTCGAGCAGGAAGGCGTGGTCGATGCCGCGTGCGATGGCGACCTGCGGGTTCTCGGCGTCGCGCATCGCGTCGCCCAGCCGCTTCGGTTCCCGGAAATCGAGGGAATTGCCATCCAGCGAGGCGAGCTCGCCGGTCGGGAGCTGGTCGGCGTCGGTCACGGCGAAGTGGCTCGCGAAGACCTGCATGACCTGCTCATCGACCACGCCGCCGCTCTCGCCATTCAGGTTGAAGTAGACGTGGTTCGTGAGGTTGACCACGGTCAGCTTGTCGGTGGTTGCGGTGTAGGCGAGCTTCAGGCCGTCGTCCGCCGTCAGGGTGTAGGTGACGGTGGCGGTCAGGGTGCCGGGGTAGCCCTCGTCGCCGTCCGGCGAGACGTGCGTGAAGCGGACACCGGGGCCATCTTCCGTCTCGACGGCCTCGGCATCCCAGACGTACTTGTCGAACGGGCGGGCGCCGCCGTGGGCGCTGTGCGGCGCCTTGTTGGCGGTGACGTGAACGGTCTCGCCGTCGAGCGGGAACTGCGCATTGCGAATGCGGTTGGCGAAGCGCCCGAGAACGGAACCAAAATGCGGGTTCTTGCCGAGGAATCCGGCGAGGTCGCGGAAGCCGAGGACGATGTTGGCGCGGTCGTCCTCCTCGTCCGGGACCCAGAGCTCCTGGATGGCGGCGCCGTAGGCAATGAGGGCGACGGCGATCGTGCCGTTGTCCAGGACGAAACGTTCGACATCCTTGCCGTCGAATGTGCCGAATGGCGTGCGTTCGAGGGAGACGCTGTGCGTTGCGGTCATGTGGGCCTCTCTGCGGGCGTGAGGGATACCCCTCCGGATGGCCGGACCTCGTCTATGGAATGGCGTCGAGATCGACGAGGCGCTGGGCGGCGATCGCCTGGATGTAGCCGAGGTGTTCGCGGTAGTGACTGCCGAGGTAGTCGGCGAGCGTATCGATCAGCCGGGTTTCCCCCTCGTCCTCGAACCCAAGCTCGCGCGCCGGCGCCCGATATTGCTGTTCGGAGAGGGATTCGAGCAGGGCGACGAGCTCGTCCTGGCTTTTTCTCCATACCTGGCGGACCTCGTCCGGTGACGCATCGAGCGTCCTGGCCCGGATGGCCTCGTTGATGGCGTCGATGCCCTTGCTCCAGGTGACCTCGTCGATACCGAGGAACTCACGCTGGATTGCGTGGTCGCGCATGCGGGCGATATCGGCCCGGTCCCACCAGGCGACGTGGGCGACATGGTCGCGGATGTTCCAGCCGGCGGCGTCGGTCGGCTCCAGCCAGACCTCGTCCGGCAACAGGTCGACGTAGCGAGCGAGGGCGGTGGACGACGCACGCGAGTCGGCGATCAGGTCCTGCTTCGTGCGCAGGCGGGTGCGCTTGATGTTGGGCATGGGCGGATGACTCCTGAGCGGGGAGGCGAACGTCGACGGTGACGAGGTCATCCTATCCTATTCGTTCTCGTCCGGTTCGTTCGCGATCTCGGCCTCGTAGGGCGGAAACCGCCAGCTGGTCGTGCGGTCGAGCAGGCCGCCGTACCCTAGGGCGGCGAGGTCGTCATTCTCGATCCGTTCGCCGGCCATCACCCAGGGGAGGACGAGGTCGGCGACGGTCGATTTCGAGTACATGGAGCAGGAGGCGAGGTTGACGACGGGGATGTTTTGCGCGGTGTAGCCGAGCCAGAACATCGAGCCGGGATGCGCGGGAGCGCCGAGGCGGACAATCTCCGCATCGAATTCGGGAAGCGCCTGGATGGTGGCGTCGAGCGGGTCCATCATGTTGCCTCCGGCGCTGAGGAGGAGGGTGGCACCGTCGGCGAGCAGGTCCTGGGCGGCATTGGTGACGGCAGCTGGATCGCTGGGGACGTGAGCGAAGCGGAGGACCTCCGAGCCGTACCAGACGAGCTTGCGGCGGACGGTCTCCTCGAAGCGATCACGCACGCGCGGATCGAGGCCTTCGGTGACGATGACGCCGGCGCGATGGAGCAGGAAGGGCTTGACCTGGATGGCAGGATGATGCCGTTGGCTGAGATAGGTCTCGATGTCGGCGAGGGCCTGGCCGGGAATGGCGACGGGGGCGATCTTCGCGCCGGCGACGACCTTGCCGGGGAGGACGGGCAGGCGGTCGACGGCGGTGAAGACGCCGATGCCGGCGTGACGGTTGATGGTGAAGATGGCCTCGGCGTCGACGCGGAGCAGGCCTTTGCGGGTGGCCTCCAAGTTGACCCGGCTCTGGACGGGTTTCCGTTGGGCGACGCCATCGCCGGTCAGTGCGGTGGCGAGGCGTTGGGCTGCGGTGTCTTCGAGCACATCGCCGGGATCGAGCCGGACGGCATGGATGGGGGTGTCGAGGGCGACCAGGAGGGATGCCATCATCGGGAGATCGTCGGCGATGAGGGATTGGCCTTTGCGGAAGGCGCGACGCCCGGTGCGTGGATCGGTCACGGTGTGGGTGAGGACGAGCCCGGCGAAGGCTGGGATGGTATTGGGCGTGATGTCGCCGGGGCGAAGGATGACGGGGTGCATGCGGATTTGGCTCCGGCGTGGCGAGAGGGCAGGATATAGGCCCGGCTAGAGAGGGGCCGTCGGTGGGCGGCGGTTGCTTCGCGGGGGATCTTGGCATTGGGAGGGGGTGGCGTGCAATGCCGAATCGGGTAGGTCCGGTGAGGAGAACGGGAGTGTCGTTGTGGCATGCGCGAAACGGGAGCGGGTGTCAACGGGGCGGGAGGTTCGCGCGGATTTGCGATGCAGAGGGGGTAGGCATTGGGCGGGCGATTGGCGATACTGTCGTCAGGCGGCGGTCCGGGTGACAGCTGGAAGGCTGGAAAGCGGGGCTGAGCGCTGTTGCACCCCGTCTTCGGACGGGGTGAGGATTGAAACCACGAGACGGCACCCGCATGGATGTACGACGTATCGGTTGCACCCCGTCTTCGGACGGGGTGAGGATTGAAACAGGATTGGGTGATCCCGGAGGTGACGATCATTGATGCGGTTGCACCCCGTCTTCGGACGGGGTGAGGATTGAAACTCGTCGATGAACACGCGTTCGGCGAGGAACGACCGTGGTTGCACCCCGTCTTCGGACGGGGTGAGGATTGAAACCTGACGAGTATCAAGATGCCGTGTTGGTGGGAGTGATGTTGCACCCCGTCTTCGGACGGGGTGAGGATTGAAACCAGAGCTTATGTGCAGAGTTCGAGTGCTTACTTCTGTTGCACCCCGTCTTCGGACGGGGTGAGGATTGAAACTGCATCTGGCATCGACTTTGGCGCGATTGGCAGTGCGGTTGCACCCCGTCTTCGGACGGGGTGAGGATTGAAACAATGATTATGTAAACGCCTTTTGAGTCTGGGTCGGGGTTGCACCCCGTCTTCGGACGGGGTGAGGATTGAAACACCCCGCACGAGGTGTTCGCGGACCTTGCCACGGCGCGTTGCACCCCGTCTTCGGACGGGGTGAGGATTGAAACGCCACCGGCGCGCAGACGTAGCACGGCCCGTGCCCGGGTTGCACCCCGTCTTCGGACGGGGTGAGGATTGAAACACGACACGACGAGGAAGGGATGCCACTCCGGATCGGTTGCACCCCGTCTTCGGACGGGGTGAGGATTGAAACAGTTGCACTACGGAGGAGGGCGAGGAGTACTGGATCGTTGCACCCCGTCTTCGGACGGGGTGAGGATTGAAACCCGGAAGAGCCGCGAGACATGCCGCCATATCCGATGTTGCACCCCGTCTTCGGACGGGGTGAGGATTGAAACTCCCGCGTGCTCCGGCTCGACGCGCGAGCGGAGGACCGTTGCACCCCGTCTTCGGACGGGGTGAGGATTGAAACTGCCTCGCCTCGTACGCGGTCGTATACCCATCGCACCGTTGCACCCCGTCTTCGGACGGGGTGAGGATTGAAACCCGGACGTGATGGACGGGTGGACGCTCAGCGCGCAGTTGCACCCCGTCTTCGGACGGGGTGAGGATTGAAACTCTCAGGAGTCTCGTCGCCTCGTCATCCTCTCCGGCGGGTTGCACCCCGTCTTCGGACGGGGTGAGGATTGAAACCGCAACCCGGCGGCGGCGGCGAACCTCACGCCGAAGTTGCACCCCGTCTTCGGACGGGGTGAGGATTGAAACAGCTTCGCGCGGAGCCGGTCCGCCGCCGCCTGCGGTTGCACCCCGTCTTCGGACGGGGTGAGGATTGAAACGCGTCGAAGATGCCGTTGTAGCTCCCCGGCGAATCGAGTTGCACCCCGTCTTCGGACGGGGTGAGGATTGAAACAACGTCACCAAGGAATATTCGTCACTCACGATCCGGGTTGCACCCCGTCTTCGGACGGGGTGAGGATTGAAACGTCCGGTGGCGGCAGCGGCGACGAGTGTGGTCCCCGTTGCACCCCGTCTTCGGACGGGGTGAGGATTGAAACCGCACCTCGAACCGGCTGACCTTGGCATCACTGTGTTGCACCCCGTCTTCGGACGGGGTGAGGATTGAAACCTGCTTGCTGGGGGCGACAACATCGCGGGGGCCGATCGTTGCACCCCGTCTTCGGACGGGGTGAGGATTGAAACCGGGTGGCAATCGCACGCTCTACATGGACATGGGCGGTTGCACCCCGTCTTCGGACGGGGTGAGGATTGAAACGTGGCAACGTCGATTGGAGCGTGCGTCATGACTCCAGTTGCACCCCGTCTTCGGACGGGGTGAGGATTGAAACCAGTCGTGCCCGGCAAGGGGATCGCGAAGAACGACGTTGCACCCCGTCTTCGGACGGGGTGAGGATTGAAACAGGTGATGCTAGAGGTTATCGGGAAGAAAAAGACGGTTGCACCCCGTCTTCGGACGGGGTGAGGATTGAAACCTAGCCCAAATCCGGCAGAGAAAATGTACTTCATCTTGGTTGCACCCCGTCTTCGGACGGGGTGAGGATTGAAACGTCTTGGTCGTGAGCTGAAAGTGTCGGTATGGTCCGCGTTGCACCCCGTCTTCGGACGGGGTGAGGATTGAAACCGCCGGTCCTATTGGCGCCATCACCTTCACGCGGAGAGTTGCACCCCGTCTTCGGACGGGGTGAGGATTGAAACCCTCGGTCAAAGAGGCGGCCGTAGCGCCGAAATGGGATGTTGCACCCCGTCTTCGGACGGGGTGAGGATTGAAACCGGTGTCAGGTGCCGGGTCGTACTGCTGACCCAGACGTTGCACCCCGTCTTCGGACGGGGTGAGGATTGAAACAGGATGCCGCCAAACAGGCTCATCGAAGGCTCCTTGTTGCACCCCGTCTTCGGACGGGGTGAGGATTGAAACACGGCACCCGCGTTTGTCCATGCCGGAGTCCGGATCGTTGCACCCCGTCTTCGGACGGGGTGAGGATTGAAACAGGAGCGGGACTCGGTTGGATGGTTTGTTAGGCGCGTTGCACCCCGTCTTCGGACGGGGTGAGGATTGAAACGTCTGCCACACCTGCGACAACCCGCCCTGCGTGAACGTTGCACCCCGTCTTCGGACGGGGTGAGGATTGAAACCGCTGACGTCATGGCAGCATCACCACACACGGTTCGTTGCACCCCGTCTTCGGACGGGGTGAGGATTGAAACTTGCTCTAATCCTCTTTGAACGGATCACGATAGACGTTGCACCCCGTCTTCGGACGGGGTGAGGATTGAAACAGTTCTTCATCGGGGACGGCGCTGCCTGCCAAGCCGTTGCACCCCGTCTTCGGACGGGGTGAGGATTGAAACAGTGCGTCCGGTGCCGAGTCTGTCACTGCATCTGTCAGTTGCACCCCGTCTTCGGACGGGGTGAGGATTGAAACCCGAGTTGCGCCCGGAGCGCCTTGATCCCCTCCGGGGTTGCACCCCGTCTTCGGACGGGGTGAGGATTGAAACTGGCGAGAGCCCGATCCGGCGCTGATCTGGACCGGGTTGCACCCCGTCTTCGGACGGGGTGAGGATTGAAACGAAGTGGCAGCGATGACGCTTACCGCGTGCGGCGTTGGTTGCACCCCGTCTTCGGACGGGGTGAGGATTGAAACCTGAATACGCCGAGACCGGCACCGGGTTGGAGGGGTTGCACCCCGTCTTCGGACGGGGTGAGGATTGAAACTTCGTAGGATACGGAGCACGCGCACCGGGGATGACGCGTTGCACCCCGTCTTCGGACGGGGTGAGGATTGAAACGTAACGTCGACGGTGACGGCGTTCCCGACGGCCGCGGTTGCACCCCGTCTTCGGACGGGGTGAGGATTGAAACCTTCCTGCTCGGGGACGGATTCCTGACCGTCCCCGGTTGCACCCCGTCTTCGGACGGGGTGAGGATTGAAACTCGAAGCGATCGACGAGGTTACGGAGCCGCTCGACGCGTTGCACCCCGTCTTCGGACGGGGTGAGGATTGAAACATGACAGCGTTCGCGTTATCGCAGGCATCTGCGAAGTTGCACCCCGTCTTCGGACGGGGTGAGGATTGAAACGGGTTCGGAATAATCGTGATCTTCGTCACAACGTCGTTGCACCCCGTCTTCGGACGGGGTGAGGATTGAAACAAGCAGTACGCGATCGACGGCTCGAAGACGACGAAGGTTGCACCCCGTCTTCGGACGGGGTGAGGATTGAAACGGGAAGGGGCGGATCGAATCCGTCGAGGTAAAGGGGGTTGCACCCCGTCTTCGGACGGGGTGAGGATTGAAACCCCGCAGGAGCGCGCCGCGCGCAAGGCAGAGCTGAAGTTGCACCCCGTCTTCGGACGGGGTGAGGATTGAAACCTCCGGATGGCGGTGCCCGGATACGAGATCAAGGTGTTGCACCCCGTCTTCGGACGGGGTGAGGATTGAAACTGCGGAACCGTTGTGCAGACCGGACGGTGGATCCAGGTTGCACCCCGTCTTCGGACGGGGTGAGGATTGAAACCCGGACGATACCTACGATGCCGCGCTGGCCAGTTAGTTGCACCCCGTCTTCGGACGGGGTGAGGATTGAAACGCTGGTCGCGCTGGACGAGGGGTTGCCCGTGTCGTGGTTGCACCCCGTCTTCGGACGGGGTGAGGATTGAAACCTTCCAGGGTTGGGGCGCTGGCACTCCACCAGCGCCGTTGCACCCCGTCTTCGGACGGGGTGAGGATTGAAACGATCACAATATCGAAGGTGTTTGCGAGCGCCATCAGGTTGCACCCCGTCTTCGGACGGGGTGAGGATTGAAACCCGAAGCGGCTTCGGTCATGTCGGCGGCGATGAATCGTTGCACCCCGTCTTCGGACGGGGTGAGGATTGAAACTGTAATAATTTGAGCATGTTTCCGCTACGACGCCGTTGCACCCCGTCTTCGGACGGGGTGAGGATTGAAACCGCTAGGCCATTGATACCAAAGACTCCCCATTTAGCGTTGCACCCCGTCTTCGGACGGGGTGAGGATTGAAACTGAAGGGCCAGATCATGAACTTGGTAGACAAGTACGTTGCACCCCGTCTTCGGACGGGGTGAGGATTGAAACAGCTACGTAAGCCGGACCATCTCCAAGACCGGGTGCGTTGCACCCCGTCTTCGGACGGGGTGAGGATTGAAACATCTATCAGGGCTCGGGTGTTTATACCAAGCTGGAGGTTGCACCCCGTCTTCGGACGGGGTGAGGATTGAAACTCGGTCGCAGGCACGCGGACATGCTCGGACCAAAAAGGTTGCACCCCGTCTTCGGACGGGGTGAGGATTGAAACACACCTACGACAGTCTGCCATTGCGCAGGTTATGAAGTTGCACCCCGTCTTCGGACGGGGTGAGGATTGAAACTCGGAGATGAGGACGGATATAGCGAATCTGCCGGAACGTTGCACCCCGTCTTCGGACGGGGTGAGGATTGAAACATAAGGGTGTTAGTAAGTCCTATCCCGTCGGAAAAGGTTGCACCCCGTCTTCGGACGGGGTGAGGATTGAAACATGAAGCGTCTTGCCCTCATCAATGGGATGGAAACCGTTGCACCCCGTCTTCGGACGGGGTGAGGATTGAAACATCACCAACCGGTGCCGCGTCCGCCTTATCATCCGTGTTGCACCCCGTCTTCGGACGGGGTGAGGATTGAAACTGACATCTCTGTCCACCATATCTACGGCGGCGGCACCTGTTGCACCCCGTCTTCGGACGGGGTGAGGATTGAAACCATGTCTAGTTCGTTACTCATACCGGGTAGCTTCACGTTGCACCCCGTCTTCGGACGGGGTGAGGATTGAAACCTCCCATCACGAGAAAGATACTCGCAACGGCAGCAACGTTGCACCCCGTCTTCGGACGGGGTGAGGATTGAAACTGCCACTCCTGGAGAAGCTGTGTAACGGTTCCCTCTGGTTGCACCCCGTCTTCGGACGGGGTGAGGATTGAAACAATCTGTTGGAGCGACAATACAAGGTTCGATAGCAACGGTTGCACCCCGTCTTCGGACGGGGTGAGGATTGAAACCGGTATAACGTGACGGATACCCCGTACGAACTTGGTCGTTGCACCCCGTCTTCGGACGGGGTGAGGATTGAAACTTGCCGTATTGCGTGACATTCGCGAACTCCTGAACACGTTGCACCCCGTCTTCGGACGGGGTGAGGATTGAAACATCTCCCATATGAACTAGCTATGCTCACACCCTAGTTGCACCCCGTCTTCGGACGGGGTGAGGATTGAAACCACTGGGTTGATGGGACGGATTTTGACATCTCTGTGTTGCACCCCGTCTTCGGACGGGGTGAGGATTGAAACCCTCTCAAAGGGAAAGAAAACCCAGCCGACAGCATCGTTGCACCCCGTCTTCGGACGGGGTGAGGATTGAAACCCCATCATTTGCCGCATAGACCGGCGTCATTTTATCGTTGCACCCCGTCTTCGGACGGGGTGAGGATTGAAACTCGTGATGGGAGGAAATGACAAGCTACAAGCGGTTTGGTTGCACCCCGTCTTCGGACGGGGTGAGGATTGAAACATCGCGGGACAACAGGCGGAAACGGGACTCAGGCCGGGTTGCACCCCGTCTTCGGACGGGGTGAGGATTGAAACACAGAAGTTTATGGGCATCTTTGGGAAGATGCAGTACGTTGCACCCCGTCTTCGGACGGGGTGAGGATTGAAACCTTATGTCCAAATCGTGTATGCAGATGGACGGGAAAGTTGCACCCCGTCTTCGGACGGGGTGAGGATTGAAACATCGCTGAACCGTCCGGCGTCGTGGTTGATCGCTGCGTTGCACCCCGTCTTCGGACGGGGTGAGGATTGAAACAAGGGGTTCGGCTCGGCGATGGCGTCGCTGGTACGGGGGTTGCACCCCGCCTTCGGGCGGGGTGATCATGAATCGGTGCGCGTGTTTACAGGACGACCATCAGCCACAGAATACCGGTACCAACAAGAATGCCCGTCGATATGACTGGCCATGACTTGCGCAACAGCCAGATACCGGCCAGGAAGATGAGAAGTCGTCGGCTCATGGGGCATTGCCTGCTCGATACGTGATTTGTTTGCGACTATCTGCTTTGCCGGGAACGAGTATAGCCGTTACAGCCTGTCAGCAAGCGGGACGATGTGAGGCGGTTCGGTCTGGAAAACCGGGGGGTGTCGATGGGGGCCCTGTTCTCCGGAGACTGGCAATCACGAGCGGGAAGGATGCTGCCATGCGATTCATCAAGCGTTTCGTGCCAGACGCCGTGACGGTCCTCAGCGGGCCACGTCCTCCCGATCCCCTCTGCTTTCCCAGCGACCACCTGCAGATCCTGTGCAACAGTTCCGATACGCCGTGGGTCGATCCCGGCGTTCATTTCCATGAAGCGAGCGATGAAGCCTATCTCGTCTTGCAGGGAACGATGACGCTGCAGATCGATGGAGAACTGGTGGTTGTCGGGGCAGGGGAGATCTGCTTCGTGGCGGCGATGGTTCCCCATGCGGTCGTGCACGTGGATACACCGTATCGCGGATTTGTCATCCGGGCACCGGCCTTGCAGGACAAGGTCTACGAGATCGGTACCGACGCCGAGTAGCAAACGACACGGGGAGTGGTGCTGCACCGCTCCCCGTGGACGTTGCCCGACCACCGGACGCGTGGTGCGTTATGTCACGATCACCGGTTCCGGCTGGCCAGATAGCGATGACTTCGCCGCTGCCTCCATCAAGGCCACGCTGCCGAGGTTGTTCGGTCCCCAGGTCTCCGCCATCGGGCCGCCGTTGATCGCGTTGGCGAACGCCTGCAACCCTGCCGACCGGCCCCAGAGGTCCATCTTCTCCAGCTCGACCGGCTTGGCCGCTTCGCCTCGCTTCCGCAGGGAGAGGCGGTCGCCTTCCGCGCCAACCTGGCCGCCCTCGCGGGAGGAGAAGCGGATCTCGCCCGTCTCCCCCACGATCGCCCAGTCACCGCCCCAGCTTGTCGGCTCGCCGGCGCTGATCCAGCTGCCCCGGTAACTCACGACCAGGCCGCTTTCCATCTCGATGATGATCGCGGCAGCGCCCTCCTGCTCGAACTTGCTCCAGCCTGGCTTCAGGGGACGCGCGTAGACCGTCCTGGCGTCCTGGCCGGTTACCTTCCGGATCAGGTCGAAGTGGTGGATGGCCATGTCGAAGATCAGCGGATGGTGCATGACATAGTGACGTCCCCCTGCCGCACCATCATTTGCCCACTTCCGGAAATCGATCTCGATCACGGATGGTTCGCCGATTGCCCCGTCTGCCAGCAGCTTCTGCGCTGCACGCGGTGCCGGGTAGAAGCGGTAGTTCTGGCTGACCTGGATGATCTTTCCCAGTGCTTCCGCCCGCTCGACCGCCTGCTTTGCTTCGGCTGCGCTTTCGGAGAACGGTTTCTCCACCAGGACGTGCTTGCCCGCCTCCATTGCCTGGATCGACAACGGCACATGCGCCCCCGCCGGTGCGGTCACCAGCACGGCGTCCGACTCCACCGCCGCCAGCGCATCGTCCAGTGTGAGGAAGCACATCGCGTCCGGAAGATCGAGCGCCTTCTGTGCTTTCCGCAGCGTCGGCTCGTGTCCGTCCACGATTGCCGTCCGTTCGACATCCTTTACTGGCGGGATCGCGTTCTTTTCCCAGTCGCCGCCCCAGCCGCCGACGCCAACGTGGATCAACTTCACAACACTCATGAACAACTCCATCTCGACATCATGCCGGTGATTTCCGGTAGGCCCGCCTGTCTTGCCCTGCCCGGTGCGAACGATCCACACGGTACACCCATCGTCTGTTCCCGGCCAGAGGGGTGAGGGGATGGCCGGGTTGCATGTGCTTGTCACGGCTGAGGAAACCAGTGCATCATGCTTGCATCTGACGATCATGAGAGCGGTTTCATGATCTCTGCATGCGGGAGCGCGTGACGAGCAGTGTATGTGCGCCATCAAGGCAGATGGTGCATCGAGCCAGCAGGGGAGAGACAGTATCGATGGGTGAGCAGCGGAAAACGGGGATCGGCATCGTTGGGGCCGGGGTGATCTCCAAGATCTACCTCCAGAACCTCAACACCGTCTTCAAGAACACGCGTGTCGTCGGGATCGCCGACATCATCCCGGAAGCCGCCCAGGCGCGCGCCGAGGAGTTCGGCGTCCTTGCGTTGCCGGTGGACGAGTTGCTGGCGCATCCGGAGGTGGAGATCGTCCTCAACCTCACGATTCCGGCCGCCCACGCGGAGATCGCCGCGAAGGCGATTGCGCTCGGCAAGTCCGCCTACAACGAGAAGCCGCTTGCAACCGAGCGCGCCGATGGCAAGCAACTGCTGGCGGACGCGAAGGCGAAGGGCGTGCTCGTCGGGGCGGCGCCGGACACCTTCCTCGGCGGTGGCCTGCAGACGGCTCGCAAGGCGATCGACGATGGGCTGATCGGCACGCCGATCGGCGTCGATGCCCACATGCTGAACCACGGCATGGAGGCCTGGCATCCGAATCCGTTCTTCTTCTTCCAGCCGGGCGCCGGACCGCTGTTCGATGTCGGTGTCTACTACATCACTGCGCTGGCCGCCATCCTCGGTCCGTTCGCGTCCGTGGCCGCACAGGCCAGCATCAGCTTCCCGGAGCGCACGGTCGGCACCGGCCCGAAGGCCGGCGAGAAGGTTCCGGTCAACACGCCTACCTATATCTCCGGCGCCATTGCCTTCGAGAACGGCGTCATCGGCACGATGACCGCCTCGTTCGATGTCTATGAGACGCAGAACGCCTGGCTGACGATCTACGGCACCGAGGGTACGTTGCGCCTGCCGGACCCGAACACGTTCGGCGGTCCGGTCCAGCTCCTTCGCAGTGGCGAGCGCGAGTGGGAGGACGTGCCGGTGACCTTCGACTTCACGAAGGATTCGCGCGGTCTGGGGATCTCGGATTTCGCGCGGGCGATCAAGGAGGGCTACACGCCGCGCGCCAGCGGCGAGATGGCCTATCACGTGCTCGACACGATGCACGCCTTCCTCGATTCCGCTGCCTCCGGCCAGCGGGTCGAGGTGGAGAGCACGTTCGAGCGCCCGCCGCTGCGCAGCGAGCAGTTCGAGTCGTAGCGGGCTCTTGGTAGCGCAGGGCTATCCGCGCTGGAATGCATGACGAGGCGGCCCTCCGGTAAGGGGGCCGCCTCGTTGTTTGCCACCCTGGGCATCAGCGGAACAGGCTTGTTGTTGACGATTCCCGACTGGATTGGGTGGATGGCGTTGGGTCCCGTTCGGAAACGAATCGACGCCGTCGTGGCGGATTCGGTCCCGGTTACGGTCGTGAGGTCTTCTGGCGTTGACGTTCGTGGATGGGGCCGACATGATGCGTTCATTGCGCCGAAGGTGAGCGGTGGCCAATGGATGGGTCGCTGCATTCGATGTTCGTGGAGGAGAGATCTGTGGCCCATTCGAACCTGTCAGCACCGGTTGGCGTCGGTGTCATCGGCGCTGGCGTGATTTCCCAGATCTACCTGAAGAACCTCACGACGCGATTTTCGGGCGTTCGGGTCGTTGGCGTGGCGGACATCATCCCGGAGGCTGCCAAGGCGCGGGCCGGGGAGTTCGGCGTGGCGGCGCTGACGCTCGACGATCTGCTGGCGCATCCGGAGATCGGGATCGTCCTCAACCTCACGATTCCGGCAGCGCACTACTCCGTCGCCATGCAGGCGATTGCGGCGGGCAAGGCGGTCTACAACGAGAAGCCGCTGGCCGGGGAAGTCGGGCAAGGCCAGGAGCTTCTGGACGCTGCGAAGGCCGCCGGAGTGCTCGTTGGCGGCGCGCCGGATACCTTCCTCGGCGCGGGGTTGCAGACGGTTCGGAGGTTGATCGACGAGGGGGCGATCGGCGTGCCGGTGGCGGCATCCGGCGCGATGCTCAGCAGCGGGCACGAGTCGTGGCACCCGAACCCGGCGTTCTACTACCAGCCGGGCGCCGGGCCAATGCTGGACATGGGTCCGTATTATGTCACAGCGCTGGTGAGCATCTTGGGGTCGGTAAAGCGGGTGGCGTCGCTGGCGCGCGCGAGCTTCCCCACGCGCACGATCACGAGCGAGCCGCGCAAGGGCGAGATTATCGAGGTGAACACGCCCTCGCACATCGCCGCGCTGCTGGAGTTCGCAGACGGGCCGATCGGCTCGCTGACGACGAGCTTCGATACGTGGGATACCGATCATAGCCTGTTGACGATCTACGGATCGGCGGGGTCGATCCGGTTGCCAGACCCGAATACCTTCGGCGGCCCGGTCCAGGTGATGCGGGCGGAGAATCCGCGGGAGAAGCGGTGGGAGGACGTGCCGCTGGATGAGGGCTATGCGGACAACTCGCGCGGGCTTGGGGTGGCCGATCTGGCGCGCGCGGTGCGTACCGGGCAGGCGCCGCGTGCAAGCGGCGAGATGGCCTTCCACGTCCTGGAGGTGATGCACGCGACACTCACCTCCGGCGAACGCGGCGAGCACATCGCGATCGGGAGTACGATGGAGCGTCCGGCGCCGCTGGAGCTGGCGGGCCTGTAGCCGGAACCAGCCGCACGGATCAGGCGGTCTTGCGGTGGTTGTGGTCCGCGTCGTCCTGTTCACCGGCTTCGTGGGCATCCATGTAGGCTCGGAGCACGGCGTTCATCGCGGTCTGGTATTTGGGATAGCGGCGCCGGAACCAGGCGATCACGTCGGCATCGAGCGGGACCAATGCTTCGTCCGCGCCCGGTTGCATGTATGGGTTGCGGACTGCCTGGGCGAGTTGCTCGTTGGTCAGCGGCGGAATGTCCGAGAAGTCGATCTCGTCGTCGGTGAGCGCATCGATCGCGGCGAGTTCGCGTTGGTACGCGTCCGATCCGATGTAGGGATCATCGTCCCAGTTCGTATGCCCGACGCTCACGAGGGGCTGCTTTTCGGGCGGAGATGATGCGGATCGTTGTGTCATGGCTGTCCTCCCGGACGGTATGAACGACGATGTAGAGGCGATGATCGGGGCTCCTGCCAATGATGTGCCATCGTTCCTCACCGTCGACAACGCGGTCGGGCACGAGAATCGCGAACGGGTCGTCGAATACGAAACGAACGTTCTCGAAGGTAACCTGGTGCTTGATCAGGTTGGTGCGGGCCTTTTCCGGGTCCCACTCGAAGCGCATCGAGACGCTCCTTCAGCCGAACATCGAACACGATCAGGCGGTCTTGCGAAGGTCCTCGTCGCGGGTGTCCTGCGTCTCGTCGTGGGATTCCATGTAGGCGCGGAGGGCGGCGTTCATGGCGGTCTGGTACTTCGGGTATCGTTGCCGGAACCAGGCGATGGTGTCGGCATCGAGCCTGAGCGTTATCTGGTCCTTGCGCGGACGGGTGAACATGCCGAACTGGGCATTTGCGATCTGGTCCTCGGTCCACTCCGGAATGTCGGAGAGATCGATATCCTCATCGCGGATCGTTGCGTTGACCTCGTCGACGTAGGCGTACTGCTTTCGCAGCCGCTCGATATCGCGCTCGCTCAGGTCCGGTTGCGTGACGTACCGAGATGATTCGGATGATGGTTTCGCCATCCAGAGCGGTCCTTTCAGTGAAGACGATTGTCAGCATGGATCCCCATGGGAGGCAGGCCGTAGCCAGCCAGCGATCTTCGTCATACTCCCTGTCATCGATGCGGATGTAGTGGAGCGGGTCGTCGAACGCCATCCGCGCATAGTCAAAGGGGACGCCGTGCTTGATCTCATTTGCCTGAGCCTTCTCGGGGTCCCATTCGAAGCGCATTCGCCTGCTCCTGTAGCTACAGAAATGTAGCTACATTTCTGACACTACACCCGCTCCCCGGGATCGTCAATCGGCGGAGCGCGGGCCGGAATCCCGGCCCGCGCTCCATGGTGTGTCGTCTGGAATCGTCGCGGTTACAGGTCCGCGAAGTCGAGGTACTGCTCGGTCTCGATCTTCGCCGGGTCGAGTTCGATGCCCATGCCCACCCGGTCCGGCACCGAGATGATGCCGTTCACCGGCATGATCGGCTCCTTGAAGAAGTACTGGTGAATGGCATTCCACTTCACCAGGTATTCGATGTAGGGGATCTCCAGCGTGTTGTAGGCGCAGGAGAAATGGACCCCGGCCGGTGTGGAATGCCCGTGCGGGATGACCGGGATGTCGTAGGCGGTGGCGAGGGCCATGATCTTCTGCATCTCCGTGATGCCGCCGGCCCAGTAGATGTCCGGCTGCAGCAGGTCCACCGCCCCCGCATCGAGCAGTTGCTTGATGCCCCAGCGCGTGTACTCGTGTTCGCCGCCGACGATCGGCACCAGTGAGAGCTCCCGTGCCCGCGCGTAGGAGTCGATCTTGTCCGGCATCACCGGCTCCTCGAACCAGCGGATGTCGAGGTCGAGGTTGGTCACTTCCTCGGACATCTTCACGGTGTAGGGCACATTCCAGCTCATCCAGGCGTCGATCATGATGTCGACCTCGGAGCCGACCGCGCCGCGCAACGCCTCCATCAGTTCGAGGTTGCGGCGGATGCCCTCGCGGCCGTCGGCGGGGCCGTTGCGCACGAACCACTTGGTTGCGGTGTATCCCTCGTCGACGAACGCCTTCGCCTGCTTGGCGGCGGCGTCCGGCTCGATCGAGAAGCCGAGCGCGCTGGCGTAGGCGGGCAGGCCGGGCCGGTTCGGGCCGCCCAGCAGATGCACGATCGGGCTGTTCGCCCATTTGCCTTTCAGGTCCCAGATGGCGTTGTCGACGGCGCTGAGGGCGATCATGGTGTCGCCCTTGCGCCCGTGGACCATCGAGCGATAGCACAGGTCCCAGATCCGCTCGTTGGCACGCGGGTCCTCGCCGATGAGGATGCGCTTGAGCTGGCGGGCAATGATGAAGGCGCAATCCACCGAGACTGGACCGCCGAGGCCGGTGATGCCTTCAGAGGTCTCGATCTCCACGAAAACGGATGTGATCGGGAGGCCAGTCTCGCCGGTGGAGCTCATTTCCGGACGCCCCTGCGCGCCCCGCGCCCGATACTCCGGGTAGATGTCGACTGGCTGAATGAGGCGCTCTTCCCAGAAGACGCCGTCGACCGGCATGGTCCCGGTAACGCGATGCAGCTTGACGTCGGTGATCTTCATCGAACATCTCCTGTGGATGGATTGGCGCAGTCGCGCGGCGATGCGATACGGCGCGCATGGTGCGACGAACGTCGCCCTCGATTGGGCTGGCGGCGTCACGATACCAAGGGGATGACGATCTGGGAATGGACGACTCCGGTCAGTCCAGCACGAGCAGCCAGTCCGCCGGACGCTCCGGGGCGTCGTCATCCCCGACCGGGGCGATGAAGGTCCGCGAGTGCGCGGGAAGCGCGAGCGATGACGTGCCGGTGCGTGGGTCGACCCACGTCCAGCGTGCATTCGACGGGAAGATCTCCGGCGAGACCGTGACACTGCCGCCTGCCGGAAGGTAGATCGCTACGCGTTCCCGATCGTCGCTGGCAAGCACTTGCGGCGTGTATCCTCGCCGACCGTCACTCCCTGTCACGAGATCCGGCGCTGGGCGCAGGCTGTCACGTACGAATCCGAGGCGTTCGACCAGCGTCCGCACCTGGAGCAGGTCGTCCATCCCCGGTTGGTCGCGATCCAGCACCATGTAGGGTCCCCACGAATAGTGGAAGCCGTGGACGATGCCCAGGCCGGAGAAGACACCGCGCCACGCGCCGCGCCGGGTGTGATCCGGCCCGCACCAGCGGTGGCCGAGCATGACCGGGGGCAGGTCCTCCGCGAACTCGTATCCCCATTCCGCGAGCACCGCCGAGCCTGGCCAGTCCCCGAGGCTGGCGGAGATTACCTCCTCGATTCCGGCGGCGAGCCAACCGTCCTCCTCGCTGGTCGTGCCCCAGGTCTGGAACATCACGGTGTCGATAACTGCCGGGTCGCTCCGGAACCGTTCGCCGAAGGGCGGTTTTACCGGACCGTTGTGGATCGCCACGATGTGTCCGTGCGGCGCCAGGTCGCGGACCAGATGGCCGATCCGGATTGCCCAGCGGTCGCAGATGCGGGTCGCGCCGGGGTAATTCCAGTCGCCATTCGGGTAGTACTCGTACTCGTTATGTAATTGCCACATCTCCAGACTGCGATAGGCGTCGTAGCGGGCGATCAGGTAGCGGAACCAGCATTCCTCCCATTCGGCGGTGAAGATCTGGCGGCTGTTGAAGGGGAACTCGTTGCCCCACGCCTCCACGATCATCTCGACGCCGATGCCCAGCTCCTCGCAGAGGCCCATCACCGCGTCGACCGTGCGGAAATACGCGAGATCGACCTGATCGAAGCGCGGCATCTGTTCGCTGCCGCCCCAGGGCCAGACCGGTTTCGTCTGCCAGGCGCTGTATCCATCCGGGTGGTGAAAGCGGCTGACCGGTACCCGGATACGCAGGAGGTTGAATCCCTGTGCGGCCCGTCGTTCGAGGAAGGCACGGACCTGGGCGAAGGCGTCCTCGCTCATATGCGCCATCGCGAAGAGATGGTAGACAGTGTCGCCGAAGATGAAGGCCGGCTCGCCGTTCTCATACTGGAACCCCCACGCCTCGCCGGGTGTCGAGCGGAGGAAGCCGCGTTGCTGGAGGTCCGTCTCCGCTGGCGTGACGGTGAACGTCCCTTCGCGCGTGAAATCCGGGTTTGGCGGAACGGACGCGATGCGATAGGTCCATGTGCCGGTCTCGCCGGGATTGACGCGGACGCGCCAGGTTCCCGCGCCGTCCCAGAAGCCTTCGATGGTGCGGGTGGTTCCGGACGGCGCGGTGAAGGTTGCCGTTACGCGGACCTCGACCATCGGCGCGTCGCCATAGTCGCGGGCCGTCTGCAACGTCCATTCACGGCGTTCGCGGAGCGGGGTGGCTGTGGTGTCGAGGGGCATGGAGGGCGTTCCTTCCCGGCGGGAGGCGTGACGGTGGTTGGTTAGGGGGAGCGTAGGGGGGCGTTTGCGATCGTGCAACGGGGGTCGGTGCGAGATTCACGATCGTTTCAGGAAGGGCTCAGTCTGGGTTCAGGCTGCGACCCTATCCTGTGGACATGGAAAGCGGCCCCACACGTTTTCCTTCTCCTCCCCCCACGAGAGAGCGGACCGGTTCCCACAGCCGGTCCGCTTTTTCATGCCTGTCGCCCGGTCGGCCGGGGATTCCTGCGTCGAACGGGATCAGGAGATCGTCCGACCCAACCCCGCATCCCGAGCGCGGACAATTGCTTCCGCCCGATCGCTCACGTGCAGTTTGCCGAAGATATTGCTAACGTGGTTCGCCACGGTCTTCACACTCAGCGATAGCTCGTTGGCGATGGTGAGATTGTTCTTCCCACTCGCAATCAGGTGCAGGATGTCACGTTCCCGGTCTGTCAGATCGGGAAAGGCCTTGGGTGCAGTCGGGCGAACCTGGGCGAACCAGGCCAGCACGCGGTTCGCAATCTCCGGCGAGAAGAGCGATTCCCCGGCAGCGGTTGCCCGGATCGCACGGATGACATCGCGCTCTGAGGCTTCCTTCAGGATGTAGCCTCGTGCTCCTGCTCGCAGCGCCGCGAAGATCGTATCGTCGTCGCGCAGGAGGGAGACGACGAGGATGCGGATATCCGGATGCGCCGTGACGATCTCGCGCGTTGCTGCAAGGCCGCTCTGTCCGGGCAGGTGCAGATCCATCAGGATTACGTCCGGGCACAGCTCCATTGCCAAGCGGACCGCCTCATACCCATCCGCTGCCTCTCCTGCCACCGTGAAGCCTGGTTCTCCGGAAAGAACCGTGCGCAGGCCACGACGATAGAGCGGATGGTCTTCGACCAGCATGATGCGCAGGGATAGTTCGCGATCCGTCATGCACCAAGCTCCAATGGAAGGTCGGCGTGGACGATCGTGCCCCGGCCACCAGGTCTGCACGTGACGGTCAGGCATCCGCCGAGTTCTGCTGCCCGTTCCCGCATCGAATGGGTCCCGACTCCGGCGATGGCATTTGCCGGGATGCCGAGGCCATCGTCGCAGATTTCCACCCGCAGGAGCGGACCCTCCTGCCACATCGAGATGCGGAGGGTCGTGGCGTTGGCATGCCGGATCACATTTGTCACGGCCTCCTCGATAATCCGATAGGCGGCTGCTTCGGTTGCGGCGCTTATGCGTGGGAGGGGTTCGGCGATGGTGAGGGTCAGGGCAAGTGGCTGTTCCTTCGTTCCGCGACCGATGCGGTCGAGATAGGCGTGGAGAGCGCCTGCCAGCCCGAGATCATCGAGTGCGGGCGGGCGCAAGCCCCGAACCAGCGTGCGGATTTCCTCGATCGCCGATCGCAACTCCTGGCGGAGGATGTCGAGTTCTGTCTCCGCCCTGTCCGGATTCGTCCGGACGAGCGATCGTGCAACACTCGTCTGCATGGTCAACGCGGCGAGATGCGCCCCCAACCCATCGTGCAGGTCGCGGCGGATACGGCGGCGTTCCTCTTCGCGTCCGGTGGCCAGGCGTTCACGGGATGCCTGCAAATCCTGGGCGAGCGAAATTGCATGGGCGGCGAGGCCGATCTGGCTGGCGAGGTTTTCCAGCAAGCGGCGATCGGTCGTATTGAAGGATTCGCCCGTGCCCCGCGGGGCGACATCCAGCGAACCCACCGGCTCCCCTTGCCACACCAGCGGAGTCCTCAGCATGCCAGGGGTCGGGCTGCCGACGGCTGCGGCCAGCTCCAGCCCGTCCGGCCGCAGGAGGGAGATGCCCACGTATGGTAGGCGGAGCGATTCGGCAATCACATCGGCGAGTTGGGGCAATACGCCAGAGATCGTGGTGGTGGAGGTGAGTCGTTGGCCCAACCGGAAAACGACCGCGTACGGATCGTCGCGATCACCAAAGACAAACCGGTTCACCATACGTTGCACCCGTTCGCGCAGTGGTTGGAATCCCACCGCCACCAGCCCAGTCGCGATCAACGAGAGCACGAGATTGTCATCGGTGTGCAGCAGTGTGCCAAGGCCGAGCACAATCGCAATGTACGTCCCCACGACCAGGGCGGTCATTGCGAGCCAGACGAGGGTACGTCCCAATACGACATCGATATCGAAGAGCCGATGATAGAGCATGGCGCAGGCGACCGTGACGAATGGGGTGTTGAAGCCGATCAGGACGAAGAGCGGGAAGCCAATGAGAAAGACCGAGCCGCGTACCGAATCGTCTATGGTGCGCATCATGGCATCGCCGATGAGGAAACTGGGCAAGCCAACGATGAAGCCGAACAGGACCCAGCGCGTCTGCAGGCGTTGGGTTGCGGTCGAGATCCTGCGGTACCGATGGATAGCACTGCCGATGACGATGGCGAGGAGAGCAAGCGAGAGGATGGTGTCGATCTCCGCTGTCGTGGGAATCAGCGGGTTGCCCGTCCAGACGAACGAGGCAAGCTCCAACAAGAGATAGATGGCGAGTAGCGCCGTCCAGCGCGGGACGAATCGCCCATCCGGGAAGACGAGCGGCAAGATGAAAAACCCGGAGACGCCGATCATGGTCGCCAGGCGGACGATGGCCTGATGCACGGGCTGGTCAGGCAGGGCCTCTGGGATGTCCGGCGGATAGATCATCGAGGTCATCGCCAGCATTACCACCGCCAGCCAGGAGGAGAACCCGATGGGTGAGCCGCGTCGCACCAGTAACCAACCGAAGGCGATGTAGAGCGGCATGATCGCCACCGAGGCGATCAGCCAGTAGAGTGCGATCGTCGTACCGGTGAAGCCGAACCGATCCATCGCCGCGAGGGTCGCTGCCTGCTTGTCTTGCGAGAGATTTCCCAGCGATTGATTGGCGGTGAATTGTTGCTTGATGGTTGTGACCTGCAGCCAGCAGATGACGACTGCCGCGACCAGCCAGATTGCCGTGAAGAGGCGTCGTTGGGATGCGGCATGACGCGTCATCGTGCGGTCTCCGGAGGGCCGGCGCGGAGCGTACCGCGCCAGCCGGTTGCAGATCGATGGTCCCGAGCGGGAAGCGGAGGATTTGCGTCGATAGGATGAGCATACTGCCTGCGTGCCAGGAAGCGTATATGCGGCGTGATCAGGCGATATCGAAGAAGACGAACATGCCATCCATCGCGTGTGGATAGCCGGTCCCGAACGGGAGCATGCAGATGGCGATATAGTGTCCTGGTTCCAGCGTGACGTCCAGCCAGCTTCGCTTGCCGGGGGAGAGCACACCGATCCCGATCACCGGTTCGTAGGCGAGTGCCGGGACGCCGGGTGGTGGGGTGGCGTCGTCCGGCAAGGAGAGGTAGAGCATCAAATCGTCTTCGGTGAGTTCGGCTGGAGCGGGCAGGATGGTCACGTCGTGCTGAATCGAGCCGATGTTCTCGATTTGCCAACGGCGTGACGATGTCGTGAAGGCGGTGTCCGGAAGTGTGATGGTCATGTCCTTCAGGGTTACGACAAGGTCACCTTCCGGAGCCAATGTGGAGTCTGGGGAACCGGTCACGTTCGTCCGGCCGATTTCCTGCCGACCACCGATTGGATCGAGCAGGAGATAGGTACCTGGCTGCAGGTCCACGATCCCGGTCACCGAGCCACCCGGCGCTGGCCAGTCTGGCACGCCGATGAACGAGAGGTCGTCGAAGGCGATGGCCTCGGTATCTTCCTCCGATGCGAGAAACTCCTCGATCTCCGCATCGGTCTTTCCAGGTGGCAAGCTCGCCATCAGCCAATGGCTGACGGGATTGGTGCTGGTATTGGTGACAGTCAGGGCAGTGTAGCCGGCCGGGATCTGGCGTGGCACGACAAAACCGGTGTCCGTCAACTCAATGGTCAGCATGGGCAGATCGGCGGCGGGCGTTGCCTGCCGGGCGAGGATGGACGGAACCCGAGTGAGACTGGCAAGTGTGCTGGCTGAGAGGGCGGCAAAACGGCGGCGGTCCATGCGTGCATCTCCTGGGTGTGCGATCCGATCGATCCTTCATAGGCTATCGGTCGCATAGTCCCGGGGGACAGGGGAGGCGATCCCGAATCGCCGGGAAGCCTGTTCCCGCATTGCCGTCTGTCGGGCCAATCCCCCATGACCGGCGAATCGGCGTATCATCGGGCGGGATGATGTTGCACATCGTCGCCTGTCACTCGTTGTCCACTGCAGGGATTTTCCATGTCCGAATCTGCCACCGACCCGCTTGCCCTCCTGCTCGTCTCCGGCTCCGATGCCGGGCTTCGCGGCGATCTTATCGACGCCATTCGGGCGATGGAGACCGCGGAGGGGCGCGACCTGGCCATCGTGTCCGGCAACGCGGAGGCGCTGGATGACGACCTTGCGCGGGTGCTTGCCGTGGACGACATCATGCTGGCCGTGATCGAGCTCGGTGACGACGACGATCCTGCCCTCGTCCTCGATACGGTCGAGCCGCTAGTCGAGGACGAGGCGGCGATGTTGATCGGGGCGCTGGCCGCGATCGACGCCGGGCGGTTCTGGCACGATTTCCGGGAAGGCGATGCCAACGCCGCGCGGCAACTCGTCGCGGCGATCGAGGCGGCTTCGCTCGTGGCACTCGCGCATTCGCAGGCAGCGGATGCCGAATCCCTGCGGACGCTGGATGGATTCGTGCGCAACCTGAATCCGACAGCGGCGATGTTACAGATGGAAGACCTTGCCCGACTGTCGCTGCCGGAGATCTCGGTGGTCATCGCCGAGGCGGAGGCCGCTGGCGACGAGTCTGCGGATTCCGACGACGAGCTGCTGGCTGGCGAGGTCGATGCCTGGGGTTTCAACAGTTTTACCTGGTCCACCGAAATGCGGCTCGACCGCGGGCGATTCCTGGCGCTGTTCGAGCACTGGCCAACCGAGGTCCTGTGCGCGCATGGGGTGGCGCGGTTCGCCGATGGGGCGACGGCGGTGCTCTCCGTGGTGCGGGATACCGTCGCAATCGACGAATACGACGGCGACGATCATGATGACCACGATCACGCCGCCGAGGTGGAGTTGAGCGGCGATGAGGACCTCGACCTGGGCGAGGATGAATCCGAGATTGCGTTCGTCGGGATCGGGATGCCGGTGGCGGATCTCGTTGCCCGGCTCGACGCCTGCCAGATCGAGACATAGTGTTGTGGGTGCCGATTCGCCCCGTCACTGGCTCGATGCACGAGGAGATTCGCGATATGACCGCTGTGCGCAAGGTGAATCTGGAGTAGGTATTCGCGTCGTTCGGCGATCCGTGGAGCCCGAAGGCGGCTGGCGACATCAATGCCTTCCAGATCAAGCTGGTGAAACTGGAGGGCGCCTTTCACTGGCATCACCATGACGAAGAGGACGAGCTTTTCCTCGTTCATCGGGGACGCTTGTGCATGCACTTCCGCGAGGGACCGGTCGATCTCAAGGCCGGGGAGTACGTCATCGTTCCACACGGTGTGGAGCACATGCCGGAAGCGCTCATCGACCCGTGCGAGGTGGTCCTACTGGAGCCATCCACAACGCTCAACACCGGAAACGTAGTCAATGAGCGGACCGTTCGCACGCTCGACCGGCTGGATGACTGACCGGCCCTGCCGGCACACGGCGCCGGGCGGTTACGATTGCGTCGCCCCGGTGTCGTGTGTACGTCGATGTCTAGCGTGTCGCCCAGAGCAGGATGCGCTCGACCAGCGTCTTTGCTTCCGGCACGTCGAAGTCGGCGGCGACGTGCCCCAGCGAGCAATAGCCAACCTTGCCCTTGCCGTACATCTTCTTCCAGACCACCGGCATCACCGTCCCGGCGGCCCACGGCGCGTATTCGCCGGTGAAGGTCGTCGTGGCGAGCACGTTCACCGACGGATCGACGTGCAGGAAATACTGCTCGGAGTGCATCTGGAAGTCGTCGATTCCGGCGGTGATCGGGTCGTCGTGGTTCGTGATGGTCACGGTGTAGTCGATGATGTTGCCTGGGTGGGCCACCCATTGCCCGCCCACGGCGAACTGGTATTCGGTGTGGAGGCGGAAGGCATCGGCCATGCCGCCGTGCCATCCGGCCAGGCCGGTACCGCCCTCGCGCACGGCCCAGAGCAGCCCCTCGGCCTGCTCCCATCCGATCGTGCTCTGGGTGATGACCGGCACGATCAGGTCGGTGGCGGCCAGGCGCTCGGCGTCGAGGAAGACGTCGAGGTTGGTTTCGAGCATGGCGTTGTAGCCGTGTCCAACCAGGACATCGTGGAAGATCGTGGCGGTGGCTTCGGGTTCGTGGCCTTCCCAGCCGCCCCAGAGGATGATGGCTTGCTTCGGTGCCGAACTCGTCATCGTCGTCTCCTTACTCCCGGCGTATCGCCGCGCGACTGCCGGACACTTGGCGGATTGTGTTGCATTCAGCGGCTATTGTCCCCCATTTTTCCGGCCTGCGTCACCGGGGCAATTGTCGCGACGATCAGCCGGGGAAGATGCCGAGGGGAGGGAGCGCACCGGCTCCCTCCCCTCGAATCGGTCTGGATGTATCCGGATGGGCGCCGGGATCAGGAGAGTTCGGTTCCCGTCAGGTCCTTCACCACGCGCCGGATGAAATCGGACATCGTGATCGTACTGCCGGCCGTCCAAATATTCGGCTCGCCGAGGTTGTGGAAGTTCCCGGCAGCGACAAACGGGATCGCCTTCCAGACGTCGCTCTCGAAAAAGGCCGTGAACTCGGAGGCATTCGCAGCGGACTGCGACATGAAGAAGAGGGTTTCGGCCGGGAATGTGCCGAGCTGCTCGACCGCAACCGTGGCGTAGTGCAGGGTCGGGTTCTCGGTGTTCTCCGGGGCGACGTTCTCGAGTCCGAGCTCGCTGAGGATGAACGCCGTACGGGCGCGGTTGTTGAAGAGGTTGGCTTCTGTCTGGTCGTTGAACGAGCCATAGAGGAAGGAGCGGCCCGCGAACTCCGACCCGCCGACGACCTCGGTGCCTTCTACGAGCAGGGCATCGAAGGCCGCGATGGCCTCCTTCGCTTCCGCTTCCTTGTTCGCGGCGATGGCGACCTTGGTCAGGATTCCCTGGAAATTCTCGACCGGCGTTTCCCCCTGGGGGGTGGCGAACGGCGAATAGGTCGCCAGTTGCACGACCGGGGCGACGGCCTCCAGCTTGTCCAGGACCTCGTCCTGGCGTGGGCTGGCGGCAAGGATCAGGTCCGGTTGCAGGCCGGCGATAGCCTCGATGTCCAGCTCATCGCGGGTACCGACATCGGCCACGTCGGATGGATAGACCGGGATCTGAACCCATTGCGGGACGCTGTCGCGTTCGGCCACGCCGACCGGCATTACCCCGAGGATCGAGAGGTTCTCGCAGAGCTCGTATTCCAGGGCGACGACGCGTTGCGGCGTGCCCGTGATCGTGATCTCGCCGTTCACCGCCGAGACGACGCGGGTATCGCCGCCCGCGACGGGAGACGCGGCCGGTGAGGCGCTTGTAGATGCATCCGGCGTCGCGTTCTGGGCCATCGCCTGCCGGGCGATCGGGATTCCCGCGATTCCCGCCAGGGCTGCGGCTGCGGTGTTTCCGGCGAATCGCCGGCGTGAGATCGACGTCATTGGTGCCCCCTCGTTTGTCCGTGCAAGCGTTCGTTCGTATCGTGGCCCGTTCACACCACGAGCGGACCTTCAATATCTTACTTGTTCAGTAGGGATTATACGAAGGGTTTCGATTGCGCCACTCGCGTACGCATGCCGGATGACAGAATGAAGCCCGGCGTCTTCCACAAGCAGGACGCCGGGCTTCGTCGGTGGCCGGTCGGATTGCGAAGCGATCAGGCTGTGGTGAAGAAGCGCACGACGAGGTCGTGAACGGTCAGCGTCCCGGAGACCAGGCAGTCTGTTCGGGTGCGCTCGTCCATGCTCCGGGGGCAATTGGCGAATGATGCCGTGCGCTGGCCGCTCGGCAAGCGCGTATCGTCAGGCCTTCCGGGATGGGCGCGCGCTTCCGGGGCCGGGGATCAGGTCGATGTCGTTGGCGTGCATCGGTTCCCCGCAGTGCGCGCAACGCAGGTCGACATGGCTGATCTCTCCACAGGCACGATGCCGGTACAGGACAGGCGGCCCATCTGCTCCGGCGAGCCACCGATCGCCCCACCCAACCATCACCATGAGGAGATCGACGAGCTCCAGCCCCTTGGGGGTCAAATGGTACTCATACCGTGGGCGGTTGTCGTAGGGGCGGCGTTCGAGCACGCCGTGATCGACGAGGTGGTTCAGCCGGTCGGCCAACACCTTGCGCGAGATACCCAGGTCGGCCTGGATCTCGTCGAAGCGGCGCATCCCGACCCATACATCGCGGAGCACGAGCGGGGACCACGGCGCACCGATCACGTCCAGGGTCCGGGCGATCGAGCATGCCATCTCGCTGAAGTCTGTTCGCTGCATCTGCCAGGAGCCTTACGAAGGGGGGCGACGGGGTACGGAGCGGGTTCGTGCAGCGGACGAACCCGAGGCGCACTCATAGGCGGGAACGCCTTGCGGCATAGTCTAGCGGAACTGCCGTCGCTGTCATCCGCCAGACCTGGGCGCGCACCGTATCCGCGACGCGTCAGGATGGTGCCAGTCTATTGGGTTCCCTAAGGAGACTTCGTGTGCTAGGATGGCGGAGCCGGCTTGGCAGGGTCTCTTGAGGAAACCCAAAAGGATGGTGGCAATGAGCAAGGTGGTGTGTGGGCTGTCGGTTTCCGTCGATGGCTATATCACCGGACGCGATCCCCGGCCAGGGCACGGGCTGGGAGATGGGGGACAGTTGTTCGACTGGTATTTCCATGGCGACACCCCCAGCGACATCTTCGATGGCTTCAGGCTGAGCGCCGAGAGCGCGCGGATGTTCGATGCGCTCGCGGGACGGATCGGCGCGAGCCTTGCCGGGCGCACCACCTACGACGACTCGGAGCGGTTCGGCGATGTGGGCGCTCCGCACCCGACCGCCGCACTGGTCGTCCTCAGCCATCGCCCGGCGCCGCAGATGGGAGGGCGCCAGCGCCTGGTCACGACCGGGATCGAGGATGCGATCGCGGTGGCGAAGGAGGCCGCCGGGGGCAAGGATGTCGGCCTGATGGGGGGTGTCGTCCTCACCGAGGCGCTGAACGCCGGCCTGGTCGATGAACTGATCCTGCATCAGGTGCCGGTACTGCTGGGGGCGGGCCGTCCCCTCTTCCACGAGCTTCCGCACCACATCGCGCTGCGCCTGATCGAGGCGATTCCGGCGCCCGGCGTCACCCACTTGCACTACGAGGTGCTGCGCTGAGCGGCGTGTTTTTCGCATCGCATTATGTCTATCATCCGTGTTTGCCACTGTCGATGAAGGAGCACACCATGATCGATCCCGATGTCCGCCGCGTCCTCGATGGCACGTCCATCGCCCACCTCGCCACGGTGCTCGCCGATGGTTCGCCGCATGTCGTCCCGGTGTTCGTGGGAACGCATGGCGATGCAATCGCGGTCTTCACCGGGCCGCAGTCGCTCAAGGCGCAGAATCTCCGCCGCGATCCCCGCGTGGCGCTCTCCATCGCGCCTGAGGACAACCCGTTCCTGCCGGTCGCGATTCGCGGGACCGTTGTCGAATGGCTGGAAGGCGACGATGCCTGGGAGATCATCGACCGGATCGCCATGACGTATACCGGCAACCCCTACTCCCGGGATCTGGACCGGGTGGTCGCGCTCATCGCCCCCGAGCGGCAGATTGTCGGCGTGCGCTAATCCGGTCCGCCGAGGCGTGCAGGCAGACGAAGGCCCCACTGGGCATCCTCGATGGATGCCCGGTGGGGCCTTTCACGGCTCTTGCTAGGCGGCGCAGAAGCGCGCGACGAGGTCGTGGACGAACTGGGCGCCGAAGGCAAGATCGTCCACGTGGATGCGCTCGTTGTGCCCGTGGACCAGCGGATCGTACTCCGTCATCCGTTCGGTCGGGAGGAGCGGGAAGAAGCCGTAGATCTTCACGCCTGGAATCAGCGGGGCGTCCGTGCCGCCGGAGACGAGGTACGGGATCACGTCGATACCCGGCTGCAGTGCCGCCATCGTCGCCTTGATCGCCTCGAAGAAGGGCGAGGCCGGATCGGCGGCGACGCCTGTCTCCCGACTCGTCAACTCCACCGTCGCCAGATCGCCCAGGAGGTCCGCGACCTCGGCGCGGAACGCGTCCGGATCGCTGCCCGGCAGCAGACGGCCGTCAACATCCAGCACTACTTCGGACGGGATCACGTTGATCAGCTGTCCACCGTGAATCATCGTCGGCACGGCGGTGTCGTGGGTCGCCGCACGGAGCGACAGCAGGTCGATCTCGCCCAGCGGCAGCGCCTCCACCTGCTCCCATTGCGGGTCTGGCGTGTCGAGAATGTCCCGGATCTTCATCTTCGTGGAATCGCTGACGTTCCCAGCGGCGATTCCCTCCAGCATCATCCGCACCGGCGCGGTCAGCTTCATCGGCGACTGCCGTGCCGCGAGCTTCACCAGCACCTCGCCCATGCGGAACATCGCGGTGTCGTCCAGCGGCACGGAGGCGTGACCCGGTGCGGCGTGGGTGGTGATCCGCAGGCGGGACGATCCCTTCTCGCCAGCCTGGCAGAGGTAGAACTGCGCCTCCTCCACCGGCATCACCGATCCTCCGCCCTCGTTGATGCCAAACTCGGCGTCCAGCAGGTCGGGCCGGTGCTTCCAGACGTAGTCCGCGCCGAACGCGCCGCCTGCTTCCTCATCGGCGAAGGCGGCGAAGATCACATCGCGGTCCAGGGCGAGGCCGGAGCGTTTCAGGACCACCAGCGCGGCCAGTTCGCCGGCCACCTGGCTCTTCATGTCGAGCGCGCCGCGCCCCCACAGATAGCCATCGACCAGGTCGCCTCCGAAGGGATCGCGCTTCCACTTGTCGGCCTCGACGCTGACCACATCGACGTGACCCATCAGCAGGACCGGCTTCGCGGTCGGGCTTTCTGCCTGCAGCCGGGCGACGATGCTGGCGCGTCCCGGCGCGGAATCGACGATCTCGTAGCCGACGCCCTCGGCATCGAGGATCGCGGCGATGGCGTCGCAGGCAGCGCGCTCGTTGCCGGGCAGGTTGATCGTGTTGATGCGCAAGAGTTGTTGCAGGTAGTCGATCGCGAGGTCGCGGATGGTCGGATCGATCGTTGGGGAAGTCGTCACAGCACACTCCTTGTCCGGTGATGCATCGGGAACCGTTTGTCTGTGGATGGTACAGGAGAATCGCCGGGCGTTCGGTATGCTGTCCTCAGCGATTGCGTTTGTGGATGAACGGCTATCCGGATGCGGTGGCTGGCGGAGGGGTGGCGATGAGCGGGGAACGGACCGTCGGGGATGTTATCGTCGAGCGGCTGCAGGCGTGGGGTGTGAAGCGCCTCTTCGGCTACTCCGGCGAAGGCATCAACGGGCTGCTCGGCGCACTGAATCGCGCGGGCAGCAGCGCCGGGAACGAGCCGGAGTTCTTCCAGGTCCGGCACGAGGAATCCGCCGCGCTGATGGCCTGCGGTCACGCGAAGTTCAGCGGACAACCGGGTGTCGTCGTGGCAATGCAGGGGCCGGGAGCGGTCCACATCCTGAACGGCCTCTACGACGCGAAGCTCGATCATCAGCCCGTCGTCGCGATTGTTGGACAGGTCTCGCGGATGGCGGAAGGCAGCAACGTCGGGCAGGAGGTCGACTCGCTCGCCCTCTTTCGGGATGTCGCCAGTGACTTCTGCGAGATGGCGACCAATGCCGCCGCCGTGCCGCATATCATCGATCGCGCCTTCCGCGTCGCGACGGCCCGTCGCAGTGTTGCCGTCGTCATCCTTCCCCACGACCTGCAGAACCTTCTCGCCGGGGAGGAATCCGTTCCGGCATCCACGCTGTCCGTTCCCATCACGGCGCCAGCGCGGATGCTCCCACCAGAGGACGCCCTGCAACGCGCCGCCGACGTGCTGAATGCGGGGGAGCGCGTCGCAATCCTCGTTGGAGCGGGGGCGCTCCACGCCACGGACGAGGTGGTTGCCGTGGCGGAGACGCTGGGGGCGGGGATCGCGAAGGCATTACTCGGCAAGGCGGCTGTGCCGGACGACATCCCTTTCGTCACGGGTGCGGCCGGCTGGTTGGGTACGGCGGCGAGCAACCGGATGCTGGCCGAATGCGACACGCTCTTCATGATTGGCACGAACTTCCCGTATGTCTCTTTCCTGCCGAAGCCGGGTCAGGCGCGTGGCGTCCAGATCGACCTCGACGCCGGGACGATCGGCGTGCGTTACCCGATCGAGGCCGGATTGCCGGGCGACAGTGCGGAGACGTTGCGTGCGCTCCTGCCGCTGCTGACGCCGAAGGCGAACCGGCAGTGGCGCGAGCGGATCGAGGCGAATGTTCTCGCTTGGCGAACGGACGCGGTCAGGCGCGCGAACGAGCTGGCGAATCCGATCAATCCGCAGAAGCTCTTCACGACCCTTTCGCCGAGATTGCCGGATCGCGCCATGCTCTGTTCCGATTCGGGGAGCTCCACCGTCTGGTTCGGGCGTCATCTCCAGATGCGGCTGGGGATGACGGCCACCGTCTCCGGCACGTTGATGACGATGGGATGTGCGCTGCCCTACGCGCTGGCGGCCAAGCTGGCGCATCCGGATCGCCCGGCGTTCGCCTTCCTTGGCGATGGCGCGATGCAGATGAATGGGCTCGGCGAATTGTTGACCGTAGCCGATACCTGGCGGCGCTGGGACGATCCGCGGCTGATCGTGCTCGTGCTGAACAACCGCGATCTCGGATTCGTGACGTGGGAACAGCGGGCGATGGAGGGTGACGCCCGCTTCGGCGCCTCGCAGGGGGTGCCGGAGTTCCCCTACGCGCGGTACGCGGAGATGCTGGGGTTGCGCGGCATTCTGCTGGAGGACGCGGGCCGGATCGAGGCGGTGTGGGATGAGGCGCTTGCCGCCGACCGTCCGGTGCTGATCGAGGCGATCACCGATCCCTCGGTCCCCACCTTGCCGCCCGAGCCGGAGGCCGCGGTGCTGGCGAAAATCGCCCGCGCGTTGGCGACCGAGTCCGGCGTGACTGCCACGCAGGTCCGCACCCAGCTCGGGCGGGAAGGCCACGCCGTCGAGTCCTGACGGGTCCCCGGCTGGACTGTCCACGACGGGGCACTACTGTGAGTTGGCAGCCGCATCGTCGTAGTCGCGCAGGGGGAGCACGATCACCTGCCGATTCCGCGCCGGAACGAAGACCGGCGCGCTTGCCGTGAAGGCGATGCGGTAGTTGCCTGGTGCGCGTTGGACCGCGATGTCGTAAACGCCTGCCGGTACGGCGCGGAGTTCGATCGTCCCGTCGCCATCGGCGTCGCAGCCGGCGATCCCCGTGCCCTCCAGCCCGAGGCAGACGCCAGGGATCGTCTCCCCTGTATGCCGATCGACCGTGCGGATCGTCAGTGTGGCAGGGCTGGACGGATCGACATCTGCATTGACGAAGGCCCACTGATAGGCGGGGCCCTGTGGGGCGACGGTGACGGTGAACCGGGCACCGCCCAGGAAACCCGCCGGCACCCGCATCTGCACCACGCGGTAGGTTCCCGGCCGCACGTCGGCGAAGTGGACGTTCCCCGTCCCCGCATCGTCGCAGCGTTCGCCGGTGACGCCGAGTACGATGTAGCAGGCGCCAGGCAGCGGCAGGTTCGTGCGCGGATCGCGGGTGAGGATCGTCAGGAACATCGGGTTCTCCCCTGCGGGTTCCACCCTGTGTGTATCCGATGGCAGGGGTGTTCCCGAACTGGAGGGGATGCCGAGGAGCGCCAATGCCACGACGATGCGCGGCCACGTCGTCAGCCGCCGGAGTCCGGATCGATATCGTCCCATTCTGCTCAATCGTCGTCTTTCCGGGGCGTAGTCCCGTGAGCTTGCCCGGACGAGGCGCCAGGGCACACCCCCATCGTGGCTTCCGCTGGGGTAGAGGCGTCTGGATCGGAGCATGCTGTCAGGCCAGGATGGCGGCGAGCCGTTGCGGGAAGTATCCCACGGCTGGGGGCGGGGTTGGTTGATGGCGATTCGGGACGTACACTTGGGTGAGCGGCTGGCTACGGGAGGCTATGTCGCGACGCCGGGTTGGTGAAATGGCAGACACGCCAGCCTTAGGAGCTGGTGCCCGCGAGGGCGTGAAGGTTCGAGTCCTTTACCCGGCACCCCCACCTCAAAACCCCAGCAATGGCGCGGATTTTCGACCCGCCAAGGGCGCTCTGTCACAATTTCGTCACAAGCGATGAAAAACCATGCCCAAAAACCCGGCACCTGAACACCGGTTTTGTGCGCTCAAATCGCCCTCGGATGGCACGTCGCGGAGGCTCTGAAATCGCCTCCACGGCGTGACTGGATATGCGACACTTGCGCCATTGGATCAATCCGCAGCCGATCTGAAGGACCGCACCAGTGGCCGATGCCTCCGACGTCTCCCCTTCCCGAACGCAGACCCTCTCCCGCGAGGAGAAGGCCGAGCTCTGGCGCGCCGCCGATACCCTGCGCGGGCACATGGACGCCGCCGAGTACAAGCACGTCGTGCTCGGGCTCATCTTCCTCAAGTACCTCTCCGACGCCTTCGACGAGTACCACGCCGAGCTCGTCGCGCAGGAGGCCGAGGGCGCCGATCCCGAGGCCCGCGACGAGTACGCGGCGGTCGGCCTCTACTGGGTGCCGAAGGATGCCCGCTGGTCCGGCCTCAAGGACCGGGCGACCGACCCCGCGATCGGCACGCTGGTCGACGATGCGATGGTGGCGCTCGAACGGGAGAATCCCTCCCTCCACGGCGTGCTGCCGAAGGAGTACGGGCGGCCGTCCCTCGACAAGGTGCGGCTCGGGCAGCTCGTGACCGACCTCTCCAACCTCAAGGTCGGCGGCAAGACGGCCGAGGGGCGCGATGTGCTCGGGCAGGTCTACGAATACTTCCTGGAGCGGTTCGCCAGTGCGGAGGGCAAACTCGGCGGCGAGTTCTACACCCCGGCCAGCGTCGTGAAAGTGCTCGTCGGTATGCTCGCGCCGTATCGCGGCCGCGTCTACGACCCCTGCTGCGGTTCCGGCGGCATGTTCGTGCAGTCGGAGAAGTTCGTGGAGGAGCACGCCGGCCGGATCGGCGATGTCTCCGTCTACGGGCAGGAGTCGAACCCGACCACCTGGCGGTTGGCCCGGATGAACCTCGCGATCCGCGGGATCGAAGCCGACCTCGGATCGCAGAACGCCGACACCTTCCACAACGACCTGCACCCGAACCTGAAGGCGGACTACATCCTCGCAAATCCGCCGTTCAACATCTCGAACTGGGGCGGCGACCGCCTGCGGGAGGACAAGCGCTGGCAGTTCGGCGCGCCGCCGGTGGGCAATGCGAACTACGCCTGGGTGCAGCACATGATCTCGCATCTGGCGCCGAATGGGGTGGCGGGCTTCGTGCTCGCGAACGGCTCGCTCTCGACGAACACGAGCGGTGAGGGACAGATCCGGCAGGCGATCGTGGAGGCAGACCTCGTCGATTGCATCGTCTCGCTGCCGGGGCAACTCTTCCTGAGCACGCAGATCCCGGTCTCGCTCTGGTTCCTGGCGCGGAACAAATCCAATGGCTTCGGGCAGGCTGGGAAACCGTTGCGCGACCGGCGGGGGGAGATCCTCTTCATCGACGCCCGGAACCTCGGCGAGATGGAGGATCGCACGCACCGGGTCCTCCCCGACGCGGACATCGCCCGGATCACGGGGACGTACCATGCCTGGCGCGGCGACGGCGTCGTCCCGTACGAGGGCGTGCCGGGCTTCTGCAAGGCTGCTCCACTGGATGAGGTGCGCGGGCATGGGTGTGTGCTGACGCCGGGACGGTATGTGGGGGCGGTGGCACCAGATGAAAGCGGCGAACCGTTCGTGGAGAAGTTGAATAGACTGACGCAACTGCTGGATCAGCAGTTCGCAGAATCCATCACGTTGCAGAATACGATTCAGGCCAACACTGCTGATCTGCGCTCTGTGACTGGCGGTCTTGCCAATGACTGATTTACACGAACCTATTTTTATCGATCTGGACGCTGCCACCGGACAACCCCGGCCGACGACATACGAGTCAATGCGTACCGCAATAGTGACGCGACATCATTTAGAAGCATACATACCTGAAGATGCGCAAGCGCTGCTTCTGGCAGCAGTTGACTACATCGCATTGGCGTATGAGCAGGCCAACGTAGGCAGGATACACTTGTACGAGCAGTTAACTAATGACGCATTTCTCAAGATGACGCTAGCACTTGAACGATCGCTCAAAGTTCGACTTGGACGTGGAAACAGAGTGAGGCTAGAAGCTCTGATTGAGCAAGGCATTGCAGAAGACCTGCTACCTGACGTTGGGCACTACGAGGCGATCTGGACAGAGCTTCGCAAGAACCGGAACGCCATCGCGCATGGTGATCCAGAAAGAGACAGCTACGGACCGTTGACGGCACAGTGGATAGGGCTAGTGATTGACGCAATCAACTTAATGTTCGCAATCAAAACGGATGTGACAGGAGTTCAGGCCGATCGAGGAACTGTGCAGTGATTAAGGACTGGATTGATACAACAATTGGTGAACAGGTAACGCTCCAACGTGGTATTGACATTACCAAGGCGGCGCAGCGTCCTGGCAGTGTTCCTGTGATCTCCTCCGGTGGTGTGGCAAGTTATCACGACACTGCATTCGCCAAAGGTCCCGGTGTTGTGCTTGGCAGAAAGGGCGTCGTTGGGAGTGTATATTACATAGATGTGGACTACTGGCCTCATGACACATCTTTGTGGGTTCGAGATTTTCACGGAAACAGCCCTCGATTTGTCTATTATTTTTTTAGACACATGGCTCCCGAACTTGCCTCGATGGATGTTGGATCAGCGAATCCAACTCTCAACAGGAATCACGTTCATCCGAAGCGGACAAAGTGGCCGCCGTTATCCGAACAGCGTGCCATCGCTCACATCCTCGGTACGCTCGACGACAAGATCGAGCTCAACCGGCAGATGAACCAGACGCTCGACGAACTCGCCCGGACGATCTTCCGCTCCTGGTTCGTCGACTTCGACCCGGTGCGCGCCAAGGCCGAGGGCCGCGAGCCGGAGGGCATGGACGCAGAGACCGCCGACCTCTTCCCGGACCGCTTCGTGGATTCCACGCTCGGCCCAATCCCTGAGGGGTGGGAGGTTCAGCCAATTGGCGCGATGGTGACGGTGGTTGGCGGATCGACACCAAGCACAAAGCAGCCTGAGTTCTGGGAGGGCGGAACTCATCTTTGGGCGACGCCTAAAGATCTGTCTGGTATCGCGAGTCCGATCCTAATTGATACCGCCCGACGAATTACCGATGCTGGCGTACAGCAGATCAGTTCGCGTCTCCTGCCAGTGGGCTCGGTGCTTCTATCATCCCGTGCTCCAGTCGGGTATTTAGCCGTCACGACAGAACCCACAGCAATTAACCAGGGATTCATCGGGATGATTTGTGATCGCGGAGTGCCGAACGCATTTGTCCTGAACTGGGCGCGGGAACGAATGGACACAATCAAGGGCAACGCTGGAGGAACAACGTTCGCCGAGATTTCCAAGACTGCATTTCGACCAATTCTAGGAGTGCGGCCGAGCCATGAAGTGCTCGACACATTCCAACTGCAGACCTCGGCGCTCTATGAGTTGATCGAGACGAACCTTCGAGAATCAGTCACGCTGGCCGATTTGCGGGATACGCTATTGTCGGAATTGCTGTCGGGTCGGATTGATTCGAGTTCTTGTGGAAACCACGACGAACAAGTCACACGAGTCTAAGCCCTTGATTCTCCACTCCGGCAATTCTAGATACATCATCAGAATTCAGGTGAACCATTTTCCCCAGATCTCCTAAAGAATACTGTCGACGCTTGGTATAGAGATTTACAAGCTCAGTGAACCTGCGAAATGGGTCTTCGCCAATCACATCTAGTTCTCGTGGCTCACGCGTCTTCCATCCATTGCGGCTAAATTCTCGCCAGAGCATACGCTCACTATCACGATCGATTGCGTCAAGATGTCTCGCTCTCATCAGTAAGGCCTGCATCGAAACCTTCCAAACCCGCTTGAGGCTAGCGAGTCGCCTCATGTCGGGATTGCGAAGATCAACAAGGATTTCCTCTCTCGGAAGCAGAACCGAGCCTGCAAAGAGATCAGCCTGACGCTCAATCTCCTCACTCAACTGTATCGAGTAGGGACTGTTGTGAAGAACGAAGTGACCTACTTCATGGAGCAGTGTAAAACGGAGCCTGTCTTGTGGTACGTGTGGATTCACGAAGATAATTGGAGGCAAGCCAGTTACCCACTGACCCACCGCGTCGATTTTGGGCGTTGATTGAGGCATCGGCACCATCAAGACGCCCGCGCGATCGAGAACGTCGCTAACACTCCGTATTGGGCCAAGTGGAAGGCGAAGTGTCGCTCTCCATACACTTGCAGCCTCCTCGACGGCCTTGCTGTCGATCTCGTCATCCCAAGTGGGCATTATCGTTGGCGGCCAATTGACAGCGGCAAGCATTCGGCGGATTGTAAAGCGTGAAAGATTTAGCCACGCATGAATCGTGTCGAGATCTTTAACAGGAACGGTCTTACGCTTTCGATGGAATACTTCACCTACCCCAGGGCCCAGTACTACGTCGTTTTGGAAGAAGAAAGCAGATGGAAACTCAAGGGCAGAACAAAGCGAATCGATCTGCTGTTGACTAGGAGACCGGACGTCATCTTCTATCATTGAGATGAGAGTCTGGCTTACTCCAACCTTTTCCGCAAGGCGAGTTTGACTCATACTACGAGCTTGGCGTGCTAGGCGCACCAGCTCTCCGCGAAACGGTTCCATAAGGATATCTCCGAGTGGTTGTCCTAGCCGAACTCTTCATCTAGACGCGGCGAGTCGACCGAATCGGTGAATTCGAGCGGAGCGATAGGTGGAAACGATTGTTCTGCGGAAGCGGAGTCCCAGCGATTGATGCCTTCAGCGCTCAGCATACTCAGATCAAGCTCTCTGTAGGATATCGGCATGTCTCCCCGATACAAGCCAAGAGCCATTCGCTCAATGTCCATCCAAATCCGGTCAGGCGAGTAAGCAAGGATAAGCTGGAGAGTCGCATGGTCAAAACCCGGGAGAGTCGCCAGGTCCGCTGATGTCCATTGACCCGTGCTCACAGTCGCATTTCGTGCGATACGCAGGCCACCCCGACTTGATTTGCGAAGTCTGATGTTGATGTCGCCGAGGCCAAGGAACGTCAACTGATTTGTTTGGTAGACTTGAATTCTAGGGTGTTCCGAGAATCGGCGTTGGGCCAATCGGCAGAATACATCGAAAACTTGCTTTGCGTGGGCGCCCACTGTCAGGTCGCCATAGATCTGGGGGTCCTGCAAGTCGCGGCACTGACGGAACGCATCAATTGCCGTCTGAGCGATCTCCGCGAGGGCCGTGCGATTGTCGTCAGCGTCTAGCATGTTCAGTTTCATTCTGCCTCCGCCAGTTCCGCACATCGACTAGAATTATTACGCATTCTATCAGAGCAGCTGTGTCCGTTCAACTCTGGCGGCCATGTCTGCCGTCTGGTCAGCTAGTGGCGAAAGAAGGATGACACCGTGCCTGCAGCAGAATTCGACGAGCGCACGGTTGAAGAAGCGGCGCTCCAGTGGTTCGCCGAGATCGGCTACACCATCGGTCACGGACCGGACCTCGAACCCGGCGGTCAGGTGCAAGCCCGCGCCACGTTGCAGGAGACCATTCTCCGTCCTCGCCTGCTGGACGCCCTCCGCCGCATCAACCCCGGCCTGCCCGAGGTCGCGCTGGACGAAGCCGTCCGCCGCGTCGAGCAGGTCGGCCAGCCCTCGCTGATCGCCACCAACCGCGCATTCCATGCCATGCTCGTCAACGGCGTCGAGGTCGACGTCATGACGCCCGACGGCGTGCGCGGTGAGCGCGTCGTCCTCGTCGACTTCGATCGCCCGGACGCCAACGAGTTCCTCGCCGTCAACCAGGTCACCGTCGTTGGCACGCACAAACGACGTCCGGACGTGGTGGTCTTCGTCAACGGGCTGCCGCTGGCGGTGATCGAGCTGAAGAACATGGCGTCCGAGTCGGCGACCATCACGCAGGCCTTCAACCAGCTGCAGACCTACATGCAGCAGATCCCGCGCCTCTTCCATACCAATGAACTGCTCGTCATCTCCGACGGCGCCCAGACCGAGATCGGCACGATCACCTCCGGGCGGGAACGGTTTGCTGCCTGGAAGACGGTCGATGGCGAGGTGCTCGACCAGGCCGGCTCGCTGGAGACAGCGATCAAGGGCGTCTTCGAACCGGGCCGCTTCCTCGATCTCATTCGCCACTTCATCATCTTCGAGGACGACGGCGCGAAGGTCGCCAAGAAGGTCGCCCAGTATCACCAGTTCCACGCCGTCCAGAAGGCGGTCGGCACCGCGCTCCAGGCGGCAGGCACCCACGGTGATGGCAAGGGTGGCGTGCTCTGGCACACGCAGGGCTCCGGGAAGTCGCTGACCATGCTCTTCTTCGCGGGCAAGCTGATCCGGCAACCGGCGCTCGCGAATCCCACGATCGTGATGATTACCGACCGCACCGATCTCGACGGTCAGCTCTTCGGCACGTTCTCGCGCGGCGCCGAACTCCTGCGCCAGCAGCCGGTGCAGGCCACCTCCCGTGCCCATTTGCGCGACCTGCTCTCCGTGACCACCGGCGGGGTCGTCTTCACCACCATCCAGAAGTTCCTCAATGAGGACGGTGAGGAGCAGTTCCCGATACTCAGCGACCGTCGGAACATCATCGTCATGGCCGACGAGGCCCACCGCACGCAATACGGGCTTGGCAATCGCGTCGGGCGGGACGGCACGCTGAAGGCAGGACTCGCCCAGAACATGCGCGATGCCCTGCCGAATGCGACCTACGTCGCCTTTACCGGCACACCGCTGGAACTCGGCGACCGCAGCACGCAGGTGGTCTTCGGCGACTACATCGATATCTACGATGTCGGCCGCGCGATCGCGGACAAGGCGACCGTCCCTATCTACTACGAAGGTCGCCAGATCCGCCTCGAGCTCCCGGAAGATGCTGCCGATCTGATGGATGTGGAGTTCGACACCCTCACCGAGGATCGGGAAGAGGCGGAGAAAGCGCAGGTCGCATCCAAGTGGGCACAACTGGAAGCGGTCGTCGGCACCGAAAGGCGGTTGGCGAAGGTCGCCGCCGATCTCGTCCAGCACCTCGACCAGCGGGTCGAGGCAAACGGCGGCAAGGTGATGATCGTCACCATGTCCCGCCGGATCGCGGTCGACCTCTACCACCAGCTCGCAAAGCTCCGTCCGGACTGGGCCAGCGACGTCGACACCGAAGGCGCGATGAAGGTCATCATGACCGGCAGCGCCTCCGATCCGCTCGACTGGCAACCGCACATCCGCGACAAGGGGCGGCGTGAGACCCTCGCCAACCGCTTCAAGGACCCCGACGACCCCTTCCGGATCGTGATCGTGCGCGACATGTGGCTGACGGGCTTCGATGCGCCGTCCCTCCACACGATCTACATCGACAAGCCGATGAAGGGGCACGGGCTGATGCAGGCGATTGCCCGCGTCAACCGCGTCTTCCGGGAGAAGACCGGCGGCCTGGTTGTCGACTACATCGGAATCGCCACCAACCTGAAGGAAGCCCTTCGCATCTACACGAAGGAAGATCCGGGCGGCAAGGCACCGATCCAGAACGACGACGAGTTCAATCTCGCCGAGTTGATCGGCGCCATGAAGCGGGAGCTGGAATACTGCCAGGAAGCGTTTGTCGGCTTTGACTACACCGACTTCATCCACGGCTCCCCCTCCGAAAGGATGAAGACGGTTGCCAACGCTCAGGACTACCTGATTCGCGAGGACTGGTATCACAAGGGGCACATCGAGCGCTTCCTGAACCATGCGACTGCGTTACGAAACGCATTCGCGCTCGCCAGCGCGACGAAGGATGCACAGGCGATCAAGGTCGAGGTGGCTTTCTTCCAACTGATGAAGGTGTCCATCGCCAAGACCACCGGTCGCGGCGCGCCCAGTAAGGACGAACGACTGGACCACCTGGTGCGACAACTCGTCGACGAGGCCGTGGCACCAGACGGCATCGTGGATGTCTTCGCCGCCGCTGGGCTGGACAAGCCAAACATTGCGAACATCAGCGATGGCTTCCTCGACGATGTGCGCACCATGCCGCAGCGAAATCTCGCGCTAGAGATGCTGAAGAAGCTGCTCAACGACCAGATCAGGTCGACCCGACGATCGAGCATTGTCCAGTCCCGCCGCTTCTCCGAACGGCTGGAGGACTCCATCAACAGCTACAACAATCGGCAGCTGACGATGGCCCAGATCATTGTCGAAATGATCGACCTCGCGAAGGAGTTGCGCGACGACGTGAATCGCGGCGCGCAACTCGGTTTATCCAGCGACGAGTACGCCTTTTACGAGGCAATCGCCCTGAGCCCCAGCGCCAAGGCCGTGATGAGTGATGACCAGTTACTGACGATTGCCAGGGAAGTCGCGCAGGCGGTCCGGAACAATGCCTCCATCGACTGGCGACGTCGGGAGCAGGTCCGCGCTCGACTCCGAAGTGCCGTCCGTCGCGTCCTGCGTAGGCTTGGCTATCCGCCCGACCAAACCGAGAATGCCGCCAAACTCATCCTCGAACAGGCCGAGGCGCTGGCCGACGCGGAGTTCGCAGCATAGATTGCGCCCCATCCCGCCCTGCATCATCGCCGCAAACTCGTCGCGCTGCTTCTATTCCGTCCGCACCGCCTCCAGGTCCTCAGCGGTCCCGCCCGCCAGGCGATCCACCAGTTCATCCGGCAAGTTGTGCGTCTTCGCGGCAGCTCGCTGCCGCTCCAGTCGATCGCGATCCGCGATCTGGCGTTCCAGCTCCGCAATCGTCGTCGCCCGCTCCATCGCAAGCGTCTCCCATTCGCCCTCCCTCGCCGCATCAACCGCCCTGGACCCTCGCGGCCTCGGCTTCCCTGCAAAACTCGGCATTCTGGCGGCGCAGCTGCTTGATCAGCTTCTGGGTTTCCTGAGGGAGATCCTCGAAGCTCTTTTCCTTCGAGTCCTGCTCTCTGGAGACTTCGGGGGCGTTCGAGTACAGCTCGTCGGTGTTCGAGTCCAGCTCGTTCACGTCGGTCATGGAATCCTGCTCCTCGTCGGGCAAATCGCCAGACAACAAAACGCCCACTCTCGGAAGAGCAGGCGACGTGCAGACGCGGTGGCCTCCCAACAGAGAGCGGGCGATGCCAACAATGGCGGTGGGTGGCCCTTACTCAGGTCACACGCATCATGGCACGAGAAAGACCCTCGCAGAAGCGGGACAAACGACCCTGCGCCCATTCCCCATCGGGCATCAAAAGCGATCGAGAACCCAGTGCTAGTGAGTTGCATCAAGGGAATCGTGCGGCCAAAATAGAGGCAGGAAATACATGCACGGAATAGAATAAAGGAACGCAACGATGCCAAACGATGCGCAGTCGTCGACGACTGACACGACCCAGCCAAGCGCCTCCACCCCGTCAAACACCACTGGCGCCGATCCCAGCGCAAACAGCACACCACCCCAATCTGGCCCCCCTGTTGAGGAACCGGCTGATCCCAACGCAACCAACGCACCACTCGAATCCGGGCACCTCGTTGTGGAACAAAAGACCGAGCTGCCACCTTGGCTCAGAGCCGCAAGCGCGCTGGTCATCTTGACTCTATTTGGTCTCGCCTGCCTCCTCGTCATCGCCAAAATCGTCTGGTCAAGCATCACCCACGACTCCGACCCAAATGACCAACTCGTCACCATGGTCCAATGGACCATCGGCACCGTCCTCACCGTCGCCCTCGGCCTCGTCGGCTACAACTGGGTCAGCTCCAACCGCAGCCTCGACCGCGAACAAAGCCTCGTCGAGACACGCTTCTCCCTCCAGGATGAACGAATCGGCCAAACCATTGCCGCCTCAGACGAGCGCAACCGCATCAACGATCGCTGGGCGGGCGAACAGAAACACCGTTTGGACCAGGCACTCATCGATCTCGAAGCCGCACGCACGCACCTCAACGAACTCCAGAATCGTGTCGATACTCGCTTCTCGGACATACAGGAGAAAATCGACCTCCACTGGCAGGCCACACAGACACAGGCCCGGAAGCACAGCCATGAACTTCAGCAAGAAAGCGAGCAATTCGCCCAGTTCACCGCCTGGGATATGGGGAGAAAAGCCAGCTTCGCCTTGGATCAAAACCGACCATACGACGCCCTATTTCAAGTCTGTACCGGTATCATCCGCTTGCAAAAGGAGGACGTGTTCATTCAGCGCAGCTTCTGGAGGGATAGCGTCCGCATCCTGCAACGGTTGGCAGCCCAATCCCCTATCCCCGGCCTTAACGGAGTCCCCAAGCTCGGGCCAACCGCCGACGATGCCTTCAATATGGCCGAATCCATCGTCGGCACGCCTCGCCAGAGGGATGCGGATGGGGACCACAGCGGACGCCCCTCGGTGCGGGACAGTCACCTCGACGAGCTCGCCGACCTCTTCGCCGAAATCCGCACCCGCTGGAACCTCTAACCCCACCATCGCCAACCCCCAGGACACGCTCCAACAACGACCAACGGCACGCGACCCATCGACATGATCACTGAGGCACCTGCTGGACCCTCTACCCCCACTCCGTCACACGACGCGCCACCCCATTCTTCCCATCCTTTTCGCAAATGCCCGATCACCATCTATACTCGTTCTCACACTAGGGATAGTGTGGGCACCGACACAATCACCCAGGCAGAGACCAGCATGGCAAAAGCGGCACAAATCAAGGCCCTGGTCGAAAGCCACGGCGAAGGAGATGAGGCGCGCTTCTATTCTGTAGCGATGCAGGTTGCCGCGCACGCAGCGCGGAGCGGACAAACCACGTTCGCCCAGGAACTTCGTGCCCTCGTCGATGAAGCCAAACAGCGCGTTCCCCGCGCATCAACCAACATCCCCAGTCGCCCCGCCCCCATCGTCCAACCAAAAGGCGAACTGGCCGGGCTTCTCGACGCAAGCTACCCCCGCACCACGATATCGGATATGATCCTCACTGAGGATCTCACCAACGCGCTCGAAGAAATCGTCAACGAGCACCGTCATCGCGCACGCTTGCGGAATTACGACCTCGCTCCAACCCGGCGCATCCTGCTTGTTGGCCCACCAGGCACAGGAAAAACGATGACCGCTTCGGCCCTCGCCGGCGAGCTGAATCTGCCCCTCTTCACCATCCAGCTCGATGGCCTCATCACGCGCTACCTGGGGGAAACCGCAGCAAAGCTCCGCCTGATCTTCGACACCATCCAGTCCACGCGCGGGGTCTACCTCTTCGACGAGTTTGAAGCCATCGGCAGAGACCGCGCCGCCCACAACGAAGTCGGCGAAATTCGTCGCGTCTTGAGCTCGTTCCTCCAATTCCTCGAACAAGACCCCACAGACAGCATCATCGTCTGTGCCACAAACAACCCCAGCCTGCTCGATCGCGCCCTCTTCCGTCGGTTCGACATCGTCCTGCGCTACGGACTCCCCGATCCCACCCATGCCATCGCCATGATGCAAGCCCGATTTGCCATGCTCGACACTACCGCCATCACCTGGGACGCATTCCGAAAAGCCGTCACCGGCCTCTCATATGGCGATCTCGTCCTTGCCTGCGACAAGGCAAGAAAGGTCGCCATCCTCTCCAAGACGGAAGCGATTGATCCCCAAGTGCTCACGGCAGCCCTCGACGATCGCAGAAATGCCTATCTGGGTGCGGATGCCGAGTAGCGATGGCCAGTCGGACGCTTTCCCACATTCCTGTCAAGAAGAAACCAGATTCCGTCCGGTTCTCTGGGTATGGTTCTCCGATCAATTCGGACGATGCAAAAAAGCCACCTGCGCCGGATCGCGCCAAGCACGGCGCGGCACTCGCCCATACGCTCGAAACCATCGCCAAGGAATTCGACGCCGCTCAACACGCAAACTCCCTGGCGCAGCAGATCCCTTCCGCCGAACCGGGACTTTACCTGGAGGTCCAATCCCAACCCAAACAGCGTCTAGAACTTGACCAACTCACCAATTCCGCATCCGGACTTCGACTCGTCGCCTTCCGCGCAGAAGAGTCCAACGATCAGGCCGAATCCGGAAAGCGGGAGCGGGCCGTCTTCTTCGCCCCCAAAGGCGATACCTCTGCCTTCAGCCAAAGAGCCCGGAACTACACCTCTGCAGATGCTGAAGATCCTCCCAAAAGCACCTACAAGAAACTCTTCGATCCCCTAGAGACGTTGGCCCGCGCGTCGTTCGAAGATCTCTGGACCGACCTAACTCCATTCCCGCCTAGTAATGAGGCACGGTGGTGGGAACTCTGGCTTAAACGAACCGATAGGCACGAGATCGAACGGCTCAAAGCCTTCGCCGCCCATCAACACATCCTTGTAGCAGATCAGATCCTTGCCTTTCGCGCGCATATCGTGACGCTCGTCTACGCGACCGCCGAATTGTTTGCTCCCATCGCCAACACCATTCAGGACCTCGTGGAAGTCCGCTCGCCAAGCCCCACCGGGGCGTTCTTTGTGGATCTTCCTGGTCCGGACCAACGTGAGTGGACAGCGGCCTTGCTCGACCGCGTCGCATCGCCCCCGGACGACAGCCCAATCGTCTGCATCCTTGACACTGGCGTGAATTTCGATCATCCCCTTATCAAATTGGGGCTGTCCGAGGCCGACTGTCACACCTATCACCCTGATTGGCGCATCAACGACCACCACGGTCATGGTACGGAAATGGCTGGCCTCGCCCTCTTGGGAGATCTCGCTCCTCTGCTCGAAGGCGATACCCCGCTCCAACTCACCCACCGCCTCGAATCCGTCAAAATCCATCAACCTCTACGGAATCAGAAGTCCCCGCAAAAGTTCCACAACGAAGCAATTGCCCTTGAAGCGATCAGTCGTGTCGAAGTCAGCCATCCCTCCGGCCGCCGAGTCATTGCGCAGGCCATCACGGCTGGCCCCAACAGCACCTTCGACGGGCGACCGCGCGCCTGGTCATCTACCATTGATGCCATCATCGCCGGTCGAGATATCGATCTCCGCGATGATGGCATCGCCTACCTCAGTGACGACACGCGCGCGCCAAGGCTCTTCCTGATCTCTGCCGGCAACATCCCAGATAATGAGCCGCGCGGAGCAGGCCCGTACGATACGAATGACACATCGCCGATCCACGATCCCGCGCAAGCATGGAACGCGCTGACAGTTGGGGCGTACACGAACAAGACCTTGCTGAGCGGCGATCCTGGCGACGGGACCCAACCACTCGCTGCCGCCGGTGACGTGGCACCCATGAGTTCCACGTCGGTATCCGCATCTCGTCGATGGCCCAACAAGCCCGAAGTTCTCTTCGAAGGCGGGAATTGGCTGGGGAATACGCAAGGGGAGATATCCAGTCACGCCGACCTGAATCTCCTCACCACCTCCAAAGACATTGTTGTCGAGCACGTCCGAGACACCTGGGGAACCAGCCCCGCCACCGCACTCGCCGCACGCATGGCCGCCCAGATCTGGGCGCACTATCCCGATCTCTGGCCAGAGACCGTCCGCGGGCTCATGGTCCACTCCGCCCGCTGGACCCCGGCTATGGAGGCTAATCTCCCCGCAAAACCCAAAAAGACCGATCGTGATACCGTGCTACGCCGCTATGGATTCGGCGTGCCCGATCTCGCCATTGCCCTCAAAAGCGCTAAAAACGACGTCACGTTGTATGTGGAAGACGAACTCCGGCCATATACACGGGACAACGAACAGGAGATCCACTACCATCGCCTGCCCTGGCCCACCGATGTGTTGCAGGACATCGGGAGCCAGTCGGTAAAACTCCGGGTCACCCTCTCCTATTTCATCGACCCCAATCCCGCAACGATCGCCCGCGACAAGGCGAATGTCTATCAATCGCACAAGCTGAAGTTCGACCTCAAAATGGCAACGGAGAGCGAAGAGGCCTTCAGGAAGCGCATCAACCAGAAAGACAAGCCGAAAAAAGAGCGCCGAGGAAGCAAGCCCAAGGAAGGCGGAGACTGGTTCTTCTCCCAGGACGAGCGATTCTCCGGCTCTCTGCATTCGGATTGGTGGGAAGGCCTCGCCCAAGACCTCGCAGCGAGGGATTTCCTGGCTGTGTATCCCGAGCAAGGCTGGTGGTCCACCGCCAAAGACCCATCCATCGTATCGGCCAAGGTTCGTTACGCACTGATCGTTTCCATCGAATCTACCGACGAGCAGATCGATCTCTGGACGCCCGTCGCCCTCGAGGCCGGCATCGAAGTTCCCAGCGAGTCCATAGTAGTCGACATCCCAGCACAATAACTGCTCACCTCTCAGTGGCGTTACCGAACCTCCCGACACTCGCAGCGACCGTGGCTTCTAGCACAACCAGTGTGTCGCTGCCTACGGCATATCGCCGTTTTGTAGATAAGGTTTTCTCGTCGCCTTCCTTCATAACTCGCCGTCGCCCCCATCATGCGCATCGCGAACGCATTTGGAGGGAATGGCGCGAGGGGGGGCGTGAGAGGGAACCCCGGTGACGGCGTAAGGAACGCGGTCACGTGGCAAGCTTGGAGCGGCAACGCGGTCGCGTCTCGACGAACCAATCCGCACTGCAGATCGCTGCACAGATTGGCCATGTTAGAGATTTCCGCTGTTCGGGACACTGATAGTGGTCGATGCATGGATCAGACACATCCAAGTCGCGGTCGGACCCTATGCGAGACTCCTCATAGGGATATTCCTTTCCCAAGCAGTATGATTTGCTTGGTGCCACGAGGAACTCAAGACTTCAACTCGGCATGACCTGATTCTTGTCTCTGAACTCATAGTTCAGGACTCTCCGCGCCTACGACGCGTCGCTCAGCGCGGCATCGAGTGTCTCGGCTGCCCCCCGCTGCATGTCCGGCGTGACATGGCTGTACCGGTTGAGGGTCATCGTGATGTCGGCGTGCCCGAGCCTCTCCTGCACGATCTTGGGATGGACACCCTGTGCCAGCAACAGCGTCGCACTCGTATGCCTGAGGTCATGGAAGCGGATCACCGGCAGTCCCGTGGCCACCGTCAGCTTGCCGAATGCTGCGCCAAGTGAATTTGCGTGTAGCATGTTCCCGGTGCGGTTCGTGAAGACGAACCCATGGTCTTCCCAGAGCTCACCGAGGCGGAGCCGCTCTTCGTTCTGCCGCGCACGATGCTTGCGCAGCGACGTGACACAGCTGGCAGGAAGAGCAATCGAGCGGCGCCCCGCAGCCGTCTTCGGCTGGCCGAGTTCCCACCGTCCCTCCTTGCCGCGACTCAGGGTGCGCCGCACCGCGAGGGTGCCCCGATCGAGGTCGAGGTCTTCCCACTTCAGGCCGAGCAGCTCACCACGCCGCATGCCGGTCAGCAACGCCAGTCGCCAGAGTGCGGCAAGGTCGTGCTTGTCCGAGACGGCAAAAAAGCGATTCACCTGATCGAGATTCCACGTCGTGATCTCGGGAAAGGTGCGCCGAGGCGCATCGACCATCGATCCGACATTGCGCGAGACCATGCCCCAGCGCTCGGCCTGCTTCAGCACGCGGTGCAGCATCACGTGCAGGTGGTGCACTGACGTCGCGGAAAGACCATACGCCAGCCGGTTAGCGTAGAATCGCTGCAGGTCGAAGGGGGTCAGTTTTACCAGTTGCCGCTTGCCGAGCTGGGGCAGGATGTGGACGCGCAGCATGTCGGCGTAACGGCGGAAGGTGGACGGTCGCAGCGATGGTTCGACCGCCTCCAGCCATTGCGCCGCAAACTCCGCAAGCGTCAGTTTCTCGTGACCGACGGCTTCTCCATCGTCGACCTGGTCGAGCAGGGCGCGGATCTTCTCCTCGCACTCGCGGCGGGTCTTCGCTGTGACGCGCTTCTGGCGACGCTTGCCGGTGACGGGATCCGATGGCAGGTCGACAATGCCGGCCCAACTCGTGCCGTTCCTCCCTGCCACCTTCGTGACTGATCCCTTCATTTGCTCATCCTTCCATACTGACGTACCGTCGCCATACGCATCCGCACCAGACCATCTGGGATCGACGATAGGTGGTGCCGGGTCCCGCGACAGCCCCCTTCGGCACCCGGACTGGGGAGTGCACTCACGACCGCCACTGGGCGAGAGCGTGCAGCCGCATCAGTTCCTCATGCTCAGCTGTTGGCAGGGATGCCAGCCAGCCATCGAGCGATCCCGGCCACGCTTGCCGGTCGAGGGCCAGTCGCTCCAGCCCATCGAGGTCCTCGTCACTGAGCGAATGCAGGTCGACGCGCCGCTTCCTCCCCTGCCCGCTTCGACGTGCTTCCATCGCCATCAGGCGCTTGCCGATCTGTGCCCTCATACGGCGTCCAGCGGCATTCCGACGATGTGCAGCAGGTGCGTGATCGGCACGTGTCGTCCGCAGTCCGGGCAGCGTTCCGGACGCTCCATGTTCCCGTCGTCATCGATCTGCACCATGCCCGGCCACGCCTGGCAGGTCGGGCATCCTGCCTCATGTCGTGCACTGGCCGTGGCTTCCAGACTCGCGATCCGGGTGGCGGTGCGCCGGTTCATGCGATCGCCTCCGCGATGGCAGCCAGCTCCCGTTCCAGTTCCTCGACCGGGCAGCCGGCCTCCTCAGCCACGAACCGCAATTGCTCCTCCCGGGTCGTGATCCCGTGCTGCCGGAACTGGCGGGCAAGGTCTTCCGCCTCCATCAGCAGCTCCGCCGCGTCGAGCCCGAGGATGCACGCCACGCGCGTCACCTCGTTCCGGATCGCGGCCGACGGACGGCCCTCCATGACGTCCAATCGGCTGCAGATCCGTGAGCGGCTCATCTCGCTCGCTCCTCGGTGCTGGCGGCGGCCTCCAGCGCGGCAAGCCGCTCCTCGATCGTGGCGAGTTCCCGCACCTGCAGCAACCGGTTCAGCGTGATATCTGCCGCCCGCACCCGAGCGCCCAGTGGTGCCTCCCGGTCCGCCATCGCCCCCGCCAGTGTCCCGACCGCCACCCGCGAGAGCCGGATCAGCACCCGCGACACCTCGTCCAGGGCCCGCGCCTCCGCCTCCCGCACCGCCGCCGCGAAGACCGGTTGCTTCATCCAGCGGTAGATCGTGTCCCGGGTCACCCCGGCAGCCGTGGCCGCATGGGAGACCTCCCCAGTGTGGAGCAACGCCTCCAGCGCTTTCCGCTGTTTGCCCGAAAGTGTCTGATCCTCCGACATCTGGTTGCATCCTCCCTATGCCGCCTGAACCTGATCCGGCTTGAGCTGGTCGAGGATGGCGGTGCGCAGGTGGCTGGCGATGGCCTGCATGAAGAACGGAGGCACGCTGTTGCCGATCCTCCCCCACTGTTCCTGGTAGGTGCCGGTGAAGCGGAAGGCTGGTGGATACGCCCCGATCGTCGCCGCCTCCCGGATCGTGAGCGGTCGTTGCTCGGATGGATGGACGATGGTGGCGAAGCCGGTCCCCTTCTGGGTCTTCATCAGGGTTGGGCAGGGCCGGTCAGGATGCGGCTTGACGCAGGAGGAGTAGCCCTTGCCGATCACGTGCATCGCGCTCTGTCCCGGTCGCACCTGCGGCCAGAGCAGCCCATAGCTGTCGGTCAGCTCCGGCGTTGCGGCATCACCGGGTTGGCCCCCGATCCGGGCAGCTGCGGCAAGCGCGGTCCGGATCGGGATCGGCCACGTCGTGGCAGCCGGATGCGTTGGCGCCATTCCGAGGTCAGCGCGCACCCCGATCACGATCAGGCGAGCGCGGTGCTGGGGGACCCCGAAATACATCGCATTGAGCACGCGGGCCGAGACCCGGTAGCCGGCCGCCTTCAGGGCGAGCAGGCAGTCGGCGAAGACGAGCCGCATCCTGCCCCGGACCATGCCGGCGACGTTCTCCATCACGAAGACCCTGGGCTGCAGGTTGGCCAGCAATCGGACATACTCCCGGAAGAGCGTGTTGCGGCTGTCGCTGAGCTGCCGACGTCCGGCCATGCTGAATCCCTGGCAGGGCGGGGATCCGTCGAGGACATCCAGTTCCCCCGATGCCAGGCCTGCCTGCTCTAGGATGGCGTCGGCGGTCAGTTCGGCGATGTCGCCCTCCCAGGTCGGGACGTGGAGCAGGTTCTGGCGAAACGTGGCCATCGCGACCGGATCGTGGTCGGTGGCGACGGTCTCCCGGAAGCCGGCCATCAGGTAGCCGAGGGAGGAACCACCGCCCCCCGCGAAGAGGCTGGCCACGGTCGGGGCGTTCGCCTCGCGGGGTGCCATCGCTGCGTCCCAGCGATCCTCGAGGGTTGCCACCAGCTCAACGGGGGAAGGTGTGACCACACTGGGGACACGTGACATGAGCCACCTCCTCGGCTGCGGATTCGTCGTATTCGGGGAAGGTGATGTCCGGGGCATCGGCGAGGAGGCTCGCGAGGTCGTCATCCGTGAAGATGCCTACGAGGTCGCTCTCCGCGGCGAGAGTGCGCAGGACCTCACGGTCCCAGGTCGCCAGTTCACCAGCGCGGTTGTCGAAGAGGGCGAGTCGCCGCTTCTGTTCCGAGGAGAGGTTGCGGCGGCGCACCGCGATCAGGGTCTCACCGTCGGCATCGACGATCTGCACCTGCGTCAGACCGGCCGCCCGGGCTGCTTCGACGGTGGCGTTGCCGGCAAGGACGACATCATCCTCGTCGATCACGATCGAGCGGGCAGCGCCGACCTCACGCAGGCTGTCGGCGATCATGGCGAGGTTCTCCTCGGTGTGGGAGCGGGCGTTGCGGGGATCGGGCTGCAAGGCATCAAGGCGTGTATCGGTCGTCATGAGTGAGGTCCTCCAGAAAAACGGAAGGGCCGCCGGCCGAGCAACGGTGTGCTCGAATCCGGCGGCCCATGTATCCACCAACAGGTTGTTGTTATGTTCATTCTAGCAGGTGCGCATGGTCAATGAAGATCGATCCGCCCTCGAATCGCCTAGCCGCGCCGCAGCAAGGGCAGGTCACCATCACGTGCCGCGCGTCGAGATGGACGGTGATCCGGGTGACCGAGGGCAGGAGGCGAAGCATGCCTCCCGAGGTCAGGTGGCCGAGGACGGCGCCATGAGGACAGGGACAACGCAGGTTCCGGCAGGTCCAGGTACGGGTGCTCATGGGGGATCTCCAGGTCGGGTTGGTCAGTCTGGTCAGGCATGCAAGCAATAAGGGTGCGTGAATCTCAGGCGACGGCACCGTGATGGGCAATCGCACAGGGCAGGCAGACATAGCGGCGGTCGGGTGGCAACTCGACACCGCAGTACACACAGTGCTCCGGTTCGGGCACCCCTCCCCTATGCAATGCCTGACCAACCCGACCATCCTGACCGGAATCCGCCGCGTTGGGGGGTCGTTGCATATGTTGAGATTCCTCAGGTGCGGGCCGTGCTTCCGCCTTTGACTCCCTCACATCGTCGAGATCGGAATCAGCCGGTAATGGTGCTGCCGAAGGACTGAGGACATCCCGCGACAGGTGCAGGACTTTCCGCCGGGCACCGGCGAGGGTGCGCCGGACCGTGCGAGTCTGGCGGACCTCCTGCTCGGTCGTGACCAGCAGCCCGGCCTCGTCGAGGCGCTTCCAGAGCGTTTGCGCACCGATGGCGATCGCCGTGCCTGACGCCGTGCCGAAGTGCTGGGCAACGTGATAGGCAGCGTTGGGTTCGAGGAAGAGCCCGTCGTCATCCAGCCAACCGGCACACCGGCCCTGGGTCTGCCATTCATGGCGCTGGAATCCGCCCGTGCCGATCTCCCGGGGCCGCCATCCCCACGCTTCCGGTCGGTCCGGAGCATCTCCGGTCGGACCCGCGATATGAGCCGCACCAGAGGCGATCGCGCCGGTGAGCAGGTCAAGGAAGCGTTGGACGGGATCTTCCTGGTGAAGATGCCCGGACTGCGCAGAACCGAGATCAACCAGCGTCTGCCAAATCTCCGCCCACAGGGTCTGCCCGGCGTCCCGGGTGAAGGCGCCGGCCTCCACGCCGAAGCGGATCCAGAGCTGCCAGCTCGCCCCGAGCTGGGCGAGTGCGTCCGGGGTTCGGGCATGGATACCGGTCGCATGGAGCTGTCCACGCAAGGTACGCACGGCCGGTCCGAAGTCCTCACGCACCCGCTCGATCCGTCCTGCAAGCCAGATGACGAATGCCCCAGTCGCCTGGGCAAGGCACTCGCGATTCGAGCCATCCTGGTAGCGGGCAAGGATGATGGGGTTGACATCGCCGGGTCCCACCTCGAGCACCAGCATGCGAGCGCGGATCGAATAGCCGCTGGGGATGTCCTCCCCCGTGCCCAGGATCAGGGCGCGCGGCGGATATGACGGTCGGACCGATCCATCCGCCTGCATCCGGCCCCGCCCTGCGGCGTTGCCCGCGCCCCGGATCACGCGATCAGCGGTGGCGTGGTAGCGCCGCACGTCGATCGGTGAGCCGGCCGGAGCAAAGTCATCGATCACGAGCAGACAGTCCTTGAAATCGAAACTGACCCGTTCCAGGAAGTTCGGGGTCGCCGCCCACGAAGCCGGCAGGCTGGTACGGTCGAATCCAACGCCAAACGCCCGCTGGATCACCGCAGCCAATTCCGACTTCATCACTCCTGAGGGACCAACGAGGAAGAGTGCGAAATCGACCGGGGCGATGGCGATCAGCAGGGCGCGGAAGATCGCGCCGATCAGCGGCACCATGAGGCGACGTGGTGCGAGATCAAGCAACGCTTTCACAGAGAGGATTGCCGTCCTGGTCGCCTTCACTCCCGAAGGTGCTGGTAGGCAGATGCCGGAGGCCGGGTTGTCCAGTCGGACCACGATGCCGGCAACAACGCCAGTGGGACCAAGCACCGCATCCTGCGTCAGGAACATCCAGACGCCGTCGACCCTCCGCCATCCCGGGTGGGTGTACTCGCGTCTTCGGATCACATCGGGCGAAAGACGCTGGATCGCCTCCCGCACCCGATCCCGGTTTCCAGATCCCGCCACGATGATCGGAGCTGTACCCCAGGCGGTCGTCACCCACTGCAGGGATTCGAACCGGTTCGTGGGCACACGGACGGGAGAGAGCGCCCGTCCATTGGCGAGCGTCCCAGCGATCAGCAGTTCGCCGCGTTCGCTGAGGCCGTCGTCCGCGACGATCTCCTCCCGGATCTCCGCAGCGAAGTTGGTCAGCGTGACCCAGGTCTCATTGAGTCCTTCGCCTCGCCGGTAGACGATCCCGCCATTGAAGATCCAGTAGGGACCGTCCGGTTGCTGGCCCTCGTCGTCCGGGGCATCCACCTGGTCGACAACGTGGGCCAGCAGGTCGGTGACGGTGTGGCTGCCGACGAGGAAGTCGTCGAGCCCGACCTTCACCCCACCCGGCCCGGCAGGGAGCTGGATGATCCTCACGGTTGCCCCGCGCGTCCTGAGCATGGCAGCTAGGCGATCGAGCGCCTTGCGCACAGCGGGCTTGGTCACGACATCGGAATCGAAGACGAGGTAGACGTCCCGGCCGTTGAGGGCCACGACCTCGAAGTCGGGCAGGGCAACCTTGCCGCCCTGGGCGTTGGTTCCCCGCCAGTTCCAGACACCGAGCACGGCAATGCAGCAGAGGTCATGCGAGGCTGCCGCATCGGCCTTGCGGGCACCCTCGGTGATGAAGAGCGGGATCGAGGGGTCCCCGAGCAGGGTGCGGCATCCCGGTGGTACATCGAGCACCATATGAGAGCCGCGAGGCGTCTCGTACTTGAGCGGCTTGCCGTCCCGTATCCGGGGTTCGTCCGGCCGCGCCTGGTAGGTGGCGATCTGGCCAAGCACGTCGTGAACAGGAATGAGCAGGGCGGGCACGCGGGCCTGAGAGGCGCTGAACCCCAGTCGCTGCATCTCGGCCTTCGTCGTGATCGAACGGTAACCGCGGGCGACGACGACGTCCGGATCGATGCCCGAGCCGTCGAGCAGCGCCTGATGCGGGGGAAGGAGCAAGGGGGCGTCGCTGGTCATGCCGCGTCCCCACCAAGGCAGGAATCAACATTGACTCCGAGCAGCGTTTCCATCGCGCGGCGGGAAACGACCATGCGCCGCCCGAGCCGAATGACCGGGACCGGCAGGGAGTCGCGCCTCGCAAGGTCATAAGCCGTTGAACGGTTGATACCGAGGAGCCGGGCAACATCCTCAATGTTGAGCGTGAGCCGGTCGAGTCGGCTGGCGGATGATTCCGTGTCCATTGGACACCCTCCGTGAGACTGACGATCGCCCTGTGCGATCTCGTGTCACCACGGTAGGGAATGGATGAGCGGCAAGAACGGCAGAAACGGCATGCTCACCAAACGTGGCAACCGGGAAGCGTTCTTGCCGGAGTCCAGATGCTATGCGGCGTCGATTTCTGCCGCTTCTGCCGGTGGCGGCCATTCTTTGCCTTCGGTTCTCCACCGTGCGATCAGAGTTCGGAAGGTGCGATCTCTCAACGGCTTCCCTAGATGCGTGAGCCGTTCAGCAAGCTCCACCTGCGTTGGCCACTTGTCGCCGAATTCTTCGTACATCTGCCAATGAAGTGCGGCGGCTTCCTCATAGGTTACCTTCACACGTAGCCGCCCGTTTCGATGCAACGTTGTCGGCACGGGCGGATCCGAGACAGGATGCTGATCGTGGTCGACCCGCGAAACCGCGGATCTGAGATCGGCCCATGCCCAGGATTCCTCTTCAAACACCTCGTCCAGGTCACCATGTGTCGAAAGGTCGATGCTGATCGGATCACCTTGTTCGGAGGCAAGCGCGATGATCTCGCTCCGCAGACGCTCCAGGCGGTTCGGCATATCGGCCCGGATCCTTGTCCCCGACTCATCGCCATCCGGAGGCAGGATGTGCGGCAGGAGATCGGACACCAGGGCACGCACCGGAGCCGATTCTGGCTGGTCAAGTCCACGCAGCAGCCGGTGCCGATAGCCCTGATAGGCCTCCTCGTCATGATCATATCGATGCCAGCCACCATGTGAGTCCGCGAGCACATTCCAGATCTCGCCAATTCGCGCAGTGATCTGGAGGGCATAAGCCAGCCAGTAGTCATCTTGCCGGTGAATATGTCGCCACAGGCTGCGACTCTTGCGCTTGTAGTCCCGGATCTGTTCGCTCGTCAGGCCAGTGATCAGTGCCCGATCCAGAACGCGTTGCACCCGCGCATGGTCGATACGATCAAGGGCATCGTCGAATACCTTGATGATGCCCTGTACAGTGCGCGAGTCGGAGGTGATCCCAACTGCCAGGCCAAGCACAATCAGATCACTCTCGACCTGGTCGAAGGCATCGGTGTACCGTGCACTATCGTCATCCGAAAGATGGGCGAGCTTGCTGCTTGTCGGAAGCTGCGGCGGGATCAGCTCCTGAGCGACTCGTCGGAGACGGGCACTGCTCTGCCGCTGGCGCAGGGCAGCAAGCAGCGAGGATCGCAGGATGACGTAGGCATGCACTTCCTGGGCGGCGCGATCTGCGATTCCCGGACCAGATGAAACGATGTCCCAGAGTCGCCGGAGGCAGTTGAGAAGTCCGACGGACAGAGGAAGCCACGCATCATGCGCAGCCACGTCGATCAGCACCTTCGCCTGATCCGGACCGAGCGGCAACGCAAGCGGCTCCAGCCGATCCGCTGCGATGCGCTGGCGGAGCAGGTGACGCTCGATGGGTTCTCCCTGAAACAGGATCGTGGCCAATGGTCGGCTCCCCGGGCACGACGGACGAGAATGGACACAATCATACCAGAACGCATGTTCTCCTTGGAAGTGTCACGCCGTCACCTGTTTCTGCCCATCAGATTGGGACTGACCCACTGATACCCACAGAACTGCTATGGTGCCCATGTCCCCATGGTAACGTTCGGACACCCCTGTCCATTAGCATATCTGCATTCATGGAAAGACTGGTTGCGCGAAGAATCACAATTAAGCGCAAAAGGCGATTGTCCGCGAGGTGATCCTAGCGCGATCACCTCGCGAATGGTCTCCCCGATCACCATCATCTCATCATGCAAGAACCAGATGCGTCCACCTGCGAGATAGCGATCCGCTACGTGCGCAGCCATACGCTTTGCCGACCGTCAAAGAGACACGTCCATCCCCTCTCAAGCAACAACCGCTTCGTCTTGAACGTCTTCCCACCATTGCTATAGTGATTGTCGTCCAGAACCACGAGAGCGTCACGGCTCAGTTTGTCCTCCGCCATCACAAACTCATTTGCGTTGTGCTCTTGTGCCGCAACGGAGCTCCCATTGGGAGAACAATCGAAACTGTCCAGATACAGGAGATCTATTTCCTGTGAGAATCCTTCCAGGAATCTGAGCGAATCACCGCATTCGAACACTACATCCACCCCAAGACCACTCACCGTATCACGGGCGGTTTGTATCACCACGGGATCGAGGTCACAACTAAACAGCTTTCCACCATAATGCGCGAGTACTTCCGAAAACACATAGGTCGATCCCCCGTCACCAATCCAGTTCCCAGGAGAGCGCAAGGATCCCGTCTCTACGATGACGCGCCCATCCCGTTGGAGGTACATCCCTATCGCCATCTTGAAGGAGACGAAGCGATCACCAAGCCGCTCCTTATAACGACTGTCGAACCACGACCCCAGATACACAAAGTCCACTACTGCATTGGTGATGGTTTCCATGTCTATTCTCCCTGTGCTCCGCCATCGCCTGCTGGCTTCACCATGTACATTGCCGCCGCCACCACTGTGATCAGATGCCGTCCAACTCCGGACGGCCAAATACAGAGCTGCAATTGCCTCCAGTCCGCAATGGTGCCCCACCGTCGAAGGGTTCCTAGACCCAACCGGTTCACAAATCCGGGAATCTCGAGATAAAGTGGCACGGTGACGAGAATTCTCTCATTTGACACACGGGCCAGCTCCGCAAATGCCTTGTGAACTCCGGCATCATCATAGACTGCATCTCCGTAGTGACCACATCCAACATGCTCCAACGTGCTGATGCAGGTGACGGTGTCGAAACTCCGATCAGCAAACGGCAATCCCCGAACGAGGTCCGCAACAAACTCCCGGTCAGCTTGATGCTTTTTTGCATTGCGGCGCTGATCCACACCGACTGCAGATGGAAACAACTCCAGGATCTGTCCGTCCGCGTGACCCACATCAAGAATCCTCGTACCGCTGACTCTGGGCACTACGAAGTCGTACTCGGCGTCCCGCTCATTCTCTTCTCCTTCAGATCCCAGCCACCAAGTGATGCTGGCGGGGTTGTTCTCCAGGGTTTCAATCGAGGCGAGATCGTTTGCAGGCAAGCCCAATTGCTGCACCACTTGGATCGCCTCATCGCTATCGAGAAACATCTCTCACTCTCCTTTGCTGATTTGGCTACCGATCCCTATCGAGAAGCGATTTGTAAACCGCGATCAGGTGTGTGGCCATGTTCTCGGACCGGAAGTGCTGCGCTCTCAAAAGGCCTTCCCTTCGCATACATTCGCGTCTTTCTGGCACGGTGAGCACCTGTATCAAGGCATCTCTGAACGAATACTCATCGGAGGCATCAACCAAGAGCGCCGCACCAGTCAGCGTTTCTTCCAGTGCGCAAATCCGCCTGGCAACCACAGGCAACCCCATCGCCATCGCTTCCACCGGTGGAAGCCCGAATCCCTCCTCTTCCGACGGATAGCACATTGCCGTGGCCCTGGAGTAAGTCCACGCAAGATCCTCATCGGTCAATTGCTCGGTGGCAAGTATTCCCCGACGGATCTCATCTCCAGGGCGATAGTGGTGGATGGGCACCCCACTACCGATTGCGGCCTGACTTAGGCAAGACTCAAACTTTCCCAGATTGGAACCATGGATACATAGCAACGTTACGTCACCTCCCATCAGCTCCCACATCTGTCCGAACGCCCCGACAAGATCAGCCACCCCTTTTCGTGGGGCATAGCCACCGCAATACAGAACTACATTCCGCCACCGCTCACTTGCCCCTCTCTGATATCTGTCATCGAGAAACGCATCACCAATGCCATTCCTCACCACGTTGACATCACCGAAGGACACCCCTAGATCCCGCACGGCGCACTTGGCACTGTAATGAGAGGGGACAACTATCTTGTCGGCATTAGCGGCACACATGCGGATCGCTCGCTGTGTACCGGCGATCCCCTCCCGCGCATCAACATTGCGAATCATCATGGTGTCATGAATCGACGCCACGACCGGAATGTCACACGTCAGTGGTATTAGGTAATCGAGCCCATGGAACACATCCACTGGAAAGCACTCCTTTCCCAACCGGATGAACTGACTCGTGTTCACTTCAACTGACTCGAATACGCCGTCCACCAAGCCGTTCCTGATGTCTTCTCGCTCTCCGACAACCACGAACTCTATATCTGTCGTCATTCGACTGAGCGCACCAAGCAACGCTCTCTGGACAGAACGAATGCCGGATGTTCCTGCCAGATGGGAAACACCCAATCCTACTCGCGCGCTCATTCCGAGTCTCCAAGAGGATCAGCGATAGCGATCCTCAAGACTCCATGCTTCACTAGCCACAGGATGTGCCAATCGACAATTCCTTTCGACCTGTCAGCAAACCGTTGTTCAATCTTCTCGATCCGTGTACGTTGCCCGGATTTGCTCCAAACCACGCCAACAATCTCATCGGCAAGTTGCGCATCGCAGACGGTTCGCTGCAGATCCCATGCGGGGTTCAAGTAGGGGCCACGCTCATCCCACAGCGGACCCAACGCGACGCTCATCGACGAGTCGAGAAGTCGCGTCGCATACCCTCTGAAGATGTGGCTCCGTCGTGTGTGGGTATCGCCTAGCAGGGGCTGGCTGGGTGTGACGTGCGTGTTCTCCCAAATCCCCTCGTACTTTCTGACCACATTCGACCAGTCGCGCCCGTGAGCGACTCGACAGCCAGCATCCCCAATAGCCGCCCGCTCAGCGTCTGACATGCAGACAAGCTGGTGCATTGTCCGGAGGAATTCACTCCAGTCGACACCTACCGTCTGGGCATTCGCCAAATCCAGTTCGCGACCAGAGGCCAGGAGTTGCCACGCTGCCCCATCCTCCAACCGATCGCCCCAGATGGTCGGTACAAGCAAGCCAGATCGACCATGATCGATCTGGTCGCGAAACCCGTCCCAGTCAACGGCAATCACAGGTAGCGCCGCAGCCTGGGCTTCAGCCACCGTAAGCCCAAAACTCTCCCCAACTGAGTCTGAAAGGGCCAGGAACGCATCGGCTCCCGTATATAGCATCCGTCTTAACTCCGGCGCGAAGCGATTCCTGATCTCCACGGAATCAGCCACGCCAAGCTCTTCGACAAGCTGTTGGAGATCACTGACATATGCTCGGGACCGATCGTTGCCATCATTACCGGCAATGACAAGCCGCACGCGTACAGTCCATGAAGCGGCACCTTTCGCAAATGCCCGGATCAGAGGACGATGGTCGAATTTGTCCGAGTCAGATAATCTTCCAAGTGAGAGAAAAACGAACTCGCCGTCAGGCCATCCTAGTACCTGACGAGCTTTTGAGCGGTCGCCGCCAGTAAACTGGTCGCTGTCAATCCCCAAAGACACCTCCACAATCCTTGGGAGATCGACTGAGCCACCCCGCCGCCGAATTACGTCTTGTGCCTCTGCCAACGCGGCCTGCAGTGCCAATCGGGCAGGTTGCGACGATGCAAAGATCACATCTGATGTTCGAATTGGAGAAAGGAGTGTGACACACAGATCGTCGATCAACCGTGGGTCGCCCAGGCCATGCATCTGCGCAGCAACGACTATTTGCGCCAGGCCCATTGTCGACCGCAAATTCGATAGCCTCGACAAACGATGGCGGGCAAGCTCGAACAGAACAGTCGGCTCATCGCGCGCCCAGGCCACCAGGTCCTTCGGTGCAAGCAATGGCATCGGAATCGATGAGCCGAGTTCCTCCCAGTCTGCGGCATCGGGCACGCCAACCGGACACACAACATATTCATGTCTTCCATACTTTGCGAACGCACGGACCATCGCTGACACCGCGGCAAATCTGCCAACCACGCGATTCGCTGTCTTCGTCCCGAGCTCAGACTCTGCTTCCTTTAGAAAATCGTACGAGGACATGCTCTCAACGTCTTCAGAGACCATCAACGCTACACGCATTGGACTCTCCCTCTACTCCACTCGCCTCAGGCTGGCAACCGCAAATCCCGCGGCTGTTGCACCGAGTGTCACGATGGCTGAAAGGACGAACACCTGACCGATCCCGAAACGCTCGGCGATTACCCCAGTCGCAACTTGTGAGAGTGGCACGAGTAACGTCGCCACGAGTCCAACGAAACTCATCACGCGTCCCAACATTGCTCCGCTTACATTTTCCTGGATCATCGAGATGTAGATGACACTCCCGAATCCATGCATGATCCCTAACCCAATAAGCAGCACAATCGACAGATGCATATTGGAAGCAGCCAATAGAGCAATCAACGGTACCTGGGCAAGTTGCACACTGAGAAAGACCATACCTCGACTGCGTCGCCCTTCCACGACCGCAACACCAAAGAGACCTGCTATTGACCCAAGTCCGAAGGCTGCCAACAGCACACCGTATCCCTGTGCACCGGTATCCAGTTTCCGTTGCGCGAGGATTGGTAGCCCCACGGACATTGGCCCTGAGATGGCCAAGTTTAGGAACATGTCTACGAGGAGTAACGCTAAGAGCCATGCATGCATTCGCACGTAGCTCACACCACCAATCAACTCCTTGCTAAATGATCCGGGCTCCCTTCGCCGCAGATGATTCTGCACGGACATCAGGCCAGTTGCCACGGCGCTAATCAGGAAGGTGCCTGCATTGATTGCAATACCGGCTGCTGGCCCCACCATGGCCACCAGCCCACCAGCGACAGGCGCGCCGATCAAAAGGGCCACTTGTGGAGTGAATTGCAGCAACGAGTTTGCCGCCTGAAGGTGTCCCGGAGGAACAACATGCGGGGTGATGGAGCTGCATGCAGGAGAAAAGATCCCCCCAGCCACACCGAATACGACCAAGAGGCATCCGAGTAAGAAGAGGTTGAGAGATCCAGTTGCCGACAATACTGCAATCGTTGCAGCACATGCGCTCCGCACGAGATCTGTGGAGACCATAACTACTCGTGCGGTCACGCGATCAGTCAACACGCCCCCAACAAGCGTCGCCAGTGCTCTCGGCAACGTCAATGCGGTAAGCACAACCGATAGTCCCACCGCCGATCCATCGAGGTCCATGACAAGCCAGATGACCGCAATCATCTGAAGTGGATCCCCAAGCGCGGACAGACTTTGGCCAATCCACAAGAACCGAAAGTCTTTGATAGTGAGGGGACTCACCATGCGGGCGACCGCTGCGCTACTCATACCGGCACTGCCTCACCATCATCGCTCAGCGGCTGAAGCACCCAGAACAGTTGCTGCCCTGTCGTTCGGTGTGGACCGCGCTCTGGCCCGCCATAGAGGTGCTTGACACGAAAACCACACCGAGCGGCCAAATGCTCAAATTCGAAACGATAGACCCACCTCTGAGGAAGGTCGGCATATCTCCTCGAGCGGACCCTCCCATCAGTCCCCACTTCATCGATAACCATCGTGTGACTGACAATCTGCGACATCGTGTCCCAGTCCGATTTGATCCAGTGAACGAGGTATCCATCTCCTCGGAGCAGTGGCACACGCTCCGTCGCGTTCTCGCCCAGCCGAACGATCCTGGGAGCCGCAGCTTCCGGCTTCAATCCATCCCCGATAGCTCGACTATTGGGCTCGAAGAAGTCAATCATGACTACACCACCTGGGTTCAAGATCCTGCGCATCTGGGAAAGCGCCAAGATCTGGTCATCGATGGTAAGCAGGCTAAGAAATCCCTGATTGGCAAAGATAACGACATCAAAACCCAAATCCGGACTGTAGTTCCGTATGTCTCCGATCTCATAGCCAACTCGACTCGACACCTCAATATCGGCAAGCTCGAGCTTTCCACGAAGCATGTCGAGCGCTGGGCTGGATATATCGATTCCAAACACGGCGCGACCTTGCTCTGCGAACCTCAACAACAACCGTCCGGTACCGCACCCCACCTCCAGGATGCGAGGTTGATAGGCGGCGGTCTCAGAGAGGTAGAACTCCAGGTCGCTGACCACATCCTGATGCACATCGTCGTAGTACAAGACAAGCGTGTCGGTGTCGTCTTCCATGGTGTAACTCCTCGCGCGACATTGGCTCTGTTTCTGGAAGTCCGATCTTTAGTCAGCAGCGGTTTCCGTCTCGCCAAGAGCCCTCACGGCGGCACCAATGTGATCGAACGACGCCAGTAGATCATTGCAATAGATGGTTCTCCTCGCGAAACCCTCTTCCCTGCTGTATCTCGTGCTTATTCGACCACCACCGCACCGATCGAAATGGCGGCATGAATGGCACATCTCTGGAACTTGTGAGGACGAGGCGATACAGAGCCGAAAAAACGGATCGGCATACAAGTCATCGAAGGAGTTCGAGTACACGGATAGGCCCAAATCAGTCATACCGTCCGCGCACGCCTTGAAATTATCTGTTGGCTCAATGCTGCCATCAGTCTCGATAACCGCCACGTTGACGGGAGCGCCCCCCACAACATCTGACTTGAAGCCCTGACCCAGGAACGATCGCACCATACGATCCAGCAATCGCACATTGGTTGACGGATCATCCTCCTCGATCCAGGCGTCAAACACCTCATTCAGAAAGTCGCCGTAAGGTGTAGACTCACCAAGAGGTTCGTAGTGATCGGGAGGATACGCATAGTTACTCTCCGGGATGAGGAAGTCCATTCGCTTCACTCCAAGACTTCTGAGGTGACGGTAGGCGTCCCTTCCTGACTGTCTTGGGTCGACGACCGAGAGTACACTCGTATGAAGGCCAGCCGCTTCTTGCTCCAATGCCAGGGCTAACCCACGGCGTGTCTGGGTATATGACCCACGTCCCGCATGATCTACCCTGAACTGATCATGTACGGCCTGAGGACCATCCATACTGATCCCCAGATAAATTCCCCACTCCGCCATCAACTCAGCCCACTCCCGATCAATGAGTACCGCGTTTGTCTGGCACTTGCGACGGGTCACGATGCCGGCCGCATCAATACGATCGAACGCCTTCATTACGTCCTTGAACCCACTCTTTTTGTACAGAAGTGGTTCGCCTCCATGCAATGTCAGGTCAACAGCCGTGATCGCATTCGCCTGGGCATGTTCAATAATCTTATCCACCGTGAGATTCACGACTTCCATGCTCATGAGCTTTGGCCGACCCATGAAGGATCGATCTGCCGCGTTGAAGTAGTAACAATAGGAACAGTTCAGATTGCAGAACGAGGCGAGTTTGAAGATGTAGGTATCGATCCCGTTTGCCATTGCCATCCCTGACTTTCAGGTGTCGCTTCAGGTGGTTGCCCAATGCAACCACCTGAAGCCTCGATTGACACGCCTCGATACAACTTACGTACTCGAGTAGGCCCAATCGGTGATTTCTGCACCAGTGGTCGGCTGCTCCTTGATCGCTGCGATGATCTTCATTGCCCTACTCCTTGCCCGAGACGGGAAGCAACGCTGCAACCGACCCCGAGCGTCTATGTGGGAAAGCTGCGGGTCCATCCGTGACGGTGCGGAGGTAGCTATGCCCAGCACCTACGAGACCCCTCGTGGCGGTGTGATCTAGGATTGGATACCGGTATAGAATCCTATATCGTCCCGTTGGGACCACCTTAGCAGACAAAACCAGATCGGTCAAGTATTCTAGATCGAGATGGGCGGAGGACACGCAAATGTCACCGTCATCGACCAGATCAACGGGTCTGGCACGCCTGCGCAGGCACGCGTCCGCGGGCTGCGCACATGGAAAGGTCACTCATGCCACCAGAACCTGCAGAGTCGATTCAGACCATCTCGACGGTCGAGCAGATCCAGGCGCTCGCCCACCCAGTTCGCCAGGAGGTCCTGAGAGTACTGTCGTCTGGCCCGAAGACAAACAAGCAACTCGCATCCAGACTGGACATTGCCCCCGGCAGGATGCACTTCCATGTCCAGGAGCTCGTAAAAGCGGGATTAGTCGAACTCGTCGAGGAGGTTCCGCGCGGCGGTGTAATCGAGAAGTACTACCAGCCCACTGCGATGACGTTCCGAATGGACTTCAGTTTGGATCCGAGCGACGATGCACCGTCTTCCATGATCGATGCCCTCTTGGATTCTGCCCGAAGTGCTTTCATCCGCGCCGCCACCGCTGCGGGAGGAATGCCACGGGATACTGAGTTGATCCAACAAGAGGCCATGCTCTCGAGAGAACAGGCGCTAGAGATTCGACAAGTCCTTCATTCGCTCCTCGAGAAGATGAGCTCCGAGTCCCAAGCAACCTCTGGTGACGATCGCCATTGGTACACATTCACAGGAGTGTTCCACCAAGGACCGGACTAGCTGCTCGTGGCTTTCCAGCTTCTCCGCAAGTCCACACGCAAATTTGCCAGGTGAGGATGCTACATTCTTATACCTTCTCGATATTGCCGAATACGGTCGTTTTTGGTGGTTCCGCCCCTTCCCCGTCGTAACGGACTCAGAGACGCTGGTGACGTCACCGAAACCCATGCCAGAATCTCGTTCACGATACTTGGGCAAGCTCCAGTTTCGGGATTCGACTGCCCTGTTCGCCGCCTGAGCTCGTATGCAAATTAACCCTTCCCCGACCTCAAGGGTACGCCTTGACCGTTGTCAGCTGGGACAGTTCCACACCGATACGCCCTTCGACGCGATGATTGACTCCCCCTGAGCTACATATGGAGCTGGAATGCGTCAGTTGGCAAAGAGAACACGCCAGTATCAGGTTCGCCTGCGAAGGGAGGATCGCAAGGCGAGCATGCACCGGCCCTCCATGCTCGCCTTGCTCCTTGCTGAGCAACCCGGCACCGGTTTGTGACGTCACATTTCGTCACGAACGCATCCAAACAGGGCCGCATACGGCCAGAGGAAGCCAAAAGGGTTTTGGCAAAAGGGCGCATACGTACGCACAAAATCACACCATTCAGCATGGGACGACATGGCGACCCTGCAATCCTTTACCCGGCACCAAGTCACTCTTATTCGAACCCGCACCGAATAAAAGTAACGGAGAACGTAGTGAATCAACACCACCGAGCAATTGCTCGGTGGTGTTTTCGTGCGTGGTATTCATGCGTGCCGACGCCTCGATCTCCTGGACCAGGGGCTGGCACTGTGTCTCCGACGTCACCTGGTACCCATCGTCGTCAATCCAGATGTGTGAGAAGAAGGCTTTCAGGAGCTTCCGTTTGACGTTGTCCGTCGCTGCGGCGTAGAAGGCTCCAGGCCGTTCCAGCAGATCCAGATACCGAAGCAAGGTGTCGGCTTCCTGTTGTACGATGTCCGCTGTGGTCGCGAGTCGGTGGTTCAAGGTGGTTCGCTGCACCTGAATCGTGCGCAGCCGATCCTGCACCTTGCTGGTGGTCAGGGTTCCATCGGCAGCAAGATCGAGCAGACGTTCCTCTTTAACGTCGAGGGCTACCAGCTCCTTCTGGACCCGGGTATGGGCTTCTCGTTCGGCATTCAGCCTCTGGTCGAGACGAGTTGCCACTTCCTCCCGCATCGTGGTTATGGCTTCTGGAGTGAGCTGAAGTCGTTGCACTTCCCGCAGCACGGCCTCCTCGACCAGGGCGACCGGCAGATGCGGCAGATCACAGACATGATGTTGGCTGCCGATGCAGAGATAGTAGGTATACATCGTCCCATGACGGTTGACCGCTTGGGTATAGACTAATTGCCGTTTACGTCCCGCATCGTGGCACCGTCCACACCGGAGCATCCCCCGCAAGAAATGGTTGTGCGTAATATCCCGTTGGTTACGCTGCATCCGAGCATCGAGCACCTGTTGCACCCGCTCGAAGACTTCGGCGCTCACCAAGGCTTCGTGCTTGCCAGGGAAAGTCTGTCCTTTGTAGGTAACCATTCCCAGATAATACGAATCGCGCAGGAGAACCCCGAGTTGGCTACGGGACAGTGCCTTCTCCTCCCACCGCGCCGTGCGGCGGGTCGTGAGTCCCTGCTCGGCCAGTTCTTCCTGGAGCCGGGTCAGGCTGTAGTCCCCGGTGGCGTATTGCTCGAACGCCCAGGCCACAAGTGGTGCCCGTTTTGGGTCAACCTCGATCGTGTTCACCAGGTGACCATCGATGTCCTTGCGGGCATTGAGGTAACCGATCTTGGCACGACCGGTGGTCCCGCCATTCTTGGCTTTGTGGAACATCTTGTTCTTGATGTCCTCGCCGCTCTGGCGGACCTGCACCTCGTTCATGATGTCGGTGATCGCCTCCATGGCATCAGCCATGTAGCCTTCGCCGAATTCTTCTTTTGCGGAGATCAGCTTGACGTCCATGCTGGCGAGGATACGTTTGGTGATGGCCGCGTCGGTCTGGTTGCGGATGATGACGTAGCCGACTTCCGGGTGGTCTTCGAGGTACGTCAGCAACTCGCGGAAGACGGGACGCTTGGCGATGGACTGGGCGGAGTGTCCTGGCTCGACGAATTCCTCCGCGATGGGAACTTTGAGCCGCTTCGCCCGTTTCTGGGTCGCTTCGCGCTGGGTGGCGATAGAGTTGCCATCGGGGTCAAGGTCAATCGCGGTGTGCATCTGGCGCTGCGTGGACACCCGCAGATACAGGACTGCCGCTCCGGTACCCGGTGCTCGTTCACTCGTCGATGCCTTGGCGTCCTCTAGTCGGAGCAGGCTCTCAAATCGGGAGACCGATCCACGCCGCTCGATGCGCTCCACCTCTGGTGATGTTGAGGCAGCGAGAGATGTTACTGATGATTGTTGGGATGACATGAACCCCTCCTTTCTGGCGTGGCATCTGCCCACACCTGGCCTTTCTATTGACACTCGTTTGCAGGATGAAGTCGAGTCATTCGGTGATGTGGAATCGTCAACAGAAATGTAGACAACTGCGAAACTGGTCGCCCCTGCGTGCGCCAGGCTACGGCGAGGCACGCATGGTTGGGAGCAATCCCTCAGGCGTGATGCAGGTGAACAACCGACCTGGCAGGCGTGGTTCGGCAGCGATGCGTGCCTTCAGCCGCTCTGTCCGCTCAGGCGTGGGCAGCACCCACAGCACGCGAGGAAACACCCCGTGCTCGGCCTGCGCTCGTCCCGTCCGCCGGTAGTCTTCATAAGCCCAGCACTTGCGCAGCAGTACTGGCATCGACTCGGTACCCAGATCGATCTCGATGTACCAGTGGTCGTCGTATGCGTCACTGCCGAGGGTGACCATGAGATCGGGTTTGAGGATGCTCTTGGCCCCGCTCGGAGCCACATACTCCCGCCAGGCCTCGGTCTCGACCTGTACGGCGGTCAAGCGGAACGCTCCATCACGCACGGCTTCCTGAAGCTGGACGTGGGTCTCAGCGACGGCGAGGGTGTGAGTAAGGAAGGATGGGGACGGCTCCTGCACTCGTCGCCGAGAACGTTGCTCCGTCTGTGTTAGCCGATCCCCAAGAACGTCGAGGCACCAAACGAAGCCAGCCGAGCCATGCCGCACCCCGCCTACCCGTCGCTCCAGCCGTGTGAGGATGCGCTGCCCGAGCAGGCGGTCAAGCACCCGAACGCAAGCCCGCGTGGCAGCAGATTGGGTAACATGGCCGATAAAACAAGCTCGCCTCAGCTGGTCTGTTGTGGCGTAGCGGTGTTGCCCAATGAACCGAACAATGCCCCAATCCCGTTCGCTGAGCCGCTCCCCCAAGCGCTGTAACTCTGCCCGGTGAACCTGGATCGTACTCATCACGACCGCCTCCTACGCATCGCCGCTGGTACGTGACTGTCAGGGCTATTCCCACTGACAGTCGGCTCCCAGTTGCCGCGAAAGAGGCCGAACCCATACCGATCTCGGGAACGTGTCACCGACGTGACCGGAAGGGCAAGCGGACGGGTGACCGGATGGGCACCTTTATTAGATGAATAGGTCGTCATGGATCCTTCCTTCTGGCAGTACGACCGATCGGTTCGTCGAAATCGTCATCAGGGGCATCACTGGTGTTCGCAGCAGTCGCCGCCGTGTCTGACGATTCTTGCGACGGGCTGGCAGCTTCTCCATGGCTCCCACGAGCGGCGTCGCGAGGCACAGCGCCATACCGCGCCTGGCTCTCGCGGATCACCGCATCCGGATCGCAGGTTGCGGGAGATGGCGGTAGCGTGCGCCCGGAGAACCAGCCCGTCTGCCTCCCGTCCGAGAGCAACGAGGCGTATATGCCGTAAGGCGGTAGTTGCGTGAAGTCCTCCGGCGTGAGGCCGCTGCCACTGGCGACCGCCTTGGCGTCCGTCCCCTCCAGCGTGAAGACGACCTTGTTTCGGGTGTTGGCGTCGATCCCGGCAAGCAGGTCGGGAGGCATCTGGCGGCGATGTTGATGCGCCAGATGCCAGGCAACCCGCAACGAGCGGGATTGCTCCAACGCCTCGCCAAGATCGGCATCAAGATGGAGGAAGTGCTGCGCCTCGTCGAGATAGACGCTGACGGGCTGCCGTTGCTCGGGCGGCAACGCGACTTGGGCGAGCGCGAGTTGCCAGATCTGCCCGACCACTAGTGATCCAAGCAAGGTCGCCGATTGGTCGCCGAGCAGCCCCTTGTTCAGGGAGACGATGACGATCCGCCGCTTGGTAAAGACCTCGCTGAGTGCGAACTTCGGCTCTGGCTGATCGAGGACGGCACGCAGGCCCGGTCGGAGCAGGAACTGGCGCAGCCGGGTCATCACCGGTCCAATCGCCGCCGCTTGCTGCCCCAGACTCATCGCTTCCCACTGCGCCCAGAACGAGCCGAGCCCGACGGGATCGTCGATCCGGGCCGTAAGTTTGCGCCGGAACCCGGCATCGGTGAGGAGGGTTGGGAGTTGCACGAGTGTCGCGCCCGGCGCGGCCATCAGGGTCAGGAGCGAGGCGTGGAGGACGTCGGCGGTGCGGGGACCGAACGCGGAGGGGAACAAGCCCTTCACGATCGCCAGCAACCCATCTGCGACGAGTCCGCGCCGTTCCGGGGTTGCCGCCAGCGGGTTGATCCCGACCGGGTGTGGCAGCGTCGGATTGATCACCACCACCTCCTGCCAGCGGCTTTCGGGGATGTGGGCAAGCACGTCGGTGGCCAGGTCGCCTTTGGGGTCGATCAGGACGACCGAGCGTCCGGCGTCAATGTCTGACGAGAGGAGATGCAGCATGAGCGTGCTCTTGCCAACGCCGGTCGGTCCCAGGATGTGGGTATGCCGGAAGGCATCCTCTCGACTGATGCCGATGAGCCGTTCCGGTCCGGGCGCGGTGGTGACAGCGAACGCCCGCTCCGGCACCTCCCGATAGGAGGCCGGTGGCGCGATCGGTCGGGGATGCAGCGACGGCATCCCCGGCAACTCGTCGGTGCCATACGGCCAGGCGAGGAAGCAAAGCGCTTCTGCGGGGGTAAGGCGAAGTGGCAGTCGCAGCGGAATATTGGCGTCATCGACGGTGCTCGGGCGATCTGAAATGAGATCGACGTGGGTGCCGCCGCTCTGGAGTTAGCGAAAGGCCGCCAGTATTCGCTGCACGAGGAGTAGGCGTTGCCCGGAGGTTCGTGCCGAGACCCCGATCCGGACGACCGTCCGAAAGCGATACTGGCTCAACTTTCCGTTCATCCGGGTGCGCAGTTCGCCACTGGCCGGTCGCGACCCCCAGAGCAGCTTGTCCCACAGGGTCAGGGTGGGATCCTCGATTGCCTTGGGCACCGATTCCGGGGCTAGTGCCTGGCCGAGGACGACCTGCACGACGAGGATGTCGTCCTTCCCGATGGCACTAGACAGCGCCGCGAGTAAGGCCTGGAGCATTGGCTCGGTCGCCTCCAGATTGAGCGCCAGCGAGCGCTGGCGGATCTTCAAGCGACCGCAACGCTCTGCCTCTGACCTGGGCGTCGTGAGCGGCGTGACGCTCGTGCCGGACACCAATTGGGTCAGGAGCCGTGTCGTCTCACGGAGATCGTGCTCGGCAGCACCAACCAGATAGCGGATACGCCCCGCCTCGGCGCGTGCCTCCCAGACCAGCGTCCCGCGTGCCTGGTCGCTCGCCAACCGAGTTAAGAGCCCGAGCAACGGCTCAGCGGGTAATGGCCGTGGCCAGTGCACCTCACGCCAGGCGATCACGGTGAGGCTCCTTTGCCGTGGCTACAGCGTCAAGGTGGTCGGTGATGTCCCCGCGCTCTTCCGTCCCTGCTGACGACACGTCCACGTCGTGAGACTCCTTCATCTCCGCCAGATCCATCGCGGCTTGCTCGAGCGCAGCGCGAGCCAGTGCTTCATAGTCGATCGTGTCACGCCGCACCGTGCGCACTCGGATGGAGTACTGGCGGGATGGTCGTCCACGTCGGGGTTTGCGGCTCATCGCTCACCTCCTCTCACCACGACGACTACCATTCGTCGCGGCGGAAGCGCCATATCCAGAACCCAAGCTTGATGAGCAAGACCACGGCACCAATGACGACGACCGAGATCCAGACTTCGGCCAGGAGCTTGACCGCTAGCCACAGCAGAGCTGCGATGACCAGGAGTGTCCATGCCATGCCGAGCAGGCGTGAGAGGAAGGACTTTGGAATGTACACGGCGACCCTCCATTCGAAGATAACAATTCTCTGGTGTGGTGAATTTGGTCATCGGGAGACCTCCTCCCGGACATGCGGATCGCTTGGCACCGGATAGCCAGGAATGACGATGTCGGCGATCCCCTCGTTGCCCCAGGCGAACCAACCGGGCTGCCGTCGCCGAGCAAAAAGCTCGAGATATGGCCCATCGGAGAGTCGCTCGATCACGGCGTACTGCTCTTCGGGTTTGTGCGAGTGGTCTTGGAGTGGGGCATACAGCCATGTCCCTTGACCCCGAAACTTGACCGGAGCTTGTCCCCGCGTGCCGAACAGCAGGTGCTCGGTTTGGTTGCGCAAATACTGCCCAAGCCCAAATCGTGGCTTGATCCAGGTCAGGGTCGAGCGGTAGGTAAACCCCCAAGCCTCCAGCACCTCGATCCCCTCACGGAGCGCTCCGTTGATCGCCCAGAGATAGAGGTGCGCGTTCTCCTCGGCCAGATCGGCGACGGGCAATTGCTTGATGCGATCCAGGGTCATCAGGTCGTAGTACTTGCTCGCTCCATAGCGGCTTTCCCGTTGCCCGATGTCCCAGGGTGGGTCGGCCAAAATGGTGCGAAAGCGTTTCGGAACGGTACTGGTGCTGGTCTGGTTGGTTGGTGCTGTTTTTGTTGCTGTTCTTGCAGCTGTTTTGGTTTGTGTCATGGAGCCTCCTTCTGAGCACCAACACGCTTGGTGCCGGGCTTCCCTCTGAGTACGCGCCTACTGGGTGGTGAGGCCAATCGTCCAGTCGGACATGACCCCTTGAACGACATTGCGGGGTGTTGGGCCGAAGAATCTGAGGGTGACGGGCTAAACGGGACGAGGCTACGACTTGGGATCCCGAGACGAGCGACGGCGATGAGCGTCGTGCACCCGCTGCATCTCTGCCTGGGCTTGACGACGGATCGCCTCGAGTCGCCACAGCGTCATCCGCTCCTCGACCTCGATCCGGACGATCTCCGCCGCTTGGTCGACGATGTCGGCGAACAGCCACAACCAGACGGCGATGGCAACAACGGCCAGCAGCAGGACGATGCCGAGGATGATGAGGACGGTGACCATCACGACCGTCCCAGCTTGCGACCGGCATCGATGAGAACGGAACCCATCGCCATCACGGTGATTTCACGCATGTAGGCCAGGCTCTGGGCGGCCTCAGGAACGCTTTCAAGGAGCAACCGCTCCTGGTTGACGAGCAAGGCCAACTCTTCTTGAGCACGGGAGCCGATCGTGGCCAGGGCTGTCAGTCGTGCGGCCTCAATCTCAGCACTCGCCTGAACCCGAGCCTGAGAGAGTCCGGTGTCGGTGGTGATCTGGATCAGCTCCTTCTGCACGCGGCGTTGCAGCCCTGAACTGGGACGAGGGAGAGAAACGGGCATCCGGTTTGCCATGACGGTGAGCTCCTGAACGGTGTCGTCTCCCTGCCAACGGTGCGGGGATAGCTTTAGCCTAGGAGTCCGGAATGAGCCTGTCGTGACAAAAAAGTGCACCCCTTTGAGAGAAGTGCACGGAGCTCATGAGATGATGGAGATAAGGAGGGTGGTGGGCGACATGGAACTCGGGGATACGGAACAACTGACGAGCGCCGTCTATGGGGAGTTGGTCGCTCTTCGTGGAGCCCACGGCAAACTCACGGTCGAAAAGTTCAGCCAGTACCCCAGCCTGCAACGTGTCTGTAGTGCTGGCGGTGTGCTCAATGCCTTTCTCCGGTTCGAGCGAGAGCTAGAGCGCTACGTCAGACACGGCGGTCGCAACGAAGTCGCTGCGGCCCTCTCGATCTCGGCTCCATGGGAGACCGTCCTAGAGCGACTCGAGGCCGTGATCACCCACGTCTACCCGGATGGCGACGGCCCTGACCAGCGCACCGCACGGCGGTGGAGTGATCAGGGGATGCACACCATTGCCACCGAGTTGGTGCACCTGGCTGATGTCCAGCAGCGGCTGGGCAGCGAACTGATCACGATTGAGCTCTCTGGAACCTACGAGGGCGAGATCACCATGGCGATCTACCAACTCACCACCAGGCACCCGGAGGAACGCGCGCCACTTGTCCGTCTCTGGAACTACCCGCAGGATGACAGGGAGGAACAAGACACTACGGTTACCTACGATCTTGACCAGGTTGAGTCGCTCGAAGGAACCAAAGGGCCGTATCGCCTCAGGTGCTACTCTTTCAACCTCGAAATACCCAAGCTCCTTGCCTTAGCCTCCGTCAAGGCTGGAGTTCTGGTCTACCGCATCACGATTGAAGGACGGGATGCACCGCTGCGTGCGGTGTCGTTCCAGGATGAGAGCGATCTTAGAGTGCCTAACACAACCGGGTGATGGCGTTGAAGCAGATGAGGCAGCAACCGAGCGTGGTGAAGGCCTGATGGATGTCGACGCGACGTTCGTACCGAATGGTCAGCCGCCGATACCGGTTCA
>JASGDN010000089.1:0-5816 GCA_049841275.1 Thermomicrobiales bacterium
AATCAAATGACCAGAGCCTCCATCAGACCCAGTGCGGTTCAAAGTACGCAGCCAAAGGATGGTTCTGCCAGCTTGGCCCGAAGCGCAGATTGCTGCTCAGCCGTTCGGCGACCAGGTTGAGCACTAGGCAGCCACGCCGACGAAGGTCCTTGGCTCGGTGGTGAGGTGGCTGGGCGACGGGCACCAAGGATGAGTTGGATGACCGTGTGTTTGGCCTTCACTAGTGAGGGATTGGCGGCGGCCGACAACACCGCCTGTCCGCGTACAACCTCATGTGTCGCTCCGTGTACGACCTGACGTGTAGGTCGGTCTCGGCGAGTTAGTCGCTGTACTCGCCTCGAGCAGCGGCACCCTTCGGTTCGTCAACCGCCAAGAAGACGAGCCCGAAGGGTGCCGTGCTGTTCATGATCCTTGATCCGGAGTTGTGGATGAACATCCGCCGTTTCCGCTCCCTGCATGCTGCAGGAGCGACCTATGCCGAGATCGCCCGCGAATGCGGTGTCGACTGGCGCACTGTCAGGAAGTACCTCGCCGAGGACGCCACAGCGGTGCCTCCCTCGGCGCCGCCAAGGGCCGGCACCCAGCCGAAGGTGATCGAGCCGTTCGTCGAGATCGTTGAGGCGTGGCTGCGGGCAGACATCACGTTGAAGGGCAGCGTGATCCACGAACGGCTGGTGGCCGAGCACGGGTTGACCGGCTCCTACCAGCGAGTCAAGATGCATCTGGCCGAGGTCCGCGGCGTGATCGCTGCCGAACTCGACGAGGCCGATGAGAACCCGTTGCGAGGGCTGCACCGCCGCTTCGAGGTCGTCCCGGGTGCTCAGGCCCAGGTCGACTGGGGTGATGAAGGAGACCTGCTTGTCCACGTCGGCATCTCGTCGGTGTACTCGTTCCACATGACGCTGTCGCACTCACGCGACCCGTTCACCTGCTTCACCACCTCGATGGACCTGGCAACGTTCTGGGACTGCCACCGCCGCGCGTTCGCCTACTTCGGTGGCGTGCCCGGCGCGGTCGTGTATGACCGCACCAAGACTGTGGTCAAGCGACACGTCGCCCCCGGCGTCGCGGTGCCGCTGCATCCCGAAGCCGCTGCGTTCGCCGAGCACTACGGATTCACCATCGACGTGCTGGCCGCCTACCGTCCCACCGGCAAGGGCCGAGTGGAACGGCAGGTCGCGATCGTGCGTGACCACGTGATCGCCGGACGGTCCTTCGACTCGATCGCCGAGCTGGACGGCGCGTTCGAGGCCTGGCTGCCGATGAGGCGTGCCCAGATCCACCGCACCCACGGGCAGGTCATCGCTGTGCGCGCCGAACCAGACCGCGCGGCGCTGCTGCCGTTGCCCGCCCAGCCGTATCTGGTCACCGACAAGCACCTGCGCCGGGTCGGAAAGGACTGCCTGGTCTCCTTCGAGGCCAGCTTCTACTCCGTGCCCGCCCGAGCGGTCCGTGCCGGACAGCGGGTCCAGCTGCAAGTCGACGGGGAGTCGGTCACGATCCGTGCCATCGGCGCCGACGGCGCCGGCTGGCTCGCGACCCACCCCCGCGCCCGGCAGCGGGGATCCTGGGTCATCGACGAAGCTCATTGGGACGGCCTACCCGACGGCCACACCCGCGCCGTCGTCCTCGAACCGCGGCCCACGGTGGGTGATCTGCCGGCTGCCGCCATCACCACCGGGCAGGGGCTCGAGCCGCTGTCCTCGCTGCTGGCCCGACGCCACGCAGACATCGCGGTCGCCACCCGGCCGCTGAGCCACTACGAGACCTTCGGCCAGACCTCCCAGCAGAACGGATCCCAGCGATGACCACTCCCACCAACCACCACACCAGCGAGGCCAGCAACGAGGCCGTGACCGTCACCGGGCACACGGTGGCCAGCGTCGCCGAACTGCTCGCGATGAGCGAGGAGTTCCTGCGCACCGCGGGTCCGCTCGTCCACGCCGAGCTACGGACCTACCTGGCCCATCGATGCCCACCGGCGGACCCGTCGTGGTTCATCGACGTGCTCGGCTTCTCCAGCATCCATCTGGGACACCTGCTGCGTGACCAGGCGCCGGCCGCGGCCCCACCGAGTGTGAACTGGCAACAGCCGGAGCAGGACGAGCACGACGAGCAGCAGGGAGCGTGGGCGTGAGCACCCTGACCACCGACCGAATCCGGGAATCCGCGGCCAAGCTCGGGCTGACCCATCTGACCGAGGTGATCACCCAACTCGTCGAGCGCGCCGAGGACGCCCAGATGGGCTACCTCGACTTCGTCGACCTCCTCCTCGAGGAAGAGATCGGACTGAGAGAGGGCCGTCGGTTCCGCAACGCACTGAAGCTGTCCGGGCTGCCCCACCACAAGACCCTCGACGAGTTCGACTTCGCCTTCCAACCTGACCTCGACGCCCGCAAGGTCCGCGACCTGGCCACCCTGGAATTCGTCCGCACCAAGTCCAACGTCGCGCTCCTCGGCCCGCCCGGAGTCGGGAAGACCATGATCGCCGTCGCCCTCGCCGTCGCGGCCTGTCAGGCCGGGTTCTCGATCTACTTCACCACCCTCGACGACCTCGTCCGACGGCTACGCGCAGCCGAGGCCACCGGCCGGTTCAACCGACAACTCGCCGCCTACCTCCGCCCGGCGGTCCTCGTCGTTGACGAAATTGGCTACCTCCCGCTGGACCGAGCCGAGGCCAACATGGTCTTCCAGCTCGTGTCCCGCCGCTACGAACGCGGCTCGATGATCGTCACCAGCAACAAGTCCTTCACCGAGTGGGGCGGCGTGCTCGGCGACGACGTCCTCGCCACCGCGATCCTCGACCGACTCCTGCACCACTGCCACGTGCTGCCCATCAACGGACCGTCCTACCGACTCAAGGACCGCTTCAACCTCGTCACCGGAGGTGAACCCATGCCATAGTCATCCCCGCCGAGACCGACACGTCAGGTCGTACCCGGTCCGACACATGAGGTCGTACCCCGACACCGCCCGAATCGTGGCTTCCACCTGATCGAGCCTGAGTGTTCGTTCGGTGCCACGAACCGTGATGGCCACGGCCTGGCTGATCGGTCGTCGGCTTACGCCATCTTCAGTGGCATCGGTACCGGGCATCACGCTGCGAATCACCGCTACTGATGGAGCCATCGCCGGTTCGGGTGCGCCGAGGAGGTAGATGGCCTTTCCGTCGGTCATCCGGCATTCCAGCACCAGGGGTGGCTGCGCCGGATCATGCGCCCAGAGCCGGAGCACCTGGACCACTTGCTCGGGAGTGATGGGACGTCGGAAGAAGAGCCGTCGCCACTGGAGGTCATACCGAGCCATCGTTAGCGGTCTCCCCGAGGAGCTTCGTCCTCAGTTGCTCTAGCGTCGGCTTCAGCTTGAGCCAGCGACAGTTGGATGACCGCCCGAGCAAGCTTCCGGTAGTCGGGTTCCTTGCGGGCAACGGGTCGAACCGTCAGGGCACGCTCACGGCCACGTCGCTTTGGACGACGGATCTCACGTCTGGCACTCCGATACGGCGCATTCTTGCCAGTGTCTTGTTCATATTCTTCATAGTCTTTGGGCATGACGAAACAAGCCTCCTTTCCAGCCGGAAGGCATTACGATTAATTGATGCGTGAGTCAGACGCTGGCGGGTAGAGTGCTCAGCGGACTTCGTGTTTCACTATGCGTCCCAGAACTTGGACGGTCAATGGAATACTTTGATTCCACAACGCCGAACGGAACAAGGCCGCCTGGGGTGTAAGAAGAATGAATATCGCGCTATTGGGTGTAGCAATATTCACCACGGCGAGCGCGAACGGCGTAGCCAGACGGCAACGCAGATCGCGATAATGATGAGCACGAGCACCAACCACTGCCAGATGCTCAGCACCAACATGACGGCTCCGTAGAGGGCCAGTGCCCCGAGAAAGATGCTCAGGCAGGCACCAACGAGTCGATCGAGCCAGTGTCTTGGCTGCTCAGTCACTGTCCGTCTGCTTCTTCGCGCAGTTGCTGCTTGGCCCGCCAGTACGCCGACTGGATTGCGGCCACGGCGTCGTTGGCTTGGTCATGAAGAAGCGCACCGGCGTGCTGCGCTTCTTGCCGCTCTTCGTCACCGGTCCGTCGGAAGTCACGCCATACCTCGACGCCCTCGGAAACCACGAGCAAGAGCGCCACGATGCCGGTGAACATCGCGATGAAGCCGGGAAGGCTGGAGAGAATCTGGAGGAGCGTGGTCATCGTTGGTGCTCAAGCCACTGAGTAGCCCAATCGACGGTGGCGCCGGCCAGTGTTTCCGCTAGCGCCACGATCTGGGGCCGAAGGGTGGCTGGTGCTTCGGCACCCGTCTTGATGATCTCGTCGACCACGATGAGCACCATCTGCCCGATGGCGCCGATCGTGGCTTGCTCGATGATTCGCGATGCCTCGATATCCGGGTCGCTGGCGAGCCTGAGCAACGGCTTCACGACCGGAACCGGTTCAGCTCGTTGGCGGCGAAGAAGGTGAAGCCATCCACGATGTGCTCCAGCCGCTCAGCGGTTCGTTCGTCACCATCGGCGAGGAAACGGGCTTCACGACTCAAGCTCGCGGTGGCCTGAATCGCAGTGTTCGCGACGAACGCTGCTGCCTGAACCCGCGTACCGATCACCAGACCACGGGCAACTTCAGCGTTCTGGGCCTGGGTCAGTGCCTTGCCTTCCTGGCGAGTGAAGCCATCCGGGGCGCTGGCGCTGAACAACGAGCGCTGGCTGCGAGGGGTGAGGTTGGACATGGAAACTCCTTCTCTTGATCGCCGTCGAGGCGATCTCGGCGGTGCGTCAAACCTTGGTCTGCGAGGCTGCTCATGAGATAGGCGATCGGAGGGCCAGAAGTTGGACATCGCGGTGGACACCGACCCGGTGCTGGAGGAGCTGAAGAAGCTTCGTGAAGGCCGGGGGCTCAACGCTGATCGTCTGTCTCGATGCTCCAACCTGCTGGCGGCTCTCGGAACCAGCGATCCAGGGGCGGCTTACGACACGCTTGTCGCGATCTTGCGGCAGATGGGCGACGGCGAACGGATGCGATCACTCCGAGTCGACTTTGGACTGGATCTGGAGGAACTGCTGGAGCGAACACCGACCGGCAAGGAACGCGACTTCCTGGGCGAACGACGCAGCGGCTACGCCACGGTGATCGGCAGAGGTGCCAAGACCCTCAGCCGTTGGTCAGACAAGACGCTTGGTGAACTACGCGGACGACTCATCACCGACCAGTTCAATGGCCGTGTCGTCGTCACTGCTGTCAACGCCGCGCGAAAATTGACCCCTTGGCGTCGTCTGAATTTTGACCCCTCTTCGGTTGGTCCGGTCAGCGGTTGCTGGCCGGTGGGGTGTTGGTGAGTAGGTCTCGACGGGTCCGGGTGCGGTAGGACTCGCCGGTGAGCGTGAGGACCTCGGCGTGGTGGACGAGCCGGTCGATCATGGCCGCGGCGACGATGTCGTCGGAGAAGATCTCGCCCCACCGGCCGAACGGCATGTTCGAGGTGACCAGGACGGAGCCTTGCTCGTAGCGGGCCGCGATGAGATGGAAGAACAGGTTCGCTGCGCCTGCGTCGAAGGGGATGTAGCCGACCTCGTCGATGATGAGGAGCTTGTAGCGACGCAGTCGTTTCAGTTCGTGCTCGAGCCGGTTCTGCTCGTGGGAGGTCTGGAGCCGGGTCAGCCAGCCGACGGCGGTGTCGAACAGCACGGGGTGGCCGGCGTGGGCGGCCTTGACGCCGAGGGCGACCGCGAGGTGGGTCTTCCCGACACCGGGCGGTCCGAGGAGCACCACGTTCTCGGCCTTGGCGACGAAGGCGGTGGTGGCCA
>JASGDN010000090.1:0-69462 GCA_049841275.1 Thermomicrobiales bacterium
GGCGACCGGATCGCCCGCTTCGCCGTCGGGGGCGTCGTCGCAGCCGTCGATGCCGTGATGGCCGGCGACATCCACCACGCTTACGCACTTGTCCGTCCGCCCGGCCACCACGCGATGGCCGACCGCGGCATGGGCTTCTGCATCTTCGCCAACGTCGCCCTCGCGGCACGCCACGCCCAGCGCGCGCATGGCGCGGAACGCATCGCCATCGTCGACTGGGACGTTCACCACGGCAACGGCACCCAGGACGCGTTCTACGAAGACCCGTCCGTCCTCTTCATCTCCATCCACCAGGAGGATCTCTTCCCGGTCGGGTGGGGAGCGCTCGATCAGACCGGCGATGGACGCGGCGCAGGCACGACAGTGAATATCCCGCTGCCAGCCGGGTCCGGCAATCGCGCTTACCTCGAGGTGATGGAGACCATCGTCGTTCCCATTATCCGCCAGTTCGCGCCGGATCTGATCATGGTCTCGGCCGGCCAGGACGCCAGCGTGCAGGATCCCCTCGGCCGGATGTCACTCACCACCGCCGCCTACCGGGCGATGACGCGGATCCTGCGGGACGCCGCGGACGAGATCTGCGCCAGCCGCCTGGTGATCGCGCAGGAGGGCGGGTACAGCGACTATTACGCGCCGTATTGCTCCGCCGCCATCGGCGAAGGCCTGTGCGATGGGTTGAACAGCATCCTCCCGCTGGAGGAGCCCTACGGCCCACGCGCGGAGTCGATGCCGCCATCGCAGCGGGTCGGGCTCGACTCCCGTGCCGCGATCGACGCCGCCATCGCCATGCATCGCCAGCGCTGGACGCTGTAGATGCGCCGGAGTCGATAGAGCGGGAGGGCAGCGAATGCGCGCGGCTGTCTATACACGATATGGCCCGCCGGAAGTAGTGCGAGTGGTAGCGGTCGAGAAGCCGGTTCCTACTGCAGGCGAAGTCCTGGTTCGCGTCCACGCGGCGACGGTGAGCCGGTCGGACTGCGGACTGCGCACCCCCTACCCAATCTTCTTCAGACCATTCATTGGACTTACCAGGCCCAGACGGCAGATTCTCGGCGGAGATTTTGCCGGCCGCGTCGAGGCCATCGGCAGTGGTGTCACCCGCTTCCGGAAAGGCGACCGTATCTTCGGCCTCACTGGCGGCAGGTTGGGAAGCCATGCCGATTATGTCTGTCTCCCTGCGGACGGCGCAATCGCCCCCATGCCCGCGAACATCGCCTATGACGAAGCCGCCGCCGTCAGCGATGGTGCACACATGGCGCTCGGCTGCCTGCGGAAGGCAGGACTCCATTCCGGCCAGCGCCTGCTCATCTACGGCGCCTCCGGATCGATCGGCAGCGCCGCGGTCCAGCTCGCCAGGCATTTCGGCGCTGACATCACCGCCGTATGCGGAACAAGGAACCTGGAATTGGCGAGATCACTCGGCGCCCAGCGCGTGCTCGACTATACGCACGACGATTTCATCAGGGGCGATGCGCCCTACGATGTCGTGCTCGACGCGGTTGGCAAGACATCGTATCGGCGGTGCAGGCATCTGGTGAGGGATGGTGGTGTATTCATAGAAACCGACCTCGGATTCCTCTGGCAGAATCCGATGCTCGTCCTGTGGACATCGCGAGTCGGAACCCGGCGTGTACTGATCCCGGTCTCGCCGCAACGCGCGGCCGACATCGCCTTCTTCGCGGAACTCATCGCGGCGGGAAGCTACCGCGCTGTCATCGACCGGCGTTTTCCCCTGGAGCAGGTCGCAGACGCGTATCGCTATGTCGACCAGGGGCACAAGACCGGAAACGTTGTCCTGACCATCGGGGATACCGACGCGGCCTGAGTGCGCACCAGGAGATGAGCGCGGCCCAGACCCGCTGCTCCTGGATTGCCCGCTCGAGTCGCGTTCGCGCCCGGCTCGGGCAGACTATAGCCAGACAGGCTGCCTTCTACCGCGTCGCGCACCACCCCTTACCCCGAACAACGCAGGGCATCGGACTGGCAACAATGGGATCCATACTGCCTGATGCAGAACGGTCGCCAATGACGGGATTCGCCTCAACGGCAGGGATCGCGCTAGGACCGGACCGCGCCGATTCTCCTAGCATCATCGCCATGTCCGGATCTCGGAAGGCGGCCTTCCCCAACATTCTCTTATGGACAATAATGCTCATCAGGTTCTCATGAGTATCTGATCGGCGTACGGGTCAGTCTGGGGTCAAGAGGTGCCGGTCTCTCGGCGCAATGGCATCGCTTCAGTGGGGGAGCGTTCAGGTGGGGACCGATCCATCATCGCCACTCGGCTACATCAATCGGGGCATCGACGCCCATGAGCGCAAGGACCCGGAGACAGCCAAGCACCTGTTCGCCATGGCGCTCCTGGGCGATCCCCAGAACGAGATGGCCTGGCTCTGGCTCGCCGAGGTTTCCACAGATCGCGGCGAGCGGCTTTACTGCCTCGACCGCGCGGTCGAGATCAATCCCGACAGCCGTGGCAGCGCCCGACGTGACGCCCTCCGGAACGCCGGGGGCAAGCCGGCCATCCCGCCGGCCATCTCCGATCTGGCGAAACCGAGGATACCGCCCAGCCTGCGGACCATTGCCGAATCGAGGCGAGCCCGCATTCGCATCCCGATCCAGAATCCGAGGCAACGGGGCAAGCCGGTTGCCATCGACGATCGCGACCACACGCTGCCGGGCAAGTCCAGGCCCAACGCACCGAAATGGCCGCTGGCGGTATCCGCGCTCCTGATCGTGGCAGCCATCGTCTCGTTCGTGCTGATCGACCGCTATCGGACCGATGTCGATGTCTTCTACGTCGCCGTTATCACATCGACGCCCGGCGACAACGACCCCGTCGACGAGCAGGTCCGGAATGCGGCGCTGCTCGCACGGGACGACTTCAACGCCGACGCCATACGCAGCCCCCGCATGGAACTCGTCTTCTTCGACGACGAGAACGACCCAGACCAGGCGGTGACCATTGCCCGGCAGGTTGTCGGTGACACGCGCATCGTCGGTGTCATCGGGCACGGCACCAGCACCACGTCGCTCGCGGCGGCGCCAATCTACGCCGAAGCCGGACTGCCCGCGATCACGGCACAATCCACCGCGGATTCGCTGTCGCAATTCCCCGACTACTTCCGGACCATCTTCACCGACTCGACCGAAGCCACGGTCCTCAGTGAGTACATCGCCAACGTGTTTGGATACAAGCAGGTGAGCATCATCACCGGACCAAACGATGACGAAGCCTCCGTGGCCCATGCATTCGCCAACGCCTTCGCCGGCAAGGGAACGATCACGCATTCCTGGACCATTACCGACAACCGCCAGGAATCCGTTGCATCCATCGTGGACGAGATCAAATCCGCAAAGGATGTCGGCATGGTCTTCCTCGCCCTGAACGAGGACGATGGATACGAAATGGTTCTCCAGCTCCGGCGGGCCGGTCTCGATCTCCCGCTCATCGGCTCGGAACAGCTCGGCAGCACCGTGTTCTCCGACCGGTTCGCGGGTCTTCCGGAGGAGCAGGACGCCCCCGGATTCTTCACCCAGGGCATGTACGCCGTGTCGCCACTCCTGTTCGATTCCGTCGGCGGAGACACCCTCGCCTTCGCGGATACCTATCACAAGCGATTCGGCACACGGGCCGGCTGGCGTGCGCCGAAGACCTGGGATGCCATCACCGCGCTCGGTGTCGCCGCCCAGCGCGCCCATATCACCAGCGATCGTCACAAGACCGCCGACTACCGGAAAGCGATCGTCACCGAGCTCCACGACATGAATAGCCAGGACGATGCGTTCCGGGGGCTCGCCGGACCGCTCTACTTCAGCGATGGCTATTCACCGCAGGGATTCTCCATCGGGCAATTCGACAAGGGCGGCCTCTTCAGCGCCCCGACGCAATACCGCCTGGTGACGAATCTCTCCGAATACAACATGAATGCCGAGGTCGCCGCCGGACGGGCCATCGACCTCGGCGACTACTACATGCGCCTCTACCGCGTTGTCTACGTGGGGATCGACATGATCGAGCTCCGCGATCTCTCCACCTCGTCGCAATCCTATACGGCCGATTTCTTCATCTACTTCCGTTACAGCGGGGACGACGAGCCGCTGAACATCGTGTTCACGAACGCGCAAAAAGGCGATCTCGCCCTCGGCACACCACTGAACGTCTCGACCACCGCCACTGGCATGAACTACCGCCTGTTCCGCGTCCAGGGCACGTTCAGCGAACCGATGGAGTTCCAGGACTATCCATGGGACCGTCATGAATTGACCATCCGCTTCCAGAATCCGGAACATACCCAGTCGGACATCGTCTATGTCCCCGATCCAAGCGAGGTCCAGAAGCCCCAAGCCGAACGACTGGTCAGCGGATTCGACCTCTCGCGGCCATTCAACCGGGTTCCGAGCTGGAAGGTGGAATCCATCCTTTTCGAGCAGGACGCCATCACCACCGAAGCCGACGACTACGACACCCAGGGACTGGTGCAGTATTCGGAATACCGCACCGTCATCGAGATCAGGCGCGACGTCAACCGGTTCCTCATCAAGAACCTGTTGCCACTCCTGCTGCTCACACTGGTCACCTACATCGCGATCTGGTTCCCCGCGGAGCAAGCCAGCGCCCGGGTCGGATTCGCCATCACCGCCCTGCTCTCCTCATCGGTGATGCTGAACTCGATCTCGAACCAGCTCCCGGACATCGGCTACACCGTCGCCATCGAGTGGGGATATTACGTCTACATCGCCCTCTCCGCCGTCCTCGTGCTACTCACGATCGCCGTGGACCGGAGTTACAAGGCCAAACGGATCGCGCGCGTGCGACGGCTGGACACCTTCATCCGCTCGATGTATCCGCTGGCAATCCTGATCGTGGTCGGCTTCTACGGCTGGTCCTTCTACTGGGGCTGAAGCCAGTACAGGGGCAACAACCGTGCCCCTGTACTCCACACCACCGAGCGATGCACCTCCGCGCCCCAGCAGTGCTGTCCATCGCGCATCACGTCCCGGACGATGAGAGCCCCGTCACGAGATCCCGCGCGAACTCATCGAGATGATCCGCCATCTCGACCCGGGCACGTTCGGCATCGCCGGCGACGATTGCGGCCAGGATACGCTCGTGCCCGGCGATCGAATCGGGAATCACCCGCGCGATCGTCCCGGTGGTGATCAGCGATCCGATCCGCCGGATCTGGTTCACCGGCTGCATCATCTTGGCGAGCAGGCGATTCCGCGCCGCGTCGAGCAGGACGTCGTGGAACGCGATGTCGAGATCGGTGTAGGTCTCCGGCACGACGCCGGGCACGCGCATCGCATCCACAATGGCCGCCAGCGCCGTGACATCCGCCTCCGAACGCAGGCTGGCTGCCAGGCCAGCGACTTCCACCTCGATCGTCCGCCGGATCGCGAAGAGGTCTTCCGCGAGGTCGCCGATCAACCCGGCCTCCGCACGAATGCGGATCAGGTCCGGATCGAGGTCGTCCCAGGCGGCATGGTTCAATACGATCGTGCCGATCCCGTGGCGAACCTCGATCAGGCCGAGGCTCTGGAGCCGCTTGATGGCCTCACGGACCACCGTGCGACTCACCCCGAAACGCTCCGAAAGCTGGGGTTCCGGCGGCAGCAACTGCCGTTCGGCAAGATCGCCCCGCAGGATCTCGCCCCCCAACTCGTCGATGATGGCGTCCGCGAGTCGTGGCCGCCGTCGTGTCATGGTCGCCATCGGCTCGTTCACTTCCCAGCGTGGCTGAAACGCCCGCCGCGCGATTCGCGGCGCCCGGACATCGCACGTCATTCGGGAAGCATACCGAATCCGATGGCGATCAGCCGACCAGCGCAGCCCGTCCGGGGTGGTCCAGCGGCAAAATACCGACCGTGGCCGCCATCTCTGTCAGTTCGGCGAGCACCTCGGCCCGCACGGGCGTCCCCTGCGCGCGGTTGACCGCCTCCGATTCCGCCTCGGGATCGCCAGGGATGAGCACCCCCTCGACGTGGACTCCCTCGGCGAGCGGCGCCGCCCGCAACTCCGCGATCATGGCATCCATCGACGCGGCGAATTCCGCCGGATCGCGGAAGGCATCGATTCGCCAGGCCAGGAAACAGTGGCCGATACCGCCGGGCGAGGAATATCCCGCCGTGGAGGTCGTGCGGCCGATATCGTAGCTCCAGGCGCTACCGGCGAGCATGGCGGTCAGGACCTCCACCATCAATGCGAGGCCATAGCCCTTGTGCCCCGACTGCTCGCGCGGTCCTCCGAGCGGCATCAGCCCGCCGACAGCGGTGGGATCGGTCGTCGGGTGTCCCTCCCGATCGAGCGCCCACCCTTCCGGAATCGGCATGCCAGCGCGACGGGCGATCTCGATCTTGCCCCACGCGACCGTGCTGGTGGACATGTCGAGAATGAAGGGGCGGCCCGATCCGGTGGGTACGGCGAACGCGATCGGGTTCGTCCCGAGCATCGCCGCACGGGAAAATGTCGGGACGACGAGACGGGAAGCATTCGTCATCGCCATGCCGCCGAGTCCGCGTTCGGCCGCCATCAATGCATATGACCCGGCGATGCCAAAATGGTTGCTGTTCCGGACCGTGGTCAGGCAGATCCCCGATTCCTCGGCCTTCGCCATCGTCCGGACCATCGCCTGCCGCCCCATCGTGAGCCCGAGACCGTTCCGCGCATCGAGCGCCAGCGTGGATGGCCACTCCTGCACGACCGTGAGCTCCGCGTGCGGATCGATCAACCCGGCCTTCAGGCGGCTGATGTAGCCCGGCAGCCGCGCGACACCATGCGATTCCACACCGCGCAGATCGGCCAGCGTCAGGAACTCTGCCGCCTCCCGCGCGTCCGTCGCGTCCATCCCCGCCGCCGTGAAGGCTTCCGCGACGAAGGCAACCACACGCTCGTGCGTGAATCGCGGCACCGTCCCGATCGTCACGGTCGGCACCGACGGCTGCTCCTCCGTTGCCACTCCTGGTTCTGCGCTCACCGCGTTCCGCTCCTGCCCTGCCTGGTTCCGGCGCGGCCGTATCCGCACCCTGAAACGATGGCCCATTGTCCGCCCGGGCACGCGGTTCGGCAAGGCCGAATCCGGTGGGCAATCGGCCCACACACGTTGACCCGCCACGAGGAACGGCGGTATCATACGGAGTGTGCGGCCAGACGGCATGCGTCTTCCCTGTGCGGGTCGAGTCTCTCCCCGCCCTCTCTCCGTGAAGGGAGCGTCGTTGGACGCTGGCAGTAGTACGGGTTATCGACAAACGATTTCCTCGTGACCTGAGCCGGTCCACGCGCGCCCATCGGCACCGCCCCCGGCAAGATCCGGGGACGATGAACGCTCATCCGACCACCTGTCCCAATACTGCGGACTGAGGGCGTTGGCGTTCGGAAAGCGGTGTCATCCATGGCAACGACCACACCAACCACAACCACTTCCTCGCGCGCACTGCGCTTCTACATCGACCAGGACGACGACAAGGCCGTGGTGCGCGCCGTTCCGGTGAACCAGGCCGTGGTCAGCCGCGCTACCCACCGCGTCACCGTGGCGGAGACCACCGGCGAACCGGTCGCGACCGCCACGATCGAGAAGCGGGCAGACCGCCACCACGAGTCCATCCGGTCCACACGCTCGGCGCGAATTGCCTCCGAGCGGATGCGCCGCCTGGTCCGGCGCGGGCGCTAGCCGCCAGCACCAATGCGAATCCGAACGACGACCGCCTCCGGAATCCCGGAGGCGGTTGTCGTTCGGCGCGGCCTGTCATCGCCACGACGCATGCGTGTGGAAAAACTCTTACTCCGATACCGATTCGGGATGGTCGAGCAGCCAGGCAGCGATGGTCATGAGCTGTCGCCGTTCGTCATCGCAGAATGCCTCGATCGCATCAGGGAGCATCCAGCACATCGCCGCCTGGAACAGGCACGACCCGGCCGCATACGGCGCGAGCGCCCGCCACTCCTGCGCGGTCAACACCACCCCGGAAGCCACCTCGTATTCACGGATCATCGGCGGCACCTGCTCCCATGCAAACGCTTCTGGAGATTTGGTCGTCTCCCCGACACCGAGCGAAAGCAGCATACGCGCAAGGGCGTATCCTAACTCGTGAATGCGGGGTCGGACGGCCATGAATCCGAAATCGAGGTATACCGTCCGCCCGTCCACTCCGCGAACCACATTCCGGAGTTTTCCGTCGCCATGGACGATCCGCACCGGAAGGTCGCGCGCCGGAACCCATTGCCGGCTCAGCTGTCGCAGGAGCTGGCGAAGCCGGTGCGCGACCGCCATCGCGGCGGGGTTCCCACGAACCGCGGCTTCCGTCAGCGGCAACCACCGGAGCAGCGTCCCTGGAGGCCCATAGGTGGAGAAAGCCGGGCGCGGCACCGCCACGTCGATCTCATCCAACGTGCGGTGCAGATCGCCCATCGCCCGAAACAGCCAGGGATAAGACTCGATGGCAACCGGCATCATCTCGTGGGGAATGTAGCGTTCCAGTTCCGCCCATCGTCCGCCACACCGCAGGACAGTCGATCCCTGCCAGACAAGCGGGACGGGCGTGCATACGCCCAACCCGGCGAGACGCCGCCGGACCTCCTGCTGTGCCTCCAACCGGCGCCGCGTCACGTCCGGCTGATGAACGCGCAGCACCAATCCAGCCGGCTCCAGGAGCGCATTCAGGCTGAACGCGCCACCGAGATCGGTGGCCGTTGTGCCCGGCGCGATGTCGGCAGCCAACCGTTGCACGGCAGGGTTGTCCAGAACGGGCCTGTCCGGCTCGGCGTTCCCGTGCTCGCTGCTAGGGGAACACCCGATCGATGTCGCCACCTCATGCCTCCACCCCGCACCCCGGAACATTCGTATGCAATGCCTCGGTCAGCATAGTCGAATTGCACACTGTCGAAGCCGCCATCGCAAACCATGCGTGCCGGTCAACATGTCGTGCCATTCGCGCGAATCCGGAAGCGATGCGATCTTCTCATGCGAGCGACTGTGCGCGATACTGCTGCCAGGGGTCTCTGAAACGACAACTGAGCGACAAAATCAGGGGATTATCCGCCGTTGCAGCCCGCCGTGAGACGGGCTGAGGATTGAAACTGGCGGCACAGTGGGAATGACTGATCCTGACGATGTGCGTTGCAGCCCGTCTCGCGATGGAGCGAACGTCCGTGCTATCCTGAGCGCCTGACCGATCCTTGACCCTGAGTCACAGATCGTTCGCGGCGCCGTCACGACCACGCTCACAGGAACTCACCCATGCTCGCCGATGCCGTGGTCGCTGTCGTGGACGACGACCACCTTCCCGCCATCCTGCCTCTCATTCACCGCAACGGCCTCGGCCACGTCGCCCGCGTCATGAAGCGCGAGCGCGGAGACCTCCGCACCCAACTCCGCCGTGCCGGCGTACCCGTCGAGCAGAGTCCAGCGGCGCTCGACGCCGCCGGACGCATCCTGCTCGTCACCGCCGCCGCCCGCAGCCAGCCAACCGCCGAACTTCTCCTCCGCAACCACGCCATCGCGGTCTGGATCGTCACCCGGCAGGGGTTCTGGCGCGACATCGACGACCGCGCCCATCTCATCGCGCCGACACCGGACCTCGCGCCATCGGCGGCGATCGGTCCGGATATCCGCCTCCCGGACGCAATCCCCACGCAACCCGCCATCTCGCTCACCGAGGATGCTCCAGGCAACGATCCGGCCTGACACACATATCCTCGTCATCACACGCACGAAACGGCGGCCCTCCTTCCATACGGGGACCGCCGTTCCTCGTCCGCTGGCTTCAGCGTGGCGCTCAGGCGTCCGGCGAAAGGCCGATCACGTCCGAGAGACCGGCATCCAGGGGCGCGGGAATCGCCGCTTCGCCACGGACAGGAATCCGCACCACCGTCGAATGCCGCACCTTCGGCAGCGTCACGACCAGCACGCCGTCGCGGACGGTTGCACCCACTCCCGAAGGATCGACCGGCAACGGCAGGCTCACCGTACGGTCGAAACGCCCAACCGGACGCTCCCGCACCAGCCACCGGTAGTCGCTCTCTTCGGTCACGAACGTCGTCTCCGCCGTTCGGCCCTCGCCGGCGATCCGCACCGACTCCCCCAGCACCGTGATGTCGAGCGCCTCGGGCTCGATCCCCGGCACCGATGCATGGATCTCGAAAGCCTCGGGCGTCTCCAGCACATCGAGCGCCAGCAGGCGGGACGCGCTGGCTTCGGGAACACCCCGCACGGAAACCTGCGCGAATGCACCGTCCGGGATCGCGGCCAAGGCCTCAGAAAGACGCGCCATGTCCGGCGCATCCGGGGAAAACGAGGCGAAATCGGCGGTAGGAAGGGAATCCGTCATGGCGGAACGTTCACTCCTCGGCACACACGAGCACACAAGCGACAGAACGATGATAGACAGGGAGCTTGCACGCGAACCACATGCTGGCACTCTCACTATCAGAGTGCCAGCAACTCCAGTCTAGCATTCCGTTCCAGCCCGCGATACCACCCGAATGCACAGGAGACGCCAAGCCCGGCAGGAATGCCCCACGGTGCGCCCCTGTCCGCACACCCCGCCGACCTGCTAGCATCCACCGCAGACAGGCGCGCGGTCGCCGCTCCCAGACGCACCGCGCCTTCGCCCGATCCTTCGAAACGTGGTGCCCGTGCCGATCTCGCAATCCATCGCCACCATCTGGTCCCAGATCATCCACGCGAGCCATCTGCTCCGCGAACGCGCGGTCCAGCGCAATGTCCTCGCCGGCTTTGTCGTGCTCGCCGCCGCGATCCTGCTCGCGCCCAGCGGCGATGTCACCGGCTGGGACTGGCTCCGCCTGCTGCTCATGGGCGTCCTCGCGATGCTCTCCATCCTCACCATGGCGGCATCGCGCCACCTCCGCATCCGCCTGGAGACCCGCCAAGCCCGCATCGTCGGCGCAAGCATCCTCTTCGTGCTCGCCCTCATCGTCGGCCTCACCTTCGGACTCGGCAGCGCCGCCATCTTCTCCCTTGGGTTCTCGCTGGTGACCGTGCAAGCACTGAACCTGCGACGTGGGCAGTCTCCGTGGATGCTCGTCGGTCTGCTCGTCCTGCTGATTCCCTTCTGGGTGTGGACCGCACTCGGCGCGTGGACGGGCGGACTGCTCCTGCTTCTCCCCATTGCCGCGCTGGCCCTGATCGGCGACGAACACATGCGTCAGGCCTCCACGCCGAAGCCGGAATCCGGCGACCCGCTCTCCTGGCGCGCGCATCGCCTCGCCAGCTGGATCGCCATCCTCCTCGCTGCCGCACTCACCCTGATCGTGGCCCTCGCAACGAGCATCCCCGATACCTGGGTCGCCATCGGCGCGCTCGGCGCCATTGGGTTCATTGCGCTGGAGATCGGCTATCCCCGCGCCGACAACGCCCCGCGTGACTACAGCGTGCTCTTCGCCGATCTCGCTTTCGTCTGGATCGCCTTCTGCTGGCTGGTGAGCCTGTAAGCATGTCAACCTCCTCCGGCACGCACGATGCCGTGCTCGCGATCGACCTCGGAACCTCGTCGGTCAAGGCGTTGCTGCTCTCCCCGCATGGCGAAGTCCTCGCCATCGGCAAAGGGATGCACGCGACGCACCGGTCGCATCCCGGCTGGAACGAGCAGGACCCCGCCGACTGGTGGAGCGGCGTCTGCACTGCCGTCCGCGAGGCACTGGTGCAGGCCCCGGACCATACGATCGCCGCGATCGGCCTCACCGGCCAGATGCACGGCACCGTCGCGCTCGACGATGCCGGAGAGCCGATCCGCCCGGCGATCATCTGGTCCGACCGCCGGAGCGAATCGGAACGAGAGGCTATCGCGCAGGAGGTCGGCGACGAGCTCGCCCGTCGCATCGGCGGCCCGCTCGGGGTCGGCTACCTCGCGACGACCGCTCGCTGGCTGCACGACCGCGAGCCGGAGACGGCCTCCCGCATCGCATCGCTCCTCCTGCCGAAGGATGCGCTCGCCCTCCGTCTCACCGGCGAACGGGTGACCGAGCCGAGTGACGCGATCAGCACCGGCCTCCTGAACGCCGAATCGTGGATGTGGGATGCGACGATGCTGGCCGCCGCCGGCGTCGATCCCGCCTGGCTACCTGCCGTCATCCCCTCGGGCTCCATCGTTGGACACCTGCTCCCCAGCCGCGCGGCGGATCTCGGCCTCGACGCAGGCATCCCGGTCGTGCTGGCTGGCGGTGATGCTCCCTGTGCGGCGTTCGGTGCGGGCGTCACGTCCGGCGACGAGGCGATGGTCGTCCTCAGTTCTGGCGCACAGGTGATTCTGCCCACGCCAGGATTTGTGCCGGATGCCGCCGGACGCTGGCACATCTTCCCGAGTGCGGTCGGCGCGCATGCGAACGGCGAGCAGCGAAACTGCGTCTGCGCGACCGGAAACGCCGGGATCGCCCTCGAATGGCTTGCCCGGAACACCGACGCGCCGGTTGCGACGTTGCTCGACGAGGCATCGACCGTCGCGCCCGGTGCGGAAGGCGTGCTCTTCGTTCCGTCGCTCACGGGACAACGCACGCCCGTGCTCGACGCACTGGCGAAGGGCGCCTTCTTCGGTCTTGCCGACCGCCACGAACGGGAGCATCTCGCACGGGCCGTCGCGGAAGGCGTCATCCTCGCCTGCCGCCAGGCACTCGACACGATCGCCCCCGGCAACGCGCGTCCCGCCCGTATCCGGTTGGGGGGAGGACCGTCCCAGCATCCGCTGATGCGCCAGCTCGTCGCGGATATCCTCGGACTTCCCGTACTGCCGATGGCATCGCCCGACCTGACGGCGATCGGCGCGGCGAGAAGCGCGGCGCTGGCGATTGGGTGGCCCGATCCACACGTCGCACCCAACGACGATGCGGCCACCATCCGTCCCGATCCGGAGGCGGCAGCCGGGTATGAGCGCCTTCTGGCCATCTTTCTCGACGCGCAGGAAGCGAACCGGACCATCGCGCATCGGCTGCAAGAGCAGTAGGCATCTGGGTCGTTCTACCATTCTCCAAGGGCAAGGACGCGACGCCAGCGTTCCATCCGGATCACCGCGTCTCCGAGAAACGCCTCGACAGCCTCCGCCCCCTTCGAACCCACGCGATACGCCAGATCGATCCCGATTCCCTGATAGTCCAATGCCGCCGCCAGGTATCGCGAGGCCTCCACATTCCGGTCGTGTAGCGGTCGCACCGTACGATATCCCGCGATGAAGGCGTCCTGCCGCTCCTGCATCGCGGGGTCGAGTGCCATCCATCCTTGTAGATCCATCGCCCGCCATCCTGGCCCACCGGAGTCGAAGTCGTACCAGACGAATTCGCCATCGTGGGTGATGTGCAGGTTGTCGAACGTGAGGTCGCCGTGACACGGCCCCCAATCGAGCCCATCTACCGCTGATCTCGGAAGTCGCCTCCCGAGCTCCTGTCCAAACCGATCCAACCACCTGCCAGGCTCCCCACCACGACCAGCCTCGCGTATCGCGCGCCGAGCCCTCTCGACCAGCGTCACCCGATCGAGCGGTCGACGCTCATTGAGCGAGGTGAAGTCGTCACTGGCAGCATGGAGCGCGGCCGTCACTGCCCCCTCGCGATAGTAGAGATCCGTAGAGAACGGTGGTACCGCAGGCGCACCGGATGCAAAGGTAAAGAGAACGGTTTGAAAAAACGGGCGGTCGAGACTGTAATAGTGTTGGACCGTCCGCCCCCTGTTGTCCGGAAGCGCCCGCACAACGTTGATTCCACGATCCGCGAGATGGCTCAAGAGTTCGAGTTCGTAGCGAATTTCCGGCGTGGTGCGCCATTTCGTACCATAGATCTTATAGGCATAGAGATCATTCCCTTCCTTGACGCGAAAGACCTCATTGGTATGGGCACGGATCAGCGTAACCTCGGGATGTTTCAGGAACGGGAAGTGCCACGGCAATGTGATAGCCAAGACTTGCTCCTGATTCGTCCGCTCCTTGCCCATCTGAACCTCGTTTCGAACCTCCACCCACTGGAATCGTGGTTCCACCACTACAATCATTCCACCATACCATCGCGGATGCCCCAACTCTCTGCGACTCAACCCGCCAGACCCCGAAAGGATGCCTCGTGCCCAGAAACACTCCGGACTGCACCCCCTACCCGCTCAAGCTGATCACCCCGACGCGGGCCTATGGGTTCGGCGAACGACTCATCCCTCAGATCCTGAAGAAGGGTGGTCTCCCGGAGGACGGCATCATCGCCGAGACATGGGAGTACAGCGACGAGAAGTCGTCACCGGCCACGATCGTCAACGGCGCGCTGGCCGGGACCACGCTGAACGCACTGACCCGCTCGGCGCCGGAGTGGCTGGTCGGCGAGGGCTTCACCGGCGAGCGCTATCCACTCCTGGGCAAATTCCTCGACGCATCCCATGCCCTGCCGACGCACGTCCACGGCGATGATGCCTTCGCGACCGCCGTGCTGGGCGAACCGAACGGCAAGACCGAAGCGTGGCACATCATCTGGGTGAAAGACGAGGCGAATGCTTCCATTCTCGCTGGCGTGAAGCCGGGCGTGGCGCGCGACGAGATCCGGCAAGCGGCACTCGACCGGGACTACGACCGCGTGATGATCCGCCGGCAGATCGCGCCCGGCGATACCGTCTACGTCCCCGGCGGCACGCTGCACACCTTCGGTCCAGATACGCTCGTGTTCGAGATCCAGCAAACGTCCGATATCGGCGCCGACGTGATGCCGACCGACATCTACGGCGAGCCGCTCGATGAGGTCGTCTGGCACCGGCGGATCGAGGAGACGCTCGCCCAGTTGCGGCTGGACCAGCGTCCCGTGCCGACCCATGGCCTGGCGCGGTTCGAAGGGCACAACCGGCGAACGGTCTGCACGGCGGGTCCGTACTTCGTGATGGAACGCTGGAAGATCACGCAGCCGTTGACACTCGCACTGCCGGAAGGCCGCGGCGCGGCGATCACGAATCTGGTGAACCCGGTCGGGCTCTCCTGGGTGGGCGGCGCGGAGACGCTGGCGCGGGCCGAATCGCGCGTACTGCCGGCGGCGCTGAAGCAGGTCACGCTCGTGGCGGACGGCATCGCCTACGTGCTTGTCTGCTACGTCCCGGACCTGCTGCGCGACGTGGTCGAGCCGCTGCGTGCGGCGGGCTATTCCGACGACGAGATCCGCACCCTCGGTGACCTCACAAGCGTGCTGTAGCGGTAACCGGGCCGCTATGAAGGCGCCCCCAGCGAATGACCGATGCTCGGGATGCCTCTGCGCTCACTCCTGCAACGAACGACAACCCCGTTGGCTGTCCGCCAACCGGGGTTGTCGTTCGCTATGCCACTCCGCACCCCTCAAAGGGATGCGATCAGGAAGCGGCGGTGGCGGCCGGAACGCCGAAGTCGACATCCTCGGCCGCCACCGTTCCCGCCGTACGTCCCGGCGCAGCCTGGACTCCCCAGTACAGGTTCGTGTGCGAGATCACCTTGTCCGGCGACGGCGCCCCCCACTCGGACAGGTCCTCCGTCGTGTGCGCGTCGCTGACGAGCACCGCGTCGTAGCCACGCGTGAACGCCCCGTGCAGCGTCGATCGCACGCAGGCGTCGGTCTGCGCGCCGGACACGACCAGCTTCCCGACGCCAAGGTTCGCCAGCACATCCTCCAGGTCCGTCGCCTCGAAGGAATCGCCGTACTGCTTCTCAATATGTGGCTCATCCGTACGGTGATCGAGCTCCGGCACGATCTGCCAGGTCTCGGTTCCCTTCGGAAGTTCCTCGCTCTCGTGCTGCACCCAGACGACGGGTACGTCCGCGCCGCGCGCCTTCTCCACGAGCAAGGCGATGTTCCCTACGACGGTGTCGCGGTTGTAGGCGGAATTCATGACGCCGTTCTGGACGTCGATCACGATCAGGGCGGTGTTCGGTCGCCGGTCGAGGGTGGTCATGAGTGCTCCTCTGCTGGTTCGAGGTGGATAGGTGACGTACGTACATCGATCGCCACGCTTCAGAGGATAAGACCGAATGCGGACAGTTTCCTCCCGGCTTCACCCCGGACTCCCGCGATGGCGTTCCGCATGCGAGGATGACGGCAGCGACCCGCCCTCGCCTAAGGAGTCTCCGCATGAAGATCGGCTTCCAGCTCTCCCGCTTCGTCTATCCCGGCGGCGATGCCGCCATCGGCCCCACCTTCGCCGAGATCGTCCAGGCCGCCGACGAAGGCGGCTTCCATTCCTTCTGGGTGATGGACCATTTCTTCGAGATCGCCAACAGCGGCGTCCCGGCCGACCCGATGCTGGAGGCCTACACCACGCTCGGTTTCGCGGCGGCCCACTCGAAGACGCTCAAGCTCGGCTCGCTCGTGACCGGCGTCACCTACCGCTACCCCGGCATCCTGCTCAAGACCGCGACCACACTCGATGTCCTCTCCGGCGGCCGCAGCTATTTCGGGGTCGGCGCCGCCTGGTTCGAGCAGGAGCATCTCGGGCTCGGCGTCCCCTTCCCACCCCTGAAGGAACGCTTCGAACTGCTGGAGGACACCCTCCAGCTCGCCCATCAGATGTGGTCGCCCGACAATGGATCGTTCGATGGCAAGCAGCTTCACCTCACGGAGACGCTCTGCGAACCGCAGCCGGTTGCGAAGCCCCATCCCCCGATCATGATCGGCGGCAGCGGCGAGCAGAAGACCCTCCGCTTCGTCGCAAAATATGCCGATGCCTGCAATCTCTTCGGCGGTCCGCAGCTGGCGCACAAGCTGGACGTCCTGAAACGCCATTGCGACGATCTCGGGCGCGATTACGCCGAGATCGAGAAGACCACCATGATCTTTGCCGGACGCTCCTTCGACGGCGCCCATCAGGACCGGCCCGCCACAGCCGTGCTCGACGAGATCCGCGAGCAGGCAGCGCTCGGCGTCGACCAGGTCATCATGAAGCTGCCGGCGCTGGAGGACGCGGAGACGATGCGCCGCCTTGCCGAGGAGATCGTCGGCCCGGCCAGCGAGATCGCCGTCGCCGGGCGCTGAACGCATGGCGTATGCGGACACAATCCGACCCATTCGTGACGGAGAATATGTTCGACACACGCACGATGAACCCATCAGGGACAATCGGCGTTGTCCTCGTTGGGGGACAGCCCCTGACCGTCGCACACCTATCGATGGAGCATGATGTGAAATCCGGATTCAGCCATATCCAGTTCGTCGTCGATCCTGCCAACATCCCCTTCTATCGGGACATGTTCGCGATCCTCGGGTGGGCGCCGCTGCACGACAGTGAGGACTATCTCGGCGTCGCGGGCACGAACGGCGTAAGCCTCTGGTTCGGCGCCGGCCCGCACATGGATGTGGCGAACGACTACGACGGGATCGGCGCAAACCATATCGCGCTTGCCGCCGAGTCGATTGCCGATGTCGACGCGTTTGCATCCTATCTCGCGGAGAAGGGTGTGCCGGCGCTCTTCGAGACGCCGCGCCACCGCCCGGATTTCGGGATGGGCGAAGGCCAGACGTACTACCAGGTGATGTTCACGTCTCCGGACAACATCCTCTGGGAGTTCGTCTACATCGGCCCGCACGAATCCTGACCGGCCTCACACACCCCGGATTCCCGCGCCGTTACGGGCTTTTCTCCGATTTTGGCCGTCTGGATAGTGGCGCGAAATCCCCCATTTCTGGACTCTATGTCCCAACCGATACCCCAACACCATTCACAAATTCTGGACAGGGAGGTGTCCCGATGGGATCGTGGATTCATCATCTGCTCTTCCGGATCGACATGGCCAACGTGGCCTTCTACCGCGAACTCTTCACCGCGCTGGAATGGAGCGTCGTTCGTGACAACGAGGATGTGCTCGGAGTCTTGGGTGCCAACGGCGAGTTGCTCGAATTCACCGGCCCCTATCATCCCGAGGTCACCAGCGATTACGACGGAAAGGGCCTGAATCACCTCGCCGTCGCGGTCGACTCGGTCGCCGATGTGGATGCGTTCGTGATGTACATGGCGGATCAGGGTATCGTCCCGTTGTTCGAGACGCCACGCCATCGCCCGGAATTCGCGGAGTATTCCACTGCCGGGAATGGCGACTACTACCACGTCATGTTCGAGTCGCCGGACAATCTCCTACTGGAAGTCCTCTACGCCGGCCCCCGGTAAGTCACGATCAGGAACTCCGGGACAGGTTACCTTCGTTGACTTGTCCCGGAGTTTCCGATTTGCCCTCAACAATGAAAGACGGACATCATCGCGATTCCAGCCACCCCTGGATCGCCCGATGCAACCGCTGTTCGCCCACCGCGTCGGTCGAGTCGATGTATGTATCCAGCCCGCCGAGGTCGGCCGGAAGCGCCTTCACCGCCGGATCGGCGATCACATCCGCCAGCGCCCGCGTGAACCGCTCCGCATCGAGCACCTGGAACGGGCGGGACCAGAAAGGGCGCGGCGCCGGATCGACCCGCGCTGCCAGCTTCAAGGCATTCTGCCGGTTTGCCAGCGCTACCGATGCCTCCACCACGCCCCGCTCACGTTCCCGCCAGTCCCGCGCGTAGCGCGCGCGATCCATCGACGGCGTCAGCAGCGGCGCGATCCCGAGGCGATCGAAAGCCGTGCCAAACCATTTCTGATAGGGCGCATAGTGCCGTTCCAGCAGGAAGGCCAGCCGTATCTGGTCGCGGATCAGCCGCATCGCCACGAGCTGGGAGCCAAGGTCATCACCCACCTCGCCGCTGCGCCCGACGAAGGACTCCAGTTGGGCGATCGCCTTCCATGTCCCCGCCAGCACCAGCCGCCAGACATCGTCCGGATACCAGTCCAACGCCTTCCGGATCCGGGTGATCTCGCCGGTGTCGTCCCGGAAGATCGCCCCTGCCGTCAGTTCGAGCAGTTTCTGCTGGGGTGTCGTCACCCACAACGCTGGTGTCAGATCGTCCAGCGAGCGGATGCCGATCAGCTCGTGAAGGATCTGCCCCGGACCGGCGATCCGCACGCGATGGACGAACGGTCCGTCGGATTCGTCGTTATCCGCCATGAACGTCGTGTCGTCCGAATGATGGCCGATGCCGGTCGGGAAGCCGAGGAAGGTATGCGGCAGCTGGTCCCGCAGCGTCTGGTCGAGCCAGGGCGCCAGGCTTTCGCGGACATCGTCGGGGACGAAGACAATGCAGCGCGGCCCCCAGTCGTGGTCCATCGAGCGAGCCGTGTCGTAACCGACGACATCGGAGCCCTCCCCGAGCAGCCCGAATGCGAGCGGCACCGAGGGGAATGCCTTTCGCAGGATCGGCTCGACCACCTCGGTGGCATACAACCGCGAGAGTTCGAGACCGGGGACGAAATCGGGCAGTGGTTGTGGTTGTGGCTGTGGTTGCGCCTGCGCCATTGCAGGATCTCCTTTGCCTGAATGAGCGAGGGGGTGGAGCGTGTCGCCCCGCCCCCTGCGCCGATGCCTTCAGCCTATCCCATACGCTTGAGGCGGCCCGTCCTCTTGGCAAAGCGCTCCCCCTTCTGGAAGAGCCACAGCCCGAGCGGCGGGAAGATCAGCCCCATCAGCAGCAGCGGCCAGATATTGGTCCACTGGCTGCCCAGCGACGCGCCGTCGAGCAGCATCGAACGGATCCCGTCCAGCGCGTAATAGACCGGTGAGATGTTCGCCAGCGGCTGCATCCAGCCTGGCAGGACATCCACACTGTAGTAGATGCCCGAGATCAGCAACAGCACGGCGGTGAAGATCGCCGTCACTTGCTGGCCCTTCTCCGGCGAGAGCAGCGGCATCACGGCCGCCACCATTCCGAAGCCGACCAGCGAGACACTGCACAGCGCTAGCATGACCGCCGCACCGGCGAAGTTCGCATTCCCCAGCGAGAGATCGAAGAAGAGCGAGATCGCCCCCAGCATCACGACCATCCGCACCATACCGTAGGCCACGGCATAGACACCCATGCCGATGAGCTGGGCGGTGCGGCTGGCCGGGCTCATGAAGGTGTATTCGATCGTGCCTTCCCACCGCTCCCAGGAGACGGTCTCCGAGAGCAGGTCGAAGATCATCGACAGGTAACTCCAGAGCAGCGTGCCGATGAGCAGGAAGGTCGTCATGGTGGCGGCTTGCTGCTTGTCGCCACCGAACCCCACGCCGATGAAGCCGATGGTCAGGGCGTTCATCGTCGAATAGACCAGCCACACCACCTCCCAGAGGAAATAGCGCTTGGTCAGGAAGTAGTTGCGTTGTGCGTAGCCCCAGATCGCGACGAGTTCGCGTCGCAGATTGGAGCGGCTTGTCGGTGCCGAAACGGCCTGCATCGTACGTCTCTCCATTCAATCAATCGTTGTCGGGACGAATCGCCTTCGTTCGGCGGGACAATCCTCGCAATGGCGGTCGGCGATCGCCATGCAACTGCCTCAGATGCACGATGTCGTACGCCCGGAACGACCGCCACCCTATGCGGCGCCGGCGAGTTCCGTCTCGTCCTCCTCGTAGGAAGCCTCCTCCAACGAGATGCCGGTGGCCGCCATGAAGACGTCCTCCAGCGTCGGCAGCTGGCCGTCCTGCTGGTAGCGTTGCTTGAGTCCGAGCGGTGTGTCGAGCGCGATCAGTTCCCCGTTCACGAGGATGCCGATGCGGTCGCACAACTCCTCTGCCTCGCCCATGTCGTGCGTGCAGAGCAGGATCGAGGAGTCGTGATTGGCCCGGATGTCGTGGATCAGCGCCTGCACATCCTTCTTGCTCCGGGGATCGAGTCCGGTCGTCGGCTCGTCGAGGAGCATCAGCATCGGACTCGTGAGCAGCGCCCGCGCCAGCGCGATCTTCTGCTGCATCCCGCGGGAAAGGTGCTCCATCGGCTCGTTGACCCGCTTGAGGTCAAAGCCGATCCCGGTCAGGATCTCCCGGATCTGCGGCTTGCTCTCGCGGTCGGTGACGCCGTAGAGCTTCGCACCGAAGAGCAGGTTCTCCATCGACGAGAGCTTCTTGAAGAAGCTGGCCTCCACGCTCACGCGATTGATATACCGCTGGACGATGCGCGGATGCTCCACCGCATCGATCCCAAAGATCTTCACACTGCCCGAATCCGGCACCGTCAGCGTCGAGAGGGCACGCACGAGCGTGCTCTTCCCGGACCCGTTCGGTCCCAGGATGCCGAGCACCTCGCCGCGCTTCACCTGGAAGCTGACACCCTTCAGGGCGTAGGCGTATTCGTTGCGTTTCTTCTTGAACCGTTTGGTGACATCGCGCACGTCGAGCGCGTTCACCGCCTGCCGCATCTGCTCGTCGGCTGTCGTCATGCCATTCATCCCCTGTCGGGCTATCCCGACCCGATTTCGTCGTCATCCAGAAATCCGCCCGCAACGCTGTCCACGGCGGACCGCGCGCCCGTCCTGCGAGGACACGAGCCCTTGCCGCGAACCAGCCACCATTGCGGACAGCCGCAACCTATTGCTCGCGGTCGCGGAACCGCTCCCAGGTCCCGGCGAATAGCGTTCGTGTATCGCTGCTTTGCCTCATGGCAATCGCCTGCCTCCCCCACCTCATGCCGGTTTCCCCTTGCGGATACCCGCCTCACGTCCACGACTCACTGGTCCCATGCCGATGACCCGTCCCAATTGCCGCACACAAAGATGCCCTCTCCCATCGATTCCGGAGGAGAAGGCTGCCGTACGAGGTCGATTGTCAGCTGGGCGTCAGTCAGGCAATCCGGTTCGCAAGGCACACTTCTCCCCAAGGGCACCGCTGGCTGGCCCCTCGATCACCAGGAAGAAGATGTTGTTCACCGACTCGGACATTCGACTACCTCCGAAAATGTGAACATGCCCTGCCAATCCGTTTGGCCGACGTTTGCCAGACTAGAGACTCGTTCCCTTCTTGTCAAGCGATTGTGCCGGTTCGATCCATCGCGATATCGCACGCTTCCCTTCAGGAAGCACGCACGTCCAACCCGGAGACGTCAGTTCACGACGATCTCGATCCGGAAGACGGGATGCTTCGGGGCAACCTCGGCCAGCACGGCATCGCTCGCGTCCGCATCGAAGCCGACGATCGACGCGACTTGCTTCCCCCACTTCTGCATGTAGGCGCGAATCACCGGCGGCTTCTCCGCATCGGCAACCTCAACGGCTACCCGGAACCGGCGAACATGACGCCCTCTGGTCAGCGTTCCTTCCCCTGCTACACGCAGGTTCCGCACCCATTCGCTGTCCCCACGCGGGGAGAAGAGATACCACTCGCCATCGTACGACAACGGATTGACCGGAGCCTTCCGGATCTGTCCACTCGTCCGGCCGCGCACCGCCAGGACCTCTGTGCCCCAAGGAGCGATACCCAACCGCTCCTGCACGAAGATCAGCATCGGATTCATCACGCGCGAGACAAATCCGGGCGGCTTCTTGTAGGTGCCCGGGTTGCGATCGCGACTGGCTGGTGCGGGAGAAGACATCGGACTCACTCCTCTGATGGGTACACGGCGACGCGACTGTTCTCCATGATAGCGTTTCCGTCGAGCCCCATCGCTCGCAAGGGAACGCGTCAATTCGAGAGCTTGAGCCGGACCACCGGGACGAGGGCCACGATCTTCGCCCATTCCTCATCCGAAACCAGCCGATCGGGACTGGAGTCTCCTCCCAGCACTGCCCCGCCCCATCGCTGCTGATAGAACCGGAGAATCGGCAGCCTCCGCTCGACGGGTACATCCTCCGCCACGACCACCGCCACGCTGGTTCTTCCCCGCACCAGGCTGGCCCTGCCCGCCGCCCGCAGGTTTCGCAGCCAGTCGCTCTCCCCCTCCAGCGACACGAGGTGGTAGGCGCCCTGATGCACGAGCACATTCAGCGGGACGGCCTGCATGCGGCCAGACATGCGCCGTCGCACGCGCAACACCATGACACCGGCGGGCGCAAGGCCAATCGTCCCGACAACGAATACCGCGATGGGATTGATCAGTCTGCGAACATGCGCCAGTCGGCGAAACCGTTCCATGCTGCCTTTTTCGTCCAGGGAAAGCCTGCCACGACCGTGCAGGTCCTCCTCATGCCACACGATGACCATGCAGTTCGCATTATTCGGAGCCATCCCCAGACGGTCAATCCACTACAACGCAGGAAATGCACGACATCCGTCAGCCGGAACGCCCATGACCGGCGCCGGCAGCGGGGAGGGAAGGACATCGAGGGACTACAACCTCCGGGCGACCTGGCGGGAGACCGTACGCAACGTCTCGCTCACGCCATTTCCCTGGGTGGCGATGGCCGCAAACGCCGGGCGCGCGCCGGGATTCAATGTGGCCTGGAGCGTGGCCTCATCGATGGCATCGGGAAGGTCCATCTTGTTGAACTGCATGACAAACGCGGTGTCGGACAGGGGGTGCGCGTAGGCATCGAGGAACGCCCCGAGCTCGTCGATGCTGGCCTGGTTTGCGTCCTGCCGGTCCGGCGCGGCATCGGCCACGAAAACCACCCCATCCGCCCCGCCGAGGACCGCGCGCCGGGTGCGTGCGAAGTGTTCCTGGCCCGGCACCGAATAGAGGTGGAAACGCACATCCCAGCCGCCGACGAGAATCGGCGCCACCGGCACGAAGTCGAAGAAAAGCGTCCGTTCCTCATCCGTCGCCAGCGAGCGCAACGGGCCACGCCGGTCCGCCGGCATCCGACGATGGATATCCAGCAGGTTCGTCGTCTTGCCGCTCAGGCCGGGGCCGTAATAGACGATCTTCGCGTCGATCCGCCGTTGTCGCACGTCAATGGTGGCCATACATCCCCCGAGGAGTGAGGAATGAGGAGTGAGAGATGAATGACAAGGGCACGGTTCCCAATGGCGGAAGTTGACTGAACATCCGTCTCGTTTCTCACTCCTCGCTCCTCGTTTCTAGCAGGAAAGCCCCTGCACCGCGGATTCGTCGCTGGTCGTGCGCTCCAGGATGCGGCCGATACGCCGCGCCGCCGGCACCTGCGCCAGGATGATCTCCGCGTTGGCCGGTGAGGCGATAAGGACGAAACCAACCCCCATGTTGAAGACGTGGTAGCGCTCGACCATCGAGAGGTTTCCCTGCTCGACCAGCCAATCGAAGATGGGCGGCACGTCCCAGCTGTCCGGATCGAGCCGGGCGATGCAATCCTCCGGCAGCGTGCGCGGCAGGTTGTCGACAAGGCCACCGCCGGTGATGTGCGCCATCCCCCGCACCAGCCCTCGATCGAGCAGCGGCATCACGGTTGGCAGGAAGCTCTGGTGCCCCGCCATCAGCGCATCGCCGATCGTCTCGCCGGAACCGGGCAGCATCTCCCAGAGCCGGGCGCGATCCCGCTCCAGGTCGCCCGTGAGACCGGCGATCCGGCGCGCCAGGCTGAATCCGTTCGTCTGCAGGCCACCGCTTGGCAAACCGATCACGATATCGCCCGGCTCGATGCCGGACCCATCGACGATGCGCTCCTCGGTCACCGTACCGACGATGAAGCCGGCAACATCGTAGTCGCCTTCGCCATACATGCCCGGCATCTCGGCCGTCTCGCCACCGAGCAGCGCCATGCCATTCACCAGGCAGGCATCGGCGATGCCGCCGACAACGGCGGTCATCACGTCGCCGTCCAGCTTGCCGGTCGCGAAGTAGTCGAGGAAGAAGAGCGGGGTCGCCCCCAGGGCGAGGATATCGTTCGTGCAGTGGTTGACGAGGTCGCGGCCCATCTGCGCGTGAGCCTCGCCGCCGAGCGTCGCCGCCAGCTGGAGCTTCGTGCCAACGCCATCGGCACTGGCGACGAGGATCTGGTGGTTGCCGCCCGCGCCGGGCAACCTGTAAGTGCCGCCGAAGTGTCCGATCGGCCCGGCCTGCGCCCCGAGCGTCGCCGCTGCACGCTCCTTCACGCGCGCCAGCGCCTGCGTCTGGGCGTCGATATCGACGCCGGCATCCTTGTAGGTCAGTCCGGCGTCGGACGGAAGATCGAGCGCGCGCGAAGGCAGTTCCTGCGTCACGGTGGTTCCTTGCGATGATGGAATCAGGGGACGAACGACGATCCGGCAATGATTGTTGGGAATTCGGGCAATGGACGCCACGGGCGATACCCGCTCCCGGAATCCGGCGCTGCGGATAGCCACAGCGCCGGATGAGATCGGGCCACGGCCTTACGCCGCAGGATGCGCCCGCTGGTCAACAACGTCCGGCTCCGGCGCGACCGGTGTCCACCCCGCCACCGGCGGCTCAGCTTCACCAGCCTCGCGCCGCGTCAACATGGCGCCGAATCGCCCGAAATCGCGCTCCGGGAGCCAGCCGTGCAATGTCGTACCATGCTCGTCGAAATCCCGCTCCTCGACCCGGCCGAGCGCGTGAAACCGCTCGACCAGTTCGGAACGATTGTACGGGATCGTCACGGTCACCGGCAGGAAGGCATTCTCCACCTCCAGCACCATTTCGATCTCGGCGAGCAACGCCTTCACGTTCGTGCCCCGCTGCGCCGACACCGGCACCGCGTGGGCGTCCGCCGGGATGCCGAGCTCCTGCTTCAGCAGTCCGACATCCACCGGCTCGTCGCCGGATGCGCGATCCAGCGCATCGATCTTGTTCAGCGCGTAGACGACCGGCAGGCCATCGACGCCGAGTTCCTCCAGCGTCTCGTTGACGGTCACCACCTGCTCGCGCGCATTCGGGTGCGTCACGTCCACGACGTGGACGAGCACGGTTGCCTCGCTGATCTCCTCCAGCGTCGCGCGGAAGGCCGCCACGAGCTGGGTCGGCAGGTTGTTGATGAAGCCCACCGTGTCGGTGAGCAGCACCTCACGCCCGCTGGGAAGCGGGATGCGTCGCGTCGTCGGGTCGAGCGTGGCAAAGAGCTTGTCCTCGGCCAGCACACCCGCGCCGGTGATCGTGTTGAGCAACGTGCTCTTGCCCGCATTGGTATACCCTACGAGCGAGATGACGTTGATCGGCGTGTCGTTGCGGCGGCTGCGATAGAGTTCGCGGTGCCGGTGCACCTGCTCCAACTGCCCCTTGATGAAGGTGATCCGCTTCTGCGACTCGCGGCGGTCGGCTTCCAGCTGCGTCTCGCCGGTCCCGCGCAGGCCGACACCGCCACCGCCGGTCTGGCGGGAGAGGTGAGTCCACATGCGGGTAAGGCGCGGCAGCCGGTACTGCAACTGCGCGAGTTCGACCTGGAGGCGCCCCTCGTGCGTCTGCGCGCGGACGGCGAAGACGTCGAGGATGAGCGCCGTCCGGTCGATGATCTTGATGTCCAGCGCCTTCTCCATGTTGCGGAGTTGCGCCGGTGTGAGTTCGCCATCGACGAGCAGGAAATCGTAGCCCAGTGATTCCTGAAGCTCCTTGATCTCCTCCAGCTTGCCCTTGCCGACGTAGGTCGCGGGGTGCGGGTGATCGAGCTTCTGGGTCACCGAGCCGACAACCTCGACGTTGACCGTCTCGGCGAGGGTGGCGAGTTCCTCCAGCTCGTCCTGGATGCCCCAGAGCTGGTTAGGGAGTTCGACGGCGACCAGCAGGGCCTGCTCCGGCTTTGCCTTGGTGGAGCGGCTGCGGTCGAGGGATTGGCCTTCAAATTCATGTGCGGTTATGGTGGGTCTCCCTCAAGCCCTCACTCCGCGGGGAGGGTCTTCTCAATCAAACGGATCGTTGTCCACGACACCGGCGGCGGATGCGAACGCTGGAACGCGAACGTTCCCCAATCCGCTCCACGGCCGCCGGTTCATTGGTGCGATGCCCATGTCGGCTCACCTCATGACTTCAGCCCGCACCGTTTCGGTGCGGGGCCAAAACGCCTATCCTCTTACACGAACAGCGACAACATCATGTCACAACTCCCAAAGGCCTCACGGCAACGCCTCTGTCGAATACAGAACGCCCGTTCATGATACCGTACTCCACAAGCCCTCCCATGCAGCACTGAGGTGTCATCGTCGCCGGATTGCGAGTCGCGTGGTCTGTGATCACAGCCTGGCCACACTGGTGCATGGCCCGGATATGAACGGATCACCTCGCCACGCCTGGACCAGGCAGCGAATCGTGCGATTCGACCGGCGTGGCGGGATGCTGGGTAGTAGGCCCGGACGCACGCTTTGATGAACGGGTTCAGCAACCTGCGGCGCTGCACGGAGCAATCGCGAACGGGGTGGAGGAATTCCTCTTCCTGACCGCAGTCATGGTCGTCATGTGCTACCTGATTCAGCATGCCCGCGCCACCGTCCGGTGGGAGGGCCGCCCGACGCCTCGCCGCCTTGCCCGATCCCTAATCGTCGGTCGCTCTTGAGCCAACAAGTCACAGCAATCCATCACGGGTCCGGAAGCATCCAGGATGTTTCGGGCCGATGGTATCACCAAGGCGCCCACCACCCAGGACGACCAGGCAGGACGAACGGCCGGGCAACGCACCCAGGTGGCATAAGGCCCAACCCCGATGCCCGCAATCTGTTTGTTTGCGACACAGCCCAATTCCATACATCGCCACGAGAGGAGCCAGGATGTCCAACCGCTCCCGCCTCGTCTTTCGACCCTCCATAGGCAAATGGTCCCATATCCCCAGGTACCTGGGGATACCTCGGGGAATGGCATCGAACTGTCCGTACCGGACCCTAATTGCTCATAGAAAATGATTGCTTAGTAGGCGACGATGTCTTTGCGCTGTCAATTCGGCAGGGGGCAAACGAGGCAACAGCGCACGAATCGAACACGGGTCAGATCGGCCAGGAACGCAAGTCCTCGGCAGGCTGTCATCGTTTCGATAACGATGTGGGTTCTCGAATTCCTGTCTGGGACACGCCACGCAATTTCATACCAAGAGCAAGACCCGTTTCGCCAGCGGTCGCGATCGATACCAATCGCGACGAGCTGTGGGAAGTTCGCACCAGATTCCGCTACCGGACAAGAGGCCGCTATTCGTTTGGGGGATTTCATCGTGTTCTGGTCGGCAGCGCACGATGGGGGGACAGGAGGGGCGTGGAGATGGCTCTACCCGCTGAGTTCATAGGTGGAGAGCGCCCGGTAGAACAGGATCATGCTGAGCTTGTGCTTGTCGATGCGATATCGCACAACTCGCTTCTCGCTTTCCCTCTGGTCCCGGTCACGGCCAATTCCAGCAACCCAGCCCAATCCAGCCACGAGCGCTTGGCGGGCCTATATCCGAAGCTGAAGTACGGTATCGATGTGCTGGTGGCCTCCGTGCTCTTCCTCCTGTGCCTGCCGGTGTTTGCTGCAATCGCGACTGCCGTGGCGCTGACGTCGCCTGGCGGCGTGTTCTTCCGCCAGACACGTGTCGGGAAGGACATGCAACCCTTCCAGTGTCTGAAGTTCCGCACGATGGTGCCGAACGCCGAGGAGATCCTGCAGCGGGATCCCGAACTCGCTCGCGTGCATGCCGTGAACTGGAAGCTCGACAACGACCCCCGCGTGACCAAGGTCGGCAAGTTCCTCCGGAAGACGAGCCTCGACGAGCTTCCTCAGCTGGTGAACGTGATCAACGGCGAGATGTCGCTCATCGGGCCACGTCCAGTGCAGTTCAAGGAAATCGATGAGCAATATCGCCATCACGCTACTACTGTGTTCTCTGTTCGCCCAGGCGTAACTGGTCTCTGGCAAGTCTCAGGACGGTCGACGACGACGTACGACGCGCGAGTTGCGCTCGATTGCGAATACGTTCGCGACATGAGCATGATCTCGGACTTCCAGATTCTCGCAAAGACCATGGTCGTGGTTCTTCGCGGCACCGGCGCTCACTGATATGAGTGGCCTCAAAGTAACAATCTACGGACTGAACTACTGGCCTGAGCCTACGGGGAATGCCCCCTATACCACGGCATTGGCGGAGCACCTTGTCGAGCATGGCGCGGAGGTGATGGTCAAGGCAGGCATGCCCTACTATCCATACTGGAGTATTCCATCGGAGTATGGAAAGGCGTTGCGTGATTCGGAAGTCCGCAATGGTGTATCCCTCCACCGATTCCGTCAGTATGTACCCGCACGACAATCGGCCATCCGAAGACTTGGATTCGAGGGCAGTTTTCTCGTCAATGCGATGCTCTCTCGAACGGCTCCAGGACCGGATGTTGTCGTGGGAATCATCCCCGCCCTTGCAGACGGCGTCCTCGCACTCATGACAGCCCGTAGATTTCGGGTCCCGATGGTCCTCATCGTCCAGGATCTCATGGGCAGCGCGGCCGAGCAGTCTGGCGTTTCTGGTGGGGCGCGGGTCGCGGTGGCGACGAGCAAGCTCGAAGCATGGATCTGTCGTCACGCCGCCGAGATCGGGGTCGTGTCAACTGGCTTCCGCGACCGCCTCATCCGCCAGGGCGTCGCTCCGGAACGCATCCACATCACCCGCAACTGGTCCCACATCGACCGGCCGACACAGGGACAGGCCGAGGTACGCGCGCACCTCGGCCTCCCACAGGATCGATTCATCGCACTTCATGCCGGGAATATGGGACTCAAGCAAGGGCTGGACCATCTCATCGAAGCGGCGCGCATCGCGCAGGAGACATCCCCGCATCTCCTGTTCGTCCTGATGGGCGACGGCAACCAGCGGGAACGCCTGCAACAGGTGGCCATTGGCCTCGACAACGTCCGGTTCCTTCCGCCGCAGGAGAGCAGCCTGTTCCCCAGCATCCTTGCCGCGAGTGACGCCCTGCTCGTCAACCAGTTGCCAACCGTCACCGACATGTCGCTGCCAAGCAAGCTGACATCCTACTTCAGTGTCAGCCGGCCGGTCGTTGCAGCCGTATCCCCACAGAGTGAGACAGCCAAGGTAATCGACGAGTCTGGCGGAGGATTGCTCGTCGACCCATCCGACCCGGCAGCACTCGTATCCACACTCGAATCATTGTCCCTTGACCCAGGCAGCGCCCAGGCACTTGGCGAACGCGGGATAGCGTACGCGACGAGCCACCTATCCGCCGATGCCGCCCTTGCCAATCTCGAACAGCTTATTCATAGCGCACGCCGTCGTGCGGTTGCAGACACGAAGGAACTCGCCACCACATGACCCAGAAACGCGCACTCATCACCGGGATTACTGGTCAGGATGGCTCCTATCTGGCAGAACTGCTGCTTGCGAAGGGCTATGAGGTCCACGGCATCATCCGCCGCTCGTCGTCCTTCTCGACCGGCCGCATCGAGCATCTCTATCACGATCCGCACGAAACGGGCGTGCCCCTGACGCTGCACTACGGCGACCTGACCGACTCCTCAGCGCTGGCATCGCTGATCCACCGCGTCAGGCCGGACGAGGTCTACAACCTCGGCGCGCAGTCGCACGTCGCCGTCAGCTTCGACATGCCGGAGTTCACGACCGACGTCGTGGCGATGGGCAACCTTCGATTGCTCGAAGCGCTCTCGACCGCCGACTGGAACCCGCGTTTCTACCAGGCCGGATCGTCCGAGATGTTCGGCAAGGTCCTGGAAGCGCCGCAGAAGGAAACGACCCCCTTCTACCCCCGCTCGCCCTATGCCGTCGCCAAGGTCTGCGCGCACCACATGACCGTGCAATACCGCGAGGCGCGCAACCTTTTCGCCTGCAACGGCATTCTCTTCAACCACGAGTCGCCACGCCGTGGCGGCACGTTCGTCACCCGCAAGGTGACGCGCGGCATCGCACAGATCCTCGCCGGGCACGCCGAAAAAGTGTATCTTGGCAATTTGGACGCGAAGCGCGACTGGGGCTACGCTAAGGAGTATGTTGAGGCGATGTGGCTGATGCTCCAGCAGGACGCACCGGACGACTACGTGGTCGCGACCGGCCAGACACAGTCGGTGCGCGATCTCGTCTCAATCGCCTTCGCTCTCGTCGACCTCGACTGGCAAGACTATGTCGGGATCGACCCACGTTACTTCCGCCCGACCGAGGTCGACCTCCTGCTCGGCGATCCGTCCAAGGCGATCGCAACGCTCGGATGGGAGCCGAAGACCTCCTTCGCCGACCTCGTCCGCCTGATGCTCGCGTCGGACCTGCGCGACGCTGGCATCGATCTCATCGCCTACCCGCAGCTGCGCGATGTCGTGCTCGATACCCCGAAGCCGCACATCGCCGGGCTCGTCCGGGAGGAGGCCCGATGACCTTCTGGGATGACAAGCGCGTGATGGTGACCGGCGGAGGAGGTTTCCTCGGCCGGCACGTGGTCCAAAAGCTCGAGGAGCACGGCGCCGCGCCCGAAAACGTCTTCGTCCCGCGTTCCGCCTCCTACGACCTGCGCACGCTCGACGGCATCGACCGCGCCCTGGCGGACGGCCGGACGGACGTGGTGATCCACCTCGCGGCGGTGGTCGGAGGGATCGGTGCCAATCGCGAGAACCCCGGGAAGTTCTTCTACGAGAACGCGATCATGGGCATCCAGCTCATGGAGCAGGCCCGGCTCGCGGGCGTCGAGAAGTTCGTGACGATCGGCACGGTCTGCTCCTACCCGAAGTTCACGCCCGTCCCCTTCCATGAGAACGACCTCTGGAACGGCTACCCCGAAGAGACGAACGCCCCCTACGGCATCGCGAAGAAGGCCCTCCTCGTGCAGGGCCAGGCCTACCGCCAGCAGTACGACTTCAACGTGATCCACCTCATCCCGGTGAACCTCTACGGCCCCTATGACAACTTCGACCCCGCCTCCTCCCACGTGATCCCCGCGCTGATCAAGAAGTGCGTGGATGCCCGTGAGGCCGGCGACCCGTTCATCGAGGTCTGGGGCACCGGCTCCGCCTCCCGCGAGTTCATCTACGTCGAGGACGCCGCCGAGGGCATCGTGCTTGGGGCGGAACGCTACGACGGAGCCGAGCCGGTGAACCTCGGCACGGGCGGGGAGATCACCATCCGCGACCTGGTGGAGCTGATCGTCGAGCTGACCGGATACGCGGGCGAGATCCGCTGGGACGCGACGAAGCCGGACGGCCAACCTCGCCGCGGTCTCGACACCTCCCGCGCCCGCGAGGCCTTCGGCTTTGACGCCGCCGAGTCGTTCCGCGACGGCCTCCGGAAGACGATCAACTGGTATGAAATCGCTGTGATACCCCTAGTAGCCCAATGATAACAACTACAACTCGAATCCTTCGACGCCGGCCACAAAGCAATATTCTGAAAAGGATGAAGCTCCATAAGCTAACCGGCCACCTATTCCGCACAATGGGTGCCGCGATAGCTATTCAGGCAGGGCTTTTCGCGACCGGCCCTCTCGTCGCAAGAATGCTTGGAGTTGAGGATCGAGGATATCTAGCGTCACTTGCTCTATGGCCAACGATCATAGGAACTGTTGCAATCTGGGGATTGCCAACTGCTATTACGTATGAATGGTCATCGAAGGGTCCCTTGTCCTCAGTCAGGATCAAGGAAATAACCGCGATAGCGGGAGCGCAAGCGGTACTTGCTGTTATCGTTCACTTGGCGATACTCGTGTTTATCACCAGCGATGTTTGGCAAGCTGCGCGATCTGCTTGTGTCGTTTCACTACTATTAGGGCCCGTCTTCATTCTTCGAGACTACACGCTTGCGCCACTTCAGGGTGCTCGATCATTCAACTGGTTTAATATCGCTAAACTGGCACAAATTGCAACTTATGTGCCAATCGTTTTAATATTATTCGCTACCCATACGGGTTCACTCTTTACCGTTTCGGTAGCGTCGGTGATCTCAGGTGCTGCAATTGGAATCAGCGCTCTGCTGTTTCTTGTAAGAATCCAACCTATGCTATCTTCTCAGCGTTCAACGTCTTCACTAAAGGAGCTTATATCGTTTGGATCCGAAGCTCACATGGGAAGATTGATGCCTATCGAGCGGTTCCGGGCTGACCAGGTGGCGGTAGCCGTCTTTCTAAGTCCATATAGCTTAGGCGTCTATGCGGTGGCTACTGCATTTACGAACGTCATCAGATTTCTTACACAAGCCATTGGATACGTTGCATTTCCAACCGTAGCTAGCGCCAAGAATTCCCAGGAGTCCGATCGACTCGTCCGAAAATACGTGACCTTCGCGGCACTGCTTTCGGCAGCGATTATCAGTTGTTTGATGGTCGTAGGGCCGTACTTGATAGCCAGACTTTATGGTGAAGCATTCAAAGATGCGGGAGTCACTTTACGGCTTCTCCTGCCCGGTGTAGGTATTGTTAGCATCCGACGCGTGCTTGCAGAGTCGTTGCGTGGTGGCGGATTAGCGCGTGCCACATCTCTCTCAGAAGTGGCAACTACAGTGGTATTCGTCGCTCTTGTGTATCCTCTGCTTCGTCTTTGGTCAATAAATGGGGTAGCGCTGACAGTTACAATTGCCGAGGCTGTGGGCTTAACGAGCCTAGGGATCATAGCCAAGCGCATGCGTTCGCAGCGTCAAGGCGCGAAATGAGAGAAAGATGACGAATCGTCCAGTCGTCGTTGTAACCAACGTGTTCGGCCCCCTCAATCGGGGAGACTTCGAACTATTCGAGCAACTGGTGGAACTGCTGGACGACTGTAATGTTCATGCAATAGCCCGAGATCCAGCTGGCGCTGCTGTCCACTTTCCAGGAGTAAGTTTCCATCTGCAACCGGGCATTGTTTCCGAAAGGAGAGGCCGGCTCGGTCAAGCTATGGCGGTGCTGAGGACCTCCGCTCTGATGCTATCGCCGTTTCTAGCTGTGATGCAGAAGGTGCTCCCTAAGGAGCAACGGGAAGCTCTCAAAGTGATAGATAGCGCTGATCTCGTAATTGCCTGTCCTGGTGGATACCTGACGAACGCCACCCACTCGTTCTATCCGCAGGTGGCGCAGGTATTTGCTGCGTCTAGGAAAGCCAAGCGATTTTGGCTTGCACCCATGTCAATTGGGCCCGCACATACCTTCTTCGAGAAGGCGTTGCTTCGCGCCGCGCTTAGCAATGCTCGGGCAGTATACGTGCGGGAGACTTGGAGTCAGAATTTTTGTACTAGTCTTGAGATTGATTCTATACTGTCAAGCGATCTTGCCTTTCTTCCTACTAGAAGGTATGCAGATGGCCTAAATGAACAGACGAAGGATTGCATCACCGCTACGGTAGTGAGATGGAATTTCCCGGATTCGTCCAACGTTGACGAAGCGATAAACAATTACCATCACGCCATGGCTGTCGCACTAGATCGGGCAAGTCAACGGCATCAACTTCCCGTCAAGCTCTTGCTCCAAGTGGATAACGATCGAGAAGTTAGCGAGCGAGTCGCTGGTCTTATGCGCGCGCCGACAGAGATTGTTCGCGTAGAGACGCCTGAGGAGTATCGTCAGATTCTCAGCAGGGCGGCGGTGATGTTCGCTAGCCGATTCCACAGCGCTGTGTTTGCAATGTGTGTAAGAACCCCAACTGTTGTTATCTCGTATCTTCCTAAAGGCCGGTACATGATGGAAGATATGGGGTTAGCTGAGTTCGTTGTAGACATTGAAGACGTTTCCGCGGAGAGGCTCGAAACGATCTCCTTGAAGATCGAGTCTGCCGATTCCGGCTACCGAACTCAAGTCCGTCGGGCGCTGACATCTCTGATATCTGATGAGAAGAATCCCTTCGTCGAGGGGCTGCGCGTGCTGCTCTTGGAGATTCGGCGTGAAGGCTGATACGCACATCGCACGAGACCAGATGAGAGTTGCGACTACCCGCGAGGCGGCTTTTCCAGTGCTGTGGATCTTATGGATTGCCACAGCATGTGTAGGTTATGGCGCGTTTCTATTGAGATTGTCCGATTCCCTAATCATCATAGCGTTTGCAAGCATTATTGCTACAATCCCCCTCTTGGGCCTTCGAATCAAGCCTCTACGATGGTTTCATCCAATGGTAATGGTAGCGGTGCCGGCTATTGTAGGGATTGGGCTGCGGTCGGTTTATCTACTCTATGACAGAAAGAGCGATGGTGCTTCGCGTCTGTTGCTCGGTCAGAACCCAGAGGACGTTGTAGTTCTTGGTTCGCTGCTTGCTGCGGTTGGGCTATCCGCCCTTACCATGACGTTTGTATTCGCTCAAAGCAAGTCTGGGTCTGGGCGAAAGCTTTGGTTCGGTATGAACTGGCAGGAAGATTCTGGGCGTTCTATCACCCTGCTCCTGGTCTCTTTGATGATCGGCGTAGTCGCTACAGTGTTCTACGTCCGAGCCACAGGAGGGTTTTCTTGGGATGCCATATCAGGGAAGCGGTATATTGAACTGTCAAACGATTCTGTCAGTAGTGGAGCTTTCATATCTCGAGCGACCAGCATTCCAGCACTTGCTTGTCTGCCTATTCTCTCGTCCTGGGCAAAAGGGAGTACTCCTTCCGTTGGGGTTCGTATTCTTGTCATAGTTTGTATTGGCGCCTCGACCGTTGCCCCCTTTATTGCGTCGTCCCGGGCGGAGATTATAGCTTTGCTGGTAGTTTGCGGTATTACTTGGAGTTTTTCGCGCACCATGAGTGTGGCGGCTCTAGTGGCGGTGAGTATTGTCGCGTTAGGGGTGCTTCTAACAATGGGTTCGCTTCGTTGTGAGCATCAGTCGGGCGCTAGCGAAACCTGTGGTGTTGAAAAAGAGGTCGAAGGGTCTCTCCTTGCTAACGAGAATTGGTTAAGTGTTAGCAAGACTTATCATATAGCTAGGAAAGTTCCCGACGTTGTGGGATTCCAGTATGGGAGTACGATTCTTGGAGCGATGTTGGCTCCCATTCCCAGGACAATATGGGAGAGTAAGCCCTCAGTGAGGTCTGATATTCTGGTTGGCTTTCAGATTTTGGAGCTGCCTCCCACTCGACGCACTGGCGCATCTCCTGGATTTATCGGCGAGCTTTACTTGAATCTAGGTTTACCAGCAGTTGTTTTGGGGATGGGGGCGATGGGCTATGCATTACGCCGATTATGGGATTGGTTGTACGAAACACGATCTGATTTCGCGATTTCGGTTTTTGCTCTGGCGGCAGTGCATATCGCATTGCGTCTGCCTCAGGGGGACTTTACTGGGTCGATGCTCCCGTTTCTGCAGGGGGCCTTCGTGGTAGGTGCTGTCCTGTGGTTTGGTCAACGCCCTATCAAGGGAGTCACTGATAGTCCAGGTTAGGGATCAGCGGGGCTGTTTAGCAAGGAGTGTGTCATGAGTGAGACGGCAAGTGTGGCGGTCGTCTCGGGGTTCTGGGGACAGAACATCGGGAATGCGTTTTTCAATGTCAGTGGCAAGTGGCTGATGGAGCAGGCATTGCCCGGATCGAAGGTCGAATGGTTCCAGGATCAGCCGGGATACCGGACGTTCCACGATCAGTCCAAGGGTAATCCTGCCAACCATCCAGACCTGATCGGTTCCCTGGATGTTGACTATGTCGTTCTTCAGGGGCCGATGCTGACGGTCAACTTTCGCGCCCTCTGGGAGCCGACTTTCCAGAAGCTTCGCGAGCGCGGCGTCAAGATCGTGCTGTTGAGCAGCGGGCTGTTCCGGTACACGAAGGATGAGATCGAGGCAGCTCAGCGGTTTCTCGATGCGTATCCTCCTGATGTCTTCACGTCCCGGGATAGTGATACTTTCCCTCACTTCAAGGACGTCTGCAATCACACCTACGATGGGATTGAGAGTGCGTTCTGCGTGCCGGATGCTTTCAAGCCCTACAGACTCGATATGCCCGAATCGGTCGCGCTCTGCTTCGACCGGTATCCCGAGCCGAACTTTTCCTTGGGAAACCGGTCTACGGCGATCGAGGATCCCAAGATGGAAGGGAGCTTCGAGTTTGAAGGTGATACCTGGAACTGGACGATTCCTCCCATGCAGCAGCGTCTGTCCCACAAGGGGCAACGGATGGCTTATGTGAGCTCGGTGAGCGATCGGCGAAAGCTCCCGGCCACCCTTGGGCCATGGAATGTTCTTCGTCCGGAGCATCGCTCGAATCCATTCATCGGCTGGAAGGTGTACCGGAACCCGGGGGCGGTAGTCTCCGATGAACCGTATACGTACTTGACGGTCTACGCGAACGCGAAGATGACTCTGTCTGACCGTGTGCATGCATGCGTGGTCGCAGCTGCCTATGGCAATCCCGTCATGTTGTACGGAACGACACCTCGGAGCGCCCTCTTCGAGCGCATGGGGCTCGGCGGCGTGCGCAAGACCATAGTCCAGTTGCCCGAGGAGCGGCGCGTCCAGGAGCGCGATGCGCTCCTATCGTTCCTCAAGACGAGTCTCGCGAGCGTTTAGGAGATAGGGGGAGAAGCTACATGTCGGAAGGCTCTCGCGTTACCGTCATCGCCACGCTTCCCCCACCTCGAACGGGGATGACCAGCGTTACTGAGCTCGTTATCCAGCATCTTGGTGAACACGGAGAAGTTGAGGTGATCAACCTCTCCCGTGGAGATGCAGCACGGCGGCGATCCTGGAAGGCCGTTCGGTCCTTGAGGCAGCTGCAGGCGACGTTTAGCATTCTGCTGTCCCGTCAGACGGGTGCCATCTATATCGCACTCAATTCCGGTCCAGCCATTGCTCTCGACTGCGTACTACTTGGTGCAGCTCGGTTGAGGTCGCGCCATGTATTCGCCCATCATCATTCCTTCAGTTATCTATCAAGACCGCTTCCGCTCATGAGATTGCTGTACGCAATCGGCAATGAACAGCTGTACGATGTCGTCCTTTGCTCAAGTATGCGGGAGCGACTCGAGCTGCATTATGGCCGATCGAACGCTATTGTCGTAACTAATCCTGTCGAGACAGTTGCGCAGGGATCGGTAGGAGAGCGGCGCTCGTCGAGTCTTGTTCTTGGGCATCTGGCTAATCTCTCTCGTGAAAAAGGGATAGTTGCGGTGATTGAGACGTTTGAGCTCTGTCGGCAAAGAGGCGACGATGTGTATCTCCACCTTGCCGGTCCGTTCGCTGACCAAGCAACTGAGCGGATAGTATTGGACGCGGTTAGCAGGTGGCCTGGCAGGATTGCATACCGCGGCCCGGTATATCGAGACGCAAAAACCACCTTCTACGAAGGTATCGATGTGTTCCTCTATCCAACACGCTATCCTGTTGAAGCGCAGCCTCTCGTGATCCTTGAATCCCTTGGAGCTGGCACCGTTGTCATGTCAGTCGATAGGGGATGCATTCAGGATCTTTGTACTGATTCCGAAGCGATCTCCTTGTTTGATGTCGATCGGTTTCCTGAAGAAGCTTCCGTTGCTCTCGCGGAACTCCTGAGTGCTCCGAGTCGGGTTCAGCGTCTCCGGCAGCTGGCCAAAGACGAATCCAGGCGACTAGCGGAGCAGTCTCAGTCCCAGCTGCGCTTTCTGGTATCTGCTATGCGCCAAGCTCCTCGCCTCAAATGAGCTGGCTAAGCTTCGAAGAGGCTGGAGCCATGACCTCCGTCCCACTGTCTGCGTTGATTGCCTGCACTACACTGGATGCCATCGTCCGGGGCAGCGGCGCCCCTCAGCGCCGGTCGGAGGAACTGCACTTCTCCGCCCCCTGACGAGGCGGAGAAGTGCAGTTCCTCCGGTCACGACGTTCGACACACCGACCGTCAACGACCACGACCCAGCGAAAGAGACATACCTCCGTGGAGCTCGACCTCCGACACCTCACCAAGATTGCCCGCCGCTGGTGGTGGCTCCTTCTCCTTGCTCCCATCATCGCCGGCGCCAGCGCGTTCTTTGTCTCCAACCGGCAGACGCCCCTCTATTCCGCCACCGCCGTCCTTCGCGTCAATCCGCCGGTCAATTCCGAACTCAACCAGCAATCCTTCACCGTCACCACCAACCTCGGCGAAACCTACCGCCAGCTCATCACCTACGACCCTGTCCTCCAGCGGGTTGTCGACAAACTCAAGCTCCCCTACGGCACCGACACGCTCCGCGCCAACGTCACCGCCAGCGTTGTCCGCGACACCCAGCTGATCAAGATCGCGGTCTCCAATCCCGATCCGGATCAGGCCGCCCTCCTCGCCAACACCATCGCCGACCAGTTCATCGCCTACCAGGCCGAAAACACTCAGACCCAGATCCAGACCACCCTCGCCGACATCAATACCCAGCTCTCCGATGTCCAGACCCAGCTCGCCTCCGTCGAGACCGAACTCAACACCATCAACGTCCCGGCCAACGCGAACAAGAGCGACGTCCAGACCCGTATCAACGAACTCCGCGTCCAGCAGGTCCAGCTCCAGTCCCGCCTCGACAGCCTGCAGTCCCAGTCCAACTCCATCGCGTCCAGCGTCGCCTCCGGTCAGGTCCAGGTCTCCGTCTCGAATCCTGCCCAACCACCGTCCGCCCCCTACGCCCCGCGCACGCTGTTCTACACGGCCCTGGGCGTCTTCGTGGGGCTGCTCATCGCCGTCGGCGCCGTCGCGCTGCTCGAATACCTCGACAACACGGTCAAGGCCGACACCGACTTCCCGGCGCTCACCGGTGTCTCCCTCATGAGCTCGATCCCGACCCTGCCCCGGCTCAAGGAAGGCGCCAACCAGGTCTACACGATGACCGAACCGGGCTCGACAGCCGCCGAGGCGGTCCGGCTCCTGCGTACCAACCTCGAATTCGCCGCCGCGGTCGCCCCGATCAAGTCGCTCGCGGTCACCAGTACCTCGCCCTCCGAGGGCAAGAGCACCATCACCGCCAACCTCGGGGTCGCGATGGCGCAGGCCGGCTTCAAGACCGTGATCGTCGACTGCGACCTCCGCCGCCCGACCCAGCACAAGATCTTCGGCGTCGCCAACGGACGCGGCCTCTCGACCCTGCTCACCCACCCCGAGGAGGACTGGGAAGCCCACGCCCACCGCGTCGCCCTGCCGGGTCTCGTGCTGGTCCCGAGCGGGCCGGTCCCGCCCAACCCGGCCGATCTCCTCGCCGTGGATGCCTTCGACCAGCTCCTGGAACGCATCACCGCCGACGCCGATATCGTCCTGCTCGATACGCCACCGATCCTGGCGGTCAGCGACGCCCTGATCGCCTCCCGCAAGACCGATGGCGTCCTGCTGCTCTGCCGGTCGGGCTCCACGAAACGTGAGGCCCTGCAGACCGGGGCAACCGCGCTGCACCAGGGCGATATTCGCCTGGTCGGCGTCGTGCTCAACCAGCGGGCCGAGAACGAGACCGGCGGCTACTACTATTATTATGACTATACGTCCTCCGCACCCGAGTCTAGTGCGGCGACCTCGAACTGACCGCGTACAGGTCCCTTTTCCCGGATAGAGCAATCATGCCGGACGAGCTCATGTGCCTCGCCCGACATGATTGCTCTATTCGCACGTATTTCTTGCTCCATAGCAATTCCCAGGATTGGCAGATACGGCGAATCTGATCTACAGTTCCCCGTCTGGTGGGACATAACGTCGAGGATCGAGGGAGAAACGTGTATGTCCGCCGGGCACTGCCCCCGTTGCGGGACGCTAACCGAGGATCGGGACAAGTTCTGCGTCAACTGCGGCTTCGATCTCAGCCAGCAGGCCACACGAACCCCGCTCGCGACGGAGGAGCATCAGTTCATCCTCACGCCCGAACCCGGCTCACCAGGAGTCCCCCAGCCACAACCCCAGGCCAGCGCCGGATCGTGACGGCGGCATTGGAGCCGGCTGCGCCGGGCGCTCGGGACGGCCGCACTCCTCGTTCTCACGGCGGGTATCATCCTGGCTGCCTATCTCACCTACCGCATCTCCTCCACCCTCTCGACCATGCACGATGTCTCGACGCCACCTCCGGCGCTCGATGCGGGGTCCCTCGGGGACACGCCCGGGACGGCGGTCGACTCGGGGCCAGCCCTTACCGCCATCGCCACCTACGCGGCCTCGCCCAATCATCCACCCCTGCGGCACCACCCGCCGTGGTAGTACCGGACACCGTCCAGCTCTTCCTGCTGATGGGCGTCGATGCCCGGCCGGAGGAAGCCATCGACATCGGCGTGCGCCCGGACAGCCTCTCGGTCGCCGCCTACGACACCGCTACCAACTCTTGCCGCCTGCTCTCCATCCCCGCGATTCGCGGGTCGAGCTGCCGGGCTACGGGCTCTCCAAGATCAACCACGCGCTGGCGGTCGGGGGCATCCCCTACGAGAAGCTGGTGGTCGAGCAGTTCCTCGGCGTGAAGATCGATCACTACGCCCTGATCGATTTCTCCGGCATGGAGACGTTCATCGACAAGATCGGCGGCGTCGACATCGTCATCACCGACGATCCCTTCACCATCGATGGGTACACCTTCAAGCCGGGGCCGATCCATCTCACCGGCAAGGAGGCCCTCGCCTACGCACGATACCGCTACGGCCCGGATGGCGACTTCGGCCGCATCCGCCGGCAGCATCAGGTCATCGCGGCCGCCATCGACAAGCTCTCGTCCTCGTCGGCGCCGTCGATGGCGAAGCTCGTTCCGGACACCCTGGACTCGCTCGCGGCCCACGTCCGCACCGACCTGAGCGCCGGCCAGCTGACCGACCTCGGAACCGACATCATCGATCACTGCTCGGGTGGCAAGGCCCAGGACGAGACCATTCAGGGCACGGTCGGCACGTTCCAGGATCCGCTGTTGAACATGGACCTCTCGTACGTGATCGTCGACGAAGCCGACCGCGACCGGAAAGTCCACTGGCTGGTCACCGGCGAACCGCTTCAGGGGCAGCCAGCCGCAACCCCCAGCGCGACGCCAAGCGCGGTCCTGTCCGACCCCGTTGGGAAGACGCAACCGACCGCACGCCCGGCACACGCGATCGTGACGCTCAGTTGTTGATGGGCATGGCCGGCGGGACGGGCGGCGTCCGGGTCGGGACCGTCTCCGTCGGCGATGGTGCTCTGGTTGGGGCCGGCGTCGGGGAGGGAACGGATGTCGGAGTAGGCGGAAGCGTCGGGCGGATGAGACCGACCTGTTCACCGACCAGCGGCGCCCGGCTATCTGCCGTTGCGCTCGCCGACGCGACCGGCGTTGGCGTCCGCGTCAGAACCGGCGAAGGGGTCTCCGTTGCAGCAGACGACGATGCCGCCGTCACCTGCGCCACCGGGGAGGACACCGGCTGCAGGGATGAAGGCGAGGGTGACGGAGTTCCCGCAGGAGACTCGGCAACCTGCACGGTGACCGGGGGTTCGTCATCCTGAGCCCCGCCCCAATGGGCAAACGCATAGGCGCCTACAGAGCCTAGCGCAACCAGCCCGAGGAGAAGCCCTGTCACCGCCATCGGACGCTGGTACCACCGCCGTTGATTACGCCTCGCCGGGCGGGAACGTCCCCGGGTTGCCCCCTCCTCACCGGGAAGCCCGCCGAGCGGGATGACGTCGGATCCCGACGCAGGCCGCTGAGAGGCCAGCACGACTTCCGTCTTGCCCCCGACGCGACGGCGGGTGACGGGAACGAGCTCGGGGAGCGCTTGTTCGGCAAGCCGTGCTCCACAGAGCTCGCAAAAACGGTCTGCGGGATTCAGCGAGATGGCGCCGCAGGATGGACATTGACGTGGAGCGGACTCCTCCCAGCCTGACGCTGTATCAGCCATCCCACACCCCTACCCACGACGCGGCGTCACCAATCGAACGCTACCGGGAATCGTAACACTCAACCCTTGCCCCTGTACGTACAGGTGAGCGCGGGAAAGGCCACGCTCCACACCACTGAAGAAGCGTGACCTTTCCTCTGCGCAGGATAGTATGTCCGGACCATTTCCCGAAACCCGGACAGGCTTGGCGAACGCCGTGACCTCAGCGCAGCCGTGTCACCTTGATGGCCCGTCCAGCGTCAGCCCTGTCGATGCCGATCAGCATGTCCTCTTTCCGGGAGACCCGCGTGAATGATGCCTTGATCGCCCGCAACGTCTCATCGGGAGCCGGCCAGACCTCGATCGACTCGCCCGGCCTCATCTCCCGCAACGTCTCGCGGGTGTCATCGTCGGTCGTGAACGGTTCCACAGGGCGAGGCGGCGCGTCGGCCGCGTCGATGATCGTGATTTTCATCTGTCGTGTCCTCGGGGATAAAAGGAGAGCAGGTCGGCCCATGAACCAAGTCTCCTGAGCATGATACCAAAGAGGGTCGCTAGTGAAATCGTTTCCATGCACGGCCCGGACCTTACTCCCCCGGTCGATACCGGGCACGATGCACGTCTCCGTCTGCACGAGGCCTCCCTGAAAAAGAAGGCACCCTCTTAGCACTCTCCTATGATAGACTGCCAAATCGTGCGAGATGCCGGCGGGAGGATCGAATCATGCAGAACCGGGCGGTGCCCCCAGCGGTCTGGCGGAATGCTGCGTTCCAGCGGATCTTCACAGCCCAGCTTCTCGCCGAGCTGGGCGCCCAGATCAGTTTTCTCGCCGTGCCCCTCGTCGCGAGCACGCTGCTCGGCGCGTCTCCCCTGCAGATGGGGATGCTTACCGCGACGAATGCACTCCCGCCGCTCCTCCTCGGACTCCATGCCGGGGTCTTCATCGACCGCCGCCCCAAGCGGCCGATTCTGCTTGCCACGGATATCGCCCGCATGGCGCTGATCGGGGTCGCCCCTATCGCCTGGCTCGGCGGCTGGCTTTCCCTCAATGTGCTGATCGCCGTCTCGCTTGCCATCGGCGCCTGCTCACTGCTGTTCCAGATTGCGTATCAGGCCTTCCTCCCGACGATCCTCCCTCGCGATGTCCTGCTTCGTGCCAACAGCACACTCGAACTGTCCCGGACCGCCGCCGAGCTTGCCGGGCCGGGAATAAGCGGCTGGCTGATCGGCCTCGTTTCCGCTCCGGGCGCGCTCCTGGCCAACGCCGCCACCTATCTGGGATCGGCGCTCGTCCTGAAGGGCTTGCCCTCGGACCCGGCTCCGGTTCCCTCACCTTCAACAACCAGCTCGCTGCGCCAGGACATCAGGGCCGGGATAACCGTCCTGCTCAACGATCCCGGTCTCCGCGCGATGACGATCGGTGGGGCGCTGCTCGAATTCTTCAACGCGATGATCGAGGCACTCTTGGTCCTCTTCGTCACCCGGACGCTTGGACTGCATCCCGCCACGATTGGCGTCATATTCACGGTGGGCGGTCTGGGCTTCGCACTCGGTGCGTTCTTCCCCGACCGCATCGCCCGCACGGTCGGAGTCGGCAAGGCAACCATCCTCGCCCTCGCACTCGTGGGCCTGAGCGACCTGATCGTCCCGTTCGCGCACGGCCCGCTCGTGATAGTCGTCATCATGCTTGTCATCGCCCAGTTCGCATTCGGCGTCGGCCTCATCATCTTCAAGGTCAACCGGGCAACCGTCCGCCAGGCGCTGGTTCCCATGGGACTCCAGGGGCGGGCGACGGCCACCATGCGCGTGGCATCGGCGAGCCTGATCCCGATCGGCGCCCTGGCCGGAGGAATCGCCGGCGCCGGGTTGGGCCTTCGCGAAACGCTGGTCCTTGCCGCGCTCGGGGAACTTGGAGCCGTCGCCTGGCTCCTGCGAACGCCATTCAGCGGCATGACCCGCATCGACGACAACGCCGCCAACGCTGCTTCCAGTGCCGGAAACTGATGCACGCGATGCCCACCACCGGTCGCCCATCCCGGAAGATCGTGGGATACTGCCCGGCGGGTGCCAGATCCGCCCAGACAGGATTGTGGAGCGCAGGGGGACCGGGTGAGTATCGAACTGTTTGTCGTCGTGATGTTCCTCTCGGCGATTGGCGCCGGCATGCTGGGGTCGCTCGTCGGACTCGGTGGGGGCATCCTCATCGTGCCGATCCTGACGATTGGCTTCGGGGTGGACATCCACCTCGCCATCGGCGCCAGCATCATCTCCGTCATCGCGACCTCCAGCGGGGCCGCCGCCGCCTTCGTCCGCGACCACATGACCAATATCCGCGTGGCGATGCTGCTTGAACTCGCAACCTCGTTCGGCGCGGTCAGCGGTGCCATCGTCGCCGCCTGGATCAATCCGAAGATCCTCTTCTTCCTCTTCGGCGGCATCCTCCTCTTCTCCGTCTTCCCGATGATCAAGAAACTGGGCGAAGAGATTCCGAAGGGCGTCGTCAACGACGCGTGGGCCGACAAGCTGCGCCTGAACAGCTACTATCCCGACCGCAAGCATGGGATCGTCGCCTACAACGTGACGCGTGTGCCGCTCGGTTTCATCATGATGTACATCGCCGGCGTCGTCTCCGGCCTGCTCGGCATCGGCTCCGGCGCCCTGAAGGTGCTGGCGATGGACACTGCCATGCGCCTGCCGATCAAGGTCTCCAGCGCCACCAGCAACTTCATGATCGGCGTCACCGCAGCGGCCAGCTCCGGCATCTACTTCTGGCGCGGCGACATCGTCCCGGAGATCGCCGCCCCGGTGGCGCTCGGCGTCCTCGCCGGGGCGACGCTCGGTGCGCGCCTGCTCGTCCGCTTCCGCAGCGAGACGATTCGCCGCATTTTCATCGTGGTCCTGGCGATCGTCGCCGTGCAGATGTTCCTGAAGGGTCTGGGGGTGGTCGCATGAGTCAGCGTCAGTCAGTCTCGTCCGCCGCCCTGCCGAACGATCCGGAAGCGCAGGAGCAGCGTTCGATGGAAGTCTGGGTGAGCTACACCCTGCGCATCGGCGTGAGCATTGCCGCCATCGTGATCCTCCTCGGGATAATCCTCTACGTGATCCAGGGATCGTCGGGCGCCGGTCACCTCCAGTCGCTCGACAACCTGAAACCCGGCCAGAAGAACACGATCGACGTCAGCTGGTCGTCGATCGGGCGCGGCCTGAAGGACGGGCAATCCATCGCCGTCATCCAGGCTGGCTTGCTGATCCTGCTGCTGACGCCGGTGACGCGCGTCGCCCTGACGTTGCTGCTCTTCCTGCGCGACCGCGACCGCATCTTTGCGATCGTCACCGCCATTGTCCTGACGATCCTCCTGCTCGGCTTCTTCGGGATCGTGTAGCTGTCACTCCCCATTGCCAGCGCAAAACCGCATACCGCCATGCAGGCATCAGGAAAATACGCGGATTGAAATGCGTATTTCTCCCCATACCCGAGACAGGAAGGCCGTCCCTATGCTGAAAGGACACCTTTGGCGACGGGATCCCTTTGGCCGGCCCGCCGCAAGCCAGAAGCCCTGGAGGTCCTCATGTCGCTGTCTCACGATCTGCAGGAGTTCACCGACCTCGTCGATCCACGCCACACGATGCTGCTCGTCGTCGATGTCCAGCCCCTGTTCACGTCCATGCCGCTGCAACCGCCGCTGACCGATGTCCTCCCCGCCATCCGCAGCACGATCGACTCGTCTCGCGAGTTGGGGATCCCGCGGACCTTCATCCGCCATATCATCACGGAGGAAGGCCGCACCGATGTCTGGCAACGCCAGATCCCACCCGATCTCCTCACACTGCTCGCTCCCAGCGCCCCAACGAGCGACTTCGATCCGTCATTCCTGCCCCAGCCCGGCGATCTCGTCATCGACAAGCCAACCTACAGCGCCTTCGTCCGGACCGATCTGGCCGACCTTCTGCGCGAACGTGGAATCCGGACCGTCGTCGCCGTCGGCCTCACCACCGACATCTGTGTCAGCAGTACCGTCCGCGACGCCTTTCACCACGGGTTCCACACCGTGACGCTCTCCGACTGCACGGCGGAGCAGACCATGACCCGCCACGAGGCCGGGCTTGCGTCGCTGGCCGCCAATTTCGGCGAGGTCCGTACCTCCGTCGAGGTCATCGCGGCATGGCATTCGACGCATCGAGATCGTAGTTCCATCCTGGGTCGCGAGATGTCCAAGCCTCGACTCTCTTGAGGACATTGGCGGTCGTGTGTATCCGGACCGACACGCATGGCCGCGATTTGACCGCGATTCACGGCGACGATGAGCGCGCCGACCGCCTCGATCTCCCCAATGCCCCACGCGGCCATGCCGTTGCCCTGATCAGTCCGCCTCGTCCCTCACGCCCAGGTGGGGACCAGACCGTTCGCCGTCACTCCAGACCAGGTCCTTCGGAAACGTGAACGTCACCTGGGTCCCGTCCTTTGCCAGCAATCCGTTCTCGACCGAGGGCACCTCTTCGATCAGGTTTGGGATCAACGTGCCGTCTGGCAGGATGTACATCAGCGGCTCGATCACCGGTGCGGCGGCGATCCAGTCCGCAGTCGATCGCGCGCTGTACGTGGCGGCACCGACCGGGGCACTCGCGACGAGAATCCGGAGTTCTTTCCCCACTCCTTGCGCTGGCAGAGGGCCACAAAGACACTCGCCGCACTGCACTCGCGACGAGAATCCGGAGTTCTTTCCCCACTCCTCTGACCTGGCGCTGGGTGCCGGCGTCCGGAGCTTGCCCACCTGTTGCCGCCGCCAGGACATGGGCAGCCGGACCCGATGCCGAGCCAAGGGACAGGATGCCGGGCAGCACTACCCCGGCCGCAAGGCCATGCCTGACCAGCGCCCGCCGGGAAAACGAATACGCATCCAGCCAGTTCGGACCGAAAGAGCTGGGACCATGCGATTTCATACGGGATATACTCCCTCGTACGGAGATGGATCGGACGCACCGTTGGCGAAGCCCGCCGCTGTCCCTCCATCCTCGCCTTCCCGAAACACCCGGTCATTCGGCAATCGACGTAATCACGCGCAAATCCGTCCAGGCCGGCTACGTCAATCGCCGTATCGAGCCTGTCCGCGTCGTCGCACCGTCCTTCGCTTCTGCCGGAGTCTGACGATGGGTCTGTCGCTCCCCGACCTGCCATCCTCCGATCCATCTTCACGCCTCCCCCGCCCGCTCTCAGGCTTTGTCGGACGGGATCGGGACATCGCGACCCTCGCGGCATTGCTCACGGATATCCGGACCCGGCTCCTCACGATCACCGGCCCTGGCGGCATCGGCAAGACCCGCCTCGCCCTCGAATGCGCGGAGACCCTGGGCGATGCCTTCCCCGGCGGCATCGTCTTCGTGTCGCTCGCCCCGGTCAACGATCCTGCCCTCGTCCCCGCCGCCATCGCCCAGGCATTCCACCTCGAACCCCGATCCGATGTCGCCGCCACCGATGCCCTTCATGCCGCGATCGAGCATCAGCCGCTCCTCCTCGTGCTCGACAACTGCGAACATCTGATGCCGGCCGCGCTTCTCTTCGCCGACCTGCTCCTGGCACACCCCTCCCTGACCATCCTCGCCACCAGCCGCACGCGCCTCGACCTCAGCGGCGAGTACGTCTTCACCCTCGACCCCCTTTTCGCCGACGATGCGCGAGCCCTCTTCCTCAGCCGGGCGGCGGCGTCCACGTCGCGTCAGGTTCGCACCGACGACCCGGCGATGATCGACGCCATCTGCACCCGGCTCGACCGCATCCCCCTCGCGATCGAACTCGCCGCCGCCCGCACCGCCACCCTTCCTCCCGCGGCCCTGCTCGAACGGCTCACGCATCCCCTGAGCCTGCTCCGCAATGGCCCGCGCGATCTCCCCCCCCGCCAGCAGACGATGCGCGACACCATCGCCTGGAGCTACGACCTGCTCGACGAGGCACAACGAGCAGCCTTCCGCCGGCTCTCGGTCTTCACAGGCGGCTTTACCCTGGAAGGAGCCCAGGCCGTGTTGGGCGGCGAATCGGATGCGCTCGACGTGATCGAGTTTTTGGTGGACAGCAGCTTCGTCGTACCGATGGCAAGCGAGTCCGGCCAACCCCGCTTCACGATGCTGGAATCGATCCGCCAGTTCGGGGTGGAATTGCTGGCCGCCACCGGCGACGGCGATGCCGTCCGCGCCGCCCATGCCGACTGGCTGATTCGCCTCACGGAAAGCGTCATTCCCCTCTACGATGGACCGCAGGTCTACACTGCGCTCGCCACGGTCACGGACGAGATGAGCAACGTCCGATCCGCCCTCACCTGGACCCTCGGCCGAGACGATGGCGAACGGGCCAACCGCCTGGCCGGAAACGTCTGGCGGGTCTGGGCGCGCGGCGAAGCCCGTTGGCTCTCCGGCCATCCCTGGCGGGACCTGTGGATGGAAGGCAGCGACTGGACCGAACGCGCCCTTGCCCTGCGCGATGGCGTTCCCCTGCCCCACCTCGTCGAATCCCTGATCGGGATCGGCCAGTTGCTCACCACCCTCGGTGAAGCCGACCGCGCCGCGCCGTATGCCGAGGAACTCCTCGCCCGGTCACGCACCGAGGGGCATTACTACGGGGAATACTGGGCTCACCTCACCCTGGCCGAAATCGCGCGCCAACGCGACGACCGCTCCCTGGCCATGCAGGAGGCGCACGCGGCGCTGGAGATGGCGCCGAGGGTCCGGAATCCCGGGAACCAGCTCGCGGGAGCCGAGATCGCCCTGGGCCAACTCCACCTGCTGTGGGGAAGCCCCACCGCCGCCGAACCGCATCTGGCTGCCGCCCTGGTCGCCGGACGTGAAAGCCAGAACTCTCGGCATATCGCGGTGGCGGCCTTCCTGCTCGGCCAGGCCTATATCCTGCTGGATCAACCCGAACCCGCCATCGCCCACGCGCTCCTCGTCTTCCAGCACGTGGAAGCCCTCCACGACTACGCCCATTTCCAGGGCCCGACGCTGACCATTGCGCGGGCCGCCCTGCGCATCGGACATCCCCGCCTGGCCGTTCGGCTCTGTGCCTACGCGGCGACCCTGCCCCATCAATACACCTCGGTGGATATCGACGAACCGTTGCTGGCGCCATTCCACGCACAATTGCCCGAGCCCGCCTTTTCGCAGGAATGGGGCACGGGCTCGCACCTCTCCCTCGACGAGGTGAAGGCAATCGCCGAACGGCTCCTCGACACGCCCGATCGCGAGATGGACAACGATGCTGCCGAGCAGCCGGCTCCGGCTGCGCAGTCGATCCTCTCGCCGCGCGAAGTCGATGTCGCACGCCTGCTGGTGGCGGGGCACACGAACCGGGAGATCGCTGGAACGCTCTTCATCAGTGTCCGCACGGCGGAGAAGCACGTGCTCAACATCATGGGCAAACTGGGGGTCAGCTCGCGGACGGAGATCGTCGCGTGGGCGGTCCGTCACGGGATCGGATAGCGGCATCGAGGCCGGTCAGCTCCTGCGTTCCAGGTCGCCATCTTCCGTCCACGCCGGGTCGGCGGTCAGGATAGTCCGGCGGACGATCAGCATCAGCACGCCAGCGCCGACCAGCGCGAAGCTGAACCAGAACGCCGCCGGCAGTGGCCCGATGTAGAGGCTGTCCGTCCGGATACGCTCGATGATGTATCGAGCAATCCCGTACGCGATAAGGTAGATCCACGCCACATCGCCCGGCCGCAGCCAGCGCAGCTTCGGCGCGCGCAGCACCAGCCACCCCAGCACCACGGCGTTCGCCACGTCGAACAGCGACTCGTAGAGGAAGGTGGGGTGGAACGTGGCGAACTGCTCGTACCTAGGAGGACGGTGCGCCGGGTCGATCCTCACCGCCCACGGCAACGTGCTCGGCGTGCCGAAGGCCTCCTGGTTCGCCCAGTTCCCCCAGCGCCCAATCGCCTGACCCAACGCCAGCCCCGGCACCATCACGTCAAACCAGCGGAAGACCGGCTGCTCGCGCCGCAGGCAGTACACGACGGTCGTCGTCACCCCGGCCACAATCGCGCCGTGGATCGTCATCCCGCCGAGCCGGACATTGAATGCTTCCTCCGGATGCTGCATGTAGAAGTGGAACTTCAGCAGCACGTAGTAGGCGCGCGCGCCGATCAGGCCGACAATGACGATCCACGGCACCATGTCGAGCAGGAAGTCGGGATCGAGATCGCGCCGTTTCGCCAACCAGGCCGCCAGGCCGATACCGCAGACCATCCCGAGCAGGATGAAGATCGCGTACCAGCGGATATCCAGCGGGCCGATGGTGATGGCAACAGGAGAGGAAGGACTCGGCATTACAAGGTCCCGATCATCGGTAGCGGACTATCAAATGGGCATTGGCCGCTTTCGCGTTTGCACAGCGCCCCTTGTCATGCTGGACTGTGCTTATGGCCAAATCCGAAAACGTTGCCCTGCTTGTAAGGGTGGTCCTGGTAATCGCCCGGGGTTTTGGCGGAGCGTGCCGGGCGATCACCAGGATCGCCCCTACGGGGAATGGCCGCTCTCTCGTGGCAACCAATAGAGACTCCGCTGTACTGACTGTAGGATGACAAGGGGTGTTGGGTTCGAGCGAAGCGTTCCGCTATCCAGCCAATCGCACACCAATGAACGTCGCGATTTCCTCGACGGATGGCAGCGCGGCGATGGCGCCCGGCTTCGTCGTCGCGATCGCCCCGGCCGCCATCGCGAACCGGAGATCGTTGTCGGTCACCGTTCCCCAACCGCCGGCAATGAGCCGCGACAGCAGCGCCGCCGTGAAGGCATCGCCCGCACCGGTCGGTTCCACGGCACTCACCGCGAAGGCCGGATGCGCCGTCCACCGCCGTTCGCCGTCGATGACGCGCCGCGCCCGCACCTCGCGTCCGCCATCGGTGATGACCGCCACCGGCGCGCCATAGGTATCGAGCATCGGGATTGCGGTCTCCATCGTGCCGCTTCCCCACAACGCTTCGGCATCGTCGAGGCTCAGCTTGATCACCGTCGCCTGCGCCATCAGCGGTTCGCAAGCCGCGCGCAAGGCAGCCAGGTCCGGCCAGAGCGTCGGTCGCACATTCACGTCGAAGACGAGCGGGATGCCTGCATCGACCGCGACTGTCACCGCATGCTCCACCGCCTCCCGCGAGGGAGACGCCGAAAGCGAGACCGACCCGAACACGAGCGCCTCCACCCGGCCGGCGACCAGCCCGAGCGCATCGACATCCCCGGCCGCGAGCAGGCGATCGGCCATCCGCACGAGCCGGAAGCAGCCGTCCCCCCGCCGGTCCTTCCAGGCGTAGGCGATAGTCGTCTCGGCGTCCGCCGTCTGGCGGACGTGCGCCGTGTCGATCCCCTCTGCCTGCATGAGCGCGATCAGGCGGGCGCCGAACGGGTCCTGCCCGACGACGGACGCCATCACCGATGGGACGCCAAGCCGGGCGAGGCCGACCGCCACGTTCATGGGCGCCCCACCTTCACGGATGGTGAGCGTCCCGGCATTCGAGAGATCGGTACCAGAACCGGCAATCAGGTCGATCAGGCATTCGCCGATCGAGACGACCGGCTTGCGGGAGGAACTCGGCACAGCGGCAGCCATCTGGATGTTCAACTCGCCTTCGCCTGCACGCGTGGCATGTCGCGCTCCACCCCGGTCACATCGCGCACGCTCTCCAGCCGGTGCATGATCCGGCTGAGCTGGCCGACGCCCTCGACCTCGATCGTCAGCAGCAGCGTCACCGTGCGGTCATCGTGCGTCTGCGTGAGTACCGAGAGGATGTTCACGCGCTCGTCGGAGAGCAGCGTGCTGACATCGCGCAACAGGCCGACGCGGTCCAGCGCGTAGAGACGGACGGGAACGGGATGCGTCTCCGCGATCTGGCCACCCCAGGAGACCGGCACCAGCCGCTCGGGATCGGGCATGTTAACGATGTTCACGCAGTCCGTGCGATGGTAGACCACTCCACGCCCACGCGTCACATACCCGACAATGTCGTCGCCCGGCACCGGCTTGCAGCAGTTCGCCTGCACGGTGAGCATGCCTCCGGCGCCCATCACCTCGACCCGCGCCGGAGTTGTGGGCGCTTTCACCACGTTCGAGATCGGGAAGACATCCTTCGGGGTCTCGTCGAGCTTGCCGACGATCGCCTGCGCCGTAATGCCCCCATACCCGATCGCGGCAAGGAAATCATCCAGCTTCGTGTAACGCGGGAAACGCTGGAGCACATCGTCCAGCTTCATGTCGAGCCCGAGCCGCTTCAGCTCCCGCTCCAGGACCTCACGGCCCTGCGCGATGTTCTCCTCACGTTCCTGGCGACGGAACCACTGGCGGATCTTCTCACGGGCGGAGGCGGTCTTCACGTAGCCGGAGCTGGCCTGCAGCCAGTCGCGCCGGGGACCGTTCACGGTGTTCGCCGTCCGGATCTTGACGACCTGGCCGTTCTGGAGCTTGTAATCCAGCGGCACCATCTGGCCGTTCACCGTCGCCCCGACACAATGATGGCCGACCTGCGTGTGGATGCGATACGCGAAGTCGACCGGGGTGGCACCATTTGGCAACTCGATAATGTCGCCGGCAGGGGTGAAACAATAGACCATGTCCTGGAAGACATCGGACTTGAGCGACTCGACGAACTCTTCGGCGTCTGCGACCTCGTCACGCCAATCCATGAGCTGGCGCAGCCAGGTGATCTTCGCCTCCAGCCGGGAATCGGACTTGCCGCCCTCCTTGTACCGCCAGTGCGCCGCAATCCCGTATTCGGCGACCCGGTGCATCTCTCGTGTCCGGATCTGGATCTCGACCGCGTGGCCATCGGGACCGATCACGGCGGTGTGGAGGCTCTGGTACATGCTCTCCTTCGGCGTCGCGATGTAGTCGTCGATCTCGCCGGGGATCGGGTGCCAGCGGCCGTGCACGATCCCGAGCACGCTGTAGCATTCCTGCACCGTCTCTACGAGGATTCGGATGCCGATGACGTCGTAGATCTCCTCGAACGACCGTCCCTTCCGGTTCATCTTGCGGTAGATCGAGTAGACGTGCTTCTTGCGCCCGCTCATCTCGGCATGGATACCGGCGACATCCAGCAGTTCCTGGAGATCGGCCTCCACCCGCCGGATGTAGACGCCCTCGTCGGCGCCCCGCTTCTCGAGCTCGCGTGTGATGTGCGCGTATTCCTGTGGCTTGAGATAGCGAAAGGCCAAGTCCTCGAGTTCGGACTTGACCTGCCAGATACCGAGCCGGTTGGCGAGCGGCGCGTAGATTTCCATTGTCTGCTGGGCGATCCGTACCTGCTTGTGAGGCGGCATGGCGCCCAACGTACGCATATTGTGCAGGCGGTCGGCGAGCTTGATCAGCACCACGCCGATATCGTCGACCATCGCGAGGAACATCTTGCGCAGGCTCTCCGCCTGCTGCTCCTTGGCACGCGCCTCCACGGTGCGGCCATCCTCACCGTCCGGCGTCCAGGGGATCTGGCCCAGCTTGGTGACGCCATCGACGAGCTTGGCGACCCGACCGCCGAACTGCTCCTCGATCTCCTCACTGGTGACATCCGTATCCTCGACCACATCGTGCAGCAGGCCGCCCGCCAGCGTCTCCGCATCGAGGTTCATCATCGCAAGGATGGCAGTCGTCTCGATCGGATGGACGATGTAGGGCTCACCGGACTTGCGACGGACGCCATCGTGGGCCTTGAAGGCCCACTCGACCCCTTGGGCCACGACCTCGAGATCGGGCAGCAAGGTGTCCTTCGCCAGGGCGTCGTCGAGGTCGTGCAACGCCGCGATCACCGCCGGATCGTACGTCGCGACGAGGTTGGCGCGCACGTCTTCGGACACGGTGCCATCCTCCGTGAGCGGGATGTCGCGCCGCTCGGCCAGTCGCCGTACGAGGACATCGAGGAGCGTGGTGCGTCGGGGTTGAGCAAGAGGGGTAGGAGAAGCTGTCTTCATGCTGGCGTCGCTCCGCATGATCCGCTCGCAGGGCCGGGAATTGGCAGGTGATCCGGATTCAGGTTATGGGGACCCGAGTGGGGAAGACCTGTCCCGTACGGGGTCGGAGTCGATCTCGCCGCTAGCGCCGTTGCTGCCGCAAGTGTAGGCGCGTCACAAAAAGGCCGTCAACGGTTTGGAAATCCGAATTCGTGAATGTTGTCACATAGGACTCGTTCGCACAACCATCGCCGGGGAATTCGTTTGATATTATGTCACTGCAGAGAACGGGTTACAAGTTCGCTACCGCACTTCTGCTCCGCCTGCTCCTTTGCTTCCTTCCCGCGGTTGATCACCGGAACGCACATGGGCGAGACCCCCGGATTTCTCCGGGGGTCTTGCCTCCACATCCCGGGAGCAGGCGGGATCGCGTTGCCTACTCCTCGACGATGAGCACAGTCACCATGCCGAACATCCCGTGATCGCCCTCGGCGTGACTCAGGATGTGGCAATGGAACGCCCAGGCTCCGACCTCCGTGGCATCGACGATCGCCTCGAAGCGTTGACCGGGGGCGATGTTGAGCGTGTCGCACATGTACGGTTGCGGCAACAGCCATCCGTCCTGGGCGACGATGAGTTGAGGCATGCCGTGAAGGTGCATCGGGTGGATCATCTGGCCTTCGTTCATGTACCGGATGAGCACCTTCTGCCCCTTCTTGGCCTTCAGGGGAAGGGTCGCAGGGAAACTCTTGCCGTTGAGCGTGAAGCCGCCCAGGGCGCCGTCATTCAGGACGAGGGTGTATTCGACGTCGAATTCGGGACGCGTCTTCGGGTCCCTCGGCTCGACGATGAAGGAGCCGAGCAAGCCCATTGGCACCTGCTTCGCGGAGTTCGCGTGCGAGTGGTACATGTGGGTGCCAGCGTTGCCCTCGCGAATCGTGAACTCGTAGGTATAGGTACCGCCCGGCGTCACGATCGGCTGGGTGATGAATGGCACGCCATCCTGGTCGTTCGGCACGATCAGGCCATGCCAGTGAATCGCGGTGCTTTCCGTCAGCATGTTCTTCAGGTTGATACGAACCTTGTCGCCTTCGGTCACGCGGATTTCCGGACCTGGCACCTGCTCGTTGTAGGCCCACGCCAGCACCGTCTTGCCCGGCTCGTACTCCCAGTTGATGATCTTCGCCGTGAGGTCGAAGACCTTCACATCGCCGTCCATCGTGTGCTGGAGCGGCTGGTTGCCATGACCGGAGGTATAGGCCGGGAAGGCCTTGATCCCCGCCTCGTGCATGGCATCCATCTGTTGCCAGGTCATCGGCGCGTTGGGGTCCGTGACGACGATCGATGTCGATTCCGGTGTCGTCTCCATGTCCATCCCCTCGTGCCCGGTTTCCTGGGCGGCAGCGAGACGCGGACCGATTGCGGCGGAGACGGAGGAAGCGAGCGCGCCAACGCCGCCGATACCGGCCATCGCCATCAGGCGGCGGCGGGTGACATCGGAGCGGTTGTGCTGGCGTTCGGGGACAGCAGGAGCGACGGTGGTTTCAGGGGCGATGGCGGACGTCATTGGGTGCGATCCTCTCGTGACAGATGCCGGTGAATCCGCGTGGACTCATGCCTCTATCGTAGGAATCGCGCTCATCTGGCACCCCACACAGCGGGGTGGTTTCCGGATCGGCACGGGGATAGGCGCCATCCTACCCGACGGGGTAGGATGCCAATATGGGCGACGGTCATTCCAGGCCCTTCGGCTTCGCTCGGGACGAACTCCGCGAAGAACCCGTGCGCAACGCAGCGCGCCTTCGGCAAGACCGGACCCCGGTGGTAGCGTGGGCAGCATCCCGTGCGAGACATCCGCGCACCGGTCATGCATCGATGCAAACAACGCGACCGGCGCGAATGCGTCAGGAGTCGAGGTTCACCAGGCCAGAGCGGATCGCATAGGCGATCGCCTGCGAGCGATTGTTCAGGTGCAGCTTGTCCAGGATGTTCCGCAGGTGATACTTCACCGTGTTCGGACTGACGTAAAGACGGTTCGCCAGCTCCCGGTTGGACGTGACCCCACGCACCAGCAGTTCCAGCACCTCGCGCTCGCGCTCCGTCAGCGGCTGGATCGGAGCCGCTTCCGGCGGCGCGGATGCCTGCCGCGCGAACTCCCCGAGCACCTTCCGCGCGAGCAGCGGGCTGAACGCCGGCTCCCCCGCGACCACCTGCGCCAGCGATGCGAAGAGCGAACTCGCCTCCAGGTTCTTGGAGAGGTATCCCTGCGCGCCCGACTTCACTGCCTCGAAGAGATCGGCATCGTCCTCGGAGGCCGTCAGCACCACCACGCGCACATCCGGCAACTCCGCCGAGATCGCCCGCGTCGCCTCCAGGCCGCTCGTGCCCGGCATCATCAGATCCATCAGCACGATATCCGGCCGCAACGACCGCGCAAGAGCGATCGCTTCCGCACCGTTTCGCGCCTCGCCCACGACGTCTATGGCAATCGGCAACTCATCCGCCGGTGTGACCGGATGCCCCGCCTCCAGCAAGCTGCGCAGGCCATCGCGAAAGAGCGCGTGGTCATCGGCAATCACAATGCGGATCGGTCGCGGCTGTCCAGTCATGGTAGAAGATCACTCCGCGCTACCCGTCGGGAAGCTCCACCCCGACGATCGTCCCCTTGCCCGGCTCGGACGCAATCGTGAACGTCCCCCGGATCGACTCCGCACGTTCCCGCATCGAAGCCAGCCCGAAACGCGGGACGCCCGCCGCCGTCCCGTCGAGACCGCGCATGCCGCGTCCATTATCCCGGATCGTCGCCACGATTGCCCCCTGCGCCCCCTCGAACGCGATCCGCACTGTCACGCCAGTCGCGCCGGCATGCTTGCGGACATTCGTCAGCGCCTCCTGCACGATCCGCAGCAGCTGCACCTCCGTCAGCGACGACATCCGGTCCCCGACCTGCGGGTCGATATCCAGCGTTGCTACGATCCCGCTCTGATCCTGCCAGGCCTGCACGTAATCGCGGATGACCGTCTCCAGGTCCTTGCCCTCACCGAGCGATGTCCGCAGTCCAAGGATCGACTCGCGAATATCGGCATACGCCTCCCGCGCCGCGTCCTCCATCTGTCGCAGCGAGGCATCCGCTCTCTCCAGCTGCCCGTCCCCAACCTGCGCGCGCGTGGCCTGCGCCTTCGTGATGACGTAGCCGAGGACCTGCGCTGCGCCGTCATGCATCTCCCGCGCGATGCGCTCGCGTTCGGCGGTCGTGGCGAGCGCCTGAACCTGCGCGTGCAGCCGGGCGTTCTCCAGCGCGATGGCGGCAAGGCCGGCGAACCGGTGGAGCGTCTCCTCGTTCTCGGGCGAGAACCGGAGCGCCGGATCGCCCTGCGCGATATAGAGATTCCCCAGCACGCGCTGTCCGCCCACGATCGGCACGGCCAGCAGGGCGTACATGGGAGGATGGTGCGGGGGAAACCCTATCGCCGCCGGGTGCTCCTCGACGCGATCGAGCCGCAGGCTTTGTCCCTGGCGCAACACGATACCGAGAACGCCATGCCCGGCCGGTTCCGGCCCGATCGCCGCGCGTTCCTCCGCCGCGATCCCGGCGGTGAGGAACGCCGCGACACTGCCCTCATCGTTCAGGTACGACAGGGCCCCGTACTGCGCCTCGCAGAGGCGTCGCGCCTCCTCGACCACCCCTTGCAACACGTCCTGGACGTCGAGGTTGCGCTGGATGGCGAGGCTGGACTCGTGAAGGGCGACCATCTCCCGGTGCTGCCTTTCGAGACGATCGGCGTAGCCCTGCACGAGCCGGAAGACGAAGGTGCAGAAGACCACGCTGCCGACCACGACGATGGCGAGATAGAGGACGAAGCCGCCAGTGCCCTCGAACCAGCCGGGCACGACCCAGCGACGGACGATCTCCAGCCCCGCCAGCAAGGCGACCGGAGCCAGGAACCCGAGCACGCGGATCTGCCCGAGGGAGACGGTCGGACCGAGGAGTGAGGAATGAGCCCTCGATTCCCGTTCGCCGGGGTTTGCGTGGTTGGCTGTGATGGGATCGGGCATGCTGGATCACCGGGCAGTTTCTGGCGGACAGCGATGCCCGGAATTGTACTGGCCCGGGAACCCGGAAACGCCCAGTTCGCTTTGGGCGCCCCTAGTATTCCGGTTCCGGACCCACCAGCCACAGTTCGGGCTGTGCGAAATAGGTCGTCGCAAAGACCTGCTCGTCGATGGCGACGCCATCCTGAACGAGGACCCGTGTCGTGGACACGTCGTAACCCGGATGTGCAGGCTCGATCATCTTCTCTTCGCCAGGATTCAGTGAGTCGTCGACCTGCACTTCCGGCTCCGGAGGCGGAACGGGCTCGCTCACGTAGGGCGGCAGCACCTCTGCCTCGTGATCCAGGGCGCCGCCGAAGAGCTCTGCGGTCGCGATGTCCCCCTCGACCGTAAGCTGGATGTAGATCCAGTTCGAGGTTGGGTTCCCGATCTTCAGGTCGTATGGCCACTCGTCCTCGGTATCCGGCTGATAGATCGCACAATCGAGCCCGACCGGCGAACCATCCTGCTCGTAGTAGTCGATACGATAGGCATGCGAATACCACTCGTGGATCGGCAAGCCGGCGAAAAGCGCCGCCCGGAACACCGTGGTCGAGATCTGGCAGGCCCCGCCCCCAATCCCGCTCTCGAACCAGTTCGCCCCGAATCCCCTGCCCTCGGCAAATCCGGTCTCCACCGAGATCGGTCCCAATGTGTCGAGGAACGACCATGTCTCACCCGGCGCCACCAGCGAATCCGTGATGTGGCCGGCAGCTGCGAAGACATTCGTCCGGCGTTCGTCCGGCGATCCCGCAAACGACGATGTTCCCACCGCCATGCGCGTGACCAACCCCAGCTCCGCGATCGTGTCGGCGCACACCGCCGCCGGCGTTTCGTCGAAAGCGGCCCCGACCGACCGTCGCTCGCGGCTGGTAGCCGCCTCGGCAATAGCCTTGGCGGTCGCTGCCGGATCGAACGTCCGCCCCGGCAGGGCCTCCGCAATGATCGTCACCTTCCCGCCAGCGAAACCGAGGCGGGCATTCTGCGGTTCCCGCACGACGCCCTTCGCCAGCGACTCCGGCAACGCATCGCGCAGCTTCTCCGGATCGAGCCGCGGCTGCTCATGCACCGGATCGGAGGGAAGCACAAGCGCCGTCAGGAGGGCATCCGGCAAGATGTCCCAGGCTTGCCCGTCGACATCGATCGTCACCGGCGTGGCAGTCAGCGTCTGCGCGTGGATGAATGCGGGTTCCAGATCGGCGGCGCTCGTCGCCGGTTCCAGGAATCCCACCGGCACCTCGATCATGCCGATCGGTTGGCGGGCGATTGCCTCCAGCACGGCTTCACGCGCCGTTGCCGGGTCCACATGAATCCCGGCCGCCCCCTCATCGAGCACCAGCTCGCCGGCATCGAGCCGTAAGGACGCGGGCCGGGATGGCGTGCCGGCCTCATGCGCGATGGCGGCGAGCTTCTGCTCCAGGACAGCGTCGTTCAGCCAGAACACGATGGAAACGTTCTCGCCGTCGCCCAGGCCAAAGCTATGCACATACTGGCCGGCCACGCCATCGTCGCGGCCGCGAGCCAGTGCATGTTCGACGGTCGCATCGAGATCGACCGAGAATCCGAGCTCATCCAGAGTCGATGTCCATATGCGGTCGGCGATGCGGAGGGAGATCGGCTGACTCGTCACCGCGCCGAGATGGCCGCGCAAGGCATCGCGGGCCTCGGCGGCAGTCATGCCCGAGACATCGACCGGACCTACGATCGTACCCTCGAAGATCCGGCCACGATACCGTAGCGGCAATGCGGCAGCGGTCACCGCCATCGTCCCCGCAGCAGCGCCCACGAGGATCTGCCGTCGTGTCGCCAGGCGCGCGTGCCAGGGTTCCTGCACGGCACGGACGGGGCCACGCACGGATTCCGGCAACTGCCGGAGCGCAATGTCATTCTGCAATCGGGGGACACGCATCGGATTCATACGGATCAACGGGCGGGCTGAGACACGACCACCAGTGCCCCAACGTCAATCACTCTCCGTTCCCCATCAAGTGTAGCGGCCCATCATCGGCTTGTCTGCCCGGTTTTTGGGTCATTTTCAACAATCCATTCAAACAATCATTCCTTATAGTCACACATCCCGAGAGTCGGAGCGCTTCACACATTCCCGAAACACGTCGATCCCGGCCGCTCGAAACGGGCAGTGCCCCGGTCGTGTGGAGGCGACCAAGGCATTGCATCTTCCGTAGCAGGCGCTCGAACAGCATCGACGTAGTGATGTGCATAGCAATGGACAGGTCTCTGGCGAAAACCGATCGACAGTGCCCCTGGGCCGCACAATGCCAAATGCTCGGGTTTCCGCCGACAATCACTCTATGTCGTTGGCCGAGTCTCCACCACCTGCTGGAAGTTATACCCACACTTCTTGCAGACAGTCTTCCCCCTCTTGACGTCGCTACCACAAACAGGGCATTGTCGATGCTTCGGCTTCGTCATAAACCAAATGATCGAGAGAATGATGAATCCAATGAACCAAATCAGGAAGATCAGAGCTACGCCGATGCCAGTGCCGATGTCGGTTCCAGATTCGCACGCCGAGCGAGAAGACGTTCCGACAGCATACTGAGCGCAGTTATCCGAGTTCGCCGAAGCCCCTGCAACCATCCAGACCACCATCAGTCCGGTAAAAATCCAGATCAACCACGTCATCTTGCGCCAACGCAGCGGATTCACAAGCACACCCCCACCACAATGCTATGGGACACTCTGGTGTGCGCCCTGCACCCCTTCAGCCCCTACAAACCATCTCCGCTCATCTTTCCGGCGGCGAATCTGGACGATACCCCCGAAATACGACCGGGACTGACAATTGGAACCCCACAAGCTATAGCGTCGCGATGGGCGATAGTCTATCGCGTAGTCTGGGCAATCGCATGTTGGACGAAAGTCCACCTTCCATCCGAATGTGTGACGATTCGACGGAGGCTCGGGGTCCCCAATACAAATACAAAAAGGAGCATGCGGAGGCGGGTCGTTCGAAGTGTCACGACGCACGCGATGCCCCCATCACGCCCGGGTTGGCATGCTGCGTCCCTTGCCGAGGTCCCGGCCACAAATACCTGCAATCGCCCTGCGTACTCCATATGCAGATACCCGGCCCGTTGCGACATTCTGTACAATATCCGGACAACCTATCGCTGCGCGTGTGATGCTATCCCGGCAGTCGCCCAAGGAGAACGCTCGCCCATGTCGTCATCCCCTGCCATTCATTCTCTCGTCCGTCCCCACGCCCTCTCCGGAATCCCCCTCGGATCCCCAGCTGCCTCCGCGAAACCCGACCTCTACCTGGAGGCCGTCCGCTCCCGCACCGTCGTCTACGACGGCTCGATGGGCGCCACCATCCTCAACATGCAGCTCACCGCGGAGGACTACGGCGGCAAGGAGGGCTTCAACGACTACCTCGCCACCGTCCGCCCCGAGATCATCGAGCAGATCCACGCCTCCTTCCTCGAAGTCGGCTGCGATGTCTTGGAAACCGACACCTTCGGTTCCAGCTGGATCAAGGCCGAGGAATATGGCCTCGGCGACCAGACCTACAACCTGAACTACAACGCCGCCGCCCTCGCCCGCCGCGTGGCCGACCAGTACAGCACCGCGAAGAAGCCCCGCTTCGTCGCCGGGTCCATCGGCCCCACCGGCCTCCTGCCCGCGTCCGAAGACCCCATGCTCGGCAATCACCGCTTCACCGAGGTCCGCGACCTCTTCACCGAGCAGATCAAGGGCCTCGTGGATGGCGGCTCCGACGTCCTCATCATCGAGACCGTGCAGGACATCCTCGAACTGAAGGCCGCCATCCACGCCGCGCAGCTCGTCTTCCGCGAGAAGGGCCGCCGCCTGCCGATCCAGGCCTCCGTCACGCTCGATACCTCCGGGCGCATGCTCCTCGGCACCGACATCGCCGCCGCACTGAACATCCTCGAACACCAGCCCGTGGACATCATCGGCCTCAATTGCTCCACCGGCCCCGACTACATGCGCGAGCCCGCCCGCTACCTCGGCGAGTACAGCACCCGCCCCGTCTCGATCATCCCGAACGCCGGCATCCCCATCAACGTCAACGGGCTCGCCGTCTTCCCGATGGAGCCGGAACCGATGGCGCGTGGCCTCCGCGAGATGGTCGAGGACTTCGGCGTGAACATCGTCGGCGGCTGCTGCGGCACCACGCCGGATCACCTCTTGGCCACCATCCGCGAGGTCGAGACGAAGCCGGTCGTGGCCCGGCCCATCAAGCCGCTGCCGCAGGTCGCCAGCATGATCAAGGCGGTCGACCTCCAGCAGGACCCCGCCCCCACCATCATCGGCGAGCGCGTGAACACCCTCGGCTCCCGCAAGGTGAAGCGCCTTGTCCTTGCCGACGACCTCGATGGCGTGCTGGAGGTCGCGACCAGCCAGATGGAGGAGGGCGCGCACACGCTCGATGTCTGCGTCGCCCTCACCGAGCTGACGAACGAGAAGGACGTGATGCGCCGGCTCGTCAAGAAGCTCGCGCTCACGGTCGATGGCCCGCTCGTCATCGACTCCACAGAGGCCGATGTCGTCCAGGACGCGCTGGAGCAGTATCCTGGCCGCGCCATCATCAACTCGATCAACATGGAGAACGGCCGCAAGCGGATCGAGGATATCCTCCCGCTCGCCCAGGCCCACGGCTCCGCCCTCGTCGCCCTCACCATCGACGAGGACGGCATGGCGAAGACGCGCGAACGCAAGCTGGAGGTCGCCCAGAAGATCCACGACATCGTCACCGGCGAATACGGGCTCGCGCCGGAGGACCTGATCTTCGACGCCCTCACCTTCCCGCTCACCACCGGCGATCCCGAGCTGGTGAACTCCGCGATCGAGACGATCGAGGGCATCCGCATGATCGAGGAGGCGATGCCGGGCGTGATGAGCGTGCTCGGCGTCTCGAACGTCTCCTTCGGCATCAATCCCGCCGCTCGCAAGGTCGTCAACGCCGTCTTCCTCTATCACGCGATCAAGGCCGGGCTGGACCTCGCCATCATCCATCCCTCGCACGTCGTCCCCTTCGCGGAGATCCCGCAGGAGGAGCGCGACCTGGCCGAGGATCTCGTCCTGAACCGGCGACCGGATGCGCTGCAGCGGATCATCGAGTTCTACGAGGGCAAGACCGAGGACTCCAGCTCCGCCATCGATCCGATGGCCGGGATGAATGTCCGCGAGCGCCTCCACTTCCGAATCGTCTTCCGCAAGAAGGACGGGATCGAGGCCGACATCGATGAGGCGGTCGCCGAGAACGGCGATGCCGTGGAGATCCTGAACAACGTCCTCCTGCCCGCGATGAAGGAGGTCGGCGACAAGTTCGGCGCCGGCGAGCTGATCCTCCCCTTCGTCCTCCAATCGGCGGAGGCGATGAAGAAGGCCGTCTCCCAGCTGGAGAACTACCTGGAGAAGGTGGAAGGCTCCACCAAGGGCCATGTCGTGCTGGCGACGGTCTATGGCGATGTCCACGACATCGGCAAGAACTTGGTCAACACGATCCTCTCCAACAATGGCTACACCGTACACGACCTCGGCAAGCAGGTGCCGATCAGCACGATCATCGACAAGGCCGTCGAGGTGAAGGCGGACGCGATCGGCCTCTCCGCGCTGCTCGTCTCCACCAGCAAGCAGATGCCGCTCTGCGTGAAGGAGCTCCATCACCAGGGGCTCAGCTTCCCGGTGATGATCGGCGGCGCGGCGATCAACCGCCCCTACGCCCACCGCTCCCTGTTCGTGGAAGAGGACACGCCCTACCCCGCCGGCGTCTTCTATGCGAAGGACGCCTTCGAGGGGCTGGCGCTGATGGACAAGATCGTCAACATCGATGAGCGCAAGCGCCTGATCGAGGAGAACCTCGCCGCTGCGCTAAACACCCTCGGCAAGCCCTCGCGCGAGTCCTTCTCCGTCCCGGCGAAGTCGGCCGACACCACCCGCTCGAACACGTCGCTCGTGACCCCGCCGACCCCGCCCTTCTGGGGCGTCCGCGAGATGACGGACTTCACGCTGGACGATGTCTGGCCGCACCTCGACCTGCAGACGCTCTTCCGCCTCCACTGGGGCGGCAAGGGGCTGAAGGGTGAGGCCTGGGAGGCCATGCAGCGCGACGAGTTCCTGCCGCGCCTCCACCAGCTGGAGGAGGACGCGAAGGCGACGGGCTGGCTCAACCCGCGCGTCCGCTACGGCTACTTCCCGGCAAACGCGCAGGGCAACGACCTGATCATCTTCGACCCGGAAGACCACGACAAGGAGCTGCTGCGCTTCGACTTCCCGCGCCAGCCGGCCCGCGAACGTCTCTGCCTGGCCGACTACTTCCAGCCGGTCGAATCGGGCATCAAGGATGTGGTGGTCTTCCAGATCGTGACGATGGGCAAGGAGGCGACCCAGCGCACGGAGGAGACGCAGGCCCGCGGCGATTACTCGGAGAGCTTCTACAGCCACGGCCTGAGCGTCTCCAGCGCGGAGGCCCTGGCCGAGATGGTCCACCAGCGGGTTCGCGCGGCGCTCGGGATCGGCGAGGAAGGCGGCAAGCGCTACTCGTGGGGCTACCCGTCCATCCCGGATCTCGCCCAGCACGAGCTGGTCGACCGGCTCCTCGATTTCAGCAGTGTCGGCATCGAGTTGACGGAGGGCTTCCAGTTCTCGCCGGAGCAGACGACCGCCGCGATCGTCGTCCACCACCCGGAGGCGAAGTACTACGGCCTCGCGCGCAGCGGCGGCGGCGAGAGCGGCATCTCGTCCACCGGCGAGATCCGGGAAGCGGCCGCGGCCAACGTCGCCTGACGCATCCCATCTCCATCGTGCGACCGGCGATCGCTCCTCGCCGGTCGCATCGTTCTCGGCACGTTCTTTCACCCCTAGCCCCGCAACGCCTGCACGACACTCGACCGGGCTGCCTGGATGGCGGGAAGCAACCCGGCCACCAGCCCCACCACCAGTGCTCCGGCCAGACCAAGCAGTGCGCTCTGCATCGGGAGCGTCGTCGACGGCGGTATCGGCAACGTCGACAACACCAGATCTCGCGCAAACACATCCAGCAGGATTGCTGCCAGCGGGATCGCCACCAGCGCCGCCAGCAGCACTTCCAGGAGCGTCTGGATGATCACGTCGCCGAACACCCGCAACCGGTTCGCCCCCAACGCCCGCCGCAACCCGAAATCCTTACTGCGCTCCCGGACGCCCGCCAGGCCAACCCCGAAGATGCCTAGTCCCCCGATCGTCAGCGCCACGATGGAGACCACCCGCGCCGTCACATCCTGCTGGTTGAGCACCGGCGCCACCGTATCGCTTGAATCCAGGCGGCGGGCCGTCAGCAAGGGTGACCCATTTGCATCCTTGAACGAAGCCACCAGCTGCTGCAACCGCGTGAAATCCTCCGGGTTGATCCGCGCTTGCCAGAGATAACTTCCTGTAGCGAGTAGCAGATCGTGGCTGTCTATGTCAGAAACAAGGATAAGCGGCCCAGCCTCCGCCATGAACGCGCTCGAGTTCCCTTTCACCACACCATCGATGATGACAGGGCGCAAGGAGGTCGTCTTCCCGTCGAATGCCGTCGTCCCCCCCAGCATGGGAGCAAATCCGAGCGTCGTCCCTACTGCGGCCTGATCGGAGATGCCGAGCAGCTGCTGGGCCTGTCCCTCAACGATCACGGCGTGCAACGCCTGATCGGAATGTGCCGTATCGGTCGGCCAGGACCCGGCCACCAGATCCACGATCCGCACATCCTGGTAGGCTGAGGACACCCAGCGGAAAGCATGGAATACCGGCTGTCCCCGGTAGGTCACCTGGCCACTGAGGTTGAAATCCCGGCTGAATGCCGTGATGCCGTTCGCCCGCATCATCTGCTCGAAGGCGAGTGCCTGTTCGACGGTCGGGGCACCAGACGCGGAGCTGATGCTCGCCGTGATGGGCAAGCCGTACTGCCGGGCGAGATAGGTGTTGTTCGCGTCATGACTGAGCACGCTGGCGGCGTTTACCAGCACGACGGCGACGACGGCGGCAACCATCCCCGCAATCGCCGCCAAGGTCCGTAATGGGCGCGAACGGATATCCAGCCACGCCGCGATCAGGCTTCCGATCAGGCTGGTCATGCCGCCTCCTTCCCGTCGTCCTGGTGCAACCGCCCCTCATGCAACGTGAGGATGCGGCCAGCACGCCGCGCCACGTCCCGATCGTGCGTGACCAGGATCAGGGCGACCCCGACCTCCCGCACCAACGTCATCAGCAGATCGAGCACCCGCTCGCCAGTGGTCTCATCGAGGGCACCTGTCGGTTCGTCGGCCAGCACCACCCGAGGACTCCGCATCAACGCCCGCGCGATAGCCACGCGTTGCTGTTCACCGCCGCTGAGCAGATGCGGCATCGATTGCGCTCGATCGGTGAGGCCAACCAGGTCCAATAACTCCTGTGCCCGGTCGAACCGTTTCCGGAGATCGGCTCGCGATCCGAACAGCATCGGTTCTGCCACATTCTCCAAGGCTGTGCGCCGGTCGAGCAGGAAGAACTGCTGAAAGACGAATCCGAGAAATGATCCGCGCAGGCGAGACCGTTGCGCATCGTTCATTGCCGTGGCATCGATACCGTTGCAGCGAAACGTGCCGGAACTTGGAGCATCGAGCAACCCCAGCACGTTCAGCAACGTCGACTTCCCCGATCCCGAACGGCCGATGATGGCCGTCACCGATCCCGGCTCCACGGTCAGGTCGATCCCGCGCAACACGGACAGATCCGTGCCGTCCGGGAGACGAAACCGCTTCGTGACCTCCTGGAGTTCGAGGAGGGCTGGGGCATCGCTCATCATGCGCCCGCCTCGGAGAAGTCCTCCTGCACCGGGTTCAGCATCACCTTGTCGGTCGGTTCCAACCCGCCGGTGATCTGGACGTTGTAGATATCGCTGACCCCAAGCTGGACGGTACGGACTTCCGTTGTGCCATCGTCATGCATCACGATGACCTGGCCCTGTCCCGAAGTGCCAAGCACCGCGGAGACGGGCAGTGCCTGCGCCGTGACCGGTTTTGCCATCTGGAGCACCATCGTTCCCCGCAGTCCGGCGATCACTCGCACATCGGCCGGGATCGCGCAGCGCATGACGACGTTCGGACCGCTACCGGAACCCGAACTGGACGCAGCGGACGAGTTCGCGGGTGCCTGATCGCCCCCGGCGAGGAGGCTGAAGGTGAATGCGACCGGTGTCGCAACGGGAGCAGGCAAGTCGCCGGGTTGGCCCAGTCCCGCCCAGGCGCAGTCGAACCCGGCGGGACCGCCCTTGATCAGGGCTTTCACCCCGACCGGCGCATCGAGCAACCGGTAGGCGAGATCGTCGGTGGAGACCGGGGCTTCCAGCAGGAAGCCATCTGGTCCTTGCACCACGGTGCCATCGGCGCCCACCACCGGGGCGATCATGGTCGCGGCGAGTGAAACCGTTGCCCGCTGGCTGGTGCCGATCACCGGTTGCGGCGCGGTGAGGTCGGCTGCCGACTCGTGCGTCGCCGCCCGCGCGACCAGGAACGCGATGCCCACGGTGGCCCCGATCCAGAGCATGAGTAGAATGAGATACCGTCCAAACGTTGCGGTTCTCAACGGCGTTCCCTTCCGACAACCCAACCTCTTCGCTCAAAAAACGCGAATTCAAGGACGTGGCGACGGCGTCGCGGCAACCCCATCCACGAACACGATTCCTGCGCAATTGAGCGTGACGAAGCGCTGGATAAGACTGGGGTCACCAAGCTGAGCGCGTTGGACTTCGGGCAGCGGCGTGCCATTTTCATTGACACCCGGATTGTGCGGCACGACGTTGACCAGCATATCGAGGGCTTGGGCCTCCATCGGGGCGTTGCCTGCTGCACGGGCATCCAGCCATGTCTTCATCCACGCGCATTGATTTCGACCGTCCAAGAGAGTGAACTCCATGCCATTCTCAAAGCGATCGCCCGTCATCGATCGCCCCCCAGACTTTTCCGGTACAACAAGATCAACTGTCACATTGTAGTGGACGGGCCATTGATATTGCGGAATTGCAGCTGCAACAGCGGCACGAAGTTCGTCGAACGTGAGAAACCCATCTCCATCCTTGTCAAACTCCGACGAGGTCGTTGTCGGTTCCATACTGACGTTCGTGGGGGGACCTTGTCGGCGCCCCGTAGATGTGTCGGTGGCAGTCTTGGTACCAGAACTATCGCACCCGCTCCCAAAGCCAAGGATAAGCAATGCCACCACCAACAGATACATCATGGACGAACGCTGACGCAGCATGACCATACACCTCCGTATGGGAGAGGGAGCCGCAGACTGCGGCTCCCTCTCCCAAGCAGGCCTCAACGCTAATCCCAGTCCAGTGTCCCGCCGAAATACCCGGAATAGTCCGCACGGACGGCCATGCAGAAGACCTGGCCGTCGCCCAACCCATCGGCGACGTAGTTCCACACGCCGACGGCTTGAGTGTTGAACCCCCACAAGAGGTTATTGTTCATGCAGTTCCAGGGACCCATCGTCAGGCCGGAAGGTCCTCCACTGTAATAGAACGCGATGGCCGGCCCGGGGGCAGCACTATTGGTGATCTGCCGCTTGTAGCCAAACCACGTCCAGGAATAACCGATATTGCCTCCAGTGCCTTCCGGCGGAGTGGGATAGGCGAGCGCGGATTCGGTTGGTGCGAGCAACACACCGGCCAATGCGACAACCGCGATGACGCGAGCGATTCGTGAAGACATCGTTGACTCCTATCACGATACGATAACGCGATTCGTCAACTGTCAGGGCCTGATATTGGAACCTCCTCCTGAGACGGACTCTACCGTTGGAAATGCCGGCAGCGCGAAGCCGAACGCCAACAGCCCGTTCACTGCCCAACGAGAAAATCGCCGTGGCATGGAACACCTCTGTATCGAGAGGGCTCCCCCACAATGAATATCAATCGACCGGGCCAAGGTCGAGGATCCTCTACTTCTGAGAACGTACTGAGGCTTCCGTTTGTGATGCGCCGTTGAATTCCCGGAATCGCCGTCGTATGATCGTCTCGATCAAGCACGTCGACAAGAGAAGTTCGCCGGGGGGGACGCCATCATGGCAAGGACTCATGCCTCTGGATTCGACACCTTAAGAGTGCCTAACACAACCGGGTGATGGCGTTGAAGCAGATGAGGCAGCAACCGAGCGTGGTGAAGGCCTGATGGATGTCGACGCGACGTTCGTACCGAATGGTCAGCCGCCGATACCGGTTCAAC
>JASGDN010000091.1:0-88406 GCA_049841275.1 Thermomicrobiales bacterium
CACCAGCTGGTGTTTCGCCCCTACTTGTGCGTTTTTGCGAACACAATCCCCAAACGATCCTCGACGCGGGAGGGCGACATGCCGCCGACCCGCTTCTTCATTCAAGGACGACAGGCATGACCACGGGCATCGGTGAATCGAACAGCATGGGTGTCGCCATGAAGACGGCCTCCATCGACGGCGCGGCGCTCCGGAACGATTTTCCGATCTTCCGGAATGCGGTCGTTGGCGAGCGCCCGCTGACCTTCCTCGACAGCGCCGCCAGCAGCCAGAAGCCGCAGGCCGTGATCGACGCCCTGCGCGACTATTACGAGACGAGCAACGCGAACATCCACCGCGGCGTTTACCACCTCTCCGAGATCGCGACCGCGCAGTACGAGGCGGCGCGGAAGCGGATCGCGCGGTTCATCAACGCGAAGTCGCCGCGTGAATGCGTCTTCGTGCGTGGTACCACCGAAGGCCTGAACCTCATCGCCAGCAGCTGGGGACGCGCCAACCTGAAACCCGGCGACCTGATCGTCTATACGGAGATGGAGCATCACAGCAACATCATTCCGTGGCAATTGATCGCGGAGCAGACTGACGCCCGCATCGCCTGGGTGCCGATGACACCGGACGGTCTCCTCGACCGGAAGGCATTTACGGCCCTGATGGCGCAGGAGCCGAAGGTGCTGGCGCTGACCCACGTCGGGAATGCGCTGGGGACGGTCAACCCGGTGAAGGAGCTGATTGCCGAGGCGCACGCGGCGGGTGCAGTCGTCGTTCTGGATGGCGCGCAGAGCGTCCCTCACATGCCTATCGACGTGCAGGATCTCGACTGCGACTTCCTCGCCTTCTCTGGCCACAAGATGCTGGGGCCGATGGGGTCTGGCGTGCTTTACGGCAAGAAGGCGTTGCTCGATGCGATGCCGCCGTATCAGGGTGGCGGCAGCATGATCCGCAAGGTCGAGCTGACGCATACGACGTGGGCCGATGTGCCGGCGAAGTTCGAGGCCGGTACGCCCTCCGTCGGTGATGCGATCGCGCTGACGAAGGCGGTCGACTACCTGGAAACTCTGGGCATGGACGCTGTCTGGGCGCACGCGCGGGAGATTGGCGCTTATGCGGTCGAGCGGCTGCGGGATGTGCCGGACCTGACGATCTACGGTCCTACGGAGATGGATCATCGGTCGGGTGTCATCTCGTTCGGTCTGGGAGACATCCATCCGCACGATGTCGCGACGCTGCTGAACGAGCAGAACATCGCCGTTCGCGCCGGGCATCACTGCGCGCAGCCGGCGATGCGCGCGCTCGACGTGATGGCGACGACCCGCGCGAGCTTCTACCTCTACAATGACCGTGACGATGTCGATCGCCTGGTGGAGGGGCTTCATCACGCGATCAGGACGATGAATGGCGGCGGCTTCTGGAACGGTGTCGAGACCTGGGCTGTTCCACAATCCGAGGTGGTCGAGACCGGTCAATAGGCACAATGACGTGTCGCAGGGATTGAGAGCAGACGAGTGGCAAGCATGGGATTCGGCAGCGCCGATGGCGGCGAGGACAGCATCTATCGCGAGATCATCCTGGAGCATTACCATCATCCGAAGAATCGTGGCACGCTCGACCCGGCGGACTTCTCCTACGAGGATGTGAATCCGCTGTGTGGTGACGAGGTTCGCATCGATGTTCGCGTCAAGGACAACCGGATCGCCGACATCAAGTTCAGCGGGCGTGGTTGCGCGGTCAGCCAGGCCTCGGCGTCAATCCTCACGGAGATGGTGGAAGGGAAGACGCTCGACGAGGTGAAGGCGATCGGGAAGGACGAGCTGCTGGACGAGATCGGCATTCCCATCAGCCCCGCGCGCATCAAGTGCGCGCTGCTGGGACTGAAGGTGTTGAAGGCCGGCATCTACGGCGTCGATCACGTCGATGCCGAGTTCGACGGTGTCTGAGCAAGCCATGAGGCGTATCGTCATGCCGGGCCAGCGATCTGGAGCCGGCGCGCTTCCAATGGCTGGGTCAGCCAGCGCTGGAGGCGCTCGCCCATTTCGCTTGCGAGCGCACGACCGTCGGTTCGATGTGAGGGAACAATACCCACGATGACGAAGACATCCTCGTGGATCGGGAGACGTGGGTAGTTGTTCGCCCGTTGAAGCGTGACATAGAAGCCTGCACCGGGAATCCCGCCCTCCGACCAGCTGCGAAGGTCTTCGATGACTTCTGGCGCATGTTGCGGCGCGATGTGGGCGATGACGAGATCGGCGTAGGAGCTGGTGGCATCTGTCGCCCTGGCGATGGGGCGTTTCGGGATGGACATCCCGGAATTGGGCCAGGCGGCTTGCAGCATGAAGACGTCGTCGCTGTCGTCCAGGCTGGCGTTTGCCTCATTGCGGAAGCGCTGCCACACGGCGCCATCGTAGAAGTCCCGGGTCGCGTTGCCACGGGCCTCGTAATCGGAAAAGCCCCGGAGCCAGGTGAAACGGTCCGGATCGCCTGGCTCGCGAAACCATCCGAGCAACACGATGCCGAGGCGTTGTTGCTCGCGAACGAATTCCCGTTCGAAGAGGGCGATCAGGTCGTCGCGGCGTCCTGGTACCGTTCGATACTGGCGTAGTTCGACGATCGCTGGTTCCATGTCCGGGGTGTGGGTACCATCCATCGGGGATCTCCTCTGTCGTCGCGTGTCGTGACGCGAGCATCCCCTTCAATACGGTCAAGAGTCGTCCGCTTTGGACGGCGGAGCGGGCACGCTGTCCCGACCAGAGGAACGAGATATGGCGAAGCATTGGGTCACGGTGGCGAAGAACGGCTATCTGGAACCGGGAGAATTGATGTACGTAGAAGTTGACGAGGAGCCGGTTTGCCTCATCAATCTCGATGGCGAACTGCATGCGCTCAACGACATCTGCACCCACGAGGAAGCCTCCCTCGCGGACGGCGAGATCGTCGGCGACGAGATCGAGTGCCCGCTGCACGGCGGAGCGTTCAACATCCGGACCGGCGAACCGGCCTCCTTCCCGGTCGTCGTCGCGATCGAGAAATACGCAGTTCGTATCGTTGGTGACGAGGTCCAGGTCTCCGTCAAGGATTGACTGGAGGCGCCGGTTCGGTTCGGTGGATGAAGCCCTCGTTGCGTTTTGCCGCGAAGGCGACGATTGTGGCGAGGATGCCCACCATATTGAGGCCGGTCGCCGAATACTCGGTGACCACGCCGTTGACGGTCACGCTTCGGGATACGCCGAGCAGGCCGTCTACGAGCTGTTTGGTCAGGTTCCCATCGACCTGGCTTGATACGAATGGGAGCTGGAGCAACGACCAGCCGATCAGGAGAGCCATTCCTGTCGTATAGCGCTCCCGGCCCGAGAGGATTGCCAGCGATCCGAGGACCCCGACGATCCCCAAGCCGATCCGGGTGTATCCGTGGACTTCGCCGTCGAGTGCCGCGCTCAGATTCATCCCGATGCTGGCGAGTCCCGCGACCAGGGCCCAAAGCGTGATGGCTTTCAGGGCAGGGGGGAACGTTCGAAACCAGGTGATGGTGCGATCGATCATGTGGATTGCCTCGTGACAGGTCTTTCACTCTGCGTTGTGGAGCATTTCTCCGATGTGATGACGCCTGCGGCGGAGGAATGGTTCCTGCCTGACCGTCCGGTATGCAGCGCCAGGCCTGCATTCGTGGCAGGAAGCCGGGAGGAATTGAGCGATGACCGATGGTGATCCGCGAGCCCCGTTTTCAGGTCTGTTTGTCGGTGGCGATCGTACCGATACGTCGCTTGCGTGGTTCGAGCAGGTTTACGATGCGGCGGCCGGGCGTGATGTTCGGGTCCCGTGGGATCGTGGCGCTCCGCATCGTCATCTGGTCGAGTGGAGCGAACGCGCGCAGATCGGCGGCGACGGGAAGCGTGCCATTGTCGTTGGCTGTGGTACCGGCGATGACGCCGAGTTCGTCGTGGCGCGTGGATTCGAAGTGATAGCGTTCGACATTGCGCCGACCGCGATCCGAATGGCGCAGGAGCGGTTTCCGGAGAGCCGGGTGCAGTATCGGGTCGCCGATCTCTTTTCCCCGCCGGACGAGTGGCTTGGAGGGTTCGACCTGGTTGTGGAGAATCAGACGCTCCAGGCGCTTCCCGCCGACATCCGTCCTGCTGCTGTCACGGCGGTCGCCCGCCTTCTTGCGCCGGGCGGGATGCTGCTGGTGCTGGCGAACCGGGCGGTTCCCGGCCAGCCGGTTGCGGGACCGCCCTGGCCGCTGACGCGCGAAGAGATGGATGGCTTCACGCAGGTCGGTCTCACGGTGGCCTCTATCGAGGCGCTGTCGTCCAACGGGCATCCACGATGGAGGGCAGTCTATCGTCACTCCTGAACGTGTGCCCATACGGAATTACGGTGATCCATTTCCTGGGTATGCAAGAAACGACAGGTCGTATGCGTTGAGCATGTCGATCAGGTCGTAGCGTTTCTCGCCGCGCTGCCGGAACGTGAGGCGGACCGTCCCAATTGGTTCGACCTCGGCTGATTGCAGGTCGAGGAATGTCGAGAGGGGCTCCTTCCAGACCACGCTTTGCTGTTGCTCGAATTGCGAAACGGTCTGGTTCAGATACGTCTGCGCGTCGGCATCGTCGGTCAGGTCCACGACGACAACGTACGTGGCGGGATCGCTCGGTAGTGGCATCGGCGACTCCAACGCATATGGCGCGCCGGGTGTTGTGGCCATCATCGCCCCACGCACCCAGGATCTCGCGACATCTTCGGGGATGGCTGTAGCATCGGTCCGCTGGTTCGTGGGCGAGCTTGCAGGAATGGTGATGCCCGGTGCGAACATGACCTTGGCGGGAATCATCACCGCCTCGCCAACCCCCTCGATGTCTGTGCGGACGAACCGCCTTGGCGGTCCGTCGTAGGTCATGTCCTTGTCGTCCTTCCTGGTGACGGCCACAGTGCGGGCAAGCACATTGGCATCCCCGAACGCCACGACATCGTCGTATGGGAGCGCCAGCGTCCTGCTCGCGCGCGCCAGGGATGAGGTGAGTCCAACACGATCGAGCATGGCGTTCCAGGCATCGTCCGTGCCGGGGAACGTCCAGACGCGTGAGCCGTCCTCCGTTTCGCCGTATCCGTTCTCCATCCAGCGTGCTTTCACCGCGGCGACATCGAACCGTCCCTTGAGCAGATGCAGGGTGTCATTCCCGACTGGCTGTGCCAGTGCCGCGTCGATCTCCTCCGGATCGATGCCGAACAGGCCAGTCCAGCCGCGTGGCGCCAGTTCCCACGTCAGTACGCTTGGGATGATAGTGTCGAGGTGCGGAAGTGCGTCCTTGAGGTCTGCAGACGTGGCCTCTGCATTGACGAACGTCCGGGCGAGTGCGAGATCGGCAAAGCTGGTGATCGGGAACCCCTCGCCGGAAAGGTTCCCGGTGCGTTGCGGCGCCAGTTCAGCCAGGGCGTGGAGGGAAGGGCGGATCGGTTCGATGTCGTCGTCGCGCCCTGCCAGGGGGAACGTGGCAAGGGTGGCGATGGCAGCGAGTGAGCCGTGCAGGAAGCGGCGGCGAGAGCACGTGGGCACGGACGAACCTCCTCTCGTATCCGGTGACCGGCAGGGGCGCTCCGGATAGGGGCTGGTGCTTACCTACCGAGGAGACGGCCGTGTTGACTCCGGTGTTCCCTGGATGAAGGTGTAGCGACCGTGCCGGACGGCTATTTCCTGGGGAGATGGTGACCGTCTCTGCGTGCGCCTGAGCGCGAAGGCGATCTTCTCTCTCATGCCCCTGAGCCAGTCACCGTCTTCGAGAACGATGCTGTCGATCGCCATCGCGCCGCCCACCAGGCGAACTCGGGCATATCAGTCGTGCGGGCGTCCTCGATCATGGCGTTGACATCCAGCGCGATGCGATGGAACGTGATGGCCGGATGCGCTGAGTCCCCGATGGTGATGATGGCAAAGTCTGCCCAATCGACGTCACGATTCCGATGGAGACCGGGCGCACCAGGCCCGACACCCGGTAGTCCCACGCTTCCCGGATTGACTACGACTCCGTGTGCGTGCCAGCGTAGCAGTGGGACATGCGTGTGCCCTCCGGCAATGACCGACGCAAATCCATTCGTGATGACGAACGCCTCGGCGAGCTCGTGATTGGTTGTCGTTGCGGAGATCACCCCATCGCACGACGATGGCGTTCCGTGAAACGCGTGCAAGGCATAGCCGGCTCCCAGGTCGAGCGTTGCGTTCATGGGCAGGTTCGTCAGCCAATGCATGTCCCCGGGCGAGAGCCGGGATCGTGCCCACGCCACCATTGCCTTCGACCCAGCTTCGCTCGGCGGTGCGGCGATCTCCGGTGCTATCGAAGGATCGAGCCAGGCATCGACATTTCCTCGAACCGTGACAGCAGCAAGCTCCCGGACGCGCGATGTTGTTTCTGAGGGATTGGGGCCGAGCACGGCGATATCGCCGAGACACACGATCCGTTCGACCCCGATCCGATCGATCTCCCGAAGCACGCGATCGAGAGCCCAGGCATTGCCGTGAATGTCCGAAATCAGGGCGGTCGATGTCATCGGGGATGCCTCACAATGGGTATGCACCAGAAGGATGAGCTGGTCAGTCCGGGATGACGATATCGTCGAGTCCTTCGGCTTCGCTGGGGAATTGTGGGTCCATGCGCTCGAGGGCATCCGCTACGATTGCCGCGACTACGACGTTGCGATACCACTTGCGGTCGGCCGGAATCACGTACCACGGCGCATGGTCCGTCGAACATTTTTCCAGCATGTCCTGATAGGCATCCTGGAAATCGTCCCATTTCTCACGGTCGGCGAGGTCGCCCGGGTTGAACTTCCAGCGCTTGTCCGGGTCGTCCAGGCGGGCTTGCAGGCGCTCCTTTTGCTCATCCTTCGAGATATGCAGGAAGAGCTTGACGATCGTTGTCCCGCTTTCGGTCAGGAGTTCCTCGAATGCGTTGATCTGGGCGTAGCGCTGTTTCCAGACCGCTTTCGGCACGAGGTCGTGAACCCGGACGACGAGGACATCCTCGTAGTGCGAGCGGTTGAAGATCGCAAGCTCACCTTTCGCCGGGGTGTGCCGGTGAATGCGCCACAGATAGTCGTGGTCCAGATCCTCGGGCGTCGGCTGCTTGAACGGCGTGACGAACACTCCCTGCGGGTTCACCCCGTCGAAGACGTGGCCGATCGTGCCGTCCTTGCCGCCAGTGTCGGTTGCCTGAAGCACCACCAGCAGCGATTGCTTGTGCTCTGCCCAAAGCCGTTCCTGCAGCGCGATGATCCGATCGCGGTGATACCTGAGTTCGGCGTGCGCATCGTCGCGCGAGGAGAAGTCGCCGGATTGTCTCGTTGGCAGCTTGGCGAGCGTGACGGTCGAGCCTGGCTCGACGCGGAAGTCGCGCGGGTCGACGGTTGGCTTTGGCGTGGATGAGGATGCGGTCACGAGCATGATCCCTTCGGAGGCGGCAGCAACGGCGATCGTTGCCGCGAATCGTACCCCGATGGCGTCGTGCAGGAAGAGAAAACGACCGGGATGGCTCGCCAGGCGGCGAACTATCCCGGTCGTTTTTCGTTGTCGAGAGCGATGATGCGGCTAGGGGAAGACCACCAGCAGAATCAGCAGCGCCATCGCGATCAGGCCGACGGCGGCCACCCCACGAAGCACCAGATCCTCGCGCGTCAACACATCCTGAGCCCGCCGCTCGTTTTCGGTCATGGTCCCCATTCTCCCCAGATGGATCGCAGGCGCATCACCCCGGAAACCAATCTTGGCCGGATTGCGTCCTGCAGTCTTTCGCGCTCGCGCGGGTCGCGCGCCCTCGACCGTCCCTCAACAGTGTTCGGGGCGAAAGTGTACGTACGGCAACACGTCTGCCTCATCGATAGTAGGCGGTTCGTGCCGCCATGTCAATGTGACGCGTGGGGAGCCGGTTTGGTTTCGCATCGGGAAAAGACGAGGAATCCCGCGAACGTTCGCGGGATTCCTCGTCTGTGTCGAATGCAACGACATTGCCGGATAGCTCGTGCATGCGTGCGCTAGGGCGCCGTTTCGGGCGTTCCCTCGGGAGATTCCCGTTCCCGGGTCTGCTGGAGCAGGAACTGGACGACCTGATTCGTCTCTTCCGTGGTCAGTGTCGTGCCGTAGGCGGGCATGCCGTTACCGCCGTTCAGGATGCGCCAGGTGAGCTGTTCCTGTGTCAGATCGTCACCGATATACGTGAGTTCGGGTCCCTTCGTGCCTCCCGAATCGCCGATGCGGTGACAGTTGATGCACGCATTGTTCTCGAAGATCTCGGCGCCTTCAGAGAGGCCAGCGGCGTCCGCCCGGGCGATGACCTCGTCCGAGAGTGGGTTCGGATGCAGGTTCGGCGACCACGACCCACGATCGCCGTAGACGGTCAGGACGACCAGCGCGACGACGGTGAAGGCGATGATGCCAATGGCCCACGGGCGCCGTCGCCAGTGGCGCTCGCCCTTGTTCGCGATGAACGGCACCACGATCAGCGCGAAGCCCATCACGAGCGGCCCAACGATGATCAGGGTGTCTTCCAATCCGGCCGGCATCAGGGCCAGCACGGCGAAGAGGGACAGGAAGTACCAGTCCGGCCGCGGATGCGCCTGCAGGACGGTCGGGTCGGCGATCTCGCCAAGCGCCTTCGGCCCCTGCCAGATTGCCAGCCCGAGGACGATGGCGCCGACCGCAAGCGCGAAGACGACATCCTTCCAGGCACTGTCCGGCCAGAACGGTTCGCCGTCCTCCTCCAGCAGCTTGTGGTATTCCTCGCGATAGGTCTTCGGATCGACCTTCTTGCCAACCTCCGGCATTTCCGAGATGCCGTTCTTGAGGACCAGGTAGAGATGGGCGCCGATCAGCATGAAGGTGAGCGCCGGCAGCAGGAAGACATGCGTCGCGTAAAAGCGGGTGAGTGTGTTGCCGCCGACGGTGTCGCCCGCGATGATGATCTGCATCAGCCAGTTACCGACAAACGGCACGCGCGCCACCTGCTCGGCCATGACGTAGACAGCCCAGTAGGCATCCTGGTCCCAGCGCAGGAGCTGGCCGGTGAAGGCGAGCCCGATCGTGAGGCCAAGCAGGACGACGCCGCTCAGCCAGTTCAGTTCGCGCGGGAACTTGAACGACCCGAATGCGAAGACCTGGCACATGTGCGCGAAGACGAGCAGCACCATCGCCGTCGCGCCCCAGTAGTGGATGCCGCGCACCACGCTGCCCAGCGTGGCCTGGTCGGTGATCCACTGGAGGCTCTGGTAGGCGTTGTTCGGCGAAGGGACGTAGGTGAAGGCCAGCGCCACGCCCGTGAGCACCTGCATCACGAAGGCGATCAGAGTCGCGCTGCCGAGCACGTACCACCAGTTCACCTTCGGCGAATGGTGGGTGGCCAGCGGCCAGAGGATCGCGCGGATGCCCAGGCGGTCGTCCAGCCAGTCGAAGGTCGCCACACCTGCCTTGGCGAGCGGATTCTTCGGGGTCATCTGGGCAGCGAGCTTCTCGTCGTCCGGGATGTCCTGATTGGCTAGCAGGGTCTCGGCGGCCTCCGTCATCGCATCGGTGGCGTGGTCGCGCTCGTCCGTGGAGCGGATGTGACCGGTGGAATCGTTCGTCATGCTCAACCTCCCACCCGCAACGGCACCGGCCGGATCTCGACGCGGCTGCCGGTGACCCGGACGTCGTGACGCTGCAGCGGATGCTGCGGAGGTCCGCCGGCTGGCTGACCCTCTGCATTGAAGACGCCGCCGTGGCAGGGGCAGAGAAAGAGCTGGCCACCCTGGTTCCAGTTCACCGGACATCCGAGATGGGTGCAGTGGACGGAGAAGGCGATGAAGCCGCTGGTGCTTCGCCGTAGCCAGGCCGAGGTCAGCGCGGTCTCTCCGGCCCAGGGAAGGGGCGACGGATCCTGCAGGTTCACCTGGACCGTCTTGTTGATCTCGAAGTCGTCGACCGCCCCGACGTCCTGCCAGACGCGTTCCTGCTTGTCGATAAAGGGGCTGAGCAGATAGCCGACGATCGGCACGCTCACCACGACCCCTGCCAACGCTGCCCCGGCGATCGATATCCGGTTGTACAGCTTGCGCCGACTGAGGACTTCATTCATGCCGCATCTCTCCGCATCTCTCCTGCCCATTTCCACAGACTGATGGCGAGCACCGCGCCGCCGAAGACTCCGAATGCCCACCCCGTCAGCATCCCGAAACTGATCATGGTGATACCGAATGCCGAAACGATCGGCCAGACCGAAGGCGAAGGCATGTGAATGCCGCCCCCGTGCTCGTCGTGTCCATGTTCTCCGGGCTCCGCTGGGTGCGTGGTGGGAGCCGCTTCCGCATGGTGCGACTGGTGTCCACGGACGATGGCTGCCGCCTCTGCCGGTGTTGGCGTCGACGAAGGATTGCTGTATGTCATCGTGGGGAATCCTCCTTCGGATCAGGCCACCAGCGGCCAGAGATAGACCACGGAGAAGACGACGATCCAGACGAGATCGACGAAGTGCCAGTACACCGAGATCGCCTGGATGCTCGTGTCCTTGCCCTTCACCAGTTCGCCCCGGAAGCTCAAATACGTGGCGATGATGAGCATGATGATGCCGGCAATGACGTGGAGCCCGTGGAACCCGGTGAGGGTGAAGAACGACGAGGTGAAGAGGTTGCGGTCGATCGTGATGTCTTCGTTGTAGAGCGTACGGTATTCCGTCAGCTGGCCGCCGATGAAGATGATTGCGAAGACCACCGTCACGATCATCCAGCGGCGGAAGCCGCGGTTGTCATCGTGGTGCAGCGCGCGCTCGGCGAGCCAGAGCGTGACGGAACTGGCGAGGAGGAAGGCGGTGAAGAAGGCGACCTTGCCGGTCTCCAGCACCTCGTGGTTTGGCCATTCGTCCCGGCCGTAATACGTGATGTACGCGGCGATGAGACCGCCGAAGAAGATGACTTCCGAACTCACGAAGACCAGCATGCCCATGACGGCCATCGGGATGCGGTCGAAGAAGCCGGGTTTCCATGCGGGTTGCGTCGAGGTCTCGTCCGGGAAGAGCTCCCAGCCGTTTACCTTCGCGTCGCGCAGAGGTCGGGCGCTGTTTACGTGGGGAACCACCGCGAAGTTGTAGTCCGCGGGCGGCGAGGTTGTCGCCCATTCCAGCGTCCAGGCGTCCCACGGATCGTTGCCGGCCGGCTCGCCGTGTCGCGCGCTCTTCCAGAGGTTGTAGAAGAAGATCAGCATCGAGACGCCGATCAGGAAGGTGCCGAAGGTCTCCAGCAGGTTGATCGCGCCCCAGAATGGCTTGTCGGGGTAGGTGTAGACGCGGCGCGGCATACCCATCAGGCCGAGGATATGCATCGGGAAGAACGTGAGGTTGAACCCGGCGAACATCGTCCAGAAGTTCCACTTGCCAAGCCGCTCGCTCATCATACGGCCGGTGGCCTTCGGGAACCAGTAGTAGAAGGCGGCCAGCATGCCGAGGAACGTGCCGCCGAAGAGCACGTAGTGGAAGTGGGCGACGACGTAGTAGCTGTCCGTCAGCTGCCAGTCCACCGGCCAGATGGCGAACTGGACGCCAGTGACGCCGCCAATGGTGAACATCGCGATGAAGGCGAGGCAGAAGTTCATCGCGGTGGTGAAGCGGATGGAGCCGCCCCACAGCGTGCCGAGCCAGTTGAAGATCTTGATCCCGGTGGGAATGGCGATCACCATCGAGGCGGCGCCGAAGAAGGCGTTCGCCCACGGACCCATCCCGACTGTGAACATGTGGTGTGCCCAGACGAGGAAGCTGTAGAAAGCGATGGCGACGCCGGCGCCGACGAGGAACGTGTAGCCGAAGATCGCCTTCCGCGCGAAGACCGGGATGATCTCCGAAAGCATGCCGAAGGCCGGCAGCACCATGATGTAGACCTCGGGATGTCCGAAGAACCAGAAGAGGTGCTGCCACAGCAGCGGGTCGCCGCCGCGCGCCTCGTTGAAGAAGACGGTGCCGAGCGAACGGTCGGCCAACAGCATCGCCTGGGCGGCGGTGAGGCTGGGGATGGCCCAGATCAGCAGGAAGCCGGTGATCAGCGACATCCAGGTGAAGACCGGGATGCGCATCGGTTTCATGCCCGGCGCGCGCATCTTGGCGATGGTGACGATGAGATTCACGCCGGTGGCGATCGAGCCGATACCGGTCACGAGGAGCGCGAGGATCCAGTAGTCGACGCCCTGGCCCATCGAGAACGGCTTCTCTGTCAGCGGGGCGTAGGAGAACCAGCCGGTATCCGGCACGGCGCCGGCGAAGAAGCTGTAGTAGAGCAACACGCCACCGAAGACGAAGAGCCAGAAGCTCCATGCATTCAGCTTCGGAAACGCCATGTCTCGCGCGCCGATCTGGAGCGGTACCACATAGTTCGCGAATCCCAGCAACATGGGCATCACGACGAGGAAGATCATCGTCGTGCCGTGCATGGTGAAGAGTTCGTTGTAGGCCTGCGACGATATGAGGTTGTTTTCCGGCTTCGAGAGCTGGATGCGCATCACCACCGCTTCCAGGCCGCCGAGGACGAAGAAGATCGTCGACGCCAGGATGTACATGATGGCGATCTTCTTGTGGTCGACGGTGGTCACCCATGCGTAGATGCCGCCGGTGCCTTTGGCAACCGTGCCTGCGGGAGCGGTGGGGATGGCGATGCCGCCGCCGGACGGGGTGTTCTGGTCGGCAATCGTGGCCATGACTACTTCAATCCTTCCAGGTATTCGACCAGGGCGCGGATCTGTTCATCCGTCAGCCGGTCGAAGCCGGGCATCACGATGCCGGGTTTGTAGGCTTGCGGGTCGCGCAGCCAGGCCTCTAGGTTCTCCGGCGTGTTCTCGAGCACCCCGGCGCCGATCGTCTCACGGCTGCCGAAGTGGGTGAGATCCGGCCCGACCTTGCCCTGGGCGGCGGTTCCCTTGACCGTGTGGCAGGCGGCGCAGCTTTCCAGCAGGAAGGTCGATTCGCCGTCGCGAGCGATCAGGCTCGAAGGTTCCGTTGCGTTCGCCGCTTCCTTGCTCGACCACGATGCGAAGTCGTCGTTCGAGCTGGCGACCACCTTCAGGCGCATCCAGGCATGCTGAGCGCCGCAGAATTCGGTGCAGGCGCCGTCGAAGGTGCCCGGTGTGTCCACGATGAAATTCATGACGTTCGTACGGCCTGGGATCATGTCCAGCTTCCAGCCGAGTTGCGGTACCCAGAAGCTGTGCACCACATCGGTGCTTTCGAGCTCGATGCGGACCGGACGATCGGTGGGGATGTGCAGCTCGTTCGCGGTCGTGATACCGAGCTCCGGATACTCGAAGGACCACCACCACTGGTTGCCGATCGCCTTGATCGTCACCACGTCGCCTGAGTCGTGCTCGGCCTCGATGGCGTTCATCGTGCGGACGGCCAGTACGAAGAGAATGACCAGCAGGATGGCCGGAGTGGTGGTCCAGAAGATCTCCAGCTTCGTGTTGCCCTCGCGCTCGCTCGGCGTGCGGTTGCGGAACTTGATGATCGAATAGCCGAGGACGCCGAAGACGATCGCCATCACGATGAACGAGAGGACGAACGACAGATTCAGCAGCCAGATGTTGTCGCGCCCGCGATCGGTGACGACATTGAAGCTGTCTATATCGGGCGTACAGCCGCTGACGGTCAGCACCAGCGCCAGCGATACGAGGAGAAAGACTCCGCGTTTTGTACTGCGTCCTGGGCCGCGACCCGTGCCTGTGTCGCCGTCGTTCCGTCCGGTTCCGCGTCGATTCATGCTTCTCTCCCCAACGCCGGATGCGTGCGCCACGCCGGCGCCTCACATCGTTCACCCACGCTCGTGCTCCTGTCCTACGAGACCGTTCCCGCCGGTCCCAGTCGATGGTGTTTCTGATGATCCGCCTGGCAGGATGCAGCCTGGTCGCTGCCGGTCGTGGCGACCGGTTCTTCCTCTCGCTCATCCTGGAACCAGGCCCTGAGCAGCAGCAGCGCCACGACGACGTAGACCGATCCGGCCGGAATCCACATGATGAGCCCCGCCAGCTTTTGGTCGGACAGGGTGGAGATGCTCCACAACTCGCTTCGGCCGATGTAGACAGGGTAGAGGGGCGTGCTCCAGAAGGTGAGGATGATCCCCAGGGCGGCGCCCTGCATGCCCATCGCGAAGACGGAGAGGATGCCTATCGCCGGACTCACCGCATTCCGCGCGTGGGCTCCGGCGGGGACGATCGTCCACCAGTAGAGGAAAGCCGTGATGACGAAGGTCGCGTGCTCGACGGCGTGGATGCGCTCGTTTTCGACCGCGGCGTCATAGAGCCCAGGGACATGCCAGCACCAGAGGGTGCCAGCATGGACGAACCAGGCCACCACCGGCATCGTCAGGATCCCGAGCACGCTCGCCAGGGCCGGCACCCGATGCGGCAGCATTGCCAGCGGATGGCGCCAGCGGCGCGGCAGGCCGTTCAGGATCGTCGTCAGCGGCATGCCGAGCAGCACCAGGGGCGGCGCGATGGCAACGAGCAAGACGTGCTGCACCATGTGCGCGGAGAAGACGGTCGCGGTCGCGGCGTCCAGGGGCGAGGCGAGGGCAACGGCAAGCGTCAGGAGGCCGGCGAAGAAGGCCCACACCCGCGCCGGGGCCACGATGACGCCGCGACCGGCGCGCTCCCCGATCTCGTTGAGGCGCCCGAGCCCCCGGATGTAGAGCCATCCGGTGACCAGTACCGCAATCAGGACGTATGGATCGGCCTTCCAGACTTCCAGCAGGCGCTCCGGGGGAACCGCCTCGGTCGTATGTGCGGAGGCGATGCCTGCACCGGACGCCAATGCCACAAACGCGGCCGTCGCGCCGGTGAGGGCGTGGGCCACGGTGTCGCGTTCAGGTCGGATTGGGCGTGGATAGAAGGCCATCCGCAGCGCCTCGAAACGTCTTGTCGCGCTCGGGCTGACATCGCGGGTTGCCGGGGTGAGATCACCTCCGCCATTCTGCAGGCCAGCACTCGACGCATCGACACGACAACAGAAACGTTCGTATCACCAGATGTGGGGAATGTTGCCTGAAGGATGCGGCAACGTTCTCCTGATGCTGACACGTTGCGGGGTGTGGACTCAAGGGACATCGGGCATCCTTGCCAGCGATGCCGTCACTGATTCTCAATAGTACACGACCGCTTTTCAATCATGGTGCGGTGCCCGGCTCTTGGGGAGGGGCCGCGCTCGGCCAGCCTTGGCGCGCCGGTGACCTGCCGATTGTGCCGGACGCGACGAAGCAAAGCTGTCCCGGACCTGTTCGCGCGGCGGCATGCGGTGGTGCCTCAGCTACCGGTGCGCGATGCCTTGGGCGCCTGCTCATGCGCTGACCTTCGAGGCGCATGGTCCCGCTCGCATTCACGATCGGGAGGGCGCTGCAGGACCAAGACTCCTCTGCTGCCCGTGTGCGGGATTCCGGGATGGGCCAGGAGACGGGATGCTACTTGAATCCGGAGGTCTTGATCGATTCCACCAGCTGGCGCTGGAAGAAGAGAAAGAGCAGCATGGTCGGCGCTGCCACCACGACCGACGCCGCCATGATGTAGTTCTGCGACGACGCGTACTGCTGCTGGAAACTGGAGATGGCGATCTGCACGACCCAGAGGTCCTGATTCGTGGTGATGGTCAACGGCCAGAGGAACGAGTTCCAGTTGGCGAGGAAGAAGAAAACTGCCAGGGCCGACAGGATCGGCTTGCTCAGCGGCAGGATGACGTTTGTGTAGACGCGCCAATACCCTGCGCCATCCACGATCGCGGCCTCTTCCAGTTCATGGGGAATGCCGAGATAGAACTGCCGCAGGAGGAAGATGCCAAATGCGTGAAAGATGGCAGGAATAATGAGTCCTGCATAGGAATTGAGCATATGCAGTTCGCGCACGAGGATGAAGAGCGGAACCAGGATGACCGGGAGCGAGATGAGCATAGTGGTGAAAATGGCGAGGAAGATGATATCCCGGCCGGGAAAGCGAAGGCGTGCGAGGGCATAGGCCGCCATCGAATGGAAGAACAGGGCGACGATGGTCACGACGACGCTGATGAAGAAGCTGTTCACCATGTAGCGCCAGAATGGGATGGCGGAGAAGACATACCGGAAGTTGTCCAGCGTTGGGCTTTGCGGAATCAGCTTGAGGTCATATTGCTCGTTTCCCGGCTTGAAGGCACTGGAAATCATCCAGAGCACGGGGAAGATGGTGACCAGGCCCAGGGCAAGGATGACGATGAACAGCAGCCATGCCCGGAGCGTCCGCATGCCACGGAACCGGGAGGCGCGAGGCTCGCCGCGTGCGGGAGGATTCGCGATGCGATCAGTCGAACTCAAAACGTCCTCCTCTCGTGAAGGCGAACAGGAGTGCGGTCAAGATCAGGAGCACCGCAACGAGGAAGGACGCGAGCGCCGCCGCGTAGCCATAATCGCTGTACTGGAATGCCTGCTGGTAGATGTGGAAGATCGCCACCGAAGTGGTATTCGCGGGGCCACCCTTGGTCATGACATAAACCAGGTCGAATCCCTGTCCTCCCGCGACCGCAGAGATGGTCGAAACCAGGAGGACGAAGAAACTGGTGGGTTTCAGCAAGGGCAGGGTGATATCGCGGAAGGTTTGCCACGGTTGGGCGCCGTCGATCTTCGCCGCCTCGTAATACTCGGTGGGGATTTCCTGCAGGCCGGCGAGGAAGAGGATCATGTAATAGCCCATCAGGAACCAGATGGTGACGACCAGCAGGGTGTAGAGCGTGAGCTTGGGGTCTCCCAGCCATGACTGGCGTGGCAGATCGAGCCGGGCGAACAGCTTGTTCACGATCCCGACCCGGTCGACGAGCATGAACTTCCAGAGGACGCCGATGACGACAAGGCTGATCACATAAGGCAGGAAGAACATCGCGCGCAGGAAGCCGACGAGCGGCACACGTTGCTTCACGAGCAGGGCCAGTCCCAGGCCGGTCACATAGAGCGCGGGCACGAGGATGACGGCGTAGGTGGCGGTGACGCGCAGGCTCTTCAGGAAGAGTTCGTCGTGCCACATGCGCCGGTAGTTCGCGAGCCCGATGAACTCGTAGTCCCCGAAGCCGCTGACCTTGAAGAACCCGAGACTCAGGGAGAGCACCATTGGCACGCCGAGGAAGACGACCAGGCCGATGACATCAGGCAGGAGGAAGAGGGCAGCGGCCAGCCACTCGCGGTGTTTTCGCGAAAGCCCACCCCGGGCGGGAGTGACGAGCACATTCCCGCCCAGGGCCTGGGACCGGGCAACCGATGTTCCGGACGGCGGGTTCTCCCTGTCGGTCACAGGATGGGCGCACCTTCGTAGGTTGCGAGGAAGTCCTCGATCTGCTTGGCGGCGGTCTCGGCGGCCTGTTCCGGATCGGCGCCGTTCAACTGGCAGGCCTGGATGGCGTCGGAGATCGCCTTGTAGACCTCGGGCGGAACGCGCGGTTCGCCGCGGGCGCCGGGGAAGATGTCCTCGGCGAAGGTCTTCATTCCGCCTTCGCTGAAGCCGCCGTCGGCCGTGGCCTTGTCGAGGACGGAGGTGCGTGGCGGCATGTCGCTCTTGGCCTTGATGATCCAGTCGACGCCGCGCTGGATCGAGTCGTCGCTCATGGAGCCGATGGCCCAGGCGCAGAACTTCGCCGCCGTCTCGGGATCGGCACCCTTGGCGTTGGCGGCGAACCCCCAGCCGCCCGCGACCGTGGTGTAGGTGCCACCGTCCGGGATCGGGAGCTTGAAGATGCCGTATTTGTAGTCAGGGGCGTTCGCGCGCATGGCGCCGATTCCCCAGATGCCGACGTTCTGGATTGCGCAATATCCGGCGCCGAGGTTGGCGACGACGTCGCCGCCGCCTCCGAGCCCCTGGCGCGGGGCAATGCCCTTGTCGATGGCGTCCTTCCAGAGCTTGAGGGCCTGGACTCCTGCCGGTTCGCGCAGGCCACTTGTCTTGCCGTCGTCGTTGACGATCTTGCCGCCGCCCTGCCAGAAGAAGGGATACCAGGTGAAGTTCTGGTAATAGCCCGGAGTGGTTTCGAAGAGGACGCCGAACCGGTCGTCGGTCGTGAGCTTCTCCGCCACATCGAGCAACTGGTCCCACGTCTGCGGGATGTCGCCGTCGGTCAGGCCGGCGCTCTCCCACGCGTCGAGCGAGTAATAGAAGGCCATCGGTTCGACTTCCATCGGCAGGCAGTAGAATTTGTTGTCCACGGCCCGGGTCGCGATGACATCGGGGATAAAATCCTTGACGGCTTCGGGTTCCATTGCCGGGGTGATTTCCTGGAGTGCGCCGCCGTTGTAGTATCGGAGGAAATCGCCCGGGCTGATGATGAAGAGATCGGGTCCGGCGTCCGATGCGAAGGCGGTCTGGAGCTTTGACCCGTTGATGTATTCGCTGTTCACGATGTATTCGAGTTCGACTTTTACGTCGTTCTGGCTGTTCCAGGATTCGACCATGGTCTTGAACCATTCATCCTGGGGAGCGACCGTGCCGCCGGGGCTGTAGAACTGCCAGAACTTGAGGGTGGCCGCGGCCCGCGTGCGCGAGAAGAAGGCGGGCATGGCGAACGTGGACGACGCGGCGGCGGTTGTGGCTGCTGCGCCGAGTTTGACGAACCCCCGACGTGATTGGCGGGAGAGCCCGGGAAACAGGCGGTTTCCTGAGCGGTCGTCGGACATCGAACACCTCCATCGGTGATGAACGCGAATGGCACGAGCGGCTCTGCCCGCGTCCCCAAAAGGGAATCCTTCGATTCAGTTGGTGAAAACGATTTCGATGCTAGTATTCGCTCAGGTTGTTGTCAAGCCGATATGCGTTCGTGGCCCTCTTCCGGGCCGTGAATGCGTTGTTCGCGAGGAGGGAAACGGTGGCGCAGGTGCAGATCAAGGATGTCGCGGCTCGCGCGGATGTCTCCTCTGCCACCGTATCTCGCGTGCTGAATGGCGATCCCCGCGTCTCGCCAGCCCGCCGCGAACGCGTGATGGCCGCGATCGAGGAACTGGGCTACCAGCCGAACCGCGTCGCGCGCAGCCTGCGCCGCCGCTATACCGACTCGATCGGGGTTGTCATCTCCGATATCGAGAACCCGCATTTCACGCAGGCCGTGCGGGTGATCGAGGATGCCGCGTACGTCAAAGGACATCGCGTGCTGCTGTGCAACACCGATGAGACCCCGGCCCGCCAGGCCGCCTATCTCGAGATGCTGGCCGCCGAGCGCGTGGTCGGGGTCATTCTCGCCGCCGCCGATGTGGACGATCCCACGATCAGCCAGGTAATCGACTCCGGTATCCCGATCGTCGCCTTCGACCGCAAGGTGAGCGACCCCCGTGCCGACGCCATCACCTCGGACAACGTTCAGGCGGGACGCGACGCTACCACGTTCCTGCTGGAGCGCGGTCACACCGACATCGGGTTCATCGCGGGCCGCCTCGACATCCAGACCGGCACCGGACGCCTCGCCGGGTATACCGAAGCGATGCAGGAGCATGGCCTGACCCCACGTACCGCCAGCGGTGAATTCCGCATCGACCAGGCCGAACGGGCGACCGCCGACCTGCTCGATCGCTTCCCGCAGGTCACCGCCATCGTGGTCGGGAACAACCTCATGACGGTCGGCGCCCTGCGCACGCTCCACGCGCGTGGGAAGATCGTGCCCGACGACATCTCGATCGTCCAGATCGACGATCCATTCTGGACGGAACTGATGGAACCCGCGCTCACGTCGCTCGGCCAGCCGGTCCGCGCGATGGCATCCCAGGCCTTCACGCTCCTGATGGAGCGGATCAGCCGGGAGCGAACGGCGGCTTGTTCCGTCGTGTTCCCATTCGACCTGCGCGAGCGGGCGTCGTGCCGCACATTGGTGCCTGCGATCGATTGACCGCAGCCGCTGACGTGGTTGAATGCCATCCACAGAACCGTTTCACCGATCGTCTCTGTTGACCTACCCATGAAGGAATACTACTGAACGTGATTTCCACCGACTCGACCACGACGATGTCGTTCCCTGCACCCGGTCAACTTGCCTGGCAGCGCGAGCGTTCGTTCGCCATGTTTTGCCACTTTGGCGTCAACACCTTCAATGGCAAGGAGTGGAGCGACGGTTCGCTCCCCGCGGCCAGTTTCCTGCCGACTGCCTTGGACTGCCGCCAGTGGGCTGAAACCGCGCGTGAGGCCGGAGCGTCGCACATCATTCTCACGGCCAAGCACCACGATGGATTCTGCCTCTGGCCGACTTCGACGACAGACTATTCGGTTACGTCCAGCCCGTGGAAGGATGGACATGGCGATGTCGTCGGCGATCTGGCGGAGGCCTGCCGGGAGGCCGGAATCGGCCTTGGGCTCTACCTCTCGCCCTGGGATCGGCACGAGGTGACGTGGGAGGCCGATCACGCTGCTTACGATGCCCTATACCTGCGCCAGTTGACCGAACTCTGCACGAATTATGGTCCATTGGTGGAAGTCTGGTTCGACGGCGCCGGCTCGGAGCGCCATCCGTACGCCTGGGACGCCATCATGGACGTGGTGGAGGCGCATCAGCCGGACGCGATGGTCTTCAACATGGGGCGTCCGACCATTCGCTGGGTTGGCAACGAGGGCGGCCTTGCCGCCGATCCATGCTGGTACACCGTCGATGCCACCGCGAAGTCGATCTACACCGACGACAAGGATGGTCTTGCCGGTGGCGGCTGGTACCTGCCGCCGGAATGCGATGTCGCCATTCGCCGCCACTGGTTCTGGCAGCCGGACGATCTGCACACCTTGAAGAGCGTCAATCACCTGGAGGCGATCTGGTATCGGTCGGTCGGTCTCGGCGCGAATCTGCTGCTGAACGTGCCGCCGGACCGGCGTGGACTGATCGACGACCGCGACCGCGAGCGTCTGCTCGCGTTTGCCTCTTCCATCCGCGAGCGGTTTGCGGATCCCATCGTTGGCGAGCTGGTCCAGGACGGTGCGTCTATCACCGTCACGTTCCCCGAGGAAACGACGTTCGACCACCTCATGCTCCGTGAGGCGATCGAGGATGGTCAGCGGATCGGCTCCCACCGGATTACGGATATCCGGAGTGGCAGAACGATCGTGGATGGCGTCTTCACGGTAGGCAGCCAACGCGTCCACGCCTTTCCGGCAGTGACAACCAACGCGATCGCGATCGCCATCGACGATCCGTCCGGGCGGCTCGCCTCCGTGGAGGCATACCGAACGGGTGTGGAGACAGCGCCTGGACTGGAGGAGCAGCCCGCGTTCATGAACGAGAAGGTTGATGCTCGTCCGCATCAGGACGCTGCGTAACCAGGAGAAGGCCGGCGGCAGTCGCCAGCCAAGGCTATGAGCCGGCGGTGGTCCGGCAGAGGAGTCGACGACATGACGACAAGCGGTGGTTTCAACGGGCTCGGTGTTCACCTTGGCAATCTGGCGCAGCTTTCGCAGGCGCGGACGCGTTCGATCAGCGCGGAGAATTTCACCGGTGCCAAGGGCGAAGGCGGCAAGGCGACGGGAGGAACCGGCGCTGTCGCGGCGCGCGAGCTCGGACAGGGCTGGAAGGTCTCGCCGTGTATCCATATCGCCCCGTACGAGCTGGTGACGCTTGCCGAGATCGACGGCCCGGCGGCGATCCAGCACATCTGGCTCACCGTCCATCCCACCTGGTGGCGGCGTCTCGTCCTGCGCATCTACTGGGATGATGAGGAGACGCCGTCGGTCGAGACACCGCTCGGGGATTTCTTTGCGAATGGCTGGTGCCAGCGCTGCAACATCGCGTCGCTGCCGATCGCGGTCAATCCGGCGGGCGGCTTCAACTCCTACTGGGAGATGCCATTCCGCAAGAAGGCGCGTATCACGATCGAGAACCTGACCCCCGACCAGTGCATCGGGTTCTTTTACCAGATCACGTATACGGAGACAGAAGTTCCGGAGGATCTCGGCTACTTTCACGCCCAGTGGCGGCGCTCGCATCCGCTGGCCTACATGGATGTCCACACCCTGCTCGATGGTGTGAAGGGGCAAGGACATTACGTCGGAACGTATCTTGCCTGGGGCGTCAACAGCAATGGCTGGTGGGGCGAGGGCGAGATCAAGTTCTACATGGATGGAGATACGGATTTCCCGACGATCTGCGGCACCGGTACGGAGGACTATTTCGGCGGCGCCTGGAACTTCGAGTTCCCGCAGGGACAATATGGTGTCTTCACGACGCCATTCCTCGGATTGCCCCAGGTCATCAGGCCGGACGGGCTCTACCAGGCGCAGCAACGGTTCGGTATGTACCGCTGGCACATCCAGGATCCGATCCGCTTCAGCGAGGATCTGAAAGTGACGATCCAGGCGCTCGGCTGGCGGTCGCGGATGGAGGATCAGGCGCGGTACCTGCCGCTGCAGGACGATATCGCCTCCACATCGTTCTGGTACCAGAACGAACCGCACGCGCCCTTCCCGGCCATCGGCGGCGCAAACGATCTGGAAGTCGTCTAGTGCGGCAAGCGGCAGGGCGCCGGCAAAGGCCCCTTGCCCGATCCCGCGTCGCTTGCGACCATCCCGCCATACCGAATCACAGGACCAGCGTCGATTCGACGCTGGTCCTGTGCGTCCGGACGGCATCCATCACCGATTTCCTGGAGGAACCGCATCATGACCGACCAGACTCCGCGCAAGGTCCTCATCACCGGTGCAGGCGGCCGCATCGGCACCAGCCTGGCCACCCAGCTGCGTGATGTCTACGACTTCCGTTTGCTCTACCGCCGTGAGCCGGAGCAGCGCCTCAGCGAGGACACCGTCTTCGCGGACATTACCGATTTCGATGCGATGCGCGCCGCCATGGAAGGCATCGACACCGTCTGGCACCTCGCCGGCGATCCGCGTGTCCCCGCTCCGTGGGAGAGCGTGCTCCAGACGAACATCATCGGCACATACACGACTCTGGAGGCCGCGCGGGAAGCAGGCGTGCGCAAGGTCGTCTTCGCGTCCACGAACCACGTCATGGGCATGTACGACATCAACGGCGACTGGCCGGTGAACAACCAGATGCCCCAACGTCCCGACTCCTACTACGGTGTCTCCAAGGCATTTGGCGAGGACATCGGGCGCTTCTATCACGACAAGTGGGGGTTGGAGTTCATCGCGCTGCGGATCGGCTGGTTCCTCAATGAGCCGTACAAGGAGCCGGGTTATGGCCGCGCCATGTGGCTGAGTCCGCGCGATTGCGCGCAGGCGTTCACGCGGGCGACGGAGGCGGATGTGCCCTACGGCGTCTTCTACGCCATTTCGAACAACCCGGACCACCCATGGGACTTGACCGATGCCGTCGTGAAACTGGGCTACCGGCCACAGGATACCTGGGCAGACTTCTATCCGGTCGAGCCGGGTGTTCCCACGCCGAACATTCACTGATTCGCTTGGGTGTGTGGAGTCGAGGTGCCTGAACGGGCTAATTGACCCTGGAAAGGGCCTTGCGCCCTTTTGGGGATAGATTGAGAATGCCCTGTGTTACCAACCATGATTGCCGACTCCAATCGGGGGGCCGACAGGCACGTATCGAGGAGGAGACGTGATGAGTGCGGACGTTCGCATCGATCGGCGTGCGTTGCTTGCGGTGACCGCGGCAATGGGCGTGGCGGTTGGAACAGGGGTCGTTATCCGGGACGCTGCCGGACAGGAAGTCAATAGCGAGGGAGCCACGCCGGTGCCGGCGGGTTCGCCCGTTCCGCCGGAACTGGCGTCGAGCGATACCGACTGGGCGGTGGAAGGCGGGAATCTCAGCCAGACGCGCGAAGCGATGGGGAGCACGATCTCGTCCAGCAACGTGTCGACTCTGGGTGTCGCCTGGACGACCGAGATCGCCGCAAGTTCGGGGTACGGCTCGATGAGCGCGAACCCGATCATCGTTGGCGATCTCGTCTATCAGCAGGACATGCAGAGCAACGTCTGGGCGCTCAACAAGGACACGGGCGAGGTCGTCTGGAAGAACGAATACAACGAGGGGTCAACCGGACCGAACGGGGTAGCCGTCGGATATGGCTACGCGGTCTTTGCGCTCGGGAACTCGGGCAATGTCGTGGCCGTGAAGGCGGATACCGGCGAGGAAGTCTGGCGGCACAGCATCAAGGGGCCGCTCGGCGAAGTCATCGACATGGCGCCGCTGATCTATGGCAGTACGGTCATCATCAGCACGATTCCCGGCAATACCGACAATTTCTACCGGGGCGGTCAGCGGGGCGTTGTGCATGCCATAGACGTCACCAATGGCAACGTCCTCTGGTACGTCGATACGACCACCGACAATCTCTGGAACAATCCGCGCGTCAATTCCGGCGGCGGGTTGTGGCATCCCCCCTCCGTGGACAAGGATGGCAATTTCTACCTCGGGATTGCGAACGCCGCCCCATATCCGGGGTTGCCGGGCCATCCCAGTGGGACCAGCCGTATGGGCAACAATGATTATGCGGATAGCCTGGTCAAGCTGAACGGGCAGACCGCGGTCATCGAGTGGTTCCTGAACATCAAGCCACACGACATCTTCGACCTGGACAACCACCTCTCGCCGATCCTGGCGACGATCTCCCGCAACGGGGTCGACACGGACGTGGTCTACAGCTCCGGCAAGCACGGCCTCGTTGTCTGCGCGGATGCGGCGTCGGGTGTGGAGATCTGGCGCACACCCGTCGGCAAGCACAGCAACGACAATCTGCAGGAGCTTCCCGACGACGAGTATGTGGAGGTCTTCCCTGGCACGCTCGGTGGTGTGGAAACGCCGTTCGCCTACGCGCAGGGCGTGGTGCTGGTGCCGGTCTACAACATGGCGTCCTACTACAATTCCACCGGGATCAGCGCCGAAGGCATCGACATCACCAAGACGACCGGCAACCTTGTCGCGCTCGATGCGGGCACGGGAAGCACGCTCTGGGATGCCGAACTGCCTGCCGGGCTATTGGCCGGGGCGACGGTGGTGAACGACCTGGTGTTCACTGGCTCGCTGGATGGGGTCGTCCGCGGCTTCACCATTGCGGATGGCAAGCAGGTCTTCAGCTGGCAGGCGCCAGCCGGGCTGAATGCGCCATTTGCCATTTCCGGCGATACGCTCTTCGTTCCGGCGGGTGGCCCCCTGGTTCCCTCGAAGGACACCGTGGCTCCCGACCAGCCCAAGATGCAGCTTGTCGCCCTCAAGCTCGGTGCCTCGGGGGACGCGACTCCCGCGTCCTAACCGATTCTGGACGGTGTGACACCGCATACCAGAACGACCGGAGGGAGCAATCCCTCCGGTCGTTTCGTTGAGGCGTCCGGCGGACGGCGGATCATCCTCCGGCGGCGGCGCCCTTGATGCCCGGCTCCGCGAGTTCCGTCGCATCGAGCAGGTGCGTCAACTCCTCCTCGGTCATCCCGGTCTCCTCAACGGCCACCTCGATCACCCGGCGCTTCTCCGCGTAGGCGCGCTTGGCGATCTTTGCGGCGTTGTCGTAACCGATGATGGGATTCAACGCGGTGACCATGATCGGGTTCTTGTCGACCAGGTCGGCGATGTGGGCCTCGTTGACCGTGAACCCGGCGATCGCCTTGTCCGCCAGGACTGTCGTCACGGTGGAAAGCAACTCGATGGATTGCAGGAGATTGTGCGCGATCACCGGCAGCATCACGTTCAGTTCGAAATTGCCATGCTGGGCCGCGATCGCGATCGTTGCGTCGTTGCCGATCACCTGGGCCGACACCATCATCGTCGCCTCGGCGATCACCGGGTTGATCTTGCCCGGCATGATCGACGAACCCGGTTGCAACGCCGGGAGCACGATCTCGCCGAGCCCGGCGATCGGACCGGAATTCATGAGGCGGAGATCGTTCGCGATCTTGATCAGCCCCAGCGAAAGCGCGCGCAACTGGCCGCTGAGTTCGGCGGCGGTCTCCTGCGCGGCCTGTGCCTCGAAGTGATTGGGGGCCTCGACGAAGGGATGCCCGGTCCGCTCCGAGAGCTTTGCGGCCACCTTCGCGCCGAACTCCGGATGCGCGTTCAGGCCGCTGCCCACCGCCGTGCCGCCAATGGCGAGCCGTGCGACGCGGGGCAACGTGCTCTCGATCCGCTCGATGGCGTGGCGGATCTGGGAGGCCCAGCCGCCGACCTCGTCGCCCAGCCGGACTGGCGTCGCGTCCATCAGGTGGGTGCGCCCGGTCTTCACGATGTCGTGCGTTTCGGCCGCACGCCGCTCCAGCGTTTCCGCGAGATGCGTGAGCGCGGGAAGCAACTGCTCGGCGGTGGCGGTGTAGGCCGAGACGTGGATGGCGGTCGGGATCACGTCGTTCGAGCTCTGGCCCATGTTGACGTGGTCGTTCGGGTGGATCTTCTGGTCTGAGGCGATCTGGTTGGCGCGGGTGGCGATCACCTCGTTGGCATTCGTGTTCGTAGACGTACCCGAACCCGTCTGGAAGATGTCAAGCGGGAACTCAGCGTCGAGCGTGCCATCGATCACCTCGGTTGCTGCTGCCTCGATAGCGGCCGCTTGCGCCGGATCGAGCAGCCCGAGGTCCATATTGACGGCCGCTGCCGAGGCCTTCACGAGACCCAGCGCGTGGAGGAAGGCCCGCGAGAAGCGGATGCCACTGATCGGGAAGTTCTCGATCGCCCGCGCCGTGCCCGCACCGTAGAGGGCGTTGGCCGGGACGTGCATCTCGCCCATGCTGTCGCGAACCGTTCGTGTCCCTTGATCCTGACTCATGCCGTTCTCCCGTAGGTGCATGGACCGCCCGGTCTCCGGGCGGCGCGCATCGTTGCGCGATGCCGTCGACGTGACCGCGGTCGCGGTTGCCTTTTCGGGGACAGTGTACCGCCGCTTCGGCGAGACCGGACACGATCCGGGTACGAAGAACGGAGTGGTCGTCGAACCACTCCGTTGCGTTCGCCGGATTGGAGAGCAGGTTACATGGTCGTCCAGGATTCGACGTCGATGGAGGTCTTCAGACGCTTCTCGCCGGGAACACCGAATGCGAAATCCGCGCCCGTGTACTTGCGGGCGATCCGGTTGATCGTGGCGTTATCGGTATCCTCCACGATTTCGCTCACCGTGCCGCGCACTTCCAGGTAGCGTTGCGGGTTGGTCGCGTCGGTGAAGCAGAGCGCGAGGTGCGGATTCTTGCGCAGATTCCAGTATTTCTTCTTGTCGGAGGTCAGGCTTAGCCAGATCTTGCCATCTTCGAAGAGGAACCACGATGGGTTGACCTGCGGCCGGTTCTCGGCATCGACTGGCGCGATGGTGACGAGGATGGTGCTTTCCAGCAGGTCGTTAAAGGTGTCGGGGAAATGGCCTTGGGGCATGGTGTTGTCCTTGCTGTCGTCGGCGCACCATTACGAGCGCAGCGCGCCGTGTCTGTCACTATCCTAGCGAAGGATGGCTACGATAAGTACGTGTATGCGACGCTATTGCCCGGTCCAGCGTTTCGGGACGAAGGTCATGCGGAACCGGGACTCGCCCACCTTGCCGAACGTCACATCCTTGCCGGTGTACTTCCGCGCGAGGATGTTCACGAAGCCGAGATCGTCGTAGGGGAAGATTTCGACGACCTCGCCGCGCAGCTCCAGATAGTGATGCGGATCGTTCGGCGAGAGGAATGAGAGGGCGATGCGTGGATCGCGCTGGATATTGCGCAGCTTCTGCGTGTCGCCCTTCACGCCAAACAGGATGCGATCGCCGTCACGCAGGAACCAGATCGGGTTGACCTGTGGGGCGCCGTCCGGCCCAATTGTCGCGAGATTCGCGAGGACGGTACTGTCCAGCAGGTCGTTGAAGTGGTTGGGAATGGGAGGTTCGGGCATGGAACAGATCCTTTCTAGGGTGCTTTGGGGCTAGATGCCTTCCTGTTTCGTGATACGTTCCACCAGGATACGCGTGGCATGGCGCATCGTGCCCGGTGGTTCGATATCGACATCCTTGCCGGTGTACTTGATCGCGATGTCACGCTCCAGCGCGCGATCCGGATCGGGCACAAGCGTGTCGACACGGCCGCGAAGTTCCAGATAGCGCGTCGGTTCGGCTGGATCGACGATCACGACCGAGATACGGGGATCGCGCCGAAGATTCCTGAGCTTCTGCCGGCCCTCGACGAGGCTGATATGGACGGCATCCTCACGCCAGAGGAACCAGAGTGGGGTGGTCTGCGGCTCTCCATGCGGTCCGATGGTCGAGACGAAGGCGACGGCCTTCGCGGTCAGGAGCGGACGTAGGGATTCCGGAATCGTGGTCGTCATGAAATGCTCCGGGATGTGAACGCCGGTCGATACGCGTTCGATTGTCGTCCAGTGGCAGGGACGGAGGAAAGCGGCGCGTCCTCGCCGTCCGGGTGGTTCGGTTGCCCTCGCCAACCGGCGCTACTCTTGCGATGATGGTGTCAAGGCATTTCGCAACACCACGCGCCGCATCGCCCGGATGCGGCCGGAAAGGACGACACGCGCACATGGCGATCGACGTCTCCATCATGATCGAAGGCCAGGACGGACTATCCTGGCCGCGCTGGCAGCGCATCGCTCGCGCCGCCGAGGATCTTGGCTTCGCCGGACTCTACCGCTCCGACCATTTCAGTAATCCGGAAGGCCCGTACAAGGACGCGATCGAGACGTGGGTTTCCCTCGCGTATCTGGCGAGCAACACCTCGCGGATTTCCTTCGGCACGCTGGTCTCGCCGATCTCCTTCCGGAACCCCTCCATCCTCGGCTGGCAGGCCGCGACCATCGACGCTCTTTCCGGCGGGAGGCTTCGGCTCGGTGTTGGCGCCGGGTGGCAGGCGCGGGAGCACCATTCCTTCGGATTCGAGCTTGGCGATGTGCCCGAGCGGTTCGCTCGCTTCGAGGATGCGTTGCAGGTCCTGATCCGGATCACGCGGTCGTCCGAGCCGTCTACCTATGAGGGCGAGTATTTCCAGGTCCGGGACGCGCTGATCGAGGTGCGCTCGCCGCGGGCCGATGGCACGCCGATCACGATTGGCGGCAACGGTCCGAAGCGGACGTTGCCACTGGTCGCGAAGTATGCAGACGAGTGGAATGCGGTCTATCCACGCCTGGCAGACTATCCGGCCCTGACGGCGACGCTGGACTCGCTGCTCGAAGACGAGGGACGGCCCTCGACAGCGGTCAAGCGTACGGCCATGTCGCGCCTGCTCGTGGGCAAGGATGATGCGGACCTCGCCACGCGCATCGACCCCGCGAAGTTGGCCGATTTGAAGGAGCGTGATGCTCCGGTCGGCACGCCGTCCGAGGTCGTCCAGAAGCTCGGCGAATACGCGGAGGCGGGCATCGAAGGCGTGATGCTCCAGTTCCTCGACATGGACGACATCACGATGCTGGAGACGTTCGCTTCCGAGGTGCTGCCGCAGCTGAAGTAGTGAAAATGGTCCCCGCGTGATGTATCGGGTGAAGGCCGAAGGGAGGCATCCAGATGGATGCCTCCCTTCAGCTGTTTCTGGGCGTTCACGTCTCATCCGGTTCGAGCCGAATTCGATTTGATCGCCGCATTTCGTGGCGGGCGACCACCAGCTGGTTTGGTCGATCACCATTCGGTGAAGCGGGATCTCGTGGTACGGGTGCCTCGATATCGGCCTCCGGCCGATGGTGGTCGCGCAGACAAGCAGCGCCGCTGCGGAATCGGATTCCGCGCTAATTCGGCGCTTCGATTTCGACTGGGTCGTTGAAGGCGGAGAAGGAGATCATCCGGGCCGATGTGTCGCTGTCGATCGCGAGCAGCGCACCGTCCAGTTCGATGGCGTGTACCCTCGTGTCCCCATCGATCCAGACCAGGACATCCACCGGGTTCTGCGCGAGTTGTTTCGCCACGTCGGACCCCTCGTTCCCGTTGCCAAGCGTGGAGGCGATCTTCTGGAAATCGATCTGGCCGGTCACTCGCGTCGTCTGGACGCCGTCGATCTTCTCGTCTCCATCGATCTTCGCGTCCTGCACCGCTTGCACGGCCAGCAGCAGGATGATGTCCGGATTCACGAGGGCGAAGAACTGGTTGTCCGCGTTCATCGTTACCCAGCTGCCATCTTCCGCGAGCGGGTCCTGGATCGAGAAGACACCGTCCAGACCGACGGCGCGGATCTCGATCGTTCCGAACGGCACCTTGGCCTTGATGGTCGCCTGGAAATCCGTCGGCCGGCGGACGTCGCCGACGACGCTCTCCAGGTTGACGCCGATGGTCGTATCGCCGCCCTGCAGCGTCTCGATCTCGAAATGGAACGTGTCCAGTCCCGCCATGACCTGCGATGCCTGCTGGAGCAGGGAGACCGCATCCTCGTCGCCGGTCGCTGCGGGCGTTGCCGGTTCCTGCGCGGCTGCCGCCGTCATCGCCCGGAGTGCCGGGGCTACTGCGACGATGCCCGCTCCGGCGAGCGAACTGAGGATCAGGCGACGGCGTGAAAGCGGCCGGATGAGTGGATGCTGCCATGACGATTCGGGAGCCGGGAGGAGTGCGGTCATGATGGATGCCTTTCACTGGGGCCGGGCTCCCGGCGTCGTTGCCGGGTCCGGATCTCGGGAGTGCGCCGTGAGCATGGAGCGCGAAGGGTGAGGATCGCTCGGCGACAATCGCGATGTCCTGATGGTAGCCCACTTGGCATGCGCAGAGATGAAGCGTCCCCCAAGGAAGTGTGGCGATTCTGTCACACGCCATCCGGACCTGGTGTGATGGCGATCATCCGTTGGGCAAGCTCGGCTGGCCAGTCGACGCCGTATTGTTCGGAGACGTTGGCGTTTACCTCCGCGGCGAGACGGACGATGCGGCCCAGCGCGACATCCAGATCGCCATCGTCGAGACCCGGCACACAGGCTCGAAATGCCGCGAGCCGTTCCGACGAAATCGCCTGCTCGATGCCCGCGATCGCGTCCGAGCTGCGCCAGCGTTCCATTCGGTCGGCCTCCATCCGCAGCAGTCCAGCCAGACTGCCGAGCAGCATGAAATGGATCTCGTACCGCGAGGTCATGGAGGGACCGCGCTGGAGCCGGCATCAGGTGCGCACGACGTAGTACCAGAAGTTCGGGATGAAGGTCTCCATGATGGCATGCAGGTCTGGCGGTACGAGCGATTGGCCAACGATTGCTTCGACATGTGGTCGGAGGAGGCCTTCCTTGTCGACCAGCAGCATGACATCGACGGAAATCGGGGCATTCGGCCAAGTGCGGATCTGACGCAGGTGCTCCTCGTCCGCGGGATAGAGATTGAAATCGGCACGGATCGGGAACTTGGCCCCATCGAAGGCGCTCCACCAGCAGATGTCGATCGGCTTGTAGTGCAGGAGCACCGTGCCGAGCTGCTGTTGCCAGGTGTTCCATTCGGCGACGAACCGGTCGTAGGCGGCGGGCCGGATGAAGAGGGATGAATCGACATCGGACCATCGATCGCCCCGGCCTTCGGAGGTCGAGCCGTAGTCGATCAGGCCGATCACCCGGTCGTCGGCGATCGCGGCGTCCACCAGGCGCCGGCGTAACTCATGGTGATTCCTGGGTGCGGCCAGCTTCCCAGGTTGGGAATATGTGGGAGCCATCAACGGTCCTGACGTGAGAGGTGATGTCGTTCGGGGCAGTATACTGACCACCTGCACTCGCGAGATGCATTCCTCCTGGCACGAGGTGAATGGGCCATTCCATCACGCTCGATCCTTCGACGCGCCTCGCGTTCTTGCCCCCTTGCAGTCTCCAGGAAAGTCCCTCATGTCCGCCTCCGGTTCCACACCGCCGCCGTCCATCGATTCGATCTGGGCAGGAGCCTATCTGCCCCTCTCGATCGGTTCGCTGATGGCCGTCACGGTCGTTGCCTTCCAGGGCCTCGCAATGGCGACCGTCGCGCCGACCGTGGCGGATGCGATCGGCGGCGAGAATCTCTACGGCTGGATCTTCAGCGCATTCCTGTTGCCGCAGATCGTCGGAACCGTCGTGGGCGGGCAGGAGGTCGACCGCCGTTCGCCGGCTTCGATCCTGCTCGTTGCGATCGTCATCTTCGCCGGCGGGACGCTGCTGGCGGGGATTGCACCGTCGATCTGGGTGCTCTTCGGCGGGCGTGCCCTGCAGGGACTCGGTGCCGGGGCGATGTTCTCGACGGTCTATGCCGTGATCGGCGCGGCCTACCCGGACCATCTCCGGCCGTCGATCCTCGCGGCGATGTCCAGCGCGTGGATCGTGCCGTCGCTGATCGGCCCGGCGCTGGCCGGGTTCGTTGCCGACCGCATCGGCTGGCGCTGGGTCTTCTTCGGGCTCGTCCCGTTGCTCGTCATCGTTCTCGTGTTGGCGCTGCCGGTCTATCGCACGTTCGACCGCGCCCAGTCGGAGGAACCTGCGAGCCGGACCCGCCTGCTGCTCTCGCTTGGCCTGACCGTCGGGACCGGCATCTTCCTCGCCGGGCTGGAACTGCGCCCGTGGCCGCTTGCCGTGGGTGCTGTGGCCGTCGGACTCGTCGCGCTCGTACCAACCCTGCATGGGTTACTGCCGGCAGGGATCTTCACCGCCCGCCCGATGATGCCAGCCGCGATCCTGACTCGCGCCCTGCTGATGGGCGGCTTCCTGATCGGCGAGACCTACATGATCCGCGCGTTGAAGGAGTTTGGCGGAGTCTCTGCGACCACCGCCGGGATCGTCCTGACCGTTGGTTCGCTGACGTGGACGGCGGGCTCGTGGATTCAGGCTCGATGGGATCAGCGGAGTGGGATGGCGTCGCGCGGTTTCCGCGTGACGGCCGGCGTGGCGATCCTGCTGGTGGGTTGCGGCGGGGTCTTCCTGACGGTTGCGATCCTGCGCGACATCTGGATCGGTGTCGCGCTTGCGGGCTGGCTGGCGGCAGGACTCGGGATGGGCATCGCCTATACGACCTGCACGACCATCGTCTTCGCCTATGCCAAACCGGGCGAGGAGGGCCTCGCCTCCTCGTCCGTGCTCTTGGGGGACCTCTTCATGTCGTCCGTCGGCGTTGGTCTGGGCGGGGTTGCCTACGCCGTCGCGTCCGGAAGTGGCACCTCGCCGGAAGCGAGTTCCGCGCTGGTGATCGGGATCGGCGTTGCGATCCTGGCGCTGGCGTTGACGGCGTCCTTCCGTCTCCGCGCAGGAGATCTTGCCATTGGATCGCATGGAAAGTAGGGGCGACGTCGTAGCATGGCTGGGCATTCTGCTAAAGGCGAGTCTTGCCTGCATGGGCGATCCTCGCAGCTGCGGCCGGTGATCGCCCATACAGGCCAGGTCTCTGTTTGCCTGACGAGCAGTCTGGAGTGCGCTACTCCACTGCGGTCGCGGTGGCGACGAACCCTTCGCCCGGGACATAGTTCGGCGATTGGTGCCGGAAGTAGGTGTTGTATACCTCGCAATACCGGCCGCCCTTCGCCATCAGCGAGGCGTGCGTTCCTTCCTCCACGATCCTGCCGTGGTCCAGCACGATGATCCGGTCCGCATGCTCGATCGTGGACAGGCGGTGGGCGATCACGATCGAGGTGCGGTCCGCCAGCACGACGTCCAGGCCCTCCTGGATTTGCGCCTCCGTCAACGGATCGACGCTTGCCGTCGCCTCGTCGAGGATCACGATGGATGGGTCCTGGATCAGGACCCGTGCCAGCGCCACTAGCTGCCGCTGGCCCATCGAGAGTGCCCGGCCGAACTCGCCGACATCCGTTTGCAAGCCGTCCGGAAGTGCCTGGATCCAGTCACCCTGACCGACCGCCGAGGCCGCCGCGACGATCTCCTCGTCGGTCGCGTCCGGCTTCGGATAGCGGATGTTGTCCGCCACCGTGCCCGAGAAGAGGAAGGGCGACTGCGGCACGATGCCCAGTTGTGCTCGGTATTTCGGCAGGTCGAACGAGCGGATGTCCTTGCTGTCGATCAGGAGGGAGCCGCCCTGGAATTCGTAGAAACGGGTGATCAGCTTGCCCAGGGTCGACTTGCCGGCGCCTGTGTGGCCGACGATTGCCAGGGTCTGGCCGGCCGGGATCGTCAGGTCGAAGTGCTCCAGCACCGGCGCGTTGTCGCCATAGGAGAAGGAGAGATCGCGGAACTCGATCTCTCCCCGGATGCGGCCCGGATCGTTGTCAGCGTGCTGCACCACCTCCTGATCGGCATCGACCAGCGCGAAGATGCGTTCCGCTGCGCCCAGGCCTTGCTGGAACTGCGACCAGAACGAGGCGATGCTCGTCATCGGCATCCAGAAGAGCATCACGCTCTGGAAGAACAGGAACCACTCGCCCGCCGTGATCTTGCCGTCGATTGCCTGCTGGCCGCCGAGATAGACGAGGAGCACGGTACCGAGTCCCGCTGCGAAGAAGAGCAGCGGGAAGATCGACGCGAAGACGAGTCCCTGTCGCAACGTGACATCGTAGGCCTGGCGATTCACCGGGAGGAACTCGTTGTGCAGCGTGCCTTCCTGCCGGAAGTTCTTGGCGATGGCGATGCCGCTCATCGCCTCCTGGATGCTGGAGTTCACACGCGCTGTCGAGCGTTGCGCCCTCTGCGTCGTCTCGCGCGCGATCTTGCGGAACGCGAGGGAGAGGATCACGAACACCGGCGTGATCGCCACGGCGACGAAGGCCAGTTGCACGTTGCGCGTGAAGAGGATGACCGTGATGAGCCCTACCAGCAGGATCTGGCTGAGCAGGTTCATCGTCAGCGTCACGACGTTCGCGAAGTCGTCCGAGTCGGAGGTGACGCGGCTGACGATCTTTGCCGACGGATTCTCGTCGAAGAAGGAGAGGTCGCGGTCCAGGACCGCGTCGAAGGCATCCTCGCGCAGTTTCAGCACCACACCGCCGACCACCTTGGCGGTGACGATCTGCCGCACGTAGTTGAAGACCCATGCCAGCACGCCGCCTGCGAGCAGGCCTGCGAAGAGGATCCAGATGACGCTGCCGGCGCCCTCGTGCACGATCTTGTCGATCCCCCAGCTACCGAGCAACGGTGTCATCATGCTTGCCACGGAGTTGAGGATGATCATCATCGCGACGAGCATCATCGCCGCGGCGGCGGGCCGGAAATAGGCGGTAATCCGCGACAGCAACTCGCGGTCGCTGTAGGTTCGGTCGTACTGTTCGGCGTCGAGGCCGTTCATCACGAAGCCCATGTGTCAGGCCCCCACTTCCAGTGTCTCCCGCGTGCCGCTCGGTGTACCGGGAGCCGCCCCGTTGTCCGCTTCGACATCCACCTCGTCGAAATGGGAGAAAATGCGCCGATAGAGCCGCGACCGCCGGAGCAGGTCGTCGTGCGTACCCTGGTCGACTAACTTGCCACCCTGGATCAGCAGTACCTTGTCGGCCCACCGGATCTGTGAGAGTCGATGCGTGATCAGGAGTGTCGTTCGCCCTTCGAGCACGCGGCGAATCGCCCGCTGGATCTCGTCCTCGGTCGCGCTGTCGATCGCGCTTGTCGAATCGTCCAGGATCAAGACGCGGGGTGAGGTGAGCAGGGCGCGGGCGATGGCCAGGCGCTGCCGCTGGCCGCCGGAGAGCGTGACGCCGCGCTCGCCAATCACGGTGTCATACCCTGCGTCCAGCTCGAGGATGAACTCGTGCGCCTGCGCGTCACGGGCGGCGCGGGCGATCTCCTCGCGGGTTGCGTCCTGCCCGAGGCTGAATCCGATGTTCTCGCCCACGCTGCGCGAGAAGAGGGTGATGTCCTGCTCGATGGTCGAAATCTGCGAGCGCAACGAGTCGAGGTTCCATTCCCGTACGTCCACGCCGTCCACCAGGATGCGGCCTGCTTCGACATCGTAGATGCGGTTCACCAGCTTCGTGAGGGTGGTCTTGCCCGCTCCCGTCTCCCCGACGATCGCGATTGATTCACCCCGTTTCGCATGGAAGCTCACATCGTCCAGCACCGGCTTGCCGCCATAGGAGAAGGAGACGTGGTCGAAGACGATATCGCCCTCCATCTCGCTGGTGTAGCCGCCGGCATTCTGGTCGAGTTCCGTCTTCTCCTCCATCAGGCCGAGGATACGCCCGGCGCTGACCACGCCCAGCTGAACCATCGAGAACGAGAAGACCGAGATGAAGGTTGGGAAGCCGAGTTGCCCGAGCAGCCCGAGATAGGCCACCAGTTGGCCGATCGTCAAGTCGCCGCGATCCACCAGCCAGACGCCGTGCAGCATGGCGCAGGCCACCGCGACCGCCAGCACCAGCGGCGGCAGGTATCTCGCCTGCACCTCGCCCTGCTCGACCGTGTAGTCGCGGTAGAGGCGGGCATTGCGGAAGAACTTCGCTCGTTCCTGCAACTCCTGGCCGGTCGCCTTGATGACCTCGATCCCGCGCACCGATTCGTTCAGGCCGGCGTTCATCGTGCCGAACTGCATCCGCATCTTCATGGAGACAGGGTTCAACCGCTTCATGTAGCGGACGAGCGTGAACGCGAAGCCGAGGAGGAAGAGGAACGGCACGAAGAGCAGCTGGACGTCGATGAAGGCGATGAAGATGAACGGCACGACCAGCGCCGTCATCGAGTCGATGATGAGGTCGACACCGGGCGAGATCATGAAGCCCATCTGCCGCACGTCGTTCGTCGCTCGCGCCATCAGGTCGCCGACGCGCTGCCGGTTGTGGAAGGTCTGGCTTTTTCCGAGCAGGCTGGTGAAGAGTTCCTCGCGCGTGTCGCGCTCCATGCGCTTGGCGAGGATCTCGATCGTGAACCGCGCAGTCACGTCTGCGAGCGCCCGGAGCAGGACGATCACCAGGAGGACGCCGGAGATGCTCAGCAATGCCGCCTTCGGATCGTCGCTGCCGCCAAGGACATCGTCGATTGCGCGGCCGGTGAGCCCCGGAATCGCGCCGTTGAGACCCGTCGAGCTGAGCCCGGCGATCAGGAACGTGAGTAGCAACGGCCAGTATCGCAGGAGGTGCGACACGATCCAGTGCACGGGCGAGCGCCGGTCGTAGGTGTGCGTCTGCTCGGCCACGAACTCGGATGCGTTCCGGAGTTGTCCGGAATGGCTGTCGATCGGTTGTTGCGCGGTCCGCGCGGGCACACTCATCTCCGCCCTCGTTCTCGATACTCGCTGAACCGATGTTGCTGGGGGACCTCGATAGCCGTCCGGAAGCGATTCCCAGTGCCACGATGGCCGGAATGCGGACGGCATCCGCTCACCTTACCATTTTGACTGTGGCGAGAAAAGCCCGGGCCATGACCGGAATGAGGTTCGCCGAACGGTGCGTTTCGGGACGAAATTGTGCGTACGGACGCGTGAAACAAATGTTCTTGGCCGATCCCCATCCTCTCACGAGGTGTGCCCGGTGTCAACCCTTGGCGGATGCGCGAACGCCACGTCCGACCGGAGTCGTCGCGTGGCGTTCTGGGCGATTTGCGTCTGTCGATTCGTGCGATGAACGACATCCGGCGGGCGTAGCGTTCGCCCTCCGCTGGGGGCTGGGTTCGCTCAAGGTCCGGGGAAGCGGTTACTCCCGCTCCGGCGGCTCCTGCTTCGTCGCGTTCTTGCCCGCCGCGATGGCTGCGAATTGCTCGTTTCGCCCGCGTCCGAGTCGCGGGATGCGGTTACGTGGCGAGGAGCCGTTCCCGTCCGGCGCCGACAGCTCGGCCGGGGGCAGGGGAATGGAGATCGCAAAGACCGTCCCCAGGCCGGATCCGCTTTCCACATCGATCCAGCCTTCGTGCTCGCGGACGATCGACAGGGCGATCGAGAGCCCGAGGCCCGTGCCGCCGCTGGCGCGGCTGCGTGCGCCCTCCACGCGGTAGAACCGTTCGAAGAGGTGCGGCAGATGCTCGGCGGTAATGCCTTCGCCGGTGTCTTCCACCACGATGGTTGCGGCGGCGGGATCGTCGCCGGTTGCTGGCGTCTCATCCAGGGTCAGCGTGATCCTTCCCCCCTCGGGTGTGTGCCGGATGGCGTTTTCGATCAGGATGATGACGATCTGGACCAGCTTGTCCGACTCGCCGATCACCGTCACCGACCTGCGGATATCGAGGACGAGATCCTGCCCCCGTGCCAGCGCCTGGCCGGTGCGGAAGGCCTCTTGCGCAACGACCTCCAGCGAGACCGGCGCCATCGCCGAACGCGATCCGAGCCCGGACGCATCGGTCCGCGCCAGCGTCAGCAGGTCCTGGATGAGGCGCCCCATGCGGTCGCTCTCGCGGTGCATGTCCTCCAGCGACTCCTGCAGGTCCGCCGCCGCGATGGTGCGCCCGGCCTTCAGTTGCCGGAGCAGGACATCGACGTTGCCTCGCATCGCAGTCAGCGGTGTTCGCAATTCGTGGGAGGCGTCGGCCACGAAGCGTTGCTGGGCGGCGAAGGCAGCTTCCAGGCGTTCGAGCATGTTGTTGAAGGTGAGTGCTAGCAGGGCGAGCTCGTCGCTTGAGGCCGGGACCGGCAACCGCTTCGAGAGCGAGACATCGTTCTGGTCGAGTGCGATCTGGTCCGCCGTGCGGATGATGCGGCCGATTGGCGCCAGAGCCTGTCCCGCAACGATCCACCCGATCCCGGCCGAGGCGACCAGGCCAACGCCGCCAGCGAGCAGGAGGATTTGCGTCAGCAGGTCGATCGTCTTGTCGAGCGACTCGTCCGACTGGCCGACTACCACGATTGCGCTGACCCGGCCCGTCACGAGCGGGTCGAACGGTGCGAGGAGAACGCGGGCAGGTTTGTCGTTGATCGTGGTTGTCTGGACTTCAGGATTTCCGGTCCGAACCACGTTGTCCCAAGTGAGTGAGACCAGCGAAGTATCGGGATCTGGGATGGTCGCCTCTCCAACGTAGGCGATCGTGAAACTGTTTCCATTTTCGGACGGAACGAGCTGGATCATCGCGGCCCAGGTGCCCGAGAGGACGAGGTTGCTGAGTGATGGCGGAATGGGCGAGCGTCCAACGTTTGTCAGGCCGATCGTCGTGTTCGCCTGAATCTGCCGCGCCGAGTTCAGCAGCCGCTGATTGACGTCGTTCTCCAGCGATTGCAGCAGCACCGTTCGGAGCATCACGCCGAACGCGATCAGGATGACCACCAGCATCAGCGTGAACCATGCGGTCAGCCGGAAGCGCAACGATCCGAGGAACGAAGCTTCGGTCGCGAGGCGGTCGCGGAATCCGTCGCGGTGGTGGGCGGTCGCCGGGGGTGGCAGCGGTGGCGACGATGGGTTTGCGGAGTTGGTGGATCGGGCCATTACCTGGTCCGCAGGACGTACCCGACGCCACGCACCGTCTGGATCAGGCGTGGCTCTCCGTTCATCTCCAGCGCGCGCCGGACATTCCCCACGAAGACCTCCAGCACATTCGACTCACCATAAAAGTCCTCACCCCAGACGCGCTGCATCAGCATCGAGCGGGTGAGCACCTGATTCGGATGGTGCAGGAACATCGCCAGCAGGTCGAATTCGCGTGGGGTCAGCTCGATTGTGCGCTCGCCACGCGTCACGATGCGGCTGGCAGTGTCCAGCGTGACATCGGCGAACCGGAGAACCTCGCCGCTCCGGCGCGAATCGATCGGGCGGGCACGCCGGAGCAGGGCGCGGATGCGGGCGAGCAATTCATCGAAGTCGAACGGTTTCACGAGGTAGTCGTCGGCGCCTGCCTCGAGACCAGCGACGCGGTCCGGCACGGCATCCCGCGCGGTGAGCATCAGGATCGGCAGGCGTTCGCCGCCGCTCTCGGTCTCGACAGCCCGCACACGCCTGGCGATCTCGAGTCCGCTGATGCCGGGAAGCATCAGGTCCAGGACCACAAGCGAGGGCGGCCGGTCGCGCATGGCTTCCAGCGCCTTGCGTCCATCCTCGGCGATCTCGACCTGGTATCCCTCGAACATCAGGCCGCGCCGCACGAATCCGGAGATCGACGGCTCGTCTTCGACCAGCAGGATCCGGGTTTCCGACGGATCGGCGGTCGAGTCCGGGGACGGAGAGGGCAGGGTGGCGGACATGTCGGCGAGGACTCCCGGGGTAACGGAGGATGCGGGCATCCTGGCGTAGCGGGATGCCGGGGGCGATGGATCGAGTGACAGGCCCGATACGCAGATGCGGGACGTCTGGGCGGACGCTGTGATGATGCCCAGGCGACGGGCGAGCTTCCTGATCGGTCCGATACGTTCAATTCTAGACCATGCCGTCATCGCCATGCCCTGTGTCTGCCGCGCGATGTGCCGCTTGGGGTCCAGCGTAGCCGCACGCTGTGAATCGACCCTGAGCGGAACCTGAATGCTTCCTGAAATGATGCTGGGCATTGGTGGGACATGAAGACGGACGGCCCCGTCCTTGTTGGCGGGGCCGTCCGTCTTGGGGGAGTGGGAGTTGGAACCGCGGGCGGGGAGTGGGGAGAGGGGGAATGCTGCCCGCGGTTCCGATGCATTCATGATCGTATCCGTGCCTGAGCCGAACCTGAGTCGATGCTGAACCGCTCGTGAGGAAGGTGTCGCGGTTTCGTTGCGGTCATCTGGGAAAGCTGGGAATTGTCAGAGCTGGGACTGGAGCTGGAGTCGATTTTGCGACCACTCCGTAGTGGGTCAGCTTGCATGATCCATCGCCGAACCGCCAGGTTGATATCGTGCGGAACACCGCCAAGCTATCCAACGACCACTTCGCCGGATGGCCGTCGACCAGGCGAGCTGGTGGTTGCCCGCTGCCGGATTCGCACCCATCTCGAACGCGGCTGGAGAGGTCTGTCACGCCTGGCCTGCCCCTATGCCGGAATGCTTCCCGGCAAATGCCTGCGGCTCACCTGCCGTTTCGTTCGGAGGGTGAGCCCGTTTGGTTCGCCGTCCCGGTTGTGCATGGCACAGCCGCCCCTCCAAGCACCGTCCAGAATGCACATCACGGCGACCCTCACCCCTTTCGTCCGTAGGGACCCCTCTGGCGTTGGCCTGACACCCGTGCCAAGCCCGAAGGCCGCCATCCATCCGGACGGCGGCCTTCGGAACGAACAACCCACAGGTCGAACGATGGCTGGAATGCTACACGTTAGCCGGGCGCTCACCGAGGGTGACGGTAATCGTCATCGTCTGGCCATTGCGGTCGACCGTGAGTTCGACCTTGTCACCGACCTGGTGCTTGAAGAGCTGATCTTGCAGCAAGTGATCGGCGTCCAGCGTCGTGCCATCGACAGCCGTGATCACGTCGCCAGGCTGGAGACCGCCCTGGGCGGCCGGGCTGCCATCCTGCACCTGCACGACTTCCTGACCGTCCTGGGTTTCCTGGCTCGCGATGCCGAGGTATGGGTACTTGACGTTGCCGTTGTTCGCGATGATCTCATCGGCGATCTTCTTGACCGCGTTGCCGTCGATCGCGAAGCCGAGGCCTGTCACCGAGGCGCCGTTCGCTTGCTGGTAGTCGACCTTCGCGACGTTCATGCCGATGACCTGGCCCTGCATGTTGAGCAGCGGACCGCCGGAATTGCCTGGCGAAATCGGTGCATCGTGCTGGATCAGGTTCTGCAGCGAATAGCCTTCGCCGGTGTCCAGCGAGCGGTCGAGACCGCCGATGATGCCTTCCGACACGGTATTGGTGAATTCGCCCAGCGGGCTGCCAATCGCGACGACCTGATCGCCGGCGCGCATCTGCGAGGAGTCACCGACGGTGGCAACCTGCGGGATCTTGGTGCCATCGGCCAGCTTCAGGACGGCGACATCCTGGAATGCATCGGTCCCGACCAGCGTGGCATCCGCCTTCGTGCCATCGGCGAACTGCACGACGAACGAATCGGCGCCTTCCACGACGTGATTGTTCGTGATCACATGGCCTTCGCTATCGTAGATCCAGCCGGACCCTGCACCCAGTTCCTGCTCGGTGCCGTTCTGGCTGTTGTCCTGGCTATTGCTGCCCGGCTGCGTGTTCCCGTTGTCCTGTTGCTGATTGCCGAACGGGAGGTTTCCGGACTGCTGCTGTGCCTGCGATGTGTAGGTATAGATGGTGACAACGGCGTTGTTCGCTTCTGCCGCGACATCGGCGACGGAGAAGGTCTGCTCGCCGGATGATGTGTTCGCCGTCTCGACCGTTGCCGTCGGGGTGCTGTTGGCGGTCGATTCCTGGGCGGAGACGAGATCCAGGCGCTGGACGCCCACCGCGAGCATGAGCGCAAGGGCGAGCGTGGCGAAAAGTGATGCGAGGCGGGAGCGACGCATGCCGTGTTGCGGTCCGCGGCTGGATACTGATGGTTCCTGCGACATGCTGGACACCTTTCTTTGTGGGAGAGAGCGGAGAGGACAGGGCCTGATCGGCCGTGCATCGATGCGAGGGAATACCGCGATCCCATCGGAAAGAAGTGTCGATCCGGCGACTGAACCGCCACTGAACGGCCCCTGAAAAAGGGCTGAATCGTCGCTGGTTGAAACCGGTACGCCCTCACCGCGCGTCTGCGTCGTCCTGACGCCCGCATACTGTCCTTGCCCGCGCCCAGCCTGATGCGGCGCAGGGGTGAGCACGGCGCGCCGGGGTTTGGTCGGGCATCGTTCGTTCCGGGGCGTGAGAACGTCCCTCGCATTGGTTCGCGAGGGACGTTTCGTCCGGGAAGCTGGCGGATGGTCTTGGCAGGTTCAGGGCGTTGACGGCCGGGAGGCTGTCAACATCGCAGCCATGGTCTGGGACAGCGCATCTCCGGATGCCGTCAAGCGTGAGGCCAGGGCGCCGCCCAGCTGGCTGTCCAGTGTTTCGAGGGCCGCGAGGTCATCGGGCGTCAGGGTCGCTCGGAGCGCTTGCGCCAGGTCATTGGCGGCTTCGGGTTCGTTCTCGATCGCGACGAATGCGAGTACGATTGGATCGCCTTGCAGGTGCAGCGTCCATTCGTCGGCCTGGATCTCGACGGCGTCATCGTCCGGCAGTTCGACGACATCGATCTCGTCGTCCTCGATCCGGGGGGCGAAGAGCGCCGTGCACGCCTTGCCCAGCGGTGTCTCCAGATCGTCGTCGTGTTCGTCGCGGGCCGGGTCGTCGTTCACGCTGAAGCCAATCCCGCGTCCTGCCAGCTGCCGATGGTGCGGTCGATCAGCTTCAGCGTGGATTCCACGGAACGGGTGCCGCGTGCTCCTGCGCCGGGGTTCAGGCCGGCAACCGTCATCGAGGCCACCTTGCCGGTTGCGAGGACTGATGCCAGCAGGGCGCTCGCCTCCGGTAGCGTCAGGCCATCCGGTGACGGTGTCGAAGCACTGGGCACGAGCGACGGATCGAGCACGTCGAGGTCGACGTGCAAGGCGATCAGGTCGACGTGGTTTGCGAAGGTCCTGATCGTGCGGCGGACGAGATCGGCATCGCCGAGCGACTTGTCTGCGATCAACTGGACATCGGTGGAGCGCAGGAGGGCGCTCTCCTTCTCGTCGATCTCGCGTGGGCCGACGATGCAGATGCGGTCGGTCGGCACGGTCGCCTGCAATCCTGCCGTCCCACGCCAGATCGGACCGGCCAGGCCGGCGAGGATCGCCACCGGCATGCCGGCCAGGATACCACTGTAGGAGGTCTCGGGCGTGTTGAAGTCGGCGTGCGCGTCCACCCAGATGAGGCCAATGCGGGCCGCCGCTCCATGGGCTTGCTGGAGCCCGGCGATCACGCCGATTGCCGAGGTATCGTCTCCGGCCAGGACCAGAGCGCCTGCGCCGTCTTGCCGGGCGGCGGCAATGGCGGCGGCTGTGTGGGCGCCGAGCCGGCCAATATTCGCGGCTACGGGACTGTCGACCCGCTCGGCGTCGGGAAGATCGGCTTCGATCGGCCCGACGACCTCGTGATGCTGGCGTTCCAGCCTGCCGGCAATGCCGGCGGCGACCAGTGCGGAAGGTCCTTGTCCAAGGCCGGAGTCCCGCTCGTCGTACCGATAGGGAACAGTGACCAGATGAATGCGCATCGGATGTCCTTTCGCTCGGGACAAGGAAATGCCCACCATTTCTGGTGGAGGTTGCGGGAGACGACATTCGCAGACGAGCGATGCATGCCGGAAAGCCGGTCCATGCGTGACGATGGCATTCCACCCGACGATGTCGGTGGTGGAGGCAATTGTAGCGATTTGGCGGGCGAATGCGCAGCCGCCGCACAACGTGTGTTTCTGGGGTATGGGTTGCTGGTCTACAATGCGACGGTCGCGCAGGGCGGCAAAGGGGAGCGGACTCGCACCGCTCGTGGAGCTCGTTCGTGGCGTCTTCCACCGAGTCACAATCGCAGAGTGGGCGGCCAGGCTGGAACGGCTCTCGTGCCCGGCCTGGTTCCGGTGCGGCTCGCAATCCCGACGCCGACACGCTTTACCAACTCCTGAACGTGCCCTTCACCGCCACGAAGGCGGATATCACCAAGGCCTATCGCGAGTCGATGCGCCGCGTCCATCCGGACCGCGTCCCGGAGCCGCGCCGCGCCGCCGCCGAGAATCTCGCGAAGGACCTGAACGCGGCCTACGCGATCCTCTCGGACCCGGCGAAGCGCCGCGCCTACGACCAGACGATCCGGCAGCAGGAGATGCAGGACCAGATCATGAAGCGCTACGTGGGCGGGTTCGGTGGACCCGGCATCGGGGGCGCCGATCCGTTCGCGCAGGGCCTGAAGCGGGACATCACGTCGTCGGAACGGCGCGACCGTCACCGGAGCGAGCGGTCGGCCTTCGTCACGATTCTTTCCGCGTTCCTCGTGGTGACCCTGGGCGTGATCGGCCTGCTGGTCCTCTTCTCGCTGGTGTCGTGGGGCCTGGCCCGGATCTTCTAGGGCCACCGGTGCGTTGTCCGCCTGTCCGGCGGTCCTCACTGCGCCCGGGGGCGCCGGTGCGCGCGGGCTGGTAGCGGCGGGCTTCCTCCGGCACCAGGATGTTGGTCAGCGTTTCCAGCGAATGCAACAGGATGTTGACGCCGCTCCGGAGCGATGGCACCGCTTCGTGACCGATCATGCGCTCGTCGAGGAAGGCGAGTTCCAGGAGTCGCGCAACCCGTCCGACGAGGTCGATGGCTGCGACGACCGGAATCGACCGGCGTTGTTCCGGTGTCAGAGGCGCGACATCGTGGTACGCCCCGACGAGATCCTCGGCGATTGCGGCTGTCCAGCCCTTCACATGTCCAGCCAGTTGCACCAGATCGAGCACCGGCGAACTGGTCGTCATCGTCGCCCAGCCGGTGACTCCCGTTAGCTCATTCTGCGGCGAGACCAGGAGGTGCGTGGGCCAGAGGTCGCCGTGGACCACGGTTCTCGTGTCGTCGAGGATGCCGGATGTCGCCTCCAGCCGCGCCGGACCGACGCCCATCACGCGGTTACCGCAACGCAGCCAGCGCCGGATCTCGGAGAATCCTGCCGCCTTGTCGCCCAGATGGCGCTTGTCGTTTTGCCACTGCCGGGTTGCAGCCTTCAGGAACCCTGCGAGGGGCGCCCGGGGGGCTTCCTTCGCGCCAGCGAGCTCGCGCGTCGCGACATGGAACCGCCCAAGCACACGCGCTGCCGCGAAGGCGACATCCTCCACGGGTGTCGCGGTTGGCACCGGAACGTCGATGGTCTGGCCGTCCGGCGTGCGGAAGTTGCCATACCGGGCGAACGGCCGGCCATCCAGCCAGGTCGCGGCGGTGAAAAGCTGGCCATCCTGCAGCAGTGCGTAGGCCCCGTCACGATCCCGAATAGGGAGGATGCGTGGCAGCATCGGCACGCCCGCGTCATTCGCGACATCCAGTGTCTTCGCAACGAAATCGATGCGGCCGACGGTAGTTGCGGGTTCCCAGCGCCGGACGACGCGCAGGCCGTCTGGTGTGGACACGCGCAACAGGTGCGGCGATCTGCCGAGTGGTTGTGGTTGTGGTGCGGTGAATCCCGGTAGGATCGTCGCGGCGGCGCATTCCAAATGATCGCGCATGTCTGCGGGCGATTCGACGGGGAAAGACGTATCGGAAGTGGGGGAGGCGTTTCGTTCTGTCATGACGCGAGTATAGGGCACCGGCAGGGACATTCGTGCCCTTCTGCCGGTGCCGTCATGGGATTCTCTCGTTCGGTGCCGACCTGCGTCGATCCTGTCGGGACGTGGCTCGCGCGCGTGTTCCCGGCTGTCAGTCGCGCGGACGGTATCCCGGACCGTTCACGCGCTGGCCGGGCATTGCATTCGTGTGCTCGCCGTTGCGCAGGACCGCCGTTCCATTCACGAAGACATCGCGGATGCCGACCGAGAGCTGGTGTGGCTCCATGTAGGTCGCCATGTCGTTGACCGTCTCCGGGTCGAAGATTACGACATCCGCCTTCATCCCGTCGCGTAGCAGACCGCGATCGCGCAGGCTCAGCCGGTCCGCTACCGCCGAGGAGCACTTCCGCACGGCATCTTCCAGCGTCAGCCATCCGTAGTCGCGCACGAAGCGTCCGATCACCCGCGTATACGTGCCATAGGATCGCGGGTGCGTCGGGCCGAACGCCGACCACACCTCCGGGTCGTAGCCGCCGGCATCGGTCGAGAACTTGATCCACGGCTGCTTCACCTGCAGTTCGATGTTGCTCTCGGTCATGCCCCGATACATGGTGAAGATCCGGTGCTGCTCGATGGTCAGCAGATGCAGCACGGCCTCCGGCCACGGCATGCCAAGGTCCGCGGCAATCTGGTCGAGCGTCCAGCCCCGGTACTTGATCGTCTCTGGCTGCCGCAGGTCGGCGACGATGACATTCTCCGGTCCGCTCTTGAGCCCGAGATTCTCCCAGTCCGCGTCCGGATTCGTCATCTCTGCCAGGATCTTCGGACGAAGTTCGGGATCGACGATGTTCTCGAAGAGCTTGCCATCCGCCGCCGTCCATGGTGGCAGGCAGGCGGTGATGCCGGTGCCGCCGCCATCGTAGGGGTACATGTCGGCGGCGATGTCGATCCCGGCGTTCCGTGCCCCGGTGATCTGGCGGACGATCTGGGCCATCTTCGGCCAGTTGTCCTTCCCCATCACCTTCAGATGATAGATCTCGGTCGCCACGCCGGTCTGCTCGGCGATCTCCAGTGTCTCGGCGAAGCCGTCGAAGATGAGATCACCTTCCGAGCGCATGTGCGTGATGTGGACACCGTGGTGCTCCGCCACGACACGCATGACCGCGATCAGGTCCTGCGTGGTGGTGTAGGCATCCGGCGGGTAGATCAACGCCGTGGCGACGCCGAATGCGCCGTCCTCCATCGCCTCGCCAGTGATGCGCTCCATTTCGGCCAGTTCCTCCGGCGTCGGATCGCCCATCCGCGTACCGCAGGCGTATTGCCGCACCGTGCCTCCGCCGAGGAACGAGCCGAAGTTGACAGAGACACCGCGCTTCTCATACTCCGCCAGCCAGTCGCCGAAACGGTTCCATGTATGAGCGAGGCCGTCCCACTCTGCCGCGACATCCGTGTCCACGACACCCACGATCGCTCCGGAGAAGATGTTGCTGATCTGGCCACCGGCCGGTGCGGGCGTCCACCCTTCGCCGAGGATCTCGGTGGTGACGCCCTGGGTCACCTTCGAGAGCGAGCGCCGGTCTGTCAGCCACGGGATGATCGAATGCGATTGGATATCGATGAAGCCCGGCGACACGATGTGGCCCATCGCGTCGATCGTCTCGTTCGCGCTCGCCGGGTCGATCGTGTCCGGGGGTGCGATCCGGGCGATGGTCTCGCCGGCAATCGCGACATCGCCGTAGAACCACGGGTTGCCCGTACCATCGACGATGCGGCCGCCGGTGATGAGCAGGTCGTATTGGGACATCGGATTTCTCCTGAGGAGTGAGGATCGAGAAGGGCTGGGGCGTTACGTCTCGTTTCTTACACCATGGCCCTCGTTCCTCGATAACCGGGACCATTCACCCGCACGCCGGGCAGCGCACCGGTGTGCGTACCGTCCCGCAATACCGCCGTGCTATTGACGAAGACATCGCGAATGCCGGTCGAAAGCCGATGGGGATCGACGTAGGTCGCGTTGTCCGTGACGGTTGCCGGGTCGAAGACGATGATATCGGCTTTCATGTCATCCCGGATCAGGCCGCGATCGCGCAGCCCCAGGCGATCCGCGACAGCGGACGAGCACTTGCGCACGGCATCCTCAAGCGTCAGCCAGCCATCGCGCACGAACGGACCGATCACCCGCGTGTAGGTGCCGTAGGAGCGCGGATGTGTCGGTCCGTCTCCTGCGACGGCGGCGGGATCGAGGCCGCCGGCATCGGTGGAGAACTTGATCCATGGTTGCTGGATCTGCCGCTGGATGTTCTCGCCGCTTATCCCGAGATACATCGTGAAGATGCGCTGCTGCTCGCGATCCAGCAAGGTCAGCACCGCTTCCGGCCAATCGGCGCCGAGGTCGTCGGCGATTGCCTGGAGTCGCCAGCCGCGGTACCTCACCAGGTCGGGGTGGCGCAGGTCCGCGACGATGATGTTCTCCGGGCCGACGTTCAGGCCGCGATTCTCCCAGTTGGCGTCGGGGTCTCGCATCTCCTTCAGGATGCGTTCGCGGATCACCGGATCGGCGATGTTGGTGTAGAGCTTGCCATCGGCGGCCGTCCATGGCGGTAGGCAGGCGGAGAGCCCGGTACCGGAGCCGTCGTACGGGTACATGTCCGCCGCGACATCGATTCCGGCCGCGCGGGCGGCATTGATGGTGGCGATCACCCGTTCCATCTTGGCCCAGTTGTTCTTGCCGACAGCCTTCAGATGGTAGATCTCGGTGATGACGCCGGTCTTTTCGGCGATCTCCAGCGTCTCCGCCAGCCCATCGAAGATCAGGTCCGCTTCCGAGCGCATGTGGGTGATGTGGATGCCGTGGCAGGCAGCCACCACCTCCATGCAGGCGATGAGCTCGGGCGTCGTGGAGTAGACATTCGGTGGGTAGATCAGGGCGGTGGCGACGCCGAACGCGCCATCTTCCATCGATTCGGCGACCACCCGGCGCATCGTGGCGATCTCGTCCGGCGTTGCGTCGCCCATGCGCATGCCGCAGGCGTATTCTCGGAGCGTGCCGCCGCCGAGGAAGGAGCCGACGTTCACTCCCACCCGGCGGCGCTCGAGTTCCGCCAGCCAGTCGCCGAAGCGCGTCCATGTCCGGGCGAGAGCGTCCCATTCCCGGGCCTCTGCCTCCGGAAGCCGGTAGAGCAGCGATCCCGTGAACGGTGCGTCGATCTGTCCTCCGACCGGCGCAGGCGTCCATAGCTCGCCCATGATCTCGGTCGTTACGCCCTGGGTGACCTTGGAGAGGGAGCGGCGGTCGGAGAGGAACGGCACGATGGAGTGCGACTGGATGTCGATGAAGCCCGGAGACACGACGTGGCCTGTCGCGTCGATGACCGTTGCGGCGTCTTCCCGATCGATCGTGCCCGGCGGTGCGACCTTCGCGATGCGGTCGCCGGTGATGGCGACATCACCGTAGAACCAGGGATTCCCGGTGCCATCGACAACGCGGCCGCCGGCGATGAGGGTGTCGTACTGGGTCATTGTGTCTCTCCGGAGGAGTGAGGACCGAGAAGTGAGTAGTGAGCAACGTGAGGAACCGCGCCTCGGTCCTCACTTCTCTTGCCTCACTCCTCGGTAGCCGGGGCCGTTCACGCGCTGGCCCGGCTTGGCTCCCGTGTGAACGGCATCGCGGAGCACTGGCGTGCCGTTCACGAAGACATCGCGGATGCCGGTCGAGAGGTGGTGTGGATCGGTGTAGGTTGCGTGGTCGATCACCGTCTCGGGATCGAAGACGATCACGTCGGCCTTCATCCCATCCCTCAACATGCCCCGGTCCCGCAGGCAGAGGCGATCCGCCACCGACGAAGAACACTTTCGCACGGCATCCTCAAGCGTCAGCCAGCCGTATTCCCGCACGAAGCGTCCAAGCACGCGTGTGTAGGTGCCATACGCACGCGGGTGGACGAGCCCGATGTCTGCAACGTTGTCCGGGTCGATGCCACCGGCATCGGTCGAGAACTTGATCCAGGGTTGCTGCACCTGCCGCTTGATGTTCTCCTCGCTCATCCCGAGGTACATCGTGAAGATGTTCGTGCCCTCGACATCGAGCAGGTGGACGATCGTCTCCGGCCAGTCCAGGCCGAGATCGTCCGCGACCTGTTGCAATCGCCATCCGCGGTACTTCTTCGTGTCCGGGTGGCTGATGCCGGCGAGGATGATGTTCTCCGGGCCGGTGCGGAGCCCCATGTTCTCCCAGTCGGTATCCTCGCTGCGCATCTCGGCGAGGATGCGGGCGCGGATTTCAGGATCGCGCAGGTTCTCGTGCCGCTTGCCGTTCTCGGAGACCCACCAGGGCAGGCAGGCCGCGAGGCCGGTGCCGGAGCCGTCGTAGGGGTACATGTCGGCGGTGATGTCCAGCCCGGCGTCGCGCGCCTCGTTGATACGATGGATGACGCCGGCCATCTTCTCCCAGTTGACCTTGCCCGCCGCCTTCAGGTGATAGATCTCGGTGGCGACGCCCGTCGCCTCCGCAATGTCCAGCGTCTCGCCGAGCCCGTCGAAGATGAGATCACCTTCCGAGCGCATGTGCGTGATGTGGACGCCGTTATACGTGGCAACGACCTTCATGCAGGCGATCAGCTCGGGCGTCGTGGAGTAGGCGTTCGGCGGATAGATCAGCGCCGTGGCGATGCCGAACGCGCCGTCCTCCATCGATTCGGCGACCATCTGCGTCATGGCCGCCAGCTCCTCTGCGGCCGCGTCGCCCATGCGTTCGCCGCAGCCGAACTCGCGGACCGTGCCGCCGCCGAGGAACGATCCGAAATTGACGGAGACGCCGCGCTTCTCGAACTCGGCCAGCCAGTCGCCGAAGCGCGTCCAGGTGTGGGCCAGCGTCTCCCACTCCTTCGCCTCCTCCTCGCCGATGCGGTTGATGAGGGCGCCGGTGAAGGCGTTCACGATCTTGCCCCCGAACGGCGCCGGTGTCCAACCCTCGCCGAGGATCTCGGTGGTGACGCCCTGCGTCACCTTCGAGAGGGACTGACTGTCGGCGAGCCAGGGGATGATCGAATGGGACTGGATGTCGATGAAGCCCGGCGCGACGACGTGCTCGCTGGCGTCGATCACGGCGGCGGCGGTTGTCCGGTCGATCGTGTCCGGGGGTGCGATCCGGGCGATGGTCTCGCCGGCAATCGCGACATCGCCGTAGAACCACGGATTGCCCGTGCCATCGACGATGCGGCCGCCGACGATCAGCGTGTCGATCTGGGCCATCGCGTGAATCTCCTTCGGTAGGAATGCGGATGCCTGGCGCATGGAACGCCGGCCGGTGCGATACGCCGCCGATCATACCCCGGTCTTTGCGATCGTGGGGTATGGCCGCGGCGCGCTCTTCCTGGTTCCAGGATCGCGGAAGGGACGTTGCTGTCCCTTGGGAACGAACCTTTTCACGCGATTCGGCGTCTCTCTTCCAACGGTTATCCAACGTCCGGAGCGAACCGAGGATGGTATGCCCCGCCAACCCGCACCGGGGCGACCCGCTAGACTGGACCCATCGAGGGCCGAACGAGACAGGCTTTTGCACGATTGCTTCCTCATGAAAGGATCCCTGCCATGCAAGACGCTCGTCCATCCTCCGATCTCTCCCGTCGTCGCCTGCTTCAGGCTGCCGGGGCTGTGTCCGTGGCCGGTGTAGCGGTCGGCATGCCGGGGCTTGTTGCGGCCCAGGCAACGCCGGAAGCATCCCCGGCGGCGTCCGGTGCGCGCAGTGCCGGGTCCTGGTTCGTCGTTTCCGCACAAAATGAAGCGGGCGGCTATACGACGAGTGCGGACATCTTCGAGGTGTATTCCGGCGTCACGCTGGAGAAGCTCGGCGGGTTCCGCGCTCCCGGCACGACTGGTATGTGCGTGACTGCGGACCCCGCCAGAATCGTGCTTGCCACGCAGACCGGCGCGGCCATCTTCGATCTCGAGACTGGGAAGGTGCGGGATGTCGACCTGAACGGTGGCGCTTTCAGCGCACCAGTGTGGTTGCCCGATCCGCGGGTCTTCCGGCTTGCACCCCCTGGTTGGGCGGTCCTGCGGGCGACGGACGCCTCGCAGTGCTGGCTGGTCGACCTGGACGATGCCTCGGCGGTCGATCTCTCCGCGCTCTTCGCGAAGCAGGGGAATGCCCCTACCTTCCCGGCGGTGATCTTCTCGCCGGACGGCTCGATGGCGGCGGCGCGAGTGGATGAGGCAGGCGCCGTGCTGTTCGATCCCGCGCAGCCCGATGGATTCCGCCGGCTCGATGGCGGCAAGGCGGGATCGGTGGCGGGCGTGCCGGCCTTCTCGGCGTCTGGCGAACACATCACATACACCGTCGCGGAGAGCTCGCAGGCCACCGAGGCGCGGGTCGTGATCGAATCGGTTGCCGATGGCACGATCGTCGCGGAGATCGGTGGGGTCACCCCCGCCGCCTTCAGTGCCTTCCTCATCGATTCCGAGTCCACGGTCCTGCTCATGGGTGACAGCGCCACCGCTGTGATCGACACGGCGACCGGCCGCGATCTGATCGATGTCGATTCGAGTCCATCGCCCTACGGATACGGGTTTTCGTCTGACGGACGCTACGTGCTCGCCGGAGCGTCCGACATGACCGGCGAGGAGATCCGGTGGCAGAAGCTGGACCTCGAGTCTGGCGAGGCCGAGGACATCCCCGAGATCGAGGCGCTGACCTTCTATAACGGCAGTTATGGCGGTGACGTCGAGTACACGCTCTTCGGTCCGCCATACCTCTCGGGAGGGGAGGAAGTCGTCGATGCGCTGGTCGGGTTCAGCACCGAGACGATGCAGGCGACGCCATTGCTGGACGATGTCAGCAGCTGGGGCCTGAGCTATGGCTACTCCACGTCCGCCGACAGCACCATTGCGTTGTACGTCGAATACGATGCCATGCTGATGAACGTCGGAACCGGGGAAGTCACCACGTTTCCGGGCATCACCACCGGATCCAGTGCGCACGGTTCGTTCGTGAGCCCCGATGGAACGAAGGTGGCCATCTCGCAGTGGGATTCTACCGGGTCCGGCACCCAGCAGGTGCTGATGATCGACGTGAAGGGCGGCGGCGAACCGGAGCCGTTCGTCGATGGGGTGATCTGGATCTGGGCGGGTGCCGTGCCGGAGGAGACCGCGAGTGCGCAGCGTGGCTTGCTGGCTGGCGGCATGCGCTGGACCGGGCTCCGGAAGATCGATCGTCGTTGAGCGGGAGGAGCAGACGGTGCTTCAGGGATAGCGGCAGGGACGATCGGGGAGGAAGGGCCAACCATCTGGTGGACTATTTTCGGAACCTGAACCACAATAAAGCGAAGACGATGGGATAGACATAAGGATGGATCCGTGTCCGCATTGCGTAAACAATCCGCTCCGGTTGTGAAGCTGGCCCCAAAACCCATGCCAAGTTGCTCGAATTCTCGAGGGAAGACGACCGATCGATGGGTGAAATCGTGGCTTATCTGGTCGATCGCTACGAACGGGAGCGGTTCTGGAAGCAAGTTCGTGCCGATTACGCCCGGCTGAAAGCGGACCCTGTGGCCTGGAGCGACTATATCGACGAGGTTGAGGCCTGGGACACGCTTTCCGGTGACGGCCTTGAACGTGAAGCGCCGTACTACACGGCAGAGGAAGAGAGAGATTCTTGCCAAAGCCGCCGAGCGACGAGCCCATGGAGGGTGACATCTGGGATGTCCGTCTTGGTCCTGGGTTGAGTCCCGAGCAGACCGGTATCCGGCCAGCCCTCGTGATCTCCAACGACTGGTTCAACGGAACCGAGAATTTCCTCCACATCATTGTGCCTATTACCCGGAACGGATCGCGGGGTGACATCGCAGTACAGGATCAGCGGCCGCGAGGGTGGACTCAGCAAGAACTCGGTCATTATGTGCGAGCAGATCCGCTCGGTCAGTTCGTTGCGCTTTTTGCAGAAGCGCGGTGCGGTCAGTCATGAAACACTGGATAACGTCCGCCGGATAATTGACCTGTGTGTCGAGGAAATCCCATTCGACGGAGATGCGGAGTAGCAGGCTTTCCCCGATTTGAGTGCAGTTCGAAGAGATATTCCGAAGACATTGGAATGGGTTGGCATGTCAGTCAGCGTCACGATGTTCGTCAAGCTCCGGCCGGAGTGACAGAAAGAAACGCTGGATACTCTCAGCCACAATGTCTGGGCGTTCGGCTGCCGGAAAATGCCCGGCCGGCACCTCGGCCCACTGGCGGATATCCGTGTGCAAGCGTCCGACAAACTCCCGCGGTGGACAACTGGCTGGATCGTGAGTTGCAAGCAGGACGCCGGTTGGAACCACGATCCGGTCGTCCGGGGTCAGGGCAGCAGGAGGCTCGGCATAGTAGCGGTTGGCGTCATCGATCGTCTCGGTAATCCAGTAGACCATGATCGTTGTCAGCAGGTCGTCATAAGCAATGCGGTCGCCCAGGCTCTCATTGGGCGGTGAGGTCCATGCATACCACTTGTCCAGAATCCAGGCAGCCAACCCGGCCGGAGAGTCGTTGAGCGCGTAGGCCAATGCCCGATGCTTCGTTTCGAGGATGAACGCATACGCGCCTTCGCGCCGGCGCCATTCCTGTTTCACTGCGAGAAATACGCGTTCGTCCTCGTTCAGCTCTGGAGAATCCGGCCCGAATACCGGCCCTGGGTTTCCCGGACTGCTGGTGTGATAGCCGATCACATGCTCTGGATAGTCGAGGCAGAGATAGCCGGAAACGCTCGCCCCGATATCGTAGGCGTGGATACCGAAGCGCTCGTATCCGAGCTGAGCCATCAATTTGGCGAAGATCCTGCCCACTGCCCGGTCCTCGAACCCGACTCGATCCGCTGCTGGAGAGAATCCGTGACCCGGAATCGACGGTGCGACCACGTCGAACGCCTGGCTCGGGTCGAGGCCGTGGTCTTCCGGATTGGTAAGCCGATCGATCAGATCCAGGAATTCGAACGGCGTGCTGGGGTACCCATGGACGAGCAGGAGTGGAGTCGGATCGGGCCCCTTGCCCCGGATATGGAGAAAGTGGATCGGAAGCCCGTCGATCTCGATCCGGAAGTTGGGCACGGTGTTGAGACGTGCTTCGTGGCTCCGCCAGTCATACACCGTGCGCCAGGAATCGACGAGCTCCCGAAGGACCGCATCCGAGACGCCATACGACCAACCTGTTGCGAGCCGGTCGTCCGTCCATCTGGTTCGAGCGAGACGATCGTCCAGGTCGTCGAGGAGGGGCTGGGGAACATGCAGGATGAATGGCTGCACGTCTGTCATGCGAATACCTCAAGTGTGTCGATCGGATTTCCAAATGGGTAGGGAGCAACAACGATCGCCTTCGTGGGTTCCGAGATCGTCAACTGTCATCCTCGCCGGAACATGGGACAAATGCTGTCCGGTTTCCAGCCAGGGCGTTGAACGAGGACAGGACGCGTTGGGTTCACCAGCACGTCACGTACTCGCCTGATCCTCTCCGGTGGTGGGGTTGGAGTACATGTTCCAGAACCTGGCCGGTATGACGGTGCCCGATTACGTTCCGGAACGTTCATCCAGCGATTGTCGTTCTCCCTGCATGAACGCTCGCATGACTTCACCGCTCTCACGCCGACGGCTCCTGGCCCTCGCCGCGCTGTCCGGTATGGCATCCCGGGCTGACTGGGGTGACGTCCGTGCGTCGGGAACGATGTGTGATCCGCTCCACCTGGCCGGACGACGATTCATCGCTCGTTCCAGGGCCAACGATGTCAGCACGTTGACGGTGATCGTCCGCGAACATGCAACCGAACGCATCGCGGCGGAGAGCCCTCGTGCGATCTTCACACAGGAGATCGAATCGATAGCGGATATCGAGGCGTCGATCCTCCGCGTCTCATCGATCGCGATCGACGAACCCGTGGGAATCGATGGCCGCTGGACTATCGTCGCTGGCGCCGCCGCGGTCGAGACCTGGCATCGCGGCATCTTTTTCGCCGTGGACCGAGTTTCCTGGAGTATCGTCGCGACCTGGTTCGATACACGTACCGATTCGGCATTGCCGGTCGATCTCGCCGCGATGGTGACTGATCGCTACCTGGCCCGCTATCCAGAGGGAACGCCCGTGAATCCCGATCTGTGGGAACTGCTCCCCGACGAGCGTGATCTCGAAGGCGCTTTTCGCCTCCACGAGTCCTTCGACCGGGAGAGTTGATACGGAATCCGGATAGACGAGCGGCGTTCTGTTTGGCCACGGCCGGACCGGCCTCGTGTCGGTCCGCGTACACGTCCAGCGGAATCGCGCCAATTCATCCGGACTTGGCATGGTTCCTGCCAGGATCACGAGATACACAGAACGGGGAGGGCACTGCCCTCCCCGTTCTGTGTTCCGTACGTCTGGATCGAATCGGGACTTACGCCGGGGCGTTTCCGGACGACGCGGCAGCCTTCGCGGCTTCCCGCTCCGCGCGTTCGCGGGCGAGGCGCTCGGCTCGCTCGGCTTCCTTGCGATCCTTCTTCGCCTGGCGGCGATCCTGCCAGCTGCCGATCAACTCGTAGATCACGGGCACCACGATCAGCGTTAGCAGGGTCGAGGTCAGGAGGCCGCCGATCACCACCACCGCGAGGTCCGAGGCGATGATCGCGCCGCCCTCCTTGCTCAGCGCCAGCGGGATGAGCGCCAGGATCGTCGCCACCGCCGTCATCAGGATCGGGCGCAGGCGCGTCTTGCCACCCTCGATCAGGGCGTCGCGGAGTGAGAGGCCGCGGTTGTGCCGCAGTTCGATCACGAACTCCAGGAGGACGATCGCGTTCGTCACCACGATGCCGATCAGCATCAGCACGCCGATCAGGGCGGGCAGCCCGAGCGTCTTGCCGGTCAGGAGCAGCGCCAGGATCACCCCGATCACCGCGAGCGGCAGGCTGAAGAGGATCACGAACGGCGTCGTCAGCGATCCGAAGCTCGCCACCATGATGATGTAGACCGCCGCGATGGCAACCAGCATGGCGATGCCCATCGAGGTGAACGCATCGCCCTGGTCCGCACCGATGCCGCCGATCGAGACATCCACGCCATCCGGCGCCTGGTAGTCATTCACGATCTTGGAGACATCTGCGTTCACGCCGCCCGTCTCGTCCGAGGTGATCGTGCCGGAGACCGTCGCCGAGCGGGCACCGTCGATGCGGCTTACCTGCACCGGGCCGTCCACCTGCTCGATTGTCGCGATCTGGCCGAGCGTCACCGTGCCACCGCCCGCGACCGGCAGCTTGGCGAGGGCGTCCTTCGAGTCCGCGCCGCTGACGATGAGCTGCACCGGGAAGGTGCCGTTCTCCAGCGTGATGACGCCAGCGCTCGACCCGCTCAGCGCGTTCCGGACGAACGTGCCGACCTGCGCGGTCGTCGTGCCGGCAGCCGCGGCCTTCTGCGTATCGATCGTCACCTGCAGTTCCGGCTTGGCGGCGACCACGTCGTTCTCGACGTTGGCGAGGTTCTTCACGCCCTGCAGCTTGCCCGTCAGGTCGTTTGCCGCCTGCGAGACCGCCGCGTAGTCCGTCCCGGAGATGACGATCTGGATGTTCGATCCGCCTTGCGAATCGAGGTTGGACACGCTGATCTTCGCGCCGTTCGCCTTGCTTTCGAGCGCGGAGCGCACGTCGTTCAACGTCTGGTTCAGGTCGACGCTGTCGTCGAAGACCACCGTCATCGTCGCGCGGCTGCCGCTTGCTCCTGTCAGGGCGGCGGTGAGGTCGTCGCCACCGATCTGCGTCTGCAGCGAATCGACGTTCGCAGTGTCCTTGATTACCTGCTCCATGCTGGCGATCTGGTCGGTCGTCGCCTTCTGCGAGGTGCCTTCCGGATAGTCGATGACGATGCTCGCGCCCTTCTGGCCGGAGGACGGCAGGAACGATGTGCCGATCAGCGGCGTCAATCCCAGCGAACCGATGAAGACCACCGCCACCAGCACCAGCGTGATCACCGGATGCAGCAGAGCCTTGCGCAGGATCGGCTCGTAGTAGCGGGCGATCCGCGGATGATGGTCCCCCGTCTCGATCTCCGCGCCCTGTGGATGTGCTTTCACGAAGAAGCTCGCCATCACCGGCACGATCGTCAGTGCCACCAGCAGCGACGAGAGCAGCGCGAAGGTTACCGTCATCGCGAACGGGCGGAAGATCTCGCCGATCAGGCCGCCCACGAAGGCCAGCGGCAGGAAGACCGCGACGGTGGTCAGCGTGCTGGCCGTGATCGCCAGCGCCACTTCCTTCGTCCCGTTGATCGTCGCCTGTTTCACCGGTTCGCCGCGCTTGACGTGCCGGAAGATGCTCTCCAGCACCACGATCGAGTCGTCCACCACGCGGCCGACCGCCACGGCGAGCCCGCCGAGCGTCATGATGTTGAGGGAGATGCCCTGCTGCCAGAGGATGACGAACGTGATGAGCATCGAGGTCGGGATCGAGATCGCCGTCACCAGCGTCGAGCGAATGCTGAGCAGGAAGACGAGGATCACCACGATCGCGAAGACCGCACCGAGCAGCGCTTCGCGCACCAGCGAGTCGATCGAGCTCTGGATGTACTCCGACTGGTCGAGCAGCGTCGTCACCGACACCTTCGTGCCGGATGCGTCGAGGTCCGACTCGACCTGCTTCAGTTGGTCGCGGACGGCGGCGGCGGTATCGACCGTGTTCGCCCCCTGCGACATGTAGACGTTGACGGCGATGCTTGGCGAGCCGTTCGTGCGGGCCACACCGGAGGTGTCCGCCGCAACGACATCGACCTTGGCGATCTCTCCGAGGGTCACCGGCTTCGGATTCGCCCCCGGTGTCGCGCCCACCACGAGCGCTTTCAGGGCATCGGTGGTCGTGATCTGGCTGCCGACGCGCACCGGCAACGTCGTGGTGCCGTCGGCGATGGTGCCGGCCGGGATGCTGACGTTGTTCGCCTGCAGCGCGCCGCTCACCTGATCGGAGGTGATGTTGTTCGCCGCCATCTTCTGTGGATCGAGCGCGATCACCAGCTGGTTCGTGCTGCCGCCGACCACCTCCACGCGGCTGACGCCATCGGCGGAGGAGAGCTTCGGCACGAACTGGGTATCGGCGATCGCCCGCAGCGCGGAGAGGTCCTTGCCGTCCTCGGACGTGATCGCGAGCTGGATCACCGGGAACTGCTGGAGATTGATGCGCTGGATCTTCGGCTGCTGGGCGCCGCTCGGAAGGGAGACGTTCCCGATCGCTTCCGAGATGTCCTGCTGCGCCTTCGCCATGTCCTGGCCGTAGTTGAACTCGGCCACGATGACGGAGAAGCCTTCCGACGACTGCGCCTGCACCGATTTCATGCCCTGGATGCCGGTGAGGGCGTTGGACATCGGTTGCGAGATGGTGCTGTCCACCGTTTCCGGACCGGCGCCCGGCTGCACGGTGATGACGGTGATGATGGGGATCTCGAAGTTCGGCAGCAGTTCGCTGCGGAGTCGCGTCACCCCGAACGCGCCAGCAAGCACGATCAGGATGGCCAGCAGCACCACGACGGCGCGCTGCCTGAGCGAGAGGACGGTCAACCTGTACACCGGGGGATTCCTTCCAGCGACGCACGTCGTTGACCGATGCGGGAGCGGCGGTGACGCGCGAAGACTTTTGACATCGCGGCTCGGCGCCTGCCTGGCGCGCTGGGCAGATGTCGGACCCATGCGTGAAAGATTCTACAAACGGGGTGGGCGGGAATCGCGGAATCGGCGTGAAGCGATTGCGTCATTTCTGTGTCACGTTCGATCGACGCCGGGCCGGGGCCGGCTGGACGCGCCGGGTATGATGGTCGTCCCTGCCGTTGCGAGAGGATCAATCCCCAATCCGGAGCTGCCCATGAATGAGTCCCCCGATCCCGTTGCTCATGCTCGTGCGCTTGGCGAAGCGGCCGGGCGCATCCTGGCCGACCTTGCAATCGCGGACCTGGTTGCACCGTATGGCGAGCTGATCCGGATCGGCAGCAACGCCGCCGGGCTGATGGCGGTGCCGGACATCGACCTTGGCGTGCGCTGCCCGGTTCTGGACGCGGCGTCGGTCTTCGCGGTGGCCGGGCAGCTCTTCGCGCATCCGTGCGTGCAGTGCGTGCAGGTCAACGACGAGCGGCCGCCCTATCAGTCGATGCCGGGCCCCGAGAACGAGAGTATCTATTGCAAGATCCGGTATTGCGAGGAGCAAAGGCGCGACCGTGAGTGGAAGATCGACCTCTGGTATTTTCCGGCGGATGCGCCGCGTCCCGAACTGCCGCTGCGTGACCGGCTGCTGGCCGCGAGCGATCAGGAACGCGCGACGATCCTCCGCCTGAAGCACGCCCTGCTCGCCGAGGTCGTCCGGGCGATGGTCGGTGGAAGGGGAGTTTCGGCCTGATGGGAACGCGCACGAATGTCTCCGTGCGGGCGTTGTTGCGCGATGGGGAGGGGCGGCTCGTGCTGATCCGTCGCGTGCGGCCCGGACGCGATCCCTACTGGGTGGCGCCGGGCGGTGGGGTGGAGACGGACGATCCTTCGCTGGAAGACGCCCTGCGCCGGGAGTTGCGTGAGGAACTGGGCGCCGAGGTGGCGCTCGGTGAGGTCATCGCAACGTGGATGGACCATGATGTGACCACACACCTCTTTGCGGCGACGCTGGTCTCCATGGACGAATCGCTCCGGCATGGCCCCGAACTGACCAACCCCGATCCGGCGCGCGGAACCTATGAGATCGTCCGCGTCCCCGCTACACGGGAGGCGCTTTCCGCCATCAACCTCGTGCCGGAACAGGTGCGCAGTATGGCGGTCTGTCCCTGACTGGACATGACCCGGTCGATCTTCCCGTGTCGAGGCGGCAGGTCCCCAGTCCCGCCCTCATCGACTCGATCCGTCAGCGCGTGGTAGTGCGCCGTACGCTGTGAGTTGTGCGCGTGTATCCGCATTGCGGTGTGTGCTGGGCGTGCCCGGTGCGGGACTTTCGTCCCGGTGAAGTCCGCCCGGAACCCCGTTACGATGCCCTGCCCTGGCCGGGTTTGCGTTCGCCCGTATTGGCCCGACTACTGACTGCTGCTTCCCGGCGTTACTCTGCGAAGTCGGTGGTCTAGTGTGATGCACTGGATGAGGGAATTGAGTTCGCGGGCTTCCTTCGCCTAGGCATCGGCCATGCCGAGCAGGGTCCTCACGTCGAGCGTGGTGAGCGACCGACGTTCCGTCCGGGCGAAGCGATCGATGGGTGAAGACGTGGAGTTTCGGCGAGCCGCTTCTATTGGCAGCGCCCGCTTACGCAGCGTGTTCCGCTTGGACACTTGTTGCCACATCGACCGCAATTGTCATCATCCATATCGAGGTTGACGCAGGTCGAACTGAACGAATCCTTGCATAGGACCTCGTTGAAGCTGCATGTCTGTTGGCTTGCGGCGACATGTCCTGTGGATGAGGGCGCGGTCGCCCGTCCGAGGACTGTGGCGACGACGACGCCAAGAAAGCCGCGCCTGCTTGGCTTCGATGCAAGCATGCGGGTGAGTTGGTCGAATCCGGAATCAGCCATGTTCGGTTGACCTCGTGAGCGCAAGACCAGCCAGTCGTGGAGCGCCTGGCGCAATGCAAGATTCCATTCAGACCCGCCGGACTATTCGTCTGTTGTTGCTACAAGTTCTGCGGAATCGTAGAGGGTCCTTCAGGATTTTTGCAAGGGAGTCCGCATCGACCATTTTGCCCCGTGACACGCCGGAACCGGTTGACACCGCCGGGCCGCGTCTTTAGAATACGAACGTAATAGAACAAGTGTTCTTTTTTGCGACAGCAGCCGGACGGCGCGGTGCGGGATGGACCTCTGCACCCCGTCGCGAACCCGGCGGACCCCGCCCAGGCAGCGAGATCGCTCCGGACCCAACCCGGGGATTGGGATCATGTTGCCGGGGCTGGAACGCCGGTCTCCGCGCCGTCGCCCGGATTCGTCTTTTGAAAGGGAACCCATCTCATGGCAGACAAGGCTCGCGAGGACCGGCATGCGGTCGACCCGGCGGCCACACCCACGACAACCTCCCGCCGGTCCCACCGGCGCCGCGCTGGCGATCCCGGCCCGGTGGATGGTGCGACGGCGTACCTGGAGGTCATTGGCCCGAGCGCCGAAGCGCCCGGCGATGCGGCGGCGAAGAAGAGGGACGAACGCGGCCACCCATCCGCCGAGCGGACCATCCGTGCCACGCCCGCCGTTTACCGCTGGGTCTGCCCGTGCCAGAACCCGCCCGTCCTGCTCGCCACCTACGGTCCGCACGCGCGGATCAACATCAAGGTCCGCGACCGCTACTGGCATCTGCACGGATTCGGGATGGTGGAGGCCATCTGCCCGCGTTGCGCCGCCGAGCACATCATCGACCTGCGTCACCTGCACCGCGCGCTGGAATCCGGTGAGGAACCGGCTCCCGTCCGCCGCACATCGTGACTGGGTATTGCGCCGAGGCTGGCACGTGGGGAGCCGCCGTCCCATGTCATCCTGAGCGAAGCGAAGAGCCTGTCCTGAGCCTGTCGAAGGAACCCCCGCGCGGAGCGCTTCCGGCGAAGCCGGAAATCGGTGTTGGCATGGACGACGCGTGGCATTTCGCGTTGGTCGGCGAAATGATGCGTCGTGCATGTGTCGCTTGGATATCGACCTGCGGTCGATTGCGCTTCGCGCGGGGGTGTTTCGCTGCGCTCAACATGACATGGAGTGTTGAGCCATGCGGAGGGCAAATCATGCCAGTCTAACCTGGCATCCCCGCTGCTGGGACCGGACCGACCTCGTGTCGATCCCTACGAAAAACGGCTCTATCTGTAGGGACCGACCTCGTGTCGGCCCGATACGCTGAACCCCGCACGAGCTCCGAAGAGCCTTCCCGTTCATTCCGTACGTCGTCCCGTCCCGTGCCTGCCTCTCGCGGCCGGGGAGGGACGGCGCCACGATTCCGGCGGAGGCCGATCATGCACCGATCCCCGACCATTTCCACGATCATTACCTCGTCCAACGCCGCGTCTGTGCCGGTCACCCGGCTGGAGTATGCCAGTCGCTCCCGGCTTGGGCGAGCCCTGCGTGTCCGGAATCTGGCTCGTATTCCTGATAGCGTGCCCATCCCTGCCGTGCCGGTTCCCTTGCGGGAGGATCCTGCGTTCGCCGAGGGGTTCCGGAATCCGCTCGCGCCGTTCGCTCCTGCACCTGCCCCGGCGTCGCACCAGCGCGTCTTGCTGCCCGTGATCGGCGTCAACGACGAATTGACGCCAGCATGGGAGCGAGCCATTGCCCCCATCGTTGCCCGTGCGGCGTGTGGCGATCGCATCGCGCGGGATGCCCTCTACGCCGCCTTCGAGCCGAAGTTGATGCGGTTCGTGCGGGGCGTTCGCATTCCTTGGGCGCCGGGCGGGGCGGTCGCGTGCTGGGACCGCGACGATGTCGCGCAGGAAGCGTGGTTTGCCTTCCTCGATGTCATCGCGACGTGGGAGGAGCCGGTCCCCTTCGGACGCTATGTGCTCGCGCACTTCCCGTGGCGGCTCCGCGACCTCGTCTATCGTGGCGTCGCACGGTCGTCTGTGCCGCCGGGGACGGTGCCGGTCACGATCGAAGGACGGGAGTGGCTGGCCGACGATTCCGCCGGGGCGCTCGAATCGCGCATGCTGCTGGATGCCCTCGCGGAGTCCTTCGAGCCGCCCTATGGCGACATCATCCGTTTGCATATCGGGGAGGGCATGTCCCTGATGACGGTCGCTGCCCGGCTCGGATGCAGCCGCCGGACGCTCTCCCGACGCTGGCGCAAGGTGCGGGAACGCCTCCGCGCCGACCTGCTCGCCATCCGCGACGCGTCATGAGTCCTAGCTTCGCGGTCAGCGCCCATGCATACCGTGTCATCAAGCTCCTTGCATCCGCCGCGTAATCGCTGCCGCCAACGCCCGCCGTTTCTCCCCGTGTTTTGCGTCGTCGTAGGCATAGGTGGGGTCGCTCCACCGGTCGAGCGGATAGCGGCCCACCGGCAGCTTTCGGCGTTCCTCCGGCTCCCAGGCATAGCGGGGCCAGATGTGCGCGTGGAGAATCGGCAAGGTGTTGCCCTGGATCTCATAGTTGACCCGGATCAGGCCGTCCTCGGCGTAGGTCTCCGCAATTGCCTCACCGACCAGCGACATGTCGAGGAGAAAGCGTGTGCGTGCCTCCGGATCGAGATCGGTGAGATGGTTGCACTTGGGTACAGCCGTCAGGACGCAATACCCCGGCAGGAATTGCGTATCGCCGATGAAGGCAAATCCACTCGCCATGCGTGCCAGCGTCATCGGGTTCTCGCCGCGTTCCGCTGCTCCCATTCGGTCGTCTCGCCAGTCCGTCATCGAAACCGCCTTTCTTGTCCGGAGCGCGGATCCATCGCCGGATTCCCCGGAATTATTCGCACGCCGTCCGTCAGTTCGCACGGGCACGCTCCCCGGATAGTCCCGCGATTCCGGACATCCGCTGGAATACAGGAAATGCCCTCCGTACGCTCGCAACGCTCCCGATCTGCGAAATCCCCGGAATGACGGGCGTCGTTCCGAATGAATCGCACGCTGCCGGTGAATTCGAATCACCGGTCCTGAGTCAGAACCCCGCCATGGCGGGCAGCGTGCCGAATTCGTCGCATCCAGAATGAATTGCACCATGCACGCACATCCGGCCACAGGGATCGCCATCCATTCCTGTAGAATGGAAAGTATACCGAAACGACGCGGCAGGACGGCCCATCGGTCGTTGGCGGTCGACTTTTCTCTACAAGGACACTCGCTTCATGAGCCAGACCGGCCCGCTCGCCGCCGATTCCACCGCTGCCCACGTCCACGACTCGGTTCTCGACGCAATCGGCAACACGCCGCTCGTCCGGCTCGGGCGTGTGACGAAGGGCGTGCGGACCCCAGTCTGGGCCAAGCTCGAGATGCTGAATCCGGGAGGGTCCGTCAAGGACCGTATCGGCCTCCGCATGCTGGCGGAGGCCGAGCGGCGCGGCTGGCTCAAGCCCGGCGGCACCATCGTCGAGCCGACGACTGGCAACACCGGCGTCGCCCTGGCGATGGCGGCGGCGGTGAAGGGGTATCGCACCGTCTTCGTGCTGCCCGACAAGGTCTCCGGTGAGAAGATCGCGCTCCTGCGGGCCTACGGCGCGGAAGTCGTGACCACGCCGTCGTCCGCCGACCGCGATTCTCCTCAGAGCTACTACGCCGTTGCCGATCGCCTCACGCGGGAGATCCCGAACGCCTTCCAGCCGAACCAGTTCTTCAACCCCCAGAATGCGCGCGCTCATTTCGCTACGACCGGTCCCGAGATCTGGGAGCAGACCGGGGGCAAGGTGACGCACCTGGTCGCGGGCATCGGCACGGGCGGCACCATCACCGGCGCCGGACGCTTCCTGAAGGAGCAGGATCCCGCGATCCAGATTGTTGGCGCCGACCCGGACGGCTCGATCTACACCGCCGCCGATGGCCAGACGCATCACTACCAGGTCGAGGGTGCGGGGGAGGAGTTCTGGCCTGGCACGCTCGAGCGCACGCTGGTCGACCGCTGGGTGACGGTCTCGGATGGCGATTCCTTCCAGATGGCGCGCCGCCTCACGCGGGAGGAGGGCATCCTCTCCGGCGGTTCGAGTGGGATGGCCGCGCACGTCGCCCTTGCCCTCGCCCAGGAAATCGACGATCCGGAGGCGTGCATCGTCGTCATCCTGCCGGATAGCGGGCGTGGGTATCTCTCCAAGATCTACAGCGACGACTGGATGCGCGAGAACGGCTATCTTTCCCGGTTCCCGGCGACGATGCTGATGGGTGGGCTCGTCGAATCGCGCACGGGCGGCGTTCCCAAGGTCGTTGCTGTCGGCTGCGACCAGACGGTGCGCGAGGCGATCGAACTGCTGCGCGAGTATGAGGTGAGCCAGCTTCCCGTCGTGCGGGAGGCCGGTGAGGACCGTACCCGCGACTGTCTCGGGCCGCAACCCGGCGAGGCGGTCCACGTGGACGGCATCATCGGCTCGTTGCAGGAACGGACGTTGCTCGATCACATTTTCCGCGACCCGGCTGTGCTGAACGCGACCGTGCGCAGCGTGATGGATGACCCGTTCGAACTGGTCGACGCGAGCGAGGAGGTCGAAGCGGTGATCCCGAAGCTGGCCTCGTCCACCCCGGCGGTGACGGTGCAGCGCGACGGCATTCTGATCGGCGTCATCACGCGTGCGGACTTGCTGGACTACGTTGCTCGCCAGCGTCAGGCCCGCTGATCCCTGATTCCGCATATGACGCGCGCCGAATGAAGATTCATCGCATGTCATTCCGAGCGGAGCGAAGGACCCCCGCGCGATCGGCCAGCGGCCGATATCTCCGTTCCATGAGTAGAGTTCGGAGGGGGCGATGCCCCAGCACGACATCGCGTCGGCCCCTCTGTTTTCCGGCTTCGCCGGAAGTGCTTCGCACGGTGATCGTTCGCTGCTCTCACGATGACACGAAAAGCTGATCTCTGGTCGCGCATCGTCGCCCGCGACGATATGCGGCATATCCCGTCGTGATTCCGGCGCGGAATTGCCCACATCCGCTGAACGCGGTACAACAGAGGCAACGCCGCATCCGTCCCCAGGCCCGGACACCGTGGGAGGGATCGCACCTTGTCCTCGTCGTGTTTCGCAGGAGTGAACGTCTTCCATGTTCGACCCGTCCAAGCCGAATCAGCGTCCCCAGCCGACCGACTGGAGCGACCGTCACTTCGAGACCCGGGCAATCCGAAGTGGCCAGGATCCCGACCCCACCACGGGCTCCGTCACGATCCCGCTCAATATGGCGAGCACCTACCGCCACGATGCGCTCGGCCAGTTCAAGGGCTACGAGTACGGGCGTACGGGTAACCCGACACGCACCGCGCTCGAAGATTTGCTGGCATCGCTCGAAGAGGCGAGCTGGGCGCTCTGTTACGCCAGCGGCACGGCGGCGGCTCAGAACGTTACCTGGCTGACCAATCCCGGTGACGAGATCCTCCTCTCCGACGACATCTACTCCGGCACCTACCGCTTCCTCGTGGAGACGCTCGGTCGCTATGGCGTGACGACGACGCTGGTCGATTTCAGCGACCTCGACGCCACCCGCGCGGCGATCAGCGAGAAGACGAAGCTCGTCTGGGTGGAGACGCCGACGAATCCGAACCTGAAAGTGACCGACATCGCGGCCATCGCCGGGATCGTGAAGGCCTCCTCGGACCGTGCCAAGCTGGTGGTCGACAATACCTTCGCGACACCCTACCTCCAGCAGCCGCTGGCGCTGGGGGCTGACATCGTGATGTACAGCACCACGAAGTACATCGGCGGGCACAGCGATGTCGTTGGCGGCGCGATCACGGGCAACGATCCGGAGATCGGCGCCTTCCTCAAGGATCTGCAGAACGCGGCAGGCGCCGTCCCGAGCCCGTTCGACTGCTGGCTGACCGTGCGTGGCCTGAAGACGCTTGCGGTGCGGATGGATCGGCACAGCGCAAACGCCCTGGCGGTCGCGACCTGGTTGGAAGCGCATCCCGCCATCAGGAAGGTCTTCTACCCCGGCCTCCCGAGTCATCCCGGTCACGAGATCGCGAAGCGGCAGATGCAGCGCGGCTTCGGCGGCATGGTCTCGTTCGAGGTGAATGGCGGGTTCGAGCAGGCGAAGAAGCTCGTGGAGGGGACGAAACTCTTCCTGCTGGCGGAGAGCCTTGGCGGTGTCGAATCGCTGATCGAGCATCCGGCGCAGATGACGCACATCAGTGTCGCGGACACCGGAGTGGCAGTGAATGCCGACCTGATCCGGATGTCGGTCGGTATCGAGCACGTCGACGATCTGATCGCCGATCTGGAGCAGGCCCTGAGCTGAGGAAAGAGGAGCGAGAAATGAAGGCGGAGAGGTGAGGACTACTTGCTCACTTCGTATTCGTCGTTTCGCTCCTATTCACCCGGATTCCGTAAATGCCAGCATCCATGAAGCGTTTGCCAGGGGCGTAAAGGGATCGCAGGGCCTGACCGTGACGGTCACCGGCGACTCCGCAACGACGGATGGTGTTGAATGATGGCCGGTGACGGTGGATGAGACGGGCGACCAAGGGTGGGTCGAGGCATCGAAGCTGGAACCGATTGCAAATGGGTCGTAGCTAACCATTGCCGCGCAATTGTCCAGCGGGGGATAGGCTCGCACGACGGATCGACCCAGGCGGAACGAGCGTCCAGGGATGTGGGCGCACCACATTGGGTGCGCCGAACCACTACGAACGCACGGTCTATCGGGAATCTGTCTGTTCGTACGGTGGGCCCAATGTGGCCCGCCGATGTTGGCGTGATTGCCCTGTGTTTGGAGGGGCCGACCGCGTGTCGGCCCGATCTCCGCCGAACGAACCTCCGCCTATCTATGCGAAATGCGAGCTGGAACGCCGTCCCTCGATCACAAGGGGGACGAGGCGCTCGCGGGTCAGGGGCGCAAGCGGGGTGTCGCCGTCCGTGGCCGGGTCGATCCAACGAATCTCTTCGATCTCCGCACCCGGAACGAGTGACGGTGAGACGAGATCGAGCCGGAAGACATCGGCCTCGACGGTGAAACCGGCCTCGTTTGCCGCCGGTGCGGAGAATCGCCCCAACGGGATCAGCGCGCTGGCCTCGACCCGCAGGCCGATCTCCTCATGCAGTTCGCGGATCAGCGCGTCGATTGCAGTCTCGCCCAGATCGATCTTGCCGCCCACCTGCTGAAAGTGCGTTGCGTCGCGTTTGCGCACCACAAGCATGCGGCCTCGTTCGTCGAGGAGGAGAACTGCGGAAAGGTGAAGGACGGAGGTCGATACTGGCATGATGCCGATTCCTTCCGGTGAGCGGGCGCGAGTGTGCAGCTAAACGGAGTATGGATGAACTGGCGCCACGATCGCACGAGGAAGAGGATGGCCCGGAGCGCTCAGGAGGAGCGGCTCCGGGCCGAAGGGGAGGGAGTGGCACGCCGGAGGACGTCGAATTGGGGGAAGGCGTTCCGGCACGCCGGGGGGCAGAGTCTTCGCGACGGTCATCAGGCACCACACCGGGGACCGCCGTATGAAACCACGACATTGCAGGAAGCGGGACCGTGCACCGATTAGGCTGGTTCGGTGCGCCCATCTCGCCGCGAGGCCGTGAGGCTTCTACCACCATCATCATGACAGGTGCGCAGCGTGCGGGCATCCGCAAGAACACGTATTTGTCGACCGGCAGATATGGCAGCACATACGTAGTCCTCCCCATTTGCGCGCAGCCACCCGGCACGGGACACTTCCCGCAGTCAGTCCGGACGTTCACATGCAGGGAGCCTGCCGCGTGACTCACTCATCCCGTTCAGCCACTGCCGCGTCCGATCGTGCTGCCCAGGCGCGGCGAAACCTCGTCAACGCGCTGCGTGAATGCGGCGAACTCGCCGATGCGATCGACCATTTCGAGGGACAGGATCTGCTCGACACGCTCGACTATCTCGACAGCCTGCGTTTCGTGATGGCGGAATCGGGGCAGCTCCTCGCGGGCGTCGTGCGCGGCGAGACGACCACGTCACCCACATCCACGCCGTAGAGTTGACGTGCTGCCTCTGGCATGTGGCGGGCGGGAGAGCGCATCATTCTCGTCCTCCCGCCTTGCCCATCGATCCGGATGCTTTCAGGCGATCGGATCAAAGATGCGGACGGTTTTGTCCCAGTCCGGTTCCGCGAACTCGCGGTCGAGTGGGAAGACCGGGCGCTCCACGCGATGGAACGGCAGTGACTCGATATCCTGGTTCACGGCGCCCGGTGTCAGTGCCTGGAAGGCGGCCGATGCTGCGTTCTTCAGCTCCGGCTCCAGATAGCCCCACTTGCCGACCGTGATGTCGAAATCGGGGATGGCGAGACCGAGGTTCGCGAACTCCTTGAGGTGGTGATACGGCTTGCGTTTCGTCGGGATCACGACGTGAACGCCGCCGGACTTCACAACCACGATATCGCCGCCAACCGGGTCGTTCTCGTAGATCGAGAAGACGGTGCCGGTGAAGGTAAACGGGCTGCCATTTACTGGATCGTTGATGCCGCCGATGGTGACCGTCACCTCGCCGCCGATGCCGGCGGTCTTCGCCGCCTGCACGGCGTCCGGGCTGGCGATGGCGGAAACCATCGCCGTGCGCTCGCCGGATGCCAGCGCGGGATTCGCCAGCAGGCGTTCGACCATATACGGGATGTCGCCCGCGCCGCCCGCCGTCGGGTTGTCGCCGGAGTCGCTGATGAGGACGGCCTTCTGGTTCAGCTTCAGCGCTTCCTCGATCGTCCAGTCGGCCGGGCCGGTCGGAACGCCGAAGCGGAACTCGTCGCGCGCATCCCAGTACCGTTTCGCGATCTTCTTCGCCTCGCGGCGGATCGCCTCGACATCGGTCCCGGTGACGACGGTCGTGGCATTCGCGCGCGGCTGATCGGCCCAGACGTAGCCGACCCAGAGCGAGGCATCCATCACGCCCGGGATGCCGTCGGACTCCTCAAGCCGTTTGTAGACAGTCGTGCCTGGTTCCCACATCGTGCTGGTCTTCTCACCGGGGAGATTGACCGGGATGCGCGCCCAGGCGCGGGAAGGGCGTGTTCCTGAGTCGAGCAGTGAGAGCAGGTTGCGAACGGCGCGCGCCTTCGTCTCCATCGCGTCGACGTGCGGAGCCTGGCGGTAGGCCGTGAAACAGTCGACCGCGCTGACGAGGACATCGGAGACGTTGCCGTGGAGGTCCATGCCGGTGGAGATGATGCATTCCGGTCCGACGATCTCGCGGATGGCGGCGATGAGGTCGCCTTCCGCGTCGTCGAGGCCGCTCACGCTCATGGCGCCGTGGATGTCGTAGAAGAAGCCGTCCAGCGGCAGGATGGCGCGGAGGCGCTCCAGGAGCTCGCCTTTCATCGCGGTGTAGCTCTCGCTTGCGACCGGGCCGCCTGGGATGGCGCGGGCTTTCAGCGTGCCCAGCCATTCGACATCCTCGCGACCCTCGAAGATGCCGTCGGTGAAATAGGGGTAGTTCGCGACGATCTCGTCGCCGCGCTGGATCGTGAAGTCATCGATGGTGGCAGGCAATGGCGAGAAGGTGCTGCTTTCGATCGCGATGCCGCCGATGCCGATGCGATAGTGGTTCCGTTTGTCCTGCGTCATGGGTGCGTGATCCCGTTCTTTCCGTTCGTTGGCGCGTGGAGATGCGCTGCAAAACCCAACCTTGGGACGGTATCCGAGGTTCCTGTCCGACGCAAGGGACCTCCGGACCCGGCCCGGTGGCTGCGTGCCGATCGAGCAGGTTGACGGATTGCGGTTCGCTGGGCAGCATGGTGGCAGGAGTTGCGTACTGTGGCTGGACGGGAGGGGAAGATGGCGGCGAACGAGATGGTGACTGGAACGACTGACGCAGCCCGGCTCGACGCGGCGATCGATGCCGCGCTAGCGGAGGAGCGGGTCGTTGGCGGGGTGGTGCAGGTCTCCCGTGGTGGCGAACCGGCCTACGAACGTGCATTCGGTCTCGCCGATCGCGAAGCCGGTACGCCGGTGACCGCGGATACGATCTTCCGGCTGGCGTCGGTGACGAAGCCGGTCGTTTCGTTGACGGCATTGCGCCTGATCGAGCAGGACGAGATGTCGCTCGACGATCCGATCCATGAATGGCTGCCGGATTTTCGTCCGGTTGGGCCGGACGGGCAGCCAGCCACGATCCTGATTCGTCACCTGTTGACGCACACGTCGGGGCTCTCCTATGCCGTGGCGGACCAGGGCGTTTCGACCGGGCTCGCGCAGCCCGGGCTTTCCATGACGGACAACCTCGCGAGGCTGGCCGCCTTGCCGTTGCCGTTCATGCCCGGAACGTCATGGGCCTACGGCCTCTCCATTGACGTGCTGGGTGCAGTGATCCAGAAGGTGACGTGCGGCACGCTGGAAGAGGCGGTGCGTGATCACGTCTTGCGTCCGCTCGGTCTGCCGGCCGATGCCTTCGTCTTCGCGTTGCCGGAAGGAACGCCGAACCTTGCGGTGCCATACGTCAACGACGACCCACGTCCGCACCGGATGACGGGTGAGGAGACCGTCGGCGCGGGAAATGGGGATTCCGGCACGACGTTCGACCCGGCGCGCATCTTCGACGCGGCATCGTTCCAGTCGGGCGGGGCCGGGGCGGCGAGCACCGGTTCGGTGATTCATGCGATCCTGGAGGCGGTTCGGCGGGATGCCGAAGATGGACGCGGCCGGCTGCTTTCGCGGGCGATGGCCAAAGCCCTCTTCGAGAGCCAGATCGGGGCGCTGCTCACCGAACCGGGAACGGCGTTCAGCTTCGCCGGTGCAGTGGTGCTCGATCCGAAGCAGGTAGGATCGCCGGTGGCGCCGGGAACGTTGCGATGGGGAGGCGTCTATGGCCACAACTGGTTCGTCGATCCCACGGTGGGACTGACGGCGACCATCCTGACCAACACGATCTTCGAAGGCATGAATGGCCAGCTGACTGTGGACATCCGGAATGCGCTCTACGCGCGCTGATCCGCGTGGTCTCCCAAACGAATCCCGCCCGGACGATGTCGATCGTCCGGGCGGGATTCGCTCTATGTGGAGACGTCAGGCCACCGTCCTCAGGTAGTGGGCCGCTTCCGGTGTGCGTTCGTGGGCGGTCATCGGCGTCACCTGCGTCGTCAGCTTCGGCACGCCCTGGACTTCGCCGATGGCGTCGGTCAGGTTGTTCAGGCTGCGCACGAGCCGGGTGGTGTCGCTGAGCGCTGCCGTGTGATTGATTGCGACGATCTCCAGAGTCGAGCGGCTGTAGGCAAGCGCCTGCTGGAGATTGAGCATCTGCACAACTTGACGGTCGAGCGCCTCCCGCGTGCGGATGTCGAGCGGCCGCCGTTCGCCGGTCGGATACAGGATCTGGCATCGCTCGGCGAGGCTCGCCGCGGCGGTCACCGCCTCCTCGACCCGCTGCGTGAACTCGGCGGGCATGGCGCCGACGCTCGCATCGATCCGCCGAAACTGTTCGCTGTCCATCCTCGCCATCAGGTGCTTCAGCTGGGCGGCTTCGTCCAGTACGCCGAGGATGGCGGCGCGCGCCGGCTCCCGCGCGGGGAGCGATCGCTTCACCCACTCCCGCGTGCGCCGAATCGGGCCGGCGCCCTTGACGCGGGTTCGGGCGCCCAACGGACGTGGCCGGGTGCGGAGGAGCACCAGGAGGACGGCGGCCGGAAGGAGGGTTGGCATGAAGACGATGAACGAGACGAGGAATGCCCATCCTTGCGCAAAGAGCACGCCGGTGAGGAAAAAACCCGTCACGATGAGCATCATGACAGACGCGATCGCGCCGACGAAAATAGTGAAGGCGGTACGGATGATGGGCATGGTCCTGTCCTGACAACCTGTGCAACGGGTTTTCGGGAACTCCCGGTGCGGTTCCGGTCAGCTCCGCGGTTCGTGCTTCAAGGATGCACCAAGGCGCCCGATATCGACATGGGGGATAGCCTCCCTCTTTTCCGCCGAGCCAGCGGAGCCTGATCCGGGACCTCAACGACACGATGAAAAATGCGGCTCTACAGACATTGCGCGCCCGCGAATATCTGGTACTATCCGATCGTGCCTTGGGGCCGATCGGTCGGTTAACCAGCCTCCCGGGTGGGGACCTTATTCCTAGCCTCTATTGCGACACCCGGTGGATGTTTCATGCCCCGAGCGCGCGATGCTCACCAAGGCCCAAGCATGAACCAAACCAATACGTTTGTTCCCCTCCAGGCCGATCACGACAGTCACGGGCCGGGCGGGACAGCCCGGCGCAGCGTCGCTCGTCGCGTCACGGTGGGCTTTGCCTTTGTGGCTCCGGTTGTCGCATGGCTGATCGTGCTGCTGGCGGTGTACCCGGATGTGTCACTCCCACTCTGGGCGCGTGGCGCGCTGCTCTTGCCTCGGCTCGTGATGGTGCTTGCGGGGATCTGGCTGATCGACTCGATCCGCTGGGGCTACCGGCTGAGCCTGCTCTCGTTGGTGGTCGCTATCGGCACGTCCGTCGCGGTCGTGACCGGAATGCCGGATGCATCTCGAGTCGTGCGGCTGGAACTGGCTGGTTCGGTCGTGCTGCCGGCGCTGGGGCTCGTGCTGCTCGCCAACCATCTCATGCGGCTGCGTCGCGCTTCCAGCGTCCGGACGCTGTTCTAGGCGACGCGATACCACGGAGCGAATGGCACGAAAACAGGAAGAAGGAGCGGCCCGCACAGGGCCGCTCCTTCTTCCTGTTTTCGTGCACGTTCACACGGTAGTGCCGTGAGGGCGGACCGACCGCGAGCCCTGCTTACGGCACACGATATCCGGCGGCCCGGAACAGTTCGTACCACTCGGCGCGGGTGAGCGGGATGTCCGATCCCTGCGCGGCGCCGGCGACCCGCTCGGGGGATGTGGTACCCAGCACGACCTGCATGGCCGCGGGGTGACGGGTGATCCAGGCGGTGGCGATCGCGATCGGTGGTACATCGTAGGCAGCGGCGATGCGATCGATGACGGCGTTTAGCTTGGGGTACCCTGGATTGTCGAGGAAGACGCCGTTGAAGAATCCGGCCTGGAATGGCGACCATGCCTGGATGGTGATGTCGTGCAGCCGGCAGTAGTCGAGGATGCCGCCGCCGTCGATGGTTATGGACTGGTCCTCACCGTGCATGTTCGCGGCGATGCCCTGGGCGATGATCGGGGCGTGGGTGATCGAGAGTTGGACCTGATTCGCGATCAACGGTTGGCGGACGGACTTCTTCAACAGGTCGATCTGGCGTGGTGTGTGGTTGGACACGCCGAAGGCCCGGACCTTTCCTGCTGCGTGGAGATCGTCGAAGGCGCGGGCGACCTCGTCCGGCTCCACGAGCGTGTCCGGTCGATGGAGCAGCAGGATGTCGATGTAGTCCGTCTGCAAGGCCTTGAGCGAATCCTCGACCGATCCGACCAGGTGCTCGTACGAGAAGTCGAAGTACGGTCCTTCCCGGACGATCCCTGCCTTCGTCTGGATGACGATCTCGGACCGTTCCGCCGGCGTGAGCTGGAGTGCCTCTGCGAATCGTGCCTCGCATCCATGCAGGGTCGCGCCATAGACCGCTGCATGGTCGAAGAATGTGATGCCGGCTTCGCGGGCGACGCGCACGAGTTCGCGGATTTCCTCGTCGGTCTTGTTTGCGATGCGCATCATTCCGAGAACGACATTTGGCGCGACGATGTCGCTTCCCGGCATCGTGAGTGTTTTCATGGACGATCCTCAAGTTGCGTCTGTAATTCGCGGAACGAGTCAGATAGAGTGGTAAGGACCGGATGTCGTCCTTCGCCAGCTTCCGGCGCGCCATTGTACGGTTCTCGCCGTCGCACAGACACCTCGCCGGAAGGCGAGGTGTCTGTGCGCCAGAGGGCGGTCAGCTCCTGGCGAAGGACATCGTCTCGCCATCGGCCGGGAGGAGGACGCGGTCTTGAGCGCCCAGCTCGCGCAACCGTGCGTCGATGGTGGCGCGCGTCTCTCCACAATGATTGATCGCCTCCAGGTGATCGACCACGATGGTGGTATCGGTCGCGTGACGCTGTACGGCGGCAATATCTTCGGCGGTCATCACGATCGGATCGCTGGTCGTGAAACGGGCACCGCCGCCATTGGCCACGATCACGGACGGATGGTGCCGGTCGATCGTGGCGGCGACGGGCGGGTACCAGATGGTGTCTTCAGTAAGGTAAAGCGTCGGCTCACCCGGCGCGGCAAGCACGAACCCGGAGGCGGGCGCCATCGCTTTGGCGATCTCACCGGTGCCGTGCTGTGCGGACGTGCGGGTGATCGTGATGGGGCCCCAGGCGATCTCGCCGGCGACCGGGAGCAGGTTGGTGAACCCGTCCGCTGTGAGTCGTTCCACGTCTTCCGGCTGGCAGATGAGCGGGATCGCATGAGCGAACGTCTCCTTTGCCGTGGCGTCGAAATGGTCCTGGTGGAGATGGGTCACCAGCAACGCGTCGGCATTGGCGAGTGATTCGGCGGCGTTGGGCGGCAGTTCGACGAGCGGATTGCGTCGGTCGTTCGCCGTGTTGGGAATTGCCGGTCGCGCATCCATCGGATCAAGCATCGGATCGACGATGATGTGCTTGCCGGCGTAGGTGAGCGCGAGTGTCGCGCTGCGAATCAGCGTCAGGTGCATGGGGGCCTCGATGCTGGGGATGCTAGGCCGCGCGGCGATGCGAAGAACCTCGTACAATCGCGGCAGCTACACGCGAACAGATTCGCGCGGATGGTGGCCCGCTGGCCAGGTTGCCCGATTGTCGCATACGAGGTGATCGATGAGTTCCGAGACGACGAAGTACGTGCTGGGAGAAGATCGCATTCCAACCGCCTGGTACAACATTGCGGCCGACTTGCCGGAACCGCTGCCACCGCCGTTGCATCCGGGCACGCACCAGCCGATCGGTCCGGAGGCGTTGGAACCGCTCTTTCCGATGTCACTGATCTTGCAGGAAGTCTCCACCGACCGCTATATCGAGATCCCGGACCCGGTGCGGGATGTCTATCGCCTCTGGCGTCCGACGCCGCTCTACCGGGCACGGCGGCTTGAACGGGCTCTAGACCTGCCGACCGGTGTGCGCATCTTCTACAAGTATGAGGGGACCAATGCGGCCGGCAGTCACAAGCCGAACACGGCGGTGCCGCAGGCGTATTACAATCGCGAGGCGGGGACGAAACGCATCACGACCGAGACCGGCGCCGGGCAGTGGGGCTCCTCCCTGGCGATGGCCTGTGCCTTCTTCGGGATCGAGCTGAAGGTCTACATGGTGAAGGTCTCCTACGAACAGAAGCCCTACCGGCGGGCGCTGATGGAGACCTGGGGCGCCACATGCGTGCCAAGTCCGAGTCTGGACACCGAGGCGGGCCAGCGAATCCTCGCCGCGACGCCGGACACCACCGGCTCCCTTGGCATCGCCATCTCGGAAGCCGTCGAGGACGCCGCCAGCCGCGAGGATACGAAATACTCGCTGGGGTCGGTGTTGAACCACGTCATGCTGCACCAGACGGTGATCGGGCAGGAAGCAGTGGAGCAACTCGACATGGCCGATGCGTGGCCGGATGTCGTCGTTGGTTGCGTGGGCGGCGGTTCGAACTTCGCCGGACTCGCGTTCCCGTTCGTGCAACAGAAGCTCGGTGGCAAGCAAGTTCGCGTGGTCGCCGCCGAACCTGCCGCCTGCCCATCGCTCACGCGCGGCGAGTATCGCTACGACTTCGGGGACACCGCCGGACTGACGCCGCTGCTGAAGATGCATACGCTGGGACATTCGTTCCTGCCAGCGGGATTCCATGCGGGCGGCCTGCGCTATCACGGGTCCGCTCCCCTCGTGAGCGCGCTGCTCGATCGTGGGTTGATCGAGGCGGTGGCGGTGGACCAGCTCCCGACCTTCGAGACGGCTATTGCGTTTGCCCGGAGCGAGGGGATCGTTCCGGCTCCGGAGTCGGCGCACGCCATTCGTGCCGCCGTCGACGAGGCGCTGGCCGCGCGGGATGCGGGCGAGGATCGGACGATCCTCTTCGGCCTCTCGGGCAATGGCAATCTCGATCTCGCGGCGTACCAGAACTACCTGGCCGGCAAGCTGACGAATTATCAGCATCCGCAGGAGGAGATCGAGGCGGCGCTGGCCGAGCTTCCGGAAATCGCCGCCGACTGACCGTGCACGCGACTGCATCCGGCCGTTGTGGTGGCGCACGCGTTCTGCGAATGCAGGTACAGGAAAGCCGAAGCGGGCACTCCGCTTCGGCTTTCCTCTGTATGGTGGCTCGTGGATTGAGCGTGCCTACTGGTTGATCCAGACGAATGGAAGTTGCCAGAAGGTGCCAAAGGCGTTCGGCGGGTAGTTCTGGACGCGGTTCTGGAAACCGACCGCGCCCTTGTTGAAGTACATGAGTCCGACTGCCACGTCGTCGTTGAGGATGTTGTTCGATTCCTCGATGATCGCCATGCGCTTGGCGTCGTCGAATTCCTTCAGCTGCTCGTCGTTCAGCGCGTCGAACTCGGGATTGCTGTAGCGGGAGACGTTGAAGCCACCCTTGTCCGGCCACGAATCGGTGCGGTAAAGGATGCCCTGGTCTTCCTCGGTCCATGAGAGGCCGAACAGCGCCAGCTGGTAGTCGTTCTTGCCGACGATTTGCTCGATCAGGGCCGATTGCGCCAGTGTGGTCGGCGTGATGTCGACGCCGATCTCCTTCCAAGCCTGCTGCAGGTAGGCGACGATCTGGTCGCTCGCGGGGTCGGAACTGTCGTAGTAGAACTCGGTGCTGAACTTCACGCCATCCTTCTCGCGGATGCCGTCCCCGTCGCTATCCACCCACCCAGCGGACTCCAGCAGCGACTTCGCCTTCTCGACATCGTACGTATAGTGCGTCGAAAGACGGTCCGGCGCGTAGGCGCGGGAAGGAATAGGCTGCAGACCCTCGGCGACAGTGGCGTTCCCAGCGAGGATGCCCTCGACCATACCGTCGCGGTCCAGCGCATACATGAGGGCCTGGCGGACTTCCTTCTGGTGGCAGAACTTCGCAACCGCCGGATCCTGTTGCGGGCTGAAGAGTGTCCAGCTCCAGTCGTCGTAGGTGGCGACGGTCACATCCGTGCTTCCGTCGAAGTCCTTGATCTGCTGCGGGGGAACCGTGACGATGTCGGACTCGCCGGTCTTGAGGGTCTGGATCGCCGTGCTGAGGTCGGGCACGACACGGTAGGTTCCCTTGTCGATGGCCGGGATCATCTCCGGAACCCAGTACTGGTCCCAGCGCTCCATCGTCGCGTGATCGTTGGCCACCCATTCGACAAACCGGAACGGGCCGGAGCCGATCACCTGAGACGGGTCGGTACCGGTGGATCCCGGAGCACTGCCCCAGTTGGCGACCGGGATGGATTCCCAGATGTGCTTCGGCATGATCGGCACGAGCAGGGCGGTCTTGTTCAGGAAGACAGCGTGCGCCGCGATCGCGTCGAGGCGTACGGTCTTCTCGTCGATCGCCGTGATGCTGGCGAGATTCGCGACGAGATCGGAGCGGTATGGCGAGACGCCGGAGGCGTCCATTGCCGCCTGAAACGAAAAGAGGACATCGTCTGCAGTGACGGGCTTGCCGTCGTGCCAGGTCGCATTCGCGTTGATATGGAAGATGACGGTGCGGAAATCGGCGCTGGTTTCCCAGTAATCGGCCAGATCGGGAACGACGGTTCCATCGATCACGCTCTGCGTCACGAGACTGTTGAACATGTTCTGGACGAGGAAGAGGGCGTAGGTATCGACGCGGATAAGCGGATTCACCGTCTCGATGTCGGAGGAGTTTGCATAGATCACCTCGCCGCCGGTCGATGCCGCTTCGGTGAAGGCAAAATGATCCCTCAGTTGCGCCAGATAGTCGTCCCGCGTGACCGAGCGGGTCATCGGGCCGGCCGGGCTCGCCATCGGGGACGCTGCCGGCGATGCACCCGGTGAGGACCCTGGCGTCGCCTGGGCGCCGGCCGAGGATGCGAGCGCCAACGCCGTCCCTGCGGTCATCCCGGCTGCGGTGGCGAGGTGGACGAACGTGCGGCGGTCGATGCTTCCCGCGCGGCGTTGGTCGCAGGGGGCAGAGGGCGATGAGGTGGACATCCGGCAGGTCCTTTCAGGCGTGAGGCTGATTGCTGTGTGATAACCGAAGAGAGGGCAGGGAAGCAGTTGTGCTGCTTCCCTGCCCTCCTATCATCGCACGCCGCTTCGGGCCGCGGAGGGAAATGTGTCTATGCGTCTTCCGCCCAGACATAGCTGATCGACCATGTCGAGCCATAGGCGTTCGGGCGCAGGTTGTGGATGCGCGGATTGGAAGCCGTCGCGGCCTTGTTGAAGTACATGATCCCCAGCGCGACATCCTCATTCAGGATGTCCGTCTGCTGGATGAGGAGCTCCATCCGCTTCTTGTCGTCCAGTTCGACCAGCTGCTCGTCGTTCAGCTTGTCGTATTCCGGGTTGCTGTAGTGCGAGAGGTTGAAGCCGACACCGGTCCGGAAGAAGGTTCCCTGATCTTCCTCTGTCCAGGTGATGCCGAGCAGCGAGAGCTGGAAATCGTTCGCAAAGACGCGGTCGATCAGGTTCGACTGCGGCATTCCCGATGGCTGGATGTCGAGGCCAACCGCCTTCCAGGCCTGCTGGAGGTAGGGCACCAGCGTGTCGTTGGTAGGATCGCTGGAGTTGTAGGGGAACTCCATGCTCATCTTGACGCCATCCTTCTCCCGGATGCCGTCGCCATCGCTGTCCACCCATCCAGCCGCTTCCAACAGGGACTTCGCCTTGTCCACGTCGTACGTGTAGTGCGTGGTGAGGCTATCCGGTGCGTAGGCGCGCGAGATGACCGGCTGGGTGCCTTCGGCAACCACCGCGTAGCCGTCGAGCAGGTTCGTGACGATCGCTTCGCGATCCAGGGCATACATCAGCGCCTGGCGAACGTCCTTCTCCTTGAAGAACTGGGCATTCTTCTCATCCTGGTTGGGGATGAAGAAGGACCAGCGGAAGGTGTCGTAGACATCCACCGTCATGTCCGGATTGCCCTTCTTGAAGGCATCGATCTGCGGCGCTGGCAGATCGGCGATGTCGGACTCGCCGGTCGTCAGGGTCTGGATGGCGCTGGTGGCGTCGGCGACAACGTGCAGGGTGTAGGTGTCGAGCACTGGCACCAGGTCGGGCAGCCAGTAGGTCTCGTTCTTCGCGATGGTTGCATGGTCGCCCTGGACCCATTCGGTGAATTTGAAGGGACCGGAGCCGACGACCTTCGACGGGTCGGTGCCGGTGGAGCCCGGCGCGCTGGGCCATTCCGTGATGGGCGTGGACTCCCAGATGTGCTTCGGCATGATGCCGACCAGGGCGGCGCTCTTGTTGAGGAAGACGGCGGTCGGCAGCTTCGCGATCATCTCGACGGTGTGCGTGTCGATCGCGCGGTAGCTGTCCACGACCTGGATGAAGTCCGACTGTACTGGGCAAAGGCCGGAGGGATCGACGATGGCGTCGAAGGTGAAGACCACGTCATCGGCGGTCACGGGTTGCCCATCGTGCCAGGCCGCGTTCTCGTTGATGTGGAAGACGTAGCGAAGGCCGTCCTCGCTTACTTCCCAGTAGTCGGCGAGGTCCGGCACGTTCGAACCATCGATTGCGCTGATGTTGACGAGGCTGTTGAAGACGTTACCGATCACGAAGAGCGCTGCCACATCGGCCCGGATGACCGGGTTCAGCGTCTTCATGTCGACGGTGCTGACGTAGATCGCCTGGCCGCCGGTCTTGGCCGGTTTCTCGAACGAGAAGTGGTCTTGCAGCCGTGCCAGATCCTCCTCCCGCGTGATCGATTTCGTCATTGCCCCATGATCGACTGCCGGACTTGCTGCTGGCGAGGCCGACGGGGACGTTTCCGGCGAGGCTTCGGGAGAGGCGGTCTGTGCGGCGGCCGCGCCGAACATCGCGCCTGCTGCGTTTGCGCCGATGCCGGCTGCCAGCGCGCGCTGCACGAATGTGCGGCGATCCAGCGCGCCAGACCGGGCTTGTTCGAGGAGGTCGGTGAGATTGACTCGTGACATGGTGCCTCCGGGGACATGAGCAAAAGGTTCGACGCGCGTGCATCGCCGCGTGACCTGATCCACTATTCAAGTGCGTGATGCTGTTGTCAACAGATTGGGTGGTGACGCATCGTCTTGAAAACCGGTGGCGCTGGGGCTACTTCCCGTCGATCCTGACGTAGCCAATTGACCGGGACGCATTCGGACACAGAAGTCGCGGTGCTCTCGGTAAGCGGGGCGTCATGGCCAGGTGTTGGCGGGAGCAAGCGGTGGGATTTGCGGACAGCGAGCCTCGAAGAGCCGTTCTGCACGCTCCGGGACCATGCGGACGCGTTCGAGGTGCATCATCTGGCGGCTGAGTGTGTTGTTGAACGACACGATCCGTTTGTCCAGTGCAGCCGCGCGTTCCAGATACTGCGCCTTCATCTGTTGGCGCAGGTGGAGCAGGTCGAGCCGGTCGCGTGGGCCATCCTCAACGACCTGATCGGCGCCGGTGCCTGGCACCCGAAGCCAGCCGATGAGGCGCGACCAGAGGGTTGATGGGACAGGGGCGATGTCGGCATGGTCCGTCGGTGCAGATGGCGAGAGCACGGCGTCGATCTGCTGCTGGAGGTAGGCGGCGGAGCGTTCGAGGAAGGTGTCGAGGTCGGTGCGAAGCTCGTGGCACTCGTGGTCGAGATCCATCCAGGCTGGTTTCATGCCGGCATTCTTCAACCGGCTGTATGCGAATTCGAGCGATGGATCGATGGCGTTCGCCGAGAGGTCGAGCGATTGTCCCTTGGGCAGATCGTCGAAATCGCCGTGCTTGTGCGCATCGGCGATTTCCTTCTCGATCCACTGATCCCAGTCACCGATCTCCTGGCGCTTGTCTCCGGAATGACGAATTGGCATCTGCGTTTTCCTCCACGCCATTGTGGCCATGCGCAATTGTGAAATCCATCACAACCAGTGTAGCAGCGCTGTCCAGCCCGGCCAGACGACGGGGTATCGGGCTTGCGGATTGGCCATCGATGACGATACTGCACGGAAGGAAGTGACCCTGCCGCTGCGCGTTGTGGCGATACGTTCGACTACTTTGGAGGAACCATGGAACAGCGACGACTTGGGACGAGCGGACTGACGGTCTCGGAGATCGGCCTCGGCGGCAACACGTTCGGCGCCACCGTCGATGGCGACGATGCGATCGCCACGATCCAGGCGGCGATCGAGCAGGGCATCACCTTCATCGACACGGCGGATGTCTATTCGCAGGGGCGGTCGGAGGAACTGGTCGGGAAGGCAGTTGTCGGGCAGCGCGAGCGGGTCGTGATCGCGACGAAGCATGGGATTCAGCTGGAGTCAGGCGCTCACGCTGGCGGCCTCTCCCGCCGGTGGATCGTACAGGCGACGGAGGATTCTCTGCGCCGGCTCGGCACGGACTACATCGACCTGCTCTACGCGCACCGTCCGGATCCGCACACCCCGCTGGAAGAATCGCTGCGTGCGTACGACGACCTGGTGCGCTCGGGCAAGGTCCGTTACCTCGGTGCGTCGAATTTCCGTGCGTGGGAGGTTGCGTATGGGGTCGGCGTCAGCAAGGAATTGAAGCTCGATCGGTGGGTAGCGGTGCAGAACCGGTGGAACCTGCTGGATGGCCTCGACAGCCCGGAACTGGAACAGGCGGCGGAGTTCCTCGGGATCGGCATCATTCCGTACACCCCGCTGGCGTCGGGCATCCTGACCGGGAAATACGCTCGGGGCGCCGAACCCGAGCCGGGCACCCGCTTCGCCGATCTCGGTGCCATTCGCAGTCGCCTGACGGACGAGAAGCTTGCGCGCGCGGAGCGTGTGAAGGCCTGGGCCGAGGAGCGCGGCCATACGGCAACCGAGGCGGCGATCGCGTGGTTGCTGGCGCATCCGGTAGTCTCCTCGGTGATCGCGGGCGCGCGCAAGCCGGAGCAACTGGCTGCGAATATCGCAGCGGCGGACTGGAAACTCTCCGAGGCGGAGCGCGACGAACTGACAGCGCTGGCGAATGAGCCTGTATCATAGGTATTGTGAAGGTCGGCGGGAGGAGCCTCAGGCGGGACGAGATGATTGCGTTCGTTGCAGACAACCTGGGTGCAATTCAGGAGCTCTGCGAGCGCTTCGGCGTCACACATCTTGATCTCTTTGGTTCCGCCGCGGCCGGCTGTTTCGATCCTGCTCGTAGCGATGTCGATTTCCTCGACGCGACGCGATGAGGCGCGACCCGGAGCGGACCATGCTCGTAGTCGTCGGCGGTTCGACGGGAGCGGGAAAGACGCGTCTGTCGCGCCTTCTCGGGGAGTACCTGTGTTGGCCGGTGATCGGGCGGGATGACCTGAAGGAGGTCCTGATGGATGCCTTCCCGCCAGCCGACCGCACCGAGTCCATGTGGCTCGGCGGCCCGAGTTGGGATCTGATGTACGCCGTCCTCGACCGTCTCATCGATCGCGTGCCGGGCGTCGTCATCGAGGCGAATTTCCGGGCGGGGCGCTCCGAGACCGAACTGCTGCCGCGCGTCGAGCGGTGCGATACCGTCTACGTACAGTGCGTTGCCGGCTGGGCAACCGTTTCGGCGCGAATTCGGGATCGAGCGAACGACCCCACCCGTCATTCCGGTCACTTCGACGCCGAGGCGTTCGCGAATACGCAGGCCGACTGGGCGATCGATTCGTATCGCCCGATGGATCTCGGCGTTCCGGTCCTGACCGTGCGGACTGATGCCGATTCGCCGGACGGGTACGACCCGGCGCTCGACGACCTGATGGTGGCCATCGAGCGCCGGATGCATCGGGACGACTGGGATTCGGACGATCGCTAGGAGGGCAGCAGGCCCTCGACTTTGAACAACTCCGCGTTCAGGATGGACGCTCCCGCTGCGCCCCGGATCGTATTGTGCCCCAGCACGACGAACTTGATCCCCAGCAGCGGGCACTCGCGCACGCGGCCCACGACGGACGCCATGCCATGGTGCGTCTCCCGGTCCATGATCGGCTGCGGGCGATTCCGCTCCCGTCGCACGACCACCGGCTGCGGCGGTGCGCTGGGCAGGCCAAGTTCCTGCGGTTTCGCGCAGAAGGACTCGAAGACCTCGACCACCTCATCCGGTGTCGCGGATTGTTTGAGGCGGATGGAGACGGCCTCCATATGGCCATCGCGGACGGCGACGCGGTTGCAGTGGGCGCTGAGGACGAAGTCTGCCGGGGCGAAGCCGCCTTCGGCAGTCCAGCCGCCGAGCATCTTCTGTGATTCCGTCTCCAGCTTCTCCTCCTCGTTGCTGATGAACGGCACCACGTTGTCGATCGCGTCGAGCGACGGCACGCCCGGATACCCCGCACCGGATACCGCCTGCATCGTCGTTACGAGCACCGCGTCGATCCCGAAGGCGTCGTAGAGCGGTTTCAGCGCCAGCGTCAGGTGGATCGCCGAGCAATTCGCGTTCGTGACGATGTAGCCCTTCCAGCCACGATTCTTCCGCTGCGCCTCGATCGCCGCGACGTGACCGGAGTTGACTTCCGGGATCATCAAAGGAACGTCCGGTTCCATCCGGTGGGTGGATGTGTTGCTGAGCACAGCCTGGCCATTCGCGGCGAGGCGCTGTTCGATGTCCCCGGCCACTTCGCCAGGGAGACCGGAAAAGGCGATCGGGCTCTGGATGTCCGTGTCGTAGTCGAGCACCGTCAGGCCGCGCACGCCCCCCGGCATGTCCGGCCCGAGCCGCCAGTCGGTCGCCTCGTCGAATCGCTTGCCAGCCGAGCGGTCGGATGCGACCAGTTCGGCGACGCGGAACCACGGGTGGTTGTCCAGCAGCTGGATGAAGCGTTGACCCACATTGCCTGTTGCGCCGAGAATGGCGACCGGGATTCGTCCGTCAGACACCGATGTTCTCTCCCCTGTGCGTGCGTGTCGGCCGCATCCGCGCGACCGTCCGGTTGGCGATACCAACTGAAGCCGACTACGAAACGATGACCATGCCGAACGAGACATTCAACGGTGTCGTCCGCATCTATCCGACGCGCAGCGATTCCGCCATCAAGGCTGACCGCCGGCGTCGCGACCGGTGGGTCGCATGCTGCGGCCGGACCATGCGGTCGTGCAGCGCGGCGACGGCACGATCCGCGGCATCGTCCGGGATCACCACGAGCATTGCGACGTTCGATGTCTGCTGCGTTGTGGCAAGCACGGCCACCCCTGCCCGATGCAGCGTCGAAAGCATCGTCGAGAGCGAAGTCGGTTCTCCGGCGACGCCGGCGCCAACTGCCGCCACCGCCGCGACGTGCTCCGAGCAACTGACGTGCATCTCCACACGGTCGTCGAGCTCCTGCTCGATCTGGCCCTGAAGCTGCGCGCATCCACCCATCACGGCATCGACGAGGAAGGTCATCCGTCGCCGGGACGATGCCTGGCTGACGGTGACGATCTCGACGTGCTGTTCGTCGAGGATGCGGAAGACGGCGGATGCCGCCGGTGCAAGGTCTTCCAGCTCCGGCACGTCGAGCGTGAGGACAATCAGACCACGCAGGGCGGTGACGGCCTTCACGCGGGTGCCGGTGGATTCCTGGGTGACGACGGTGCCCGGCTCGTCCGGTGCGAAGGTCGAGAGGATGCGGACCGGGATGTTCCGCGCCACCGCTGGGCGGATCGTGCGTGGGTGGAGCACCTTCGCGCCGAAGTGAGCGAGTTCCTGGGCCTCGTCGAATCCGAGTTCGGGGACGACTCGCGCCGCCGGAACCTTGCGCGGATCGGCGGAGAGCACGCCGGGCACATCGGTCCAGATCTGGACCTCGTCGGCGTCGAGCGCCGCACCGAGAAGCGTCGCGCTGTAGTCGGAGCCGCCGCGTCCCATGGTCGTTGTCGCGCCGTCCGGTCCGAAACCGATGAAGCCGGTCGCGACGACTATCTGGCCACCGTCGAGCAGCGGCCGGATCACTCGATCGGCATGCTGGCGAGTGAGCGTGCGATCCGGCCGGGCGGAACCATGACGCCCGTCTGTCGCGATCACGGTATCGGCGAAGACGGGCGTTGCAGCATGGCCCATGTCGTTGATTGTGGCGCTCATCATCGTGGCGAGACACTTCTCGCCTGTGGCGACGATGCGGTCGGAGAGGCGTTCCGAGAGTTCCCCAGACGCCGCGACCTCGTCGAGTGCGGCGTCGAGTGCGACGTGGAGGCTCGCGACGACATCACTCGCGGCATTGCGGAAGTCATCGTTGCCGATGCCGCCGAGGATCTCGGCGTGGCGTTCGTGGATGTGGGCGACGCGGTCCCGACGCTTCGCATCGTCGCCACTTGCGGCGGCGCGGGCGGCATCGAGCAGGGCATTCGTGACACCGGTGGCGGCGGACACGACGACAACGCGCGGCTTCGGCTGCAGGAGGGCAATGTCCGCTGCCGAGCGTACGCGTTCGCTGTCTCCGACCGATGTGCCGCCAAACTTGAGAACGATCATGACGATGCTCCTCGACCGCGTGCGATTGTCCTCGCAATCCGGGACAATCGGCGACCGATCCCCAAGGTCCGTGTGGGGTCGGTCGTGAGTGCCGCAACCTCGGGGAGCGACGCTGCTTCCGGGGTCGATCGCAGTCCTGGCAATCACCGGCTGCATTGCCGGGGCCAGGACGGGATGCCTGGTTGGCTGTGGATCGGGGAACACAAAAAAGCGAGAGGTGGATGTCCACTCTCGCCTGCCGATCCGGTTTCATGTGCGTTGACGACGTTTTGTGTCAGCGAACACCCGGCCCGGCAGGCCAGCAAATGGTAATCCCGGTAATGATGGTCGTCATCGCCGAGGTTTTCATCGCTTTGGTGCCGGTGGTGAAATCGCGCACAACCGTCTTCATGCCCGGACTATACTCGCTCGCTCGCGATTACGCAAGAATCGAGGAGTGAGGACCGAGATAGAAGGATGGACGCCTGCTCGGCCTGCCCTTGGCCGGCAACGGACCCGGCGTCGTTCCTCACTGCTCGCTCCCGGTCCCCACTCCTCCGGCTACTTGCCGTAGCTGCTCATGTCCCGGTTGGCTTCCGGCTCGCTCATGTCGAATGGCACCGCCAGGATCTCGTCCCAGGCTTCGGCCGGAATCTCGACCCCCGCCAGCGCGATCGTCTGGTCGATGCGTTCCGGTTTCGACATGCCGACGATGGTGACGTCGATCCGGGGATCGCGCATCGAGAATTGCAATGCCGCCGCTGCCAGCGGGATGTCGTAGCGGGCGCAGATCGCCTCGTAAGCACGCGTCCGTTCCACCATCTCGTCGGGGGCTTCCTGATAGGCATAGCGGGGATAGGTGGCGGCCCCCTTGGCGAGGATGCCGCTGCCATACGGGGCGGCGTTCATCACGGTCAGCCCACGATCCTTCGCCAGGGTCAGCAGCGGATCGGCGATCCGGTTGAGCAGCGTGTAGCGATTGTGGGTGATGAGCATGTCGAAGATGCCCGTTTCCACATATGCCTGTTCCACCGGGATCGGTCCTCCCGCGACACCCAATGCCCCGATCGCGCCCTGTTCCTTGAACTGCTGCAACATCTCCACCGGGCCGCCCGGCGCCATGCCCTCCTCGAAGGCGATGTGCTCCGGATCGTGCAGGAAAACGATCTCGATGCGGTCGACGCCGAGCAACGCAAGACTGCGCTCGAAGCGTCGTTTGATCGCGTCACCGCTGAAGTCTCCATCCGGACCCATGCCGATCTTGGTTTGCAGGACCGAGGTCGCCGGCCGGCCACCGATTTGCTTGTAGGCAAGTCCGATGCGACGCTCGCTTTCTCCATCGCCGTATTCGGCCGAGGTATCGATGTAGTCGAGCGGTCCCGCCAACGCGCGGAGGATGGTCGCGATTGCGTCGGCCTCGGAAACCGCGTATCCGAAGGTGTCCGGCATGTTTCCCAGTGGGGCGCAGCCGATCGCGATGGGGGGTGCCGAGATGCCGGTGGTGCCCAGGGGCCTGCGCTGGAGGATGCCGGTCGTCATGGCGGTGTTGCTCTCCTTGAGTGGCCTGTTGGTCGTGGGGTGTATGGTCGTGGCACTGGTCTGCGAACGGCTGTCCGGGGCCGGTCTTCGCAGGGAACATCCAGGGGGCATTGTACCGGGCGAAGGGCGTGACGCAATCGGCTGGAAGACGGCCATGTGGCATCCGGTCACACCGAGGCGGGGGCGGGAAATTAACCCCCCCCCCCACAAACCCCC
>JASGDN010000092.1:0-99058 GCA_049841275.1 Thermomicrobiales bacterium
CGCCCAGGCCTCCATTGCCGACGCGGTGCAGCGCGCGATCGAACTCTGCACCTCCGACACCGTCTGAGCGCGGACCGCTGGAAGATTTCTGGAAGATCGGATCGCTACAACAGCGTCATGGGTGGGAGCAGAGATCCCCTCCCTCGACAGTCCGTTGCGATTCGATACGTTTCGGAAGGAGCGTGACCGTGAAACAGGCGCCTCGTTTGGTACTCGGTATTTGGTTCGCGATATCGATGACGGTCTTCGCCGTCGCAGGTGCATCGGCACAAGGGGCGACCGCCGCTGGCTCTCCGGGCGCCGATTCGTCGCTCCTCGAGGGGCTTAGACTCCCTGTATTGGCTGGAACGTTCACCTCGTCGGGTCTCGATTTGCCGTCGGAAATTGCCGCCGGGCCAACACTGGTCACGCTCGACAATCAGACCGACTCCTCCGTCAGTGTCACCTTCGGTCAAGTGCCGGACGATGTCTCGATCGAGGAATTCCAGCGTGTGGTCGACAGCGACGACGCGTTGCCGGCGTGGACCGCGAAGGCGGTCACCCCGGGTTCCGTCGATGCAGAACCGCACGCGACGGCAAGCATCGTCCTTGACTTCGCCCCCGGCACCTGGACCGTCATCACCTCGACTGATCCGCACGTCGATGTCGCCGCGACGACCCTGGCCGCTACTGGCACGATGCAAGCGGGCTCAGCCGATGCCATCCATGCCGATCTCACGGTTGCCATGGGTGAGTACACATTCGATTTCCCGGACCAGGTACCGGCTGGTCCCCAGATCTGGCGAGTCACCAATAACCACACCATCCTCCACGATCTCGTCCTCTTCAAGACCCCCGATCCGGTCACGAAGGATGACGTGATGAACGGGCTGATGGCGGGAATGAACGGCACACCGGTGGCCGGTGCGTTCAGTTTCGAGACGGCGATGCCGGTCGCCATCCTGCCGGTGATCTCTGGCGGTGAATCGGTCTGGGTCGAGGTGAACCTGGCGCCGGGCAATTACGTGGCGATCTGCTTCCTCACCGATCCGGGGTCGGAGATGCCACACGCCGCCGCCGGAATGATCGACACGTTCGTGGTTCCCGCCTCGTAGGGAACAAGGTGAGCAGAGGCTCATGTCAGTGACGTGGCCTCTGCCCACCTCGCCGCGCGGTGTGGCGGCATGTGATTCCAGGTTCGAACGGAACGGCACAAACGATACCGGCGCGTAGGCTCTCGTCCATGCCGGGTCTCCCCGCTGTTCCGCTGAGGCAGATCGTGCAAGGAGCAGGTCTGGCACACCTTCTTGTGGAAGAAGCGGCACGAGAACGCCGGGCTCACGCCGCCAACCGATTCCCTGCCTCGCCGAGTTCCCGCGCGAGGTAGGGAGCGGTAACGCTCACCGGAGACGCCGCCACATTCTCCGGCGTCCCCGCCGCGACAATCCGCCCCCCGGCATCTCCTCCGCCCGGCCCCAGGTCGATCACCCAGTCCGCCTGCGCCACGATCGCCGTCTCATGCTCCACCAGCACCACCGTGTTCCCGGTATCCACCAGTCCTTGCAACACCGACATCAACAGATCCACATCAGCCGGATGCAGGCCGCTGGATGGTTCGTCAAGCACGTACAGCGTGTGCCCGCGCTTCGATCGCTGGAGTTCCGCAGCCAGCTTCACGCGCTGGGCCTCGCCGCCGGAAAGCGTCGTCGCGGGTTGCCCGATCCGCAGATAATCGAGTCCGACCTGCTCCAGGACGCGAAGACTCCGCATCGCCGCCGGCACATCGTCCAGAAAGCCAGCCGCCTCCTCGACCGTCATCGCCAGCACATCGGCGATCGAACGCCCCTCGACCGTGACCTCCAGCGTCTCCGCGTTGTAGCGCGCGCCGTGGCAAACCGGACATGGCGCAGTCGCACCGGGCAAGAAAAGCATCTCGATCGCAATCTCGCCCGCACCCTGGCAGTATTCGCAGCGTCCGCCTTCGACGTTGAAGGAGAACCGCCCCGGCCCGTAGCCACGCGCCCGTGCCTCCCCGGTCGCGGCGAAGCGCTTCCGCACAGCATCGAAGAGCCCGGTGTACGTCGCCAGGTTGGAACGCGGCGTCCGTCCGATCGGCTTCTGATCGACCGCCACCAGCCGATCGACCGCCTCCAGCCCCTCCGTTGGGACCCGCGCGGCAACGGACACCTCGTCGTCCGGGAAAAGCCCCTCGATGCTTTCCGCTCCATCATCGGCCTGGATGGTCTCCTCGCGGTCGGCAACGATCCGCGCCACGCCGACGTGGGCGCTCACCACCTCGGCCAGCACCCGGCTCACCAATGTCGACTTCCCGGAGCCGGATACGCCCGTCACCGCCGTCAGCACACCGAGCGGGAATCGCGCCTCTACCCCATGCAGGTTATGAAGCGTCACATCACGCAGCGTCAACCAGCCGGATGGCACGCGCGGTTCGCGACGCGCGGCCGGCTCTTCCGGGAAGAGGTAGCGACGCGTGACGGAATCCGGAGCGTCCGCAAGTCCGGCCACCGGCCCGCTGTAAAGGACTTGACCACCACGTTCCCCTGCCCCCGGCCCGACATCCACGATCCAGCCCGCTTGCCGGATCAGGTCGAGATTGTGCTCCACGATAAAGACGCCATTCCCCGCCCGGTGCAGGCGGTCGACCGCATCCAGCAACGCCTCCACATCGGCGGGATGCAGCCCGGCGGACGGTTCATCGAGCACGTAGAGCACGCCGAAGAGCCCGGAACGCAACTGCGTCGCCAGGCGCAGGCGTTGGAACTCGCCGCTGGAAAGCGTCGTCGTCGAGCGGTCGCTCCCCAGGTAGCCTAGTCCCAGTTGACGCAAGATGCCAATGCGGCCCTGCAGGTTCTCCACCAACGACAACGCCGCTTCCTCCTCTGCGGTCAGCGGCCCGCCTTCGGCCCGGCTCCGGATCGGTGCAATCGCGGCATCCAATGCCGCCGACAGCTCCGTGAGCGGCAATGCGGCCAGTTCGGTGATATCCCGCCCGGCGATCCGCACCGCCAGCGCCTCCGGCCGTAACCGCTTCCCGCCGCAGACCGGACACGGCGACGACACGAGGAAGCGCGCCGCCTTTGCCCGTAACGTGGGGCTCTGGGTCGTCGCGAAGGTATGCAGCACCCACCGGCGCGGACTCTGGTACGTTCCCTGATAGGGCCGGTGGATGCGATGCGCCTCCCGCTGTGCGTGGACCGTCACGACCGGCGCCTCGTCCGTCGTGAGGATCCAGTCGCGATCGGTCTCCGGAAGGTCGCGCCACGGCCGATCGATGTCGTATCCCAGCTCCCCGAGAATATCGCGGTAGTTCTTGCCCTGCCATGCGCCCGGCCAGGCCGCGATCGCCCCGTCCCGAATGCTCAGCGACGGATCGGGCACCATGCTCGCCAGGTCGACGTCCTGCACGCGGCCCAATCCGTGGCAGTGAGGACATGCCCCGACCGTGGTGTTCGGTGAGAACGCATCCGAGTCGAGCCGCTCCGCCCCGGCCGGATATGTCCCGGCGCGCGAGAAGAGCATGCGCAGGACATTCGAGAGCTGGGTGATCGTCCCCACCGAAGATCGCGGATTGCTGCTCCCCCGCACCTGCTGCAAGGCGACCGCCGGGGGCAGTCCCTCGATTTCCGCGACCTTCGGCACACCCACCTGTTCGAAAAGCCGCCGTGCGTAGGGCGCGACAGACTCGAGATAGCGACGCTGGGCCTCGGCGAAGATCGTCCCGAATGCCAGCGATGACTTCCCCGACCCGGAAACGCCCGTGAAGACGGCGATCCGGTCGCGGGGAATCGCCACATCGACGTGCTTCAGGTTGTGCTCCCGCGCGTCGTGGACGCGAACCATCACGTCATCGGGCGGGAAGTGTTCGTAAACGGGGTCCATGGTGGGGAGCCTTTGTCGCGTACATCGTAGACCAGCGGCGACCCACCCTGCGCGGCTCGCCGCTCCACCATTCCACGTCCCGGCACCTGCGGTCAAGATGCGCCCCTGCCAACCACGCCACACTCCAGCCCAGGATCAGGCGAGGCCCGTTCCTACCCGGCCTGGCAGAACGCCAAGCTGCCGCATCAAGGCAAACGTATCCATCAGGTGAAAGAGTTCGACGCCCCGGCCGGCCTGGGTCCGAATCATGTGCATGTGCGGCACCGAGATCGCCTTCCCGGTCGGCGGGATCATCGGGGGGCCACCGGGCGGCAACAGCGGAGCCCGGAGTGGGCCGAGATGCGTGCCCGTCATCACGGAATGCATGGCAACCCAGTCCCCTTCCCCGATCACGACATCGACCGCGAAATGCAGGTCGGGAAACGCCGTGCGCATCGCCGCGATCGCAGCGCCGAGATGCGCCACGAAGTCCGCTTCATCCGGATGCTGGTGATCCGTCGCGCCGGCGCCGACAAGCTCGGGCAGGATAGAGAGGTTCCCCTGGTTGAACCCCTCCTCCAGCACGCGCACCGCCGCGGCCTTGTTGGCAGCGATCTGGTTCTGCCCCTCCTCCGGAATTCCGATCGTGACATCCATCGCCGCACCTCCATATTGATCCGAATCATGTTCCGATGAATTACCTGCTATGCTAGGGACCATGCACGATGATGTCAAGCAGCCATCCGAACCAGCGCGCCTGCGGCCCCGCACCTACGACGCTTCGCGAAGGCGAGCCGCCGCCAACGAGACCCGAACCGCCATCGTTCGCGCCGCCCACGAACTCTTTCTTGAGCGGGGATTCCGCGCCACTACCATGACCGCAATCGCCGAGCGCGCGAACGTCGCCGTGGACACGATCTATGCCACCTGCGGCCGCAAGCCGGACATCCTGCGTGAATTGATAGAGCGCGCCATCTCCGGCGAAGACTCCCCGATCCCCTCCCTGCAGCGCGCCTACGTCCAGGAGATCGCCGCGATGCCCGACGCACCGGCCAAACTCCGCCGCTACGCCCGCGCCATTGCCGACATCCAGCCCCGCCTCGCTCCACTCGTCCACGTCCTGCAGGATGCCGCCACGACGGACCCCACCCTCGCTCAGCTCTGGCAAGAGATCGCCGCCCGCCGTGCCTCCAACATGCGCCAGCTCGCCGCCGACCTTGCCGCGACCGGCCAGCTCCGGCACGACCTGTCGATCGCAGATGCCGCCGACACGATCTGGGCAACCAACGGCCCGGAACTCTACACGCTGCTCGTTCTCCAACGCGGCTGGACGCTCGACCACTTCGAGCAGTGGCTCGCGGACTCCTGGATCCGCCTCCTCCTCCAGCCCCCTCCGATCCAGGACGTCACGCCGGCCACTTGACACGAACGCCGCTGCCCCCGATGGTCCACACATGAATGACCGCGCAACCCTCTCACCCGCGATACCGGACGATTCTCTCTTCGAGACCGAAGAAGGCCTGTCTCCCGAACCACCGAATCACACCGCGATGGCCACCCACGGCCACTCGGCAGAAATGGAAGGGTTCGTCTTCGGGATGCTCGGCATCCTTGCGTTCAGCTTCACGCTGCCGCTGAGCCGGATCGCCTCGCCACAACTCGGCGGCCTGTTCGTCGGGATCGAACGTGCGGTGATCGCCACCGTGCTCGCGATCGCCTATCTCGGCATCCGACGCGAACCGTGGCCGGAACGGCACCTCTGGCGCGCGATCATCCTCGTCGCTCTCGGCACCGTACTCGGTTTCGGGCCACTCAGTTCGCTGGCGATGCAGTACCTTCCGGCCGCGCACGGGGTCGTCGTGATCGGCCTCCTTCCCGCCGCGACCGCTGCGATGGCCGTGCTGCGTGCGGGAGAACGACCGCCGAGGGCGTTCTGGCTGGCCTGCGCGGCGGGGGTCGTCTCCGTCCTGATCTTTGCGCTGACGCAGGGGGCGGGCAGCCTGCAGTGGGGCGACATCCTGCTGCTCGGCGCGGTGGTGATGGCAAGCCTCGGATATGCCGAAGGCGCGCAACTGACGCGCACGATGGGCGGACTCTCCGTCATCTCGTGGGCGCTGGTCTTCAGCACGCCCGTCCTGATCGCGCTCTCAGCCGCGATCTACGCCTGGCACGGGTGGCCGCAAGGCGATGCCCACGCCTGGTGGAGCATGCTCTACCTCGGAGCGGTCAGCATGTTTCTCGGTTTCCTGCCCTGGTACCGGGGCCTGGCTGTCGGCGGCGTCGCGAAAGTCGGGCAACTCCAACTCGTGCAGCCGGTGCTGAGCCTGATCTGGGCCGCGCTCCTGCTGGGCGAGCACATCGACCGCGGAACGGCACTCGCCTCCCTACTCGTCATCGCGAGTGCCGCGCTCAGCCGCCTCACCCGTCGCTGATTCCAGGCAGGTTCCCGGTATGGGTACCGCCACGGGACCGAAATGGGTATTGTTACCCATTCCCTTTTCACGGGCGACGGCGCACGATGAGCGTGGGCCTCAACATCGACACGCGTTCATTCCCGCATCTGCACCACGGAGAAGCCTCATGCCCGAGACTCATCGCCTCGATCGCCGTGCCCTGCTCGCCATCGCTGCCGGAGGCAGCGTCAGCCTCACCCTCGGCAACACCGCCTTTGCCCGCCAGGACGCCTCACCGGAGGCCTCGCCCGCCGCATCCCCGGCAGAGGAAGGCGGAGGGCTTCCTCCCTTACCCGCGGGAGCAACACCTGTCGCCCAGGGCCTCTGGAATCCAGGAGACCTCGCGTTCGGTCCCGACGGCATCATCTATATCGCCGAAACCGGGGTCACCGGGGGCGGCACAGACGCTCCCACCCAGGCCACGCCACTCCCGAACGGCACTCCCGTCACCGCCGCGCCACCCCTGGTCATGCCCCAGATCTCGACCGTCGCTCCGGATGGCACCCAGGCTGTCCTCACGACCGATATTGGCGGAGTCGGCATCGGTGTGACGGACCACGACGTCTACGTTTCGACTGGTGGCGGTTCGGTCGGGTCCGGATTCGCCCCCCTCCCGCAAGAGAACACGGTCAGCGCCTTCGACCTGATGACGAAGAAGAGCCGCGTCATCGCATCGCTCGGCCCGTACGAGGTGGAGCACAACCCGGACGGCCTCGACATCAACCCGAACCTCTACGGCCTCGCGACCGCAACCGATGGAACGCTGTACGTCGCGGACGCCGGCGGCAACACCATCTACACGGTCAACCCGGAGAGCGGCGAGTTCGCGCTCTTCGCGGTCGTCCCGAACCTGACCGACCTCACCGGCGCGACGCCAACCGCCGAAGAACAGGCGATGCAGCCCGGTCCGCGCCAACCCGTGCCAACTTCGATCGTGCTTGATGCGAACGGCACGGTCACGGTCACGCTCCTAGGCGAGATGTGGTCCGGCCCTTCGGTCCTGAACTTTACGCCCGATGGCAGCAGCTATACCGAAGGCGTCTCCGGGCTCTCGATGATCGTCAACTCGGCCCTGGGACCAGATGGCCTGCTCTACGTCTCCCAGCTTTCCGCCGACCTGAACACCGGCGCGCCGGGCGCAGTGCTGCGTATCAACAGCGATGGCACGGTCGAGCCGGTCGTGGAAGGGCTCTTCTTCCCGCACGGCATCGTCTTCAGTCCGGAGGGGCACCTCTTCGTCGCGACCAACGCGATCATCTCCGGGCCGGACGCGCCGCTCGGGATGGTCCTGCGGATCGACAACGTCGCCACTCCGGCGTAGGCAACGCCTCCAGACATGCGAATGGACGGCGCGAACGTATTCGCGCCGTCCATCGTCATGAATGACCGCCAACCGCACCATAAAGGAAGGCTGGTCAGGGCGCCGGAGTCGCGGCGGATGCAGGTGCGGTTGTCAGGGCATCGTTCCATCGCTCGTAGCCGCATGCTTGCTGCCCGGCGAACGTCGCCCGGCCCAGCGCCGGGACGATCGTCCTGTCCCCGTTTATGAGCCGCTGGTGATCGAGGTGACCCCGATTCGCCGCCATGTCGCGATACCAGGCGAAAAGATCGCGATTCGCATCGTGCCACTCCTGTGCAGCAGGCGGCGGCATCAACGCATCCCAGTCTGACAGCAAGCTATCGAGCGAGGCGACAACGTCGTCCGCCTGCTCGTCGGTCAACGCGAGCACATCGCGATCGACCGTCTCCAGGATGGCGAGTCCCATGTTGTCCGCGATGAGCGCATTTGCCGCCCCGAAATACGCCGGAAGCCGGTCGCATCCGGAGGGATCTCCGGCTGACGGTGTCCCCAGCGACGGCGATCCAGTCTCGTCCGCGCGGGCAGAAACGCCCGAGGCGACAAGCATGGACAACGCAATGATCGCCAGGGCACAGGCGTTCCCAGCCTGAACCAGCGCATCCGCGAGACGCATTGAACTCCTCACCAATCATCATCTGCCATCGGGACGAACCACCATATCGTCTCCATGCAGGATACGCCTCTGCACGCGGAGACGTTCCTCAAACAGGAAGCGGGCTGCCCTTTTGGGGGCAGCCCGTCGCCTTCACACGGTATCGTACGAAGCATCACCGGTCGAGCAGGTCGACCCGATCGATCAGCCAGACACCACCAATCTTCCAGAACGACACTGTTCCGGCCGGGTTGACTACCTGTTCGCCATTGTCCTCGAAGACATCCACCACCTCGACGATCATGTAATCGCCGTCGGCAGAGGTCGCCGTGTTTCCATCACGATCGATCGCCATCGGGGAGACACTCGCGATGCGGCCCGGCCCGTGCATCTGCTCTCCCGAGGCCGCATCGGCCTCGGCCCGCGCATCAAGCACCTCGGCCAAGGCAGCGTCCGAGTACGCCGTCATGATCCGGGTATCGCCATAGACATCCTCACGAATGACCTGGTCGGTCTCCAGCGACATCTGGTTCCAGGTCTTCCCGAGCAGATGGCAGACCTGCCATTGCCGGAAGACGGCCTCCACCGAATCGAACTCGGCATCGGACATCGTGCCCATGCCATTACCGAAGCCCGCACCTGGATGTATCTCGGGCGCACTCCAGTCCGGCGGTTGTCCCGGCGGGTTCGTGGTTGGCGGCGTTTGCAGGATGGTCAGCACCTCATCACGAGAGCGTTCCGGCGCAGTGCAGTCGTTGACCGAGAGCGGCTCCGCACTCGTTGTGCCGATGCGTGGCGGCAGATCGGGCGGCACCTCCACGCCCGCCTCCGGCGTCGCCGCAGTCTGGGTGAACGCGACATTCCCCAGCGTCCCAACCCCGAGCGAGAGTGCGATCGCTCCGGCCAGCGCCATCCGACGAAAAGCAAACCTATTCGCCACGACGTTCATACGTTTGATCCTTCCTCGTTGGAACGGCGAGCATCAGCAACGGACGCGCTAGACACCGGCTGGAGGATATGAGCCAATCACGTACCAGTAGGCGATCTTCCAGACACCGTCAACAAGCTGGAAGTTCACCGTGACCGTGGGGAATGGCTGATCGGACGACACGTTCGGATTGGTCCAGATAGCCGTAGCCCAGACATAGGTTCCATTTTCCGCTGCGGGGAATTGTTTCTGCTCTTGGAGGTTATCGGCACCAATGGATTGCATATCGATGATCCAGAGGTTGAGGTCCAGACCATCTTCCGCACCAGGATTCCCGGCAGCCTGCTTGTCACTAATCGCCTTCCGCTGCTCATCTATCGAGATACGTCCGTCGAGCAGCGCATTGCTTGCCTCTTCCGAGTACGGCTGATCGATGTGCAGGTAGCCCAATCTCATGGCTCCGCCGTCGTCATAGAAGTCAGCGCGGATGAAGGCATCGGTTTCGAGTGCCATCGCGCCGAAGGTGTTGCCGGACCGGCGGCACGCCTGCCATTGTCGGAACGACGCCTGAATCTGGGAGACGGTCGTCTCATCGACCGTAGAATCCTGGTTCGTTGGTGCTTGGTCGGAAGAGGGTGGCGTCGAAAGGATCGTCACTGCATCCTCGCGCGGCATCGGCGTCACACTGCATTCCTCCGGACGAACCGGGTTGAGTGTGTCGACGCCCCAGGCACCCGTCAGTTCGGTACCTACCGGCGGCAACACGGTCTGGTCACCTCCGGCGTAGAGCGGATCGCCACCCTGGAAGATGAGATCGGGCGGTGCTTCGTGCGACGACGCGGACGCGGTTGCATCCGGAGTCGCCGGAGTCCCGGCCTGGAACGCGATTTCGGATGGCGTCGGGTGATCGGCCTGATGCTCGGTGATGAGCGGAACCGCACCGTAGATGCTCAGCCCGAGCACGAGCGCGGCGGCGAGGCCAGAGAAGGCAGTCATGATTCGGGTCCTCCGTGACATGGTTCGTCGATCAAATGGGTCGGGCACGCCGATGATTTCCAGCCGGCGGGGAGAGCGAGGAGACGCAGAAGGCATGGATGCCGCCTGCGGTTGCGAATGAAACGAAGCAATCGGGTTCTCCACGCCGGCCGGTTCGTCCGGAACCCCGGCGACATCCGCCCAGGCGTAGAGTTGGGCCACCGTCTCCCCCATCTCCGGATCGAGCGCGTCGAGTGCGGTCGTGTCGCCACGCACCCAGTCATCGAGCGCACAATCCAGCGCCAGCGCGTCGGCGGACGGCGGAGCGGAGGGGGATGCAGCGCGGAAGGATGGGTGGGTCATCGGGCTTCTCGATTCGTGTCAGCAAGCGGGGCGTCCGGGGCGAGATCGTGCAACAGCGTGCGCAACCGGCCGAACGCGCGGTATTGGGCGCTCTTCACGGCATCCGGGTGCATCGCCAGCCGCTCGGCGATCTCGGGACCGGTCAGCCCCTGAAGCCGCAGGCGGACGATGCGTTGCTGGTCGGGCGACAGCTCGGCCAGGGCAGCATGCAGGCGAGCGAACGCTTCCGCCCGGATCGCCTGTGTTTCCGGCCCATCCTCACGAGCCGGGATCGCCTCGGCCCGTTCCAGCGGGGCGGTCGGACGCTGCCGCCGCCAGGCATCGATGATCGCGTTGCGGGCAATGGCATACAGCCAGCCCCGAAACGATCCCGCCCGATAGCGCGGCAGCGCCGCGAACACCTTGGTAAAGACCTGGCTGGTGAGATCGGAGGCAAGCTCGGCGTCCGTCACGCGGGCGGCAATGAACCCCTCGATCTCGCCGGCGTACCGGCGGTAGAGCGCATCGAAGGCAGCCGCCGCATCGCCCTGCTCGGACTGTCCTCGGGCAATCTGCACGAGGTCATCGTCCGGCAACACGTCGGCATCGGCGGCGGAGCGGACGCGCGCCGGCTCGGGCGTCACCCCGACCACGCTCGCGTCCACCACCATCGCGTCGTCCCTCGCGAGCTCGTTACCATCGATCCTCCCAGGCCCCTGCGTGCCCACCACACCACCCTGATCCATGCGCTCCCGGCTCCACCGGGCAGGTTGTCGTCCTCCGAATGCAGAACCTCGCGGTACGATGGCAGCAACGATGCGGGATGTTCCCGGCTGATGTCGACATCGCCCGGCTCCGGATGCGGGGATGCGGCCGATAGAAGCGCGTTCCATCAGGGAAAACGCACCGGTAACGAAAAAGCGCTGCAAAACGATCGGCGCGAATGGCCTGCCCGTCGTCGGTGAGGAACGCTTCCGCGATCGCATCGCCCTCCGCATCCCGGATGTGCTCGGGAAGGACCGCGCACGGTACGCCGGGAAACGCACGCTGGTCGTCGGCAGCGGCCACTCCGCCATGCACGTCCTCTCCGCTCTGGTCGAACTCGCCGGGACCGCGCCCGGCACGACAGCCATCTGGGCGATGCGCCGGGAGCTGACGGAGGACACCTTCGCCGCCTGCGACGGTCCGCTCACCGAGCAGACGCTGATCCTGCGCGACATTCGCGACCTCGTGGAGGGCGGCAAGATCGAGGCGTGGGGAGGCGTCCGTATCCGGGAACTCGTCGCGGAGCCGGATGGAACCGGGATCGTCGCCCGCACGCGTGACGGAGACCTGCCACCGGTCGACGAGATCGTGGTCGCAACCGGCTTCCGGCCCGACCACGCCATCGCGCTCGGCGCAACGCTCGGATCGCTCTCGGAGGGCGCGGGAACGCGCCTCGGCGGCTGGGTGGATCCCACCATCGTCGCGCTGGTGACGCTGCTGATCTTCGAGATGCGGCCGGAGGGCATCCGCCACGCAGGGAGCAACCTGCGCTTCGTGGCGATCGCCCGGACCTGCAACGTCCTCATCATTCCGCTGATCGGCTACGGCGTGGCTTCGCTCTTCCTGCATGGGCAACCGCTGGCGCTCACCGGGCTGGTGATCTACTTCATGGCCCCCAGCACCGACTGGTTTCTCGGTTTCACGCGGCTGGCGAAGGGCAATTCCACGCTCGGCGCGGCACTGATCCCGATCAACATGGTCTCCCAGCTCGCGCTGTATCCCGTCTATCTCCACCTCTTCGCAGGACGGCAGACGGGTTCCAGACGGGCGAGATCCCGACGACGCTCGTCCAATGGTTCCTGGTCCCCTTCGTGGTCGCCATCGCCCTCCACCTGGCGCTGCGCATGCTCCTGCCCGAACGGCCATTCACGCGCATGCTCGACGGCGCGGGCAATGTGATCCCGTGGGTGATCGCCCTGCTGGTGGTGGAGATCTTCGCGGCGAACGTGACCACGATCCACGAGCACCTGTCGCTCTTCGCGCTGATCCTCGTGGCAGTCTTCGTCTTCTTCGTGACGACCTGGCTGCTGGGCGAAGGCGTCTCGCGGCTGGCCGGATTCGCCTACCCTGAACACGCCCTGCTGACGATGACGACTGCCGCCCGCAACGCCCCGCTGATGCTCGGGATCACCGCAGCGGCGATCCCGAACCAACCGTTGATCTACGCGGCGCTGGTGATCGGCATGCTGGTGGAGTTCCCGCACCTGACGGCGTTGAAGCACCTGCTCCTGCGCCAACGCCCCGTCGACAACACCCCTGCGTCCCCATCCACAACGGCTCCGGACGGCCCGGTCCGGACGGCGGCGCAGGAGAGCATCGCCCGCAACGCCATCGCCTGAAAGGGTCCCGCTGACATTCCGTAGCGGGCCAGCCCGAGCCCCGAATATCAAGCTTCGCTCGATGGTTCAGACAAGCTGAACCGCTACGGACTCTCAGCTCCCGGTCAATTCCGCGATCAGCGCATCGGACGCATTCGCGCCAGTGACGATCGTCCCCACACGTCCAGTCCGCAAGGACGGATCGGTCATCAGCGCCGCAATCCCGACCGCCGCCGACGGCTCCAGCAACATCCCCGCCGCATCCCGCATCAGCACCAGCGCCTCCCGGATCGCGTCCTCGGAGACGGTCACGATGTCGTCCACCAGCCGCCGGGTCAGCGCGACGGCGGAGGGGACCGGCACCCGCACGCCAATCCCGTCCGCCACCGTTTCGGCGGTTTCGGTCGTCGTCGGCACACCGGTCCGCCAGCTGATCTGCATGGATGGCGCGGCCTCCGCGACCACCCCAACGATCCGCATCCCCGGCGCGTGCGCCTTCGTCCAGGTCGCGATCCCATTGATGAGTGCGCCGTTTCCCAGCGGCACGAGCAGGACATCCGGTCGCCGCGCATCCGGCAGCGACACCAGTTCCAGCCCGATCGTGCCCGCCCCGATTACCGTCTCGACATCGGCAGCATCCTCGACGAATCGTACGCCCGGCTCAGACGCAGCGAACGCCCGCGCGGCCTCCTTCGCGGCGTCGAAGTCGCGCCCCGACAGCACCACCTCCGCACCCAGTGCCCGCATGCGATCGAGTTTCCGCGCGTTGGCCGTCGTCGCGGCAAAGATCGTCACCGGGATGCCCCGTTCCCGCCCGGCCCAGGCGATCGCCTGCCCGAAGTTCCCCGCCGATGCGCCGACCACTCGCATCCCCGGCTCGACGCTCGCCATATAGACGCACGCGCCGCGTCCCTTGAAACAGCGGATCGGGTTCGGCGTCTCGACCTTGAGCAGCACTTCGCACCCGAGCGCTTCGCTCAGGCCGGGATCGACGTACTGCGGCGTGTGCAGGAAAACGGGATCGATGATCTCCATCGCCTGCGCGATCGCATCGAGAAAGATGACCGGGGTGCCGAGCGCGCTCATTCCACAGCTCCGGATCGGATGAGGGTGTCAATCGCCGTGCGCAGCTTCGCGGCGTAGGGAGCCCGTTGCTCAGCGGACGTTTGCGCTCCCGAGGTGCGCCAGAGCTGGTCGCTGTCGTAGCGCGGGTAGACGTGGGTATGCAAATGCCAGACATCCTGATTCCCGGCCGGCTCGTTGCTCTGGCGCGTCGTGATCCCATCGCATCCATAGGCAGACTTCATCGCCAGCGCCGCGAGCCTGGTCGCCGCCAGCAACGGTGTTCCCAGCGAACTCGGGATGTCGTAGAGGTTTTCGTAATGCGCTTCCGGAATCACGAGGACGTGACCGGGGTTGTTCGGCCACCACTTCGACGCCACGAAGACGGCGACGCCGTCCCCCCGGAACACGATGTCATCCTGCACGGTCCCGAGCGGACCGCGATTCGCACCGCCCATGACATCGCAGAAGGGACAGGCATAGTTCGCGGGAGTATGGGAGATCGGCACGCTGAGGTCGAACGTCCGCGCGTTCATGAGATGCCCTCCCGCGCATCCCACGTCTTCCGCACACGGACCGGCGCCTGGATCCGCCAGGCATCCTCGATCAGGTCGGCGAGGTGATCGCGCTCGATCAGGTCCATGCGGATCAGGATGGCGGGGTAGCCGTCGTAGTGCGGCTCAGTCCCGAAGGCAGGATCGCCGGTCTGGAGCAGGAAATCCTTCTGCTCCGGATCGCATCGCAACATCAACTGATAGGGAGAATCCTTCTCGGTCCGCAACCGCGCGAAGAGTTTTCCGCGCACCTTCAACGACGGCGTCCCGTAGGAGGTCGTCTCCTCCACCTCCGGGAACCCCATCGCAATCGCCACCACATCCTGCCAGGAATTTGCCATCCGGTCCTCCGATTGCAGACGGTCGTTCCCGACGATCATGAACGCCCGGGCTTCGGATGGCAAGCCGGTCACCCTCCTGCTGCCACGTGCGGAGAACGCTTCGGCCCCTTCCGGCGCTCGGTCCGCATGTCGCTCAGGCAGGTGACGCTGACAGTCAATGAGCCATCCCGCGCGGTGAGGCCGAGGCGTTCCAGATCTTCCAGCGCCTTCAACTCACCGATCACCGGGGCCTCGGCATCGCAGGCATCGGCGGAATCCGCCGTCACGTCGAACTGGTGACGGAAGGCAAAGAAGGCCAGCGCCCGGTCGTAGGTGAACGTGCCTTCCTCGGTGAACGCCGCCTTCAGCGCGTCATGCGCCGGGGCGTCCGCCAACAGGGCGGCCTTCTGGTCCGCCGTCAGCGGCCCGAACCGTCCGCGCGCAATCGTCCGATACCGCCGTGTTTCCATCGTATCCACAACTCCTTCTCGCCCGCCGAGCGGCTCCTTCGCCGCCCTGGACCAAGATACCGTATCATATCCAGATACATGCTTGTATCCCAATGGAGACACCATGCCCTCCGGAGCGCCATCCCGCACCCGCCTCACCCGCGCCGAGCAACAGGAACAGACCCGCCGCCGCATCCTCGCCTCCGCCGCCGATCTCTTCGCCGAACGCGGCGTCAACGGCGCGTCGGTCGAGCAGATCGCCGAGCACGCCGGCTACAGCCGCGGGGCGTTCTACAGCAATTTCGCGGACAAGCAGGCGCTCGTCGCGGCGTTGCTCATGGAACGCACCCGGCACGAGGCGGCCGAGGTCGGAGCCATTGTCCTGAACGCGGATGCGACCTTCGCCGAGCGTATGGATACCCTCCGCACCTGGCACCGGGACCGCGCGGAGAACGCCAGCCGATGGCTCGTCCTGCGCACCGAACTCTGGCTCCATGCCATTCGCACCGGCGACCGCGACCTCCTGCGCCAGATTGCGGAACGGGAGTATTTCGCCCGGCGCGCGCTAGCGGAGGGCATCCCGACCGCCTTCCAGGGACCGGGCACGGCACCGCCTGCCGATCCAGACTTTCTCGGCCTGATCGTGCATGCGCTGGAGGACGGGATGCTCATCCAGGGCACGATCGCGCCGGAGGGGACGAGCGACACAATGATCATGGATGCCGTCGACCTCCTGATCCGCGCGTGGCAGGCCCTTGGCCGCGAGAATACGGCAAAGACTGCTGGCTAATCGGCGACCGGCATCAGCGGCAGGACGATGTGCGATGCCCGTTCCGCGTCGTGATAGATACGGTTCGTCGCCACTACGAACTGATCGTCCAGGAAGTTGTTGGCCGCGCCGCTGTTCGTGTTGCGATCGTATTCCGGGAACCAGCTGCTCGTGATCTCCACCCGGATGCGATGTCCCGGCTGGAAGCGCACGCCCACCGCATCGAGCCCGAACTCGAAGCGGTAGACCTCGTCCGGCTCCAGGAAATGCGGCTCCTCGAACGTCTCGCGGAAGCGGGCGCGCAGCATCCCGTGCGCGAGGAATCGCGCCGCGCCGTCCGGATGGACATCGCAGAGACGAACGTGCCAGTCGGTGTCCTTCGCGCTGGACGAGGCGTAAAGCACGACGAACGCCCGTCCGATCGCCTCCACCGGCTCCGTTAGGATGTCGCCCGTGTAGCAGAGCACGTCGTCACGGATACTCAGCAGCCGGTCATCCACCGGGCCATCGGCGATCTTCCAGACGCTCGTCACTGGATCGGAGGGGTCGTAGTCGTATTCGTCCGCCGGTTCGTCGCCCGGTTCAGCCAGCGACAGCCCGCCATCGCCGAGCAACGTATTCGCCGCGCCGGCCGAATGCAGGTAGAACGGCGTCGGCGTCGATCCCGGCACCGGCCAGTCGGCATAGGTGCGCCATTCGTTCGCGCCGAGCACGAAGACGGTGAGCCGGGGATCGGCCTCCACGCCGTTGTCGATACCCTTCAGCCAGTGGTCGAACCAGCGCGTGACGAACGCATCGAGATTCACCAGCGTCTCGTCGCCGAAATCGAGGCCGTTCACACCGCGATGCTGGTTCACGAGATGCGACCACGGCCCGATCAGCAGGCGTTGCCGGTCACGAATCTCCTCGGTCGGTCCCTGCGTGCGCATCCCCTCGTAATTGAGCCACGAACCGGGGAAGTTCATGTCCCACCAACCGGTGATGTTCAGGGCCGGTACCGCAATCTGCGGCCACGCCTCCTGATAGGAGCAGCTGCGCCAGAAGTCGTCCCAGTTCGGATGCTGCATCATCTCCTGCCACCAGGGATAGTCGTTCCCGGCCATCTTCGGCAGGTCGGCGATGGGTGACGCGTAGAAATAGTCCTGCATGTCGGTGAACGTGGAGCCCTCGTTGAAGGCGAACTGGCGCCGTCCCATCCACGTCATCCACTCGCCCATCGGCAGCAGGAAGCAGCCGTTGCACACCGGTTCGTTGAGGAACGCGTCCGGCGGCGAGACGACCGGCACGATCGTCTTCAGGCCCGGCGGCAGGTCGGCAGCGGCGAACCACTGCGTTTGCCCGACGTACGATCCGCCGTACATGCCGATGTTGCCGTCACACCACGGCTGCTCGTGTACCCATGCCACAGTGTCGTACCCATCGGCGCGGTCTGTCCGATACGGGAAGAACTCGCCATCGGAGTTGGAACGGCCGCGCACGTCCTGGATCGCGACGATATAGCCACGCTCCGCTAGTTCGTACAGGAACGGTTGGCGCGACCGCACCTTGTCGTAGGGTGTCCGCACCAGCACGACCGGATACTTGCCATCCTCCCGCGGCCGGATGAGGTCCATCGCCAGCATCACCCCGTCGCGCATCGGCGTCAGCACGTCATGGACGATGCGCGTCGTGTGGATGCGCGGCGAAAGGTCGTTTTCCGGGAGGACGGACGCGTAGCACGGGCTCGATGGCATGGACAATCCTTTCGGTGGGACGTGCAGGCCGGATCCGACCCGGCGGCATCGTACGCCCGGATGATCGATGCGCCAAGACGCGAGCGGTCACGCCAGAGATTGCGAAGACGATTCCCGGCCCTGTTTCGATACCGTGACGGCAAAGGTCGCCCCCACGCCGGGTGTCGATTGCACGGAGATCGTCCCGCCATGCGCCTCCACGATCGACCGTGCGATCGAGAGGCCAAGTCCGGCACCGCCGCCACGTCCCTGACCTCGTGTGCGCTCCCGCGCTTTCCGGCCCCGCCAGAAGCGGTCGAAGATGTGCTGGGCGGATTCCGGATCGAGCCCCGGCCCTCTGTCCGCCACCGTCACCAGCACCCGATCCGCATCGTCCGCTGCGGTCAGGGTGACATCGGCGGTCTCCGGCGTGTGCGCCAGCGCATTCGCGACCAGGATGCCGACGCACTGGACGAGCAGCGAGACATCCCCGACCACGGCCGGTCCCCGCTCCGGCGCCACGACCACGATCCGGCGCGCGGGCTGCACGGCCCCCGCATCCTGGGCGGCATCGCGCAGGATCTGCCCGAGATCGACCACGTCCCGCCGCAACGGTCGCCCCTCATCGAGACTCGCCAGCACCAGCAGATCCTCGACCAGGCCATACATCCGCGTCGTCTCGGCGGACATCCGGCGTACGGCGTCGTCCATCTCGCCGATTTCCTTGAACGCCCCCTCCCGGTAGAGTTCGAGGTACCCCCGCACCGAGGTCAACGGCGTCCGCAACTCGTGAGAGGCGTCGGCAACGAACTGCCGAAACCGTACATCCGACTCGTCCCGCTCGTCGAGCATCAGGTTGAAGGCATGGGCCAGCTTGCCGGCCTCGGTGCGCGCATCTTCGCCGGCGAGGCGATAGGAACGATCGCCCGCCGCGATCGCCTCGGCCGCCGCCGTCACCCGCGCGATCGGCCGCAACCCGAGCCGCTGCACCCAGAAGACGATCGCCCCCAATACCATTGCCAGCGCCACGCCGGAGATTGCCAGCGTGCGGATGAGTCGGGCGATCGCATCGTCAACCTCCGCCAGCGATTGCGTGGCCACCACCCACCCGCCAGTTGGCTGGGGAACGACGAGGGCACGGAACCGCTCGTGGCCGCTTTCGGCTCCGATGGTGACGATGTCGTGCGCACCACCAGTCGCTTCCACAGCTCCGAGCAAGTCCGGGACACTGTTGAGGATTGTCCCCACGACCAGTGGCGTCACGGTCAGATCAACACCAACCTCGCCGACGTAGAAGTCGGAGAAGGGAGTCTCCGGTCGCTCCGGCTGCATCTGGGACGATGATGCCGCCATCACTCCACCCACAATGGGCGTTGCGGCCTCCTGCGGTGCGGGGCCACGCGCTCCGCGCTCCGCAGTCACCGTCATCGCGGGCGGCGCTTCGCCTAATCGTTTATCGACCTGCTCGATCAGCAGAGATCGCTGGGAGGAAACGATGGCAAACGCAAGCGCGAGGTAGGCAACACCGAGGATCGCGACCACGGCCAGCAGCCGCGCCCGCAGGCTAATCATCGACACGGAGCGTGAAGCCGATCCCACGCACCGTGTGGATAAGCTTCGGCGAGACGTGGTCGATCTTGCGGCGCAGGTAGCTGATGTAGGTGTCCACCACGGCCGGATCACCGCTGTAATCGTATGTCCAGACCCGATCGATGATTTGGGAGCGGGAAAGGACACGCCCGGCGTTCACCATCAGGAAGTGGAGCAGATTGTATTCGGTCGGAGAGAGATGCACGATCTCCCCCGCACGCACGACCTCGTGCCGTTCGGTGTCCATTTCGAGATCGGCACAGCGCAGCCGCCGGTTCGCGGGGCCTCCCGGATCGCCGCGCAGGCGCAATCGCACCCGCGCCACCAGTTCCGCGACCTCGAATGGCTTCACGAGATAGTCGTCCCCACCCTCGCTCAGGCCCCGCACCCGATCCGCCGCCGTATCCCGCGCCGTGAGAAAGACCACCGGTGTGCGCTGGCCTCGATCCCGGATGCGCTGAAGGACGGTGAATCCATCGACATCGGGCAACATCACGTCGAGCACGATCGCATCCGGTCGCCACTCGGCGGCGGCCTCCAGCGCATCCCATCCGGTTGCCGCCACGGCGGTCTCCATCCCGCTCAGCTGGAGCGCGCGGGAGACGAGGAAGGTGATGTTCTCCTCGTCATCGACCACCAGCACGCGTGGCGGCTGGTCGCTCATGACGAGGCCGTGAAGAACGAGGCGATCGAATCCGCCTCTGACGTGATCGTGTCCGCGTCAACCAGAGTGGCCGCGTCGGCCTCCAGCACCGCCACCCATCGCGCCAGGATGTCCGCTCCAACCCCTCCCTTGAAGAGGCTGGCCTGCAACGAGGTCTGCTGGTCGGTCACCATCGCCGCAAAGTCGGTGTTCGCGTTGAAGTGCTCCACCAGCGGATTCGTCTTGCCGCCAAATCCGCCTTGCATACCATTTCCCTGACCACCACCGGGGCGCCCCTGCATGCCGTTGCCCCCAGATTGTGCGGCGGGCGTACCGTTGGCATCTGTTGCGCGGGGAATGTTGCCTTGGCCCATGCCAGCGCCACCGAACCCGCCCCCCATACCCCCAAAGGCGAGGTTCATGTCCCACGGCACCACCGTCATCTGCTCCGACTTCGGCGCGACGTAGAGATAGGAATTGTTGCCCGGCCCGTCGATATCATCGCTATTCTGGATCAGGCTCATCATCGCCAGGTAGATCGCAAACTGCCCGACATCCAACCGGTCCGGCAGGTCGCTGGCGAAGGTCTCGTCATCGCTGGTGTTGATGAAGTCGAGGAAACTGGTGAGCGGCGCGAAGTTCTTCTCGTCGCTGCCCCAGTCGCCGGCTTCCAGGTCGAAGACATCCGTATACGATGCCGGATCGTCGCCGCGATACGACCAGTCGCCTTCCGCCTCGCTCTTGAAAAGCAGCCCATCGCCGGAGAAGTGCGCTTTCATCCACTTCGTCTTCGGGTTCTCGATCATCAGCCGAAGCGCGGGGTCGGACCCGTTGACACTGAAGGACGCATACGCCGCCATCTGGGAGGCGAGCCCGGCCTCCATCAGCAGGTCGAGGGCGACTGCCTCGTTCAAGGACGTCTTCGAGTTATTGGACCGGATCACGAACTGCGAGAGTCCCTGGTATTCCTGATCCTTCACGAACTCATCGAGCTTGACCAGCCAGGGCAGCCCTTCCGGCTTGTCGGCGGAGATGTTGGCCATACCGCCCCCCATGCCCCCGCCACCAGCCGGCATCTGTCCCTGCGTCGCGGACGCGCCAGGCGTCGCTGTCGCGTCCTGGCCGCCGGTCGCATCCGGGGTGGCCTCGGTCGCCTGAGTCTGGGCGGCTCCTTGAGGCATGCCGCCTCGGCCGCCAACGGCTCCCATCCCATCCTGCCGAAGACCCATCAGCGATGAATTGCCCTTCAAGCGCAATCCGGCCTGCTTGAAAGTCTGGCCATTGATCGTGACGGTGGCCTCCACCCAGTCCTTCTCACCGGACGTGGAGTAGGTATCGATCATGGCGTCGTAGGCATCCTGGTCGATCGTGGCGCTGACCTCATGCACAACCGAGGGATCGAAGAAGACGCCGCTGTCAGTCGTGACGATACCTCCGGTGCTCCCCGTGGCCGCAGCCGGCGTTCCGGTATCCGCCTGCGCGAGGACGCGTCCCGCGAGCGCTGGCGCGATCAGGACCGCTGGCGCCGACACGCCCGCGATGGCAAGAAGACGACGACGGCTGACCATCGGGGACGCAGCACGATCGTGCATGGACTGCTGGAAACGGGACATCGGAACTCCTCGGAGCATGAGCACCCGCGGCGGGAAGTGGAAGGTTGTTGCCGGGTGCGACGAATACCTGCACCGGAGTTTCCGCGACATCCTTGTGAACTCTCTGTGAACCGCCTGATGAAGCCCCGAGTGCGCTCAACCTGGGTATCAGCCCGGAAATCTGTGACCCGGATCACAAGGAACTCACAAACTCCCTCAGTACAACGTCGTTAGCAATCGGCAGTCCGTTCCTGGGAGGAAGTCTTCGTGTCGTATCTTGCTACCGCCCATATCGTCACCATCGCCACGGATCTCGTGGCGATCGCGGTCCTCGTGTTCGGCATCCATTTTCCCCGCCATCGCAACCGCGATATGGTGGTCGCGTATCTCTCCATCAATGTCGGCGTCCTCGCCATCGCCGCGGCGCTCTCGTCGGTCAATGCCTCGGTGAGCCTTGGCATCGGCCTCTTCGGCGTCCTCTCCATCATCCGCCTCCGCTCCGACGAGCTCAGCCAGCGCCAGGTCGGCTATTACTTCGGCTCGCTCGCCCTCGGCCTGCTCGGCGGGACGAAGGTGGACACCCCGATCCTCTCGATCGCGCTCATGCTCTTGCTCGTCGGCGTGCTCTGGTTCGCCGACCATCCACGGCTGCTCGGGCGCTACCGCGTGCAACTGCTCACGGTCGACCGCGCCTTCATCGACGAACGCGAACTGGCCAGCTACCTCGGAACCCGGATCGGCGGCGAGATCCGCGGCGTCACGATCCGGCGCGCCGACTTCGTCAACGACACGACGCTCGTCGATGTCCGGTACGAAGTGCCCGTGTTGCTCGATCAGTCCTCGGCCAACCGTCCATCCAACCCGAAGCACGCCGGAGAGATGGTGTACCCATGATGACGCTCGTCCCGGAATCGGTCCGGCCCCTGTCGTACCACCACCTCGCGCCGATCTCCCTGTCCGAGCTGCAGGCGGAGGCGGAGTTCCTCACCCGCGCCGACAAGAAATACCTCCTGCCGATGGAGATCGCCGCCCAGGCTATCCTGGCTGCCGAACCCGGCACCCGCGTGCTGGAGATCGACGGACGGAACGACTTCTCCTACGTCTCTCCCTACTTCGACGATACCCACAACACGGCCTATCTCTCTGCCGCCCGCCGGCGCGCCGCCCGGTTCAAGGTCCGCACCCGGCTCTATTGCGACAGCGGCCTCTGCATGCTCGAACTGAAGGTGCGGGATGCACGCGGCCGCACCGTGAAATACCGCACGACGCACGATGCGACCGCCCTCCAATCACTCCTGGAACCGGATCTCGCCTGGCTGCGCGCCTTCCCGCAGGTGGCGCCCTACACCAACGACCTCCGCCACTGCATGACCACCCACTACGTGCGCAGCACGCTCGCGCTGCCCGGAGGCCGCGGCCGGATCACCATCGACCGCGACCTGGCGTTCGAGATGCCGGACGGGACGCAGCGGTTCCTCCCCGACCTCGCCATCATCGAGACGAAAGGGTCGGGCAAACCGACCTCGTTCGACCGCCTGCTCTGGCGGCAAGGCGTCCGGCCCCAACCGATGAGCAAGTTCAACGTCGGCCTCGCGCTGCTGGTGCCCGAGCTCCCCGCCAACCGCTGGCACCGCGTCCGCACCCGGCTGGACGCCATCGCCGACCATATTCCCGCACCGGCCCTCGCCGCCGACTGACGGCCCTCGAATCAGGAGATCCGGCTCGCGACCCGAAGACCGACCCGCACCTTCGTGAATGCGCCCGTTTCCGGGTCAGGAATGAAATCAGCCCGCATGCCCTTGAACGGCCCTTCGGTCGCCCGGAAGTCGCGATCACCGACTGGACGCAGGCGAACCGGCGGCGGCATTTCTCCCGGCACCGGTCCGTACGATTCCGTGAACGTCAGGTCGAGTCCGTCCTCCGCCACCGAAAACGCAAACGCCGCCTCCGGCTGTCGGAAGGTCCCCACGAACGGCGCCAGAGCGGCGGCATCGAGCACCACCGGTTCGGGATCGACGACATCTAGGCCGAGATCGTTCGTGAGCAACCATTGCTCGATCTCGGCGTTTGCCATGCCACCCCGCGCACTGTTCGTCAGGATCGCCACCGCCCACCCACGCTCCGACACGAGCGTCAATTGCGTCTGGAACCCGCCGAACGATCCTCCGTGCCCGATCACGACCGTGCCATCGCCGGAAGGCTTCAGGTTCCAGCCGGTCCCCCACGCCTCCTCATCGGCGGCGCGAAGGCGGATGATCGGGTCGCGCATGGCATCGCGCCGGGCCGGCGAGAGATGGATATCGCCGGCATCGCCAACACCCATGTGCCAGCCCGCAAACCGCAACAGATCCACCACCGTCGAGATGACGCCGCCCGATGGCCGCCGCGCGCGCGGATAGGCGTAGGAGCGGATCAGCTCGTGTTCGCGGCCGGTCAGCGAGGTCGGTTGGTGCCCCAGCGCGACCGGGTAGACGATCGCCTCCGCCGCCGTATAGACGCTGCGTTCCAGTCCGAGCGGCGCGAAGACACGCTCGTGCATGGCGTCCTCGAACGTCTGGCCAAGGATCGTCGCCACGACATGACCGGCCAGCCAGAATCCCGTGTTGCCATAGGACATGATCGGACCCGGCTCGCCCCATTGATGGAGCGTGCCGTAGTGTCCAATCGCGGTCGCCAGCGCCCCGTCGCCCATTCCCGCACTGGCCAGATCGACCGGTAGTTCGCAGTCGATCCCGGCCGTGTGGCTCATCAGGTGGCGCATGGTGATCGCCTGCTGCCACGCCACCGGCCCATCGCTCAGCACGACACCGGGCAGGTATTCCGCAATCGGCGCATCGAGGTCGAGCAGGCCGTCCTCGACCAGCGTCATCACCAGCGTGGCGGTGAAGGGTTTCGAGATCGACGCCACGCGGAAGAGCGTTTCCGGCGTCACCGGCTGCTGCGTCTCCAGGCTGGTGACACCGAACGAGGCGAAGGCGGTCTCGCCGTCGCGCAGAACGCCAATCGCCGCGCCGGGAATGCCCCAGCGATCGAGACGGTCCCGCACGACATCGCGGATCGTCGCAGGCAGGGATGGAAATGCGGATTCCTGGGATGAAGTCACACAGAGTCTCCTTGCGGGGTCAGATCGCGCCGGCCAAATCAGGATCGAATGCAAGCCGGCGAATCGATCGCCGCTCGCAATCGGGCACGGACAGTATCTCTCTGGTCGTCACCGGCGTCATCGACGCTATAATGCCTACTCGTTAGGTCGGATATACCCGTTGGTACCAAGAGAAGGTGTGTGCAATGACAACGCAACACGGTCGAGCAGACGGTTTCTCCCTATCGGCATCGGCGGAACCAGGCGAGCTCACGCTCAGTCCGCTCGAACGCCGGCTCCTGGTCGGCGCCCTCACCCGGCGGTCGCTCATCTCCGCGGCCACGGCAGCGCTCCTGCTGTCATCGCCGGCCTCGGCCCAGACACCGTTCCCTGCCACGCGCACGGTGGACACCGACAAAGGGCCGGTCACCGTTCCCGGCCGCGCCGAGCGCGTGGTGTGCGCCGATTTCTTCGGCGCCTTTGCCGTAGCCGATCTGGGGCTGATTCCCATCGGCGCGGGCGGCAGCGGATACAGCGGAACCCTACGCCACCATGCTCGCCGATGTGCCATCCATCGGCGACTTTCTCGAACCCGACCTCGAAGCGATCGTGGCGGCCGAACCCGACCTGATCCTGCGGACCATCGACACCGACGACAACCTGTACGAGCGGCTTTCCACCATCGCACCGACAGTGGTGATCTCCTTCCAGCAACTCGACCTGGTAGGAGTGACCATCCGCATCGGCGAGGTCCTCGGGCGCGAACAGGAGGCAGACGAACTCCTCGAATCGTACGAGCAGATCACGACCTCGACGGCGGCCACTTTCGCGGAGCCGCTTGCCAACTACACCTTCAGCTATGTGGCCTCAGCCTCGGAATCGACGTTCTGGACGATGGGGCCGCCCTGGACCGACACGACGGTGCTCCTCGACTGCGGCGTGCGCCTGGCCACGCCGTCCGCAAACCAGACGACGCAGACGGCCGAGTACTCCTACGAGGACCTGGGCATCCTCGCGGAGAGCGATGTCCTGCTGATCAATGCCAACGCCGACGGCGTGACGCCCGCCCCGGATGCCGAAGCCCTCACCTCGCAACCGCTCTGGCAGACCCTTCCCGCCATGAAGGCCGGACGCGTGTTCGCGATCCCTTATGGCGCCGCCTCGCTGGGGGCCGGCATCGTCCTGGCCACCCGGTTGCGCGATATCCTGACGGAGTTGTCCCGATGATTCACACCCGCTATGTCCAGGCCTCCGGAGCATTCGTCTTCCGCCCGGTCGAGGTCGTCCGTAGCGAACGCGTCACACCACAGATGATGCGCGTGACCTTCGGCGGTGAGTCGGTCAGCGAGATCCAGAGCCTCGCGGCGGATGATGACGTGCGAATCCAGTTCCCCGAGCGGTTCGACGAAACACCGTTGCCGCCCGTCGTCGAGTTCCAGCCATTCCGGCTCGTCTATCCAGCTAACGCGCCGCCGAGCGTCATTCGCGCGTTGACGATCCGCGCGCTGCGTCCGGATCAGCGCGAAATCGACATCGACATCGCCTTGCACGGCGTCGGCATCCTGACGAAATGGGCCGAGCAGGCGGCCCCAGGCCAACGGGCGACCATCGGCGGACCGCGCGGATCGACGGTGTGGGAAGGCGAGCCGGACGTCTTCTACCTGATCGGAGACCCAACGGCCCTGCCAGCCATCGGCCGCTTTGTGGAGTCGCTTCCTTCCGGCGCTGCCGCGACCGTCGTCGCTGAGGTGGAGGACGCCGCCGAGGAGCAGCAATGGACCGTCCCGGCAGGCGCGACGCTTACCACGATCTGGCTTCATCGCCGGGGACAGGCGCCGGGCCGGACCACACTGCTCGACACGGCCATTGCGACACTGCCAGCGCCAACCGCATCCACGGCGATCTTCGCCGCCGGGGAAAGCTCCACCATGCACCGGCTCCGCCGCTGGATTCGCACGCAATGGCCGGAGATCGGCAAGGACCAGCTGAACATTGCAGGCTACTGGAGGCGCGAGGACGACGAGCAGGGATATTTCCACGAGGGAGAAGAGGAGACGCCCAGCGATTCCTGAGCGACCCGGGCATTCCCGCCCCGCGCCAGCGTTGAATTTGGTTCGGTAGACCCAGCAACCACCAGCTGGTCTGGCCGACCACCATCCAGCGAAGTGGTTGCCGGATCTTGTGGCATGGTGCCCCCGGATATCGGCCTCCAGCCGATGGCGCACACGAGGTTCACCGGTACGGATCCGGCTGTAAGGATTGTGCAGAGGCGTGGCGTGGGGGATGCACGAACTGCAACGGGACACATCCCTCTCGCCGCCTGCCCTCGGACCGCTTGACAAGCGGCGACGGCGGGATGAAGGTGCATCCCGGCAATGGGTCCGTCGTTCCGCCAGGAGTCTGCACATGAACCACACGCGCACCGCATCCCTCACGTCGCCATCCCCCGATCGTCTCGCCCGGTTGGAGGCGTTCGCCGAGCGTGTCTTCGCGCGCCCGACCTTCACGATGCCGGCCTTCCTCGATGACGATCATCTCGCGTTCCTCGACAACCGTTCCGGCGTGCCCCAGGTAGTCCGCCTGACGCGTTCGACCGGCGAGATCGTCGCGCTCACCGAGGGTAGCGAGCGCGTGATGACGCTCCAGGCCAGCGCCGCCGCAAACACGATCGTCTACGGCCGCGACCTGGACGGCAATGAGAACCAGCAGCTCTGGCGCATCCCTCACGCAGCCACCGCCACGCATCCCGAGGCGCCGGTCCGCTTCACGCAGGACGACGACGCGATGTTCGACCAGGGCGCGATCTCGAAGTCCGGGCAATACGTCTACGCCCGCGTGAACTCACGCGACAAGGCGATCTTCGATGTCGAGCGCATCGAGGTCGCCACCGGCGCCCGGCAGACATTGATCGAGAACAGCTGGGAGACGGGATCGCCGTCCGTCATCGCCGTCCGGGCTGACGACGCGCAGGCGATGGTCGCCAGCCTGAACGGCAACATCGACGCCAATCTCCTGCGTGTGGACATCGGCCCCGGAGGCGACATCGCGGTCGCGAACATCCTCCCGCACGAGGGAGAGGCGTGGATTCCGGCAATGGCTTACTCCCCGAGCGGGGACGTGCTCTGGCTGGCGACCAACGCCGGCCGCGAATTCCCCGCCCTCTACCGCGTCGATCCGGCGACCGGCGAGCGAACGCTCTTCCTGGAAGACGACTGGGGCATTGAGAAGGTAGCCCCCTCGCCGGACGGCAAATGGCTGGCGATCGAGATCAACACCGACGCCGCCTCCCGCCTGCTGCTGGTCGATACCCAGGACGCCGCCCACTGCATCGAGATCGCCGCGCCGTGGGGCGTCGCAGACCGCTTCACCTGGTCGCCGGACTCGCTGCGCGTCGCGTTCGGCTTCTCGACCCCGGATGCACCGGCCGCCATCCTCGCCTCCGATCTCGAAGGCCATGTCGAGACGCTCGCCCGCGCCGACGAGCCGGACGCCCCCGCTGCCGTCGTGCCAACACTGATCCACTACCCGACCTTCGACGGACGGCAGATTCCGGCGCTCTGGTACACGCCGTCCACCCCCGGTCCGTGGCCGGTCATCATCGACATCCACGGCGGGCCGGAAGGGCAGCGGCGGCCGGAGTTCCAGCCAATCGTTCAGTATTATGTAGGATTGGGATTCGCCGTGCTCTCGCCGAATGTGCGCGGCAGCACCGGCTATGGATCAACGTACCTGCATCTGGACGATGTCGAGAAGCGCCTTGATTCCGTCGCCGACATTCCGCCCGCCGCCGACTGGATCGCGCAGCAGCCGAACGTCCTCCCGATCAAACCGATCGTGTTCGGCCAGAGCTACGGCGGCTACATGACGCTCGCCGAGCTCGCGTTCCACTCCGATCGCTGGTCCGCCGGTTTCGATGTCGTCGGCATGGCCAGCCTCGTCACCTTCATGGAGCGCACCAGCGCCTACCGCCGCCGTCATCGCGGCGCGGAATACGGCACGCTGGAACACCATCGCGACGTGCTGGAGCGCGTGTCGCCGCTTTCCCGCGTCGAGGACATCGTCGCACCGCTCTTCATCATCCACGGACGCACCGATCCACGCGTCCCGCTCTACGAGTCGGAGCAGATCTACGACACGCTCAAGGGGCGCGGGCGTGACGTGGAGCTGCGCATCTACGACGACGAAGGCCACGGCCTCTCCAAGCGCAAGAACCGCGTCACCGGCTACGCGGCGGCGGCCGACTTCCTGCTCACCCGGGTGGTCGATCCTGCAATCTGATCCACGGACGCGTGCGCCGCATTCACGTAGGATGGAACGAGCGAAACCACCTGTCCCGTTCGTTCCATCCACGAAGGAGCGCCGCGCCGCATGATCGCCATTGGCCGTATGACCCTGCTCGTCCACGACCTCGACGTGGCGAAGACCTTCTACGTTCTGGGGTTTGGATTCGAGACGCTCTTCGATGGGGAGGTCGGGCCGCCGCCCGGCCTCCGCACGGTCCATGTCGGTCCGCACGGCGTGCGGGGAGCCGGGCTCTGGCTCCTGCAATCGGAGCACCCCGAACGCTCGGCGGCGGCGCGAGCGGGCGCCGCCGGGGAACCGTCCCTCGTCCTCTTCACCGACGACCTCGACGCGTCCCTGAAGCGGCTGCGGGCGATCCACGTCGAGCCGGTCCAGGGGCCGGAGCAGGACGAGATGGGCTCACGGTTCGTCCATCTGCTGGACCCGTCCGCAAACGAGATCGTGCTGGTCCAACTCCCGGCAGAGATCGCGTGACCCACAACGGTACCGCTGACACTCGCCGGAAGCGGCAGGAATCATTGCATCGCCGTCCGCGGGGAGAAACGCCCATGTCCGCGTTCGAAACCCTGCTTCCACTCGTCCAATACCGTGGCCGCGTGCGCGAGGTGATGGCCGTCCTCGCGAAATACGGCTTCGTGGACCGTGTCGAGGCGGACTCGCCGCTCCCGATCCAGCGTATCCTGCACCATCTCCCGGCGACGATGGACCCAGAGATCGTCGCGATGACCACCGGCGAACGACTGCGCACGGCGCTCACCGAGCTGGGCACCGCGTGGGTAAAACTTGGCCAGATGCTCAGCCTGCGGCCTGATGTTGTCGGCCCGTCACTCGCCACCGAGCTCGCCATGCTGCAATCGTCCGTCCAGCCCCAAGCGCCCGGGACCGCCATCGCCACTATCGAACGCGAACTCGGCGCCCCGGTGAAGGAGCGCTACGGTACGTTCAACCGCCCGGTGATGGCAGCGGCCTCCGTCGCGGAGGTTCACAAGGCGACGCTGAAGGATCGTACGCCGGTCGTGGTGAAGGTCGTGCGCGACGGTGCGATCGAGCGCTCCCGTGCCGACCTTGCGATCATGACCGCGCTCGCCCAGGTCTGGGAAGAACGCGACCCCGAAGCCGCACTCTATCGCCCTGCCTCGATGGTCCGCCAGTTCGCGCAAATGCTCACGAACGCCCTCGACATGCGAGCCGAGCGCCGTAACCTGGAGACCGTCGCCCGGAATTTCGCGCATACCGCCGATATCGAGATCCCGAAACCGTTCCCCGAGCTCAGCAGCGAACGCGTGCTCACCATGTCACGGCTCACCGGCGTCGCAGTCACCAGCCGCGAGACGATCGAGCGCGCCGGCTGGAGCGTGGACGAGCTGGTGGAGCGCATCGCCCGCCTCTATCTGGAGATGATCTTCCAGCATAATCTCTTTCACGCAGATCCTCACCCCGGCAACTTCCTGTTGCTCCCGGATCATCGCCTTGGGGTGCTGGATTTCGGCGATGTCGGGCGCATCAGCCAGTCCCGCCGCCGCGAACTCGAGCGGCTCGTGATCGCGATCGGCACGGACGATGTCGACGGGTTCGTGGATGTACTGGTCGACATCACGAGCCCACCACCCACAACCGACATGAACGCCCTGCGCGAGGACGTGGAAGCCTGGGTGATGCGCAGCCTCGACCTCGGCGTCGGCGACTACGACATCGCCGCCATCCTCGAAAGCGGCATGGCGCTGATGCACCGCCACCAGCTGATGCTGCCCGCCGATCTGGCTACGCTCTTCCGGGTCGTGATCCAGCTGCAAGGACTCGCCCAGCAGTTCGCGGTGCCGCTGGACCTGCAACGTCTCTTCACGCCCTATCTCTCGCAGATGATCCGCGACCGCTTCAACCCGCGCCGCGTCGCGGGCGATGTTCTGGAAGGCGCACGCCGCTGGGACCATTTGCTGAAGACGCTTCCGGATGATGTGAGCGCCATCCTCCAGCAGGTGCGCCAGGGCACCATCGCGATCGACGTCCGATTGCAAGACCCTGATCGCCTCGCCGAAACCCTGGTCGATGGCGGGATCGCCGCCGCCTCGATGCTCTCCGCCTCACAACTCATCGCCAGCAAGGCAGGCCCAAAGGTGCTCGGGATGTCCGGACCCGGTCTGATCGCCGCAGGCATCGGCCTTGTGGCGCTGGGACGCGTCAGCCGGCGGGGGAAGCCACGCCCCTCACTGCTGGGCGCGCTGCGCACAGCGCTCGACATCCGCGCCGGTGGCTCATCCACCACGCCCGCCGACACGGCATTGCCGCCCGAACCAGAACGATCCGGCACCTGACCGTTCCCCACTCTGGGAACCGGAAAGGATGGGAGGGCGTTGGGCCTGAGGGAATGAACCGGATTGGTCCCGTTCTCCTCCCAACCCGACGCAACACCGCATCCTTCCGGAGAACGCATCCATGAAACTGTGGGACAAGCTCACATCCACCCGCCGCCCGGCCGAGGGCATCGTTGCCCTGCCCGCCGCCGAGGTCCGCGAACGCATCCTCGCCCTCAACCGTCCGACCGCTCCCTGGCAGATTGTCGACGGAAGCGACGAAGGCGTCGACCTGATCGCCGAATGGAAGATCGTCGATGCCCGCTGGTACGAGATCTTTGCCAAGGCCAGCCTCGAAAAGGTCTTCCGCATCCGCATGAAATTCGACGAGAGCAACCACGAACTTCGCACCAAGGACGAGGAATATGAGGTCTCCTGGCGCGCGGGCGTGCCTACCCTCTCGCTCTCGAAGAACAGGACGATGGGGCAGACGCAGTCGATCCAGTTCGGTGCGGCCTACGGGTTCACCGAGGAGCTGCGTCCCGGCCAGATCTACACCTACCGGTTCAACACTGGCGAGCTGAAAGGCCCAATCCAGGACGCTGTCACCGCGTGCGGCTGGACATACAAGGGCGTCTCCTTCGGCAAGCTGTAATCCATCCAACCTCGCCACAAGGGCCGAGAACGATCGAACAATTCGATCGTTCCCGGCCCTTGTCCGTCTTCAATCTCCGAACAGCGCGGCGATGAGAAAAGGTGTCATCTCACATTGACCGCAGAAATACGTGATTTCACGTACGCCAATCGCACGCCAGAGGTCCATGCTATAGGACGAAGGTTTCTCATCAAACCAACAATCGAATCGAGGGACAGACAATCGAAGGATAAGTACCGATGTCGTGGCATTGTGGGACCCGCACGACCGGGCGAACCGGCATTCGCCGGCTGTATTCCTCTGTGGCGCTTCTGATCCTTGTTGCCGGGTGGCTCACCCCCGGCCTCGTTGCGGCCGGGCAATTCGCAACCCCCGTGGTGGAGACCGACAGCACCGAAGTCGCTGCCGCCGCGTCGATTACCCTCACGATCGATGGCGACACCGGAACCATCCTCATTCCGTACAACGCCACGTTCGTCGTCGCCGCCACCGGCCTCACCCCATCCGCTCCGTTGGTCTTCACGGTCTATCCCGAGAGCGATTGCACGGGAACTCCGGAGATGGTCCCGGATCAGATCGCCCGGGCCGACGGAACCTGGGCCTATCGCTGGAATCCCGCCGGATCGCCGGCCCGCGCATTCCAGGTTTCCCAGGACGATCGCACGTCGAACTGCGTGGGTGTCGTGATCGACGAGGAGCAGATCGTCCTCACCCTCGACGACCACACGGGAACCGTCCCCGTCCTGGCCGATGAAGATGCGCTCTTCGCTGCCTCCGGGCTGACACCATCCACGCCACTGTCCTTCGCGACCTATTCCAAGCCCGCGTGCGCAGGATTCCCGCTCCCGGGCGGCACGGACCAGATCGCGGACGCCAACGGGTTCTGGACCTTTGCCCAAATGCTCCCCGAGACGACAACCGCGCACTCGTTCCGGGTCTTCCAGGGAGACCGCGCGTCGAACTGCGTCGAGTTCGTGTTCAGCAGCGAACCGGCGCCCACCGCAGAATGGGATCCAGCGATTGAACTTACTATCAATAACAGCTACGGCCCCATCGTGATCCATACCCACGCCTCAGTTGCAGTCTCCGCTCGTTGGTTGACCGATTCTGACGCGTTTGACATCGTGCAATTCGGCCAATCAGGCTGTACGGGATCGATCCTCGCCGCCGCGACATTCCCGGCCGGCAGCGCGCAAGAAGTTGACTGGGAGGGTTACCTGACCTTCGACAAACCAGCCGTCCACTCGGCCCAGGTGATTCAGGGCGACCACCTGTCGAACTGCGTCGATATCACGATGAGCTCCATCTTCTTCACGATCAACGGCAGCACCAACCCAGTAGCAATCCAGCCCGGCCAGGGATTCGGCCTCGCCATCAGCGGCCTGCTCCCCAACCAGCCCGTCACCTATTCCCCCTACCTGGGCCACGGCTGCACCGGCACCCCCACCGATCCCAGCACCGAGACCGCCGGGGACGACGGCACCTGGGCGAAGGACCTCACCTTCGGCGATCCCGGCGAGTATTCGTTCCAGGTGACCCAAGGGGACACGGTATCGAACTGTGTCGATCTCACCGTCAGCAAGGACGCCCCGGAGCCATCGCCGTCCGTCACCGTCTCGGTGACCCCGACGCTTCCCCCGGATGGCACGACGCCAGCGGCCGCAGTCACGCCCACGACTGTCGTCACGCCGACACAGGCGGCTACAGCAACCAGTGTCACCCCGACGGTGACGCCGAGCGGCACGCCCACTTCGACGGCTCCCACGCAGATGACCACCGCGACACCGACCGGCGCGGCCGATCCCTCACCGACCGTATCCATGGCGCCATCGGTCACGCCGAAGCCATCGGCTGCTCCTTCGCCAACGTCGGTGGTCTCCGGCCTGCCAAACACCGGCGCCGGAACACCAACGGGAATTCCGGCGCCGCTCTGGTTCCTGGCGGGCTCCAGCACCATGCTCTTGCTCGCCGCCGCGCTGAGACGCCGCCACCTCCGGCGTTGACCGCCTGCGGGAGGGGTGCCTGGTGCGCACCCCTCCCGTCCCGGAACCGGACTCCGCTCCAGGAAAGCAACTCCACAAGGAAATGTCGTCCATGTTCGGCTGGTGAATAGAGTAATTCTACTCAGGTCAACACCGTTCCTCCGGTGCATGATGGACGTGGGAATCCCTCGTGGGATGGACAACCTGCCACATGGCCTCGTAATCGGAGGAGAACAACCGATGCCGTGGAACCAGAGAACCCGCATGTCTGGGCGACGTGGAATCTGCCGTCTGCTCGCGATCCTGACCGCCCTATCCCTCGCATTGGGATGGCTCACGTCCGGCACCGCCGCCGCGCAGGATGATGCGACACCAGTGGTGCAGCCCGGCGATGACGCCAGCTTCACCAGCGCCGCCGAACCGATCGTTCTCACGATCAACGATGGTGCTGGTCCACTCCTGCTTCGCACCAACACCTGGTACTCCGTCGCGGTCACTGGCCTCGATCCATCATCCGGGGGCACATACTTCAACATCTATTACGGAAGTGGCTGCAACGCCCCGATACGCGGCCAGGACTCCTACGCCCCCGATTCCGATGGCACAGTCCTCTTGGAGGTGTTCTCGGGTGGCGAAGGCACGAAGTCATATCAGATGGAGCAGAACGGCCGCGTCTCGAATTGTGTGGATGTCGAGTGGGTCAACGTAACCACCATTCCCGAGCCGAGCCCATCCCCCACCGTCGCTCCACCCATCGACCCGTTGATGCTCGCGATCGATGTCTCCCAGGGAGGCCCGAGCGGATTCGCCGTTCTCTCCGCAACTGGCCTGGATGCATCCGCCCTGTTCGTGCTGGATCAATACGACGGCCCCGATTGCACCGGCCCCTTGTTCTCCTCGACACAAACACCCAATGCCGACGGAACCTGGTCGACCACGATTCCGGCCGACCAGGGCGCGGGAAAATCATTTGAGATCTTCCAGCCTGACAGGACCTCGAACTGCGTCAGCTACCCTGCACCTCCGTCCGCCACGGCGACGGCGACACCTACCGCCACGGCGACCGCCACCGTCACCCCAAACGAGACTCCCGCGAGCGGCACAACGACACCGTCCGTCACACAGACGGCAACGGCGACCGCCACAGCCACCAGCACGCTCACGCAGACGGCAACGGCAACCGCCACAGCCACCATCGTGGAGGAAACGACAACACCAACCACTCCGGACGATCCCACACCAACGGCATCTGGAGCGCCGTTGCCAACCCAGGCGCCCTCGGTGACGCCGCACATCTCATCCGTCCCCTCACCGACACCGCCAGTGATGGTCGTATCCGGCCTGCCCAATACCGGCGCTGGATCACCAACGGGAGTCCCGGCGCCGCTCTGGTTCCTGGCAGGCGCCATCACCATGCTCCTGTTCGTCATTGCGCTGGGACGCCGCCGCCTCCAGCGCTGACCGCCTGCAGGAGAGGTGCTTGTCGCGCACCTCTCCTGCCCCGAAACCGGACACCGTCGTGTAGGATTCCCGTGGCGCCCACGGGATCGATCGGTACCCGCATCGGATGGCGCACGCTGCCCACAACCGAAAGCGGACACCGCCATCGACGCCTCCGACACCATACCGTCCACGCCGCTCGACACGCCCGTCCAGCGCGACACCGCCACGCCGCACCGCACGCGCGCGACCGCCGTCATCCTGGCCGGATTGATCGTCACCGCGCTCAACCTGCGGATCGTCATCAACGCCCTCGCCCTCGTTCTCGACGAGATCCGCGAGACCACGGGCGTCTCGTCTGCAGCGGCCGGGCTACTGACCACCCTGCCGATCCTCTGCTTCGGCCTCGTGGCGCCGTTCGCGCCACGCATTGCGGGCCGGATCGGCCTCGACCGCGCCCTGATCCTCGCCATGCTCGGGCTGATCGCCGGAACGCTCATCCGCATCATCCCCTCCACCCCGATCCTCTTCGCCGGCACGGCGGTGGTCGGCCTGGGCATCGGCATCGCGAACGTCCTGCTACCAGCCTCCATCAAGCGCGATTTCCCGAACAACGCCGGCACAATGACCGGCCTCCTCTCGATGATGATGTCGCTCTCCGGCACCATCGGCGTCGGCCTCACCATCCCGCTGCAGGACGCAAGCGGCCTCGGCTGGCGAGGGACCATCGCCCTGTGGGCGATCCCGGCAATGCTCGCCGTGGCTGCCCTTACACCGCGCCTGGGAATGCATCTGGGAGGCCGCGTCTCCCCCGCATCCCCGGCCGCCCCGGTCACGATCAGCCTCTGGCACGATCCGCTTGCCTGGCAGGTGACGCTGATGATGGGGCTGCAGGCATTCGTGTTCTATTCGATTGCGACCTGGTTCCCAACGATGATGCTGGACGAAGGCGTGGCCAAGGCGGACGCCGGACTCTATCTCTCCGTCGCGAACTTTGCCGGCATGTTCAGCTCGTTCCTGGTGCCGATGTGGGCCAGCCGCCGCCACAATCAACAGGCGTTCATCCTCGGGACGTCCGTCCTGCTCGTGCTCTCCCTGACCGCCCTGCTCGTCAGTCCGACGAGCGCGCCTCTGCTCTGGATGCTGGTCTTCGGTCTCGCGGTAGGCTCGGCGCTCAGCCTGGCGATCGCCTTCTTCTCGCTCCGCTCGCCGGATGTCCACCACGCCGCGCATCTCTCCGGAATGGCGCAATTCGTCGGCTACTGCCTGGCGGCATCCGGACCGTTCCTGATCGGGGTGTTGCACGACGCGACCGGCGGATGGCACGTCCCGTTGCTGGTGGTGCTCGGCGCGGTGGGAGCGATGACTGTCGCCGGAATGGGTGCTGCCCGGAACCGGTACGTCGGAAGCTGAGAAGTGAGGAGTGAGGAACGAGCCTGCCTCTCGGTTCTCACTCCTCGGTCCTCGCTTCTCTTTCCTAGAACGTCGTGGTCAGCTCGATCGCCTGGCCGGTGCGCGCCGATTCGATCGCCTTCACCATGATCTCCAACGCATGCCGCGCGTGCTCGGCGCTCAAGACCGGACGCACGCCATCGCGTACGCACTCCGCGAGATGCTTCACGATCACCGCCCGCTGGTAGGCATCCCAATCGGAACGCAACGGGCCGCCGCTCGACTGCGGGGTGATCCAGCCATCGACACCAGGCACCGCATCGAACCGGAAGATCTCCAGCGAGGGAATGCCCGGCTGGTCGTGGTAGGCGTTCCCAAGGTTGATCGTACCCGTGCGCCCGAAGATCTCGATCATCGGACCGCGCGCGGCATTCACGTTATAGGTGCCATCGATCACCGCGAAACAGGAGTCGCCGAAATCGAGCATGAGCAGCGTGTTGTCGTCCTCGGTCACCGCGATTTCCTTGCCCGCGAACGGTCCCTTGCGCACCGTCCGCACCGGCTCCGTGATCCCGGAGAAGGCGACCACGCGCTTGGCCGGGCCAAGGATGCCGGTGATGTCGTGGATGCCGTAGACACCCATGTCCAGCAGCGGGCCGGAGCCCTTCTGGTAGAACCACGTCGGATCCAGCGGCCAGGCGCCGGATGCCGGGCCGCCGTGAGAACTGCGCACCCGTGCGAACGCGATCTGCCCGATCGCGCCCTCCTTCACCAATGCCCGCGCGTCGGAGCGATTCTGCAGGATCTGGTTGGGCGGGGCGACGACATAGGTGAGTCCTTTCGCCTTCGCCAGCGCGATCAGGTCATCCGCCTCTTCGAGCGACCCGGCGATCGGCTTCTCGATCGCGAGGTGCTTGCCCGCCTCCAGGATCGTGCGGGAGGTACCAGCGTGGAAGGGAATCGGCGTGATGTTCAGCACGAGGTCGATGTCCGCCTTGTCGAGCATCGCCTCCAGGCCCGGATAGGCCTCCGGAATGCCGAACTGCGCGGCCACCGCCTGCGCCCGCTCGAAGACGGGATCGGCAATCGCGGTGACGGTCACCAGATCCGGGAACCGGGTCATGCCCGGGAGAAAACCACCCGGCGAGGTGGCGATGGTGCCAGCACCGAGAATGCCAGCCTTCAGAGGAAACGACGTCATGATCTGTGTCACCTGCCCCGTGGCTCGATCGATACTTCATGCGCGCCTCATGCAGACGCACGGCGCCGATGGTCGCCGAGACGGCACCATCCCGTCAATGGCATGGCCGCGTCGGCCCCTCCGATCGGGGCATATCGATCGCTCAGCCCTCCGGACCGCGCCAGAGATCCGGCGAGACGACGCCAATCTGGATGCGGGCCATCAACGTATCGGCCACGAAATCGCCGCCGACGATCAAACCAGTCTCGGGATCGATCTCCCAGAAGGCTGCCTCGCGACAGGAGACAGCGCGGCCGGTCGCGGCAAATCCCTTGATGGTGCCGGTGTGGCGTCCATCCAGCCGCACCATGACCGCCACATCGTTCCCGCTCGCCACCATCCGCTCGACGATCAGCCTCAGACCGGAGAACGCATTGCGGAACATCGCCACGTTCTCTCGCACCCAGCCCGGCCCAACCGCAACCCCTTCGACCCTGTATCCAGGCGAAATGAACTCCGGAATCCGGTCGAGGTCACCCCGATTCCAGACCGTCTCGATGAACGCCAGAACCACTGCTTCCGCCGACATGCTGACCTCACCAGAGAGCCGTTCGCCGCCACGACACCACACGAATCGCCCGATGGTACACGATCGCCGGCATGGTCGCGAATCGCCCCTGCACGGCATTTGACATCGTCGCGCGATGCGCCAATACTCACCGTCACAACACGCCGGGGAAAAGCGACGAGCAGCGCATGCATGCGCACTCCCCGGACATCAGGCAATAGTCGCTCGTCCGGGCTAGCGGTGGGTACAGATCGAACGATCTGTGCCTTCTTTTTGCGCAGATTCGGCGATCGTCGGCGTCGCCGTGCCAGCAACCATACGCAGGCGTCCCGAGGGCCGCCGGTAGACTGGCACCCACCGCATGCGTCACCTGCTCGCCACCTGGTTCCGGCTCGATCTCCTTCAGGGCAACGGCCGTTTCGTCGCGGCCCTTGCATTGAATGCGTTCGGCGCCGGGATGTTCTATCCCTTTGCCCTGCTCTATTTCACCGCCGCCACTGGCCTTTCGGCCGCCCAGGTCGGTCTCGTCCTGACCGTCGCCACGCTCACGACCCTGGTCGTCACGCCCATCACCGGCGCGCTCGTCGACCGGCTGGGAGCCAGGAGGCTGGTCGTCCTCAGCAAGTGCCTCGAAGCCACGGGCTTCGTGCTCTATATCGGCGTCTCGTCGCGAACCTCGCTCTTCGTGGCCGTCATGCTGACCACCGCCGGCACGCGGATGTACTTCACGGCGATCTCGACCCTCATCGCCGATACCGCCAGCGCCGACCACCGGGACCAGTGGTATGGCCTGGTGAGCGTGATCCAGGGGATCGCCGGGAGCATCAGCGGTGCCATCGCGGCCATCGCCATCGGTCACGGCGGGCTCGGCACCTTCCGCATATTTGTCGCTGGCAACGCCGTGTGCCTGCTCCTGTGCGCGTGGTTCTACGCACGGCACTCCGCAGGTGGGCAACGCACCATCGCCAAAGAACAGGGGTCGGCCCCTTTCGCTGCAATCCTCCGGAACCATGCCTTCATACGCATCGTCCTGGCGAACAGCCTCTTCATGCTCTGTTCGATGATGGGATCGGTCGGCCTTGTCCTCTACGCGACAGAGGTGCTGCACGCACCGCTCTGGTCACTCGGCGTGATCGGGGCGATGCAGACCGCCATCACGATCGGAGGCCAGAGCGCACTGCTCACCCGGCTGCGGAACGTCCGGCGTACCCGCATCATGCTCGGCGCGGGCTGTGCGTGGGCAGCCGCCTGGGGGCTCTACGCCCTGGGCATCCGGGTCCCTTCGAGGCTCATCGTGCCCTATCTCGCCGCAATTGCGATCGTCCTCTGCGTCGCGCAGATGGCCTATGGCCCAACCGCACGAGCCCTCGCGGCGAGTACCGGATCTGCCGCGACCCAAGGGCGGACCATCGCCCTGTTCGAGCTCTCGTGGGGACTGGCCGCCGCCGGTGCGCCGGTCACATTCGGCGTCCTCTTCGATTGGCATGCCGCCGCCCCGTGGGCAGCGATGTGTGGCGGCGTCATGCTCGGCATCGGCCTGATCCGCTGGAGCGAATCCGCTCTCGCGATCCAGGCGAACCGCCCGACGGCATCGGAACGCACCGCACCTGCCGAAGCCTGAACCTCAACACCCAGTCGTCCGAGGGAGAGCTCCGACAACTCGCCCTCGGACGATTGGTCCATTCCAGCTATGCGAAGAAATCACCGGCGTTGGTGGCAGCTACGGTGGCGACGAACTGTTGTACGTCCCGCAGCGTGATCTCGGCACTGGACGAATCCGCGGTCTGAACCGAGCAGTTCGGCATCACGACCACCTCGACCGCCCCGTCGATGTCCCGGCCGGCATGCGTGAACGTGAACGCCATCGTCTGCGGTTCCTCCACCGGCTTGTTCCATACGTACGGCGGCGCCTCACCCGGCGTCACCAGGGCCTCCGTCCAGTCCCAGCCCGCCCGGGTGAAGAGTTCGCACTCCGCCCACTGGGCTGCCTTGCCCGGAATTGCCGCCCAGCCCCGGTAGCGCGTGCGAATCAGCTCCCGCGGCAACTCACGCCGCACGAGCGGACCGAGATCCCGTGCCTCCAGATGCCCCCAGTAGCGACCGGAGGGCATCTCGACCAAGATTGGAGCGGACTGGTGACCCCCGATGATCGCGCCCACGCTCGGCGCACAGGTCCTGCATCTCAGTTCCTGGCGAGCAATCTTCGGGGTGCTGGTCGTACTCGGGGCCGGCACACTCGCCGGCCTGGTCACCCTCATGCCAGAGACGCTCCCGCCCGCCCGGCGAGATCGCCGCGACATCGGTACGATCCAGGAAACCTACCTCGCCCTTGCACGACACCGGCGGTTCGTGAGCTATGCCTTGACCGGCGCCTTCACCAGCGTAGGCCTGTTCGCCTACGTGGCCGGATCGTCCTTCGCATTTATCGATCATTACGAACAGTCACCACAGGTCTTCGCGGGCATCTTCGCCATGAACTCGCTCGGGATCATCTCGGCCAACCTCGTCAACGCACGCCTCGTTTCCCGCCTGGGAAGCGACCGGCTCCTGCGGATTGGGGCTGGCGCCGCAGCGGCCAGTTCATTGCTCGTCCTGGCCAGCACCGTGGGAGACCAGGGCGCACCCGCGCTGGCGGCATCCCTGCTCCTGTTCGCAACATCCAGCGGTCTTATCATGGCAAACGCGATCTCGGGCGGCATGGCCGCCTCACCTGGGGGAGTCGGCGCAGCATCGGCGGTCCTGGGATGCATGCAGTACGGTGACGGATTCGTCGGCTCCACCTTGCTCGGCGTATCGACGAATGGAGCACTCCTCCCGCTTGGCATCGTGGTCCTGACCGGCGGGATCGGCGCGGGCATCGCCGTCCGATGGGGAGTTCGGGCGACAGCGCCCCCGAGCGGCGTGGAGACATCGCAGATCTGACGAAGCCGGCGTTCCTGCCGCACGATCCGCCTCGCGTAGTTGCGCACCGGAAAACCACGTACGCCCCGCCTCCACGCCTTCATGACCCTTTCCGATCTGCACTCACTTCACCCCCACAATGCCCGCATCTGCTAGGATGGAGGCGCTGACAGTCGTTGACCCTGGATTTGGGACATGAATCGCACGCATCCCTACACCCCCGTCCTTGGATAACGCTTCTCGGACGACGGACCAGCACACCCGCCACGCCACCCCGGCGTGAACCAGTGCCTGGTCTGGCCGGGAAGCCAACCCTGGACCCACAACCCACGGGTGGTCGTCCGAGTGCCGCAACGTCTGGCGCACCCGGAACCCCTTCACCCCAACTTCATAGCCTTCCGGTGCGCCTTCGCCTCCATGTGGCCAAGGACGCGTTGTCATGTCTGTCAATTCCTCCGTCATCTCGCTTCGTGAATGCCGTCGTCTCCATTCGCGCAAGGAACGCCAGGCCACCGGCCGCTTCCTGGTCGAGGGCATCCGGCCCGTCCGCGCCGCCCTCATGTCGCACGCCCGGATCGAGGTAGTGCTCTACGTCCCCGAGTCCCTCCGCGACGGCTACGGCCGGGACACGATCGATCTCGCCCGGTCGCACCACATCCCCTGCCAACCATTGACGCCAGCCCAGTTCTCCTCGATCTCGACCCGTGACAACCCACGCAGAATCGCCGCCGTCGGCCGCCAGGCCTGGTCGGACCTGGAGCAGTTGGCCAGCGCCACCGCCCCCATCGTGGTGCTGCACGAACCACAGGATCCCGGCAATCTCGGCACCATTCTGCGGACCTGCGACGCCGCTGGCGCCGCCGGGGTCGTCCTGACGGGCGATGCGGTCGATCCCTGGCATCCGACGGCGCTCCGTGCGGCGATGGGCGCCACCTTCGGCATCCTGCTTGTCCGGTGCGACGTGTCGGCATTCGTCGCCTGGGCGAGGTCGCTCGCGATTCCCATCATCGGCACCTCGGACCGGGCCACGACCGACTACGCGACCCACGAGTACGACGATCGGTTCGTGCTGTTGATGGGGAGCGAGCGGCAGGGACTACCAGGGTCCCTGGAGGCAATCGCCGGTAATATGGTGCGCATCCCGATGGCGGGCCAGGCCGACTCACTCAATCTTGCGGTTGCCACCAGCCTGGTCCTGTATGAAGCCCGGAACCAACGCATGCGACGACGCGCCACCCGCGCATGCGGCAACTGATCCGGACTGAATAAGCCGAACCCGGCACGGCCTGATGAGCGCCGTGCCGGGTTCGAGGACATCACACAACCCGCTACCGATCGTCGATGTCGGGTTTGAGGACGCGATCACCCCATATCAGTTCGATGTCGAAGGCGGCAATGTTGGGCTTCTGCGGCTGCGTCACCACCTTCATCGTTTCTCCCGCCACGGCGATCGACTGTTCAGACTCCCAACGGAGTGGGACGGTACTCTCATCGACCTACTGCCCATCCACGAGAACGCGGCGTTCTCCACCGAAGTAGGTCCATTCGAGGACGACGGTATGCTGTTCGCCGTTGATGTCGACGTTCCACGTTGCGGTGGCCATTGGATCTATCCTCCTCGCTGCATCGAGCGAACATGGATGCACCATGCACCTCCGGTGCCACACGATGCGCTCGCGCTGGCCAGCGGCAGCATTCCGATGCGCGCGATCCGGGTATGATCCCAACAGCACGAGGCTTTCTGCGAGAAAGCCGACGGCCGGGCCTAGCACAGCGTGGGCGGGTCTTCACGGTTCGCGCTTCGGCATCTTCCACCCAGGAACCGTTCGCATCGGGCGTTCCTGGCCACCACGAGGGACGTCAACAATGCCATCCTCGCCATCGAGACTTCGCCAGCTCCACGCAGCCTTCCGCGAAGGCCGCATCGACCGCCGCCAGTTCCTCGCCGCCAGCGGCGCGCTCGGCGTCAGCACTGGCATGGCCGCCGCCATCGCCCAGAACACCCCAGCCTTCGCGCAGGCAACGCCAAGCGCCTCTCCGGCAGCATCGCCGGTGGCCGCCAATGCCTACGCCCGACCGACCGCTGGCACCGACGGCCAGACGCGCGGCGCCGGCGGCGACCTACGCATTCTCGTGCCCCAGGGTGCGTCCGCCCTCAGCGTCCACAATGCCACCGGCGGCAAGGACATCGCCGCCGGCTCGATCATCTCGGAACCGCTGCTCGCCTACGCGCCGGACACCTCCCTCATCGCGAATCTCGTCACCGAGGTGCCGTCGATCGAAAACGGCATGGTCGCTCCCGATCTCTCCACCGTCACGTTCCACCTGATTCCCGATGTCGTCTGGAGCGACGGCGAGCCGTTCACCGCCGACGATGTCGTCTTCACGTGGCAGTGGAATGTCGATCCGGCCAACCAGTCGATCGACGCCGTGTCCTGGAACCTGGTCGAGAAGATCGAAGCCGTTGATCCCCTGACCGCGAAGGTGACGCTCAAGGAGCCGACCCTCGGCTGGTTCCAGCCCTTCGGCTCGAACCTCGGCGCAATCTACCCGAAGCACTTCTGGGACGGCAAGGACGCCGCCACGGCCAACACCGAATTCGCCACGAAGCCGATCGGCACGGGCGCCTTCGTGCTCGACACGCTCTCGCCGAACGACCAGGTGATCTACACCGCCAACCCGAATTACCGCGAGCCGAACAAGCCCTTCTTCCAGCGCGTGATCATGAAGGGCGGCGGAGACGCCACCTCTGCCGTGCTCGCCGTCACCCAGCAGGGAGACTGGGATCTGGCCTTCACGCTCCAGATCGACAAGGCGGCCCTGCAAGGCGCGCTCGGCGACAAGGGCAAGGTCTACGGCCCTCCGGGCACCGGTGTCGAGAAGATCCAGTTCAACTTCTCCGACCCGAACAAGGAGGTCGATGGCCAGAAGTCCGAGATGAACACGCCGCATCCCTTCCTCACCGATCCCGCTGTGCGCGAGGCGATTGCCACCGCCATCGACCGCAAGACCATCTCCGAGAACATCTACGCCGGCGAGCCAAGCGAACCGCCGGGACGCAACATCCTCGCCGGGCTGGGCATCTACGAGTCCCCGAACACCAGCTGGGAATTCGACCTCGACAAAGCCGCCACGCTGCTCGACGCCGCCGGCTGGGCGAAGGACGACAAGGGCATTCGGGAGAAGGACGGCGTCCAACTTTCGCTGAAGTACGTCACCACCACCGCGCCGGTCCGCCAGCGGGTGCAGGAGATCGTCAAGGCATCGCTGGTGAAGCTGGGCTTCAAGGTCGAGTTGGCCCAAGTCGACGGCAGCGTCTTCTTCGACGGCTCTGCTGGCAACGACCAGAACTTCACCCACTTCTACTCCGACATGCAGCAGTACACCGACGGCGCGACCTCGTCGTTCCCACTCAACTACATGAAATACTGGTACGCCGGCCCGGACGGTGAGAACATCGCGCAGAAGTCCAACAGCTGGACGGGCACCAACAAGACCCGCTACCGGAACGCCGACTACGATGCGGCCTGGGAGCAGATTGCGACGCTCACCGACCAGCAGAAGGCGATCGAGCTCTTCATCGAACTGAACGATCACGTCATCGACAACCATGTCGAGATCCCGATCGCGCAGTTGGTGGCCGACCGCTACGCCGTCGTGAACACCTTCCGCGAGGAGAACATCGCGGTCACGGCGTTCGGCGATACGTTCTGGAACATCGCCAACTGGAACCGCCGATAACACCGATTCCCCGGCATCGCCGCCTTCCAAAGAACACAGCAGGAGCACGCCGATTGGCGTGCTCCTGCTGTGTTCTCAACCCGTTGGCACGTTCAGCGGGCGTCCACCCACATCACCTGGGGTTGCCAAAAGAATCCGTAGGCATCCGGCTTGAAGTTGTGGACCGTGGTCGAGGATGCCACCACCGCCTCACCAAACGAGATCACCCCCTCCGCGACCTCCTCGTTGACGATGTTGCTGGCTTCGACGATCAGGTCCATCCGTTTAGCCTCATCCATCTCCACCAGTTGCTCGTCGTTGAGCTTATCGAACTCAGCGTTGGACCAGCGGGAGACGTTGAAACCGCCCTTCTCCGGCGTCGCATCGCTCCGGTAGAGCGCTCCCTGGTCCTCGATCGTCCAGCCGAACCCGATCAGCCCAAGCTGGTAGTCGCCATTCGTGATCATGAGTTCGACCAGTTGCGAGAAGGGTACCCCTTGCGGGGTGATCGAAAGCCCGATCTCCTTCCACGCCTGCTGGAAATACACCGTCATCTGCTCGGACGACTGATCCTCCGTCGTGAACAGGAAGTCTGCCTGGAGCTTCACGCCATCCTTCTCGCGGACGCCGTCGTTGTCGCTATCGACCCATCCGGCATCGTCGAGCAACTGCTTCGCCCGATCCACATCGAACGTGTAGTGTGTCTGCATGGCATCCGGACGGTACGCCCGGGAGATCGTCGGCTGCGGGCCTTCCGCGACGGTGGCATACCCCGCCTGGATCTTGTCCACGATCAACTGGCGATCGAGTGCGAACATCATGGCCTGGCGAACGCTCTTGTCCTTGCCGAAGGTTCCCTTCTCCGGATCCTGGTTCATCGACACCTGCATCCAGGACCAGGTCGGATACGTGATGACCTCGATGCCAGGAGTGGACTTCATCGAATCGACATCGGTCACCGGAACGCCGGAGATGTCGATCTCGCCGGTCTTCAGCGATGCCAGCAAGGCATTCTGGTCTCCCACAACCTTGTAGATGAACCGGTCGAGCGTGGGAACCAGGTCTGGCACCCAATAGTCCTCATTCCGGGCGATGGTGGAATGATCGCCTTGCACCCATTCGACGAACGTGAACGGCCCGGACCCGATCACCTTGGAGGCATCGGTCCCGGTAGAGCCCGGCGACGAGCCCCATTGGGCCATGGGGATCGGCTCCCAGATGTGCCTCGGCACGATGCTGACCAGCGCCGCAGTGTTATCGAGGAAGACCGGACTCGGCTTGTTGCCAACCAATTCGAAGGTGTGGTCGTCGATGACGCGATAGCTCTTGATCAGCCCCTCGACGGTCGCCTTCCACGGCGAAACGCCGGAGGGATCAAGCGTGGCTTTATAGGAGAACTCGACATCGTGGGCGGTGACCGGGGTACCGTCGTGGAACCGCGCCTGCTCGTTCAACGTGAACGTAAATGTGACCTGATCGTCACCGATGGTCCAGGAATCGGCGAGATCCGGCACCCAGGCAAGCGTGACCGGATTCTGGGTGACCAGAGCGTTGTAGATGTTCGCCGTAACGAAGATCGCAGCCGAATCCTGGCGAATGATCGGGTTGAGCGTGGCGATGTCCAGGGTGGCCCCATAGATGACGTCACCGCCCGTGTGGGCGGCCTCGCCGAGCTTGTAGTGATCCTTGAGGAATGCGATGTATTCCTCCCGCGTCATCCCCTGGGAACCGGCCAGCTGATCACTGGCCACCGGAGATGCCATCGGGGAAGCCATCGGCGACGCGAATGGCGACGAATCCGGCGTGGCCTGGGCCGCAATCCCACGCATGCCCAAAGCGGTCAGGCCGGAGGCTGCCCCGATACCGGCCATCATCTGGACGAACCGCCTGCGATCGGTAAGGGGAGGTGCGCTTGCCATCGTGAGTCCCTCCTGTGAATTCCTCGAACGCCATATTTCAATGTCGCGGACAACGCCTGCACGATGATGCACGCACCGACCCACTGTCAAGGGGATCCGCGGCCACAACAATGTCATTCATGGGTAAAATAGTGTACATATCATCCGGGAACGACGCCCACCTCGCCATTTCGTGCGATAGTTCGTCAGGCGACGACCATCGGACTCCCAGGGAACCCAAAGCAGGTACCAGGCGTTACCCTACCCAGGACACCCATGCTGGGACATAAGCCGGGCTCCAGAAAGGCACAGGACCAGGGAGGACCATTGGCGGAGCGGATATGGACATCGGGCAGACAATAGCGCTTACGGCCTTTATCGTCATGCTCGTCGCGGCCACCGTAGCGGGCATGCGGATGTGGCATCTGCGGCAGCAACGGCTGGCAGTAGTGTGCGGAGCCATCGCCGCCTTCATCTTCGCCCTCGGCTTCTGGTACCTCACCACAACCCCGTAGAGCCAAGCGATGCGCCGGGAGTTGCGACAATCCGCCGCGCATGGTATTCCGGTACCAAACGTCCCTGGAATCGTAGCGCCCGAGGAAGGATCGATGTCCGGCATGAGCCTGCCCCCCCTCGCACCGGACACCCAGCAGGCCGCCACCCACACCGCCATTGCGTCGCCCGTCCCCGAGACATCCGCTTCCCGCGCGTCCGGCGCGCGCATCGCCGGGTTGGACATTGCACGCGGACTGGCCGTCATCGGCATGTTCGCCGCGCACCTGCTCACCCGGCGTGACCTCGGCTGGGACCCGGACAGCTGGCGGTTCATTGCGTTCGGCCGCTCGTCCATTGTCTTCGCCGTCCTCGCCGGCATCTCCATCGCCCTGCTCTCCGGACGCCAGACGCCGCCAGACGGTATGCCGCTCGTCCAGGCGAGGATGCGCATCCTCGTCCGCGCCGTGATGATCTTCGCGATCGGCGGCCTCCTGCTGATGCTGGATACCGGCATCGCCATCATCCTCGAGTACTACGGTCTCTTTTTCGCACTCGCGATTCCATTCCTGCGCTGGCCGCCACGCCGCCTCTTCACGCTGGCTACCATCCTCACCGTCGCCGCCCCCATCGCGCACCTCTTCCTGGAAAACCTCTCCGAGAATACCGAGCGCATCAAGTGGTCGCCGACGATCGTCCGGCTCTTTGCCATGGGCTACTACCCGGCGATGATCTTCATCGTCTACGTCCTGGTGGGCATGGGACTGGGCCGGATCGACCTGTCCTCGCGCCGCGTCCAGATCCGGATGATCGTGATCGGCGCGGCCCTGGCCACGATCGGCTATACCGCCGGATACGTCGTCCACGAATGGTGGGCGCCCGAACCAGCACCTCCGGCAGCAGCCGTGCAGCGCGACTGCGTGCGCAGCACCGACGGCGTGATCCGTTGCGCCGATCCCGCACCCACTCCGGAACCGGAGGTTTCGCTCTGGGATTTCTCCGGTCTCTGGACCTTCGAGCAGCACACCGGCTCGCCGTTCGAGATCACCGGCTCGACCGGCGTCGCCATCGCCACGATCGGCCTCTGCCTGCTGCTCACGCGGCCGTTCCAGCTGGCGCTGTATCCCGTTGCCGCCGTCGGGTCGATGGCGCTCTCGGCCTACGCCGGCCAACTCATCGCCTTCCACATCCTGCGCCGGGCAGAGCTGCGGAAAGAGGAGGTGGAATCCTTCCTCTGGTTCACGGTGGCGACACTGGCGATCTGCACCATCTGGAAGCTGGCCATCGGCCAGGGGCCGCTGGAGCGGCTGCTGAACGTGGTCTCCTCGAAGGCGGCAGGGCTCCCGGTGCGGCGAACCCCGCTGCCGCTCGTCGCCTTCATCCGACGCCTTGCCCCCGGCAACTGAGTATCATGCTGTCACTTCGTACCGGATGGACTGACGATCCCAACGATCCCGGACGCCTTTCCCCCGAAGATACCCGGGTTCGTGCTCTCATCGAACGGATCGCGCCCGGTGAGACGGCAACCGATCTCGGTGGTTCCTTCAGCCTAAATCTCCACCTCATTCCCAGCAACCGCGTCCTGCGCGTCCATCGCCGTTTCGTGTCGCGCACCCGGCTTCTGGCCGAACAGGCATTGCGACGGAACCTCGCAATGGCGGGGATCCGCACACCTGGTGCGCTGTCTGTAGGCGGGCGCACGATCGTGCACGCCGGGACCGGTTCGCGACGCCGGCTGGCCGAACTGGAGCCGTTCGTCGCCATCGAGACGCCAGAACCAACGCCCGCTGCCTATCTCTGGCTATTCCGCGAACTCGGACATGTCCACACCGTGCTGGCGACCTTCCCCGCAACGATGCCACGCAGTCTCGCCGCCACCTGGGGAACACCGTCAAGCATGCAGCGATGGTTCGACGTCACACGCGCAGCGGTCGCCGCCGATGAATCGGCCGCAGCAATCGTTCGCCATGCCCATGGCCTCCTACCCACGATCCGTCGCTCCTGGGTTTCGGCGCCCGAGCTCCCTCAGCACCTCATCCACGGCGATTTTCGCCCCGGGAACGTAGCACGCACCCCCGACAGCGGTGATCTTGTCATCTTCGATACCGGATTCTCCGATGTCCGCCCGCGTGTCTGGGATGTCAGCTATGCGCTCGGGTTCATGGAACTCGAACGTGCCGGGACACGTAATAGCGAGATATGGGCGAGCATGATCGGGACGTACGAGCAGGCATCCAACAAGGCTCTGACCGATGCCGAGCTCGCCGTCACCCCCTCAATGGCCGCCATCGCCCTGTTGCACACGATCGCCCATGCGGGATATACGGCAGATCCGGCAGCCGTCGCCCGGAGCCAGGAACCGTTCGTCCAGGCAGCCGCCCGGATCGTCGCCGCCTCGTGAACGCGGTCATTCCGGACGGCATCCCGGCAAGGAATCGGTTTCGCGGGCCGACACGCGGCATCACTCGGCTTCCCTCCAAACGACCGCTGTTTGCCGCGAGATTCGGGTCGCTTCGCGGGCATTTCAGCCATCCGCCCAGGCTCCTGTCCTGACGCTGGTCCTATCCGGTGATCGTCGCATCCACCATCTCGTGCGATTCCTGATGCCGCCGCTGCGTCACAAACAGGATCGCCACCAGGCTCAGCAACATGGCGCCCGTCAGCAGGAACGTCATCCGCGCCCCGAAGCCCGCCGCAATCAGCGATCCCATCAACGGCCCGACCACGCCACCGACCGAGGTGGCCGTCGCCATCATGCCGTAGACCACACCGCGCCGGTCGGGCGGCGTTCCCTGTGCGACCAGCGCATTGGCCGAAGGGATCATGCCGCCTGCAAAGACGCCGAAGACTGCCTGCAGGATGAACATGTGCCACCATGCCTGTGCCGCCGCCATCGGCAGATAGATGAATCCAGCCCCCAAGGCGCAGACCATGAGGATCGACTGGTACCCCCGCTTGTCGCCAAGCCGCCCCAGGAACACCGACGAGATCGCGCTCGTCACCCCGAGGACCCCCAGCACCAGGCCGGCCAGGGTGGACGCATTCGAGGCCATCCCGGAGAGTTGTTCGATATAGAGCGACATGATCGGCTGGACGGCCCCCTCGGCGCCGCGGATCATGAACATCGTCAGCGTCATGCCGAGCAACAACGGCGTCATCAGGAGGCGCCACACCGGCGCCTGCGGCGCGTCGCCGCCGGTCTTCGCCTGGGGGGAGAACTGCTCGCGCACCACGAAGAGCGTGATGAACCCGCCAGCCAGCATCATGGCCGACGCCGTCCAGAACGTCGGCCGGTAGCCGATCTGATCGGCCAGCACTCCGCCGACCAAAGGGCCGATCGCTGCACCGGAAAAGATCGCCGTCTGGATCAGGCCCAAGCCGTAGCCCAGGCGCTCCTTCGGCACCGATGCCGCCACCAACGCCGTCGCGGCGGTCACGGTGCCGGTCAGGGCGCCCTCCACCATGCGCAACCCGAGAATCTGCCAGGGCGAGGTCGCGAAGCCCATCAGGCCGATCGTGCAGAAGGCCGCGAACTGCGCACGCAGCAGCATCGGACGGCGCCCCCGGCGATCGGCCAGGTTGCCCCAGATCGGCGCGGCAAACGCCATGACCGCGGCGCCCCCAGCATTCACGATGCCGGACCAGAGTTGCTGCTGGCTCAGGGAATGCAGGCCAAGATCGGAGAGGAAGAACGGCAGGAACGGACTGCGCATATTGAACGCCATGATCGCCATCAGTTGCGCGGCGAAGATCGCGTACAGGTTGCGTCGCCAGTTGAGCGGGCGATATCCGCGACGGCGCACGAGACGACCCGACGCATCGCGGCCGACATCGTCGCTGCCCGGTGAGGCAGGCGTCGTGTCCCGTGCGAGGTCGGGGAAATCGGCGGTCGTCCGGTCATCGTCGTTGGTGACAGGGGTGGCGTCGTCGGCTGGACGTGGTGTGGTGATCGTGTCCTGACCCATCCTGCCGGGCAGTCTATCCGGGAAATGCCGGACAGGCAATCGCAACTGAGAAGAAGTTTCCCCGGCCCCGGCCGCCTACACTCGAAAGCCGGAGGATCGCACGATTCACGCACGTCACGAAGGGGGCCGCATGCCTGAGAATCCGCTGATCGTCGAACTGGACGGGCCAATCTGGCTGAAGCTCCGGATGACCGTGCCACCGCTGGACGCCCAGGACCTGCTGCGCTGGTTCACCGATCCCGTACGCCTCGCACGCTGGATGGGCGACGAGCATGTCGTCGACCTCGTGCCGGGTGGCCGCTACACGATTCGCTGGGAGAAGGCGGACCGCACGATGGAAGGTGCCGTGATCGTCGCCCGGCCGACAGAGCTCGTCTTCAGCTGGGCCTTCGCGCACGAGCCAGACGCTCCCGCCCGCGTCGTGATGGTGCAGACAGCCACGGCCGACGACGGGTCCGGCAGCACGATCGTGATCGTGCACGGGCCATATCGCAGCGAAACCGAGGACGAAGCAACTGGCGACGCGGAGGCCCAGGAACGATCGGGGCATCTCGAAGGATGGCAATGGTTCCTCGCCGAACTACGGAATCAGTTGGCGGCATCCCCTGCGCTTACCTGATCTCCTGCCCGGCCGCCGGTTCGCTCGGGAGCAGGGCGGCCCGCTGCAGGTCGAGATCGTGATCGGAAATAACCTTGGCACGATCCTCTTCATTCCGGAAGGGGATCGTCTCCAGCGCCTCCTGCGCGGCCCCGGCTACCCGATTGACGCCCTCGCGGGTGATAAGGCCATGCTGCCACGCCTCGATCGCCGCGCCGATATACGTGTCGAAGAAGATCAGGCCTTCCTCCTCCCACGTCGTCGTAGCGCGCCCTTCCACACCGGTCACGTCGTGAATGAAGACCGCTGCTACCTGCTCCGGCGCCATTTCCCGCATGCGCCGCCCGAATTCGGCATCGCCCTGCCCGTTGTCGCCGATGAAGATGAAGTCGTACTCCGGGAACAGCACCCGGTAGCGGCTGAACATCTCCAGCTTGCGGCCCGCCATCCGTGCGTGGCTCGTCAAGGCGAGCAGGCTACCGGTCAGGATCGCGGAAGGAGGCAGGCCAGCCCGCGCCAGCGCCTGCCGCGTCTGCCCCTCGACAAAGCCACCGATCACGGTCGGCCGTGCGGTCACGAACGTCAGGTCGCCCGCCTCGTCCGGCACCATGCCCGGCCCGCGGTCCAGTTCATCCAGGAAGGCGAGCACGCCGGGATAGACCGTTCTTCCCGGATAGCGCCGGTCGTGCAACCGCGCGAAGACCGTATCGTCGATATCGGAGAGCACCTTCCAGGTACGCGGCTGGATTGTCGCGGCTTCCTGAGCGATGTGAGCCAGGATCTCATCCCGCAGATCCTTCGCGTCGATGTCGCTGAAGACCAGCTTCTCCAGATCGTGGTGCGTGCCCGACCGGTCGATCGCATTCTTCAGGTCGCTCAGATCACCACCATGCGTAGCGAGGATGATCGCGCGGACGAGTTCTTCCTCGGCACGCCGGGTCCGCCCGAGCTGGAGCGCACCAACGACGCCCGCCTTCGTACCCAGATGCAGAGCGCCAACCCGCATCGTGAGCAACTGGATGAGCGCGGTGAAATTGTCCGTTCCGAAGAGATGATCGTCGACCTTCGCGAAGAGCCGTTCCAGGTCGAGCCGGGACAGGACCTCGTTGAGGTCATCCGGCGTCGCGTCGCGCAGGATCTCGACGATCTCGCGCTCCTCACCGGACCGGGTGAATCCGGAGAGCAGCGCCTCGATCCGATCGATCCGGATATCCGCCGTGGTGGGATCGGGTTCCATGTGATGGTCCTCCGGCCAGCACGGCCTATTCGATAGACGGGAACGATATGGGGAGCGGGCGCGCGGGCGTCCGCACCACGAGGGATGATGGCAGGATCTCGGCCACGATGCGCATCGCCGTGCCGCGCGGATCGCCGTCGAGTTCCGCCGCAATCGGCGTCTCCGCCCGGATCTCGACGGTCCGGCAGCGCCGGTATTGAAGCTGGGAGATATCCCATCGGTGCCGCATCACGATCTTGCTGGCCACATGAGCCCATTCACGGACATTGGCCGGCGCAACCACGACCGCATCGAGCCCGCCATCGTCCAGCAGCGCCCCCGGCACGAACTCGATGCCGGCCGGAATGGAACTGCCGTTTCCCATCATCACGCTGACGATTGCGCGCGCCTCCGGCTCTCCACCATCGTAGGCGATGGTGACTGGCGTGCGCTCGCGGCTATGCCGGAGCTGACGCAACCCCGCCTCGGCATAGGCAAGCCACCCGAGCGGGCCGAGCCGCTTCTTGAGATCGCCACGCGTCGCCCCGATCGTGGCGGCATCGAAGCCCACGCCGGAGAAGATGAGCGAGATGTGCGAAGCCTCGCCGTCCAGCGTGATCCGGATGGTATCGATCTGGCGCTCCCACCCGAAGAGCGCTGTCCGCACATTGCGATGGATTGTCCCGTTCATCGAGGAGACGGACATCCCAAGGTTCCGCGCCAGCAGGTTGCCGGTGCCGAGCGGCACAATCCCCAGCGGCGTCGATCCCCCCTGTTGGACCAGCACCTCAGCCACCTCCCGCATGGTGCCGTCCCCGCCTCCGGCCACAACCACATCCGCGCCACGCTCCAGCGCCGCCAGCGCCTGCCCCCGGCCAGGGTCGTCCATCGTCGTGTCGAGGAAGATGGGCAATGGCCAGCCAGCCTCCGTACATTCGACGATCAGGTGCGCCTTCGCCTCGGTGTAGCCCGTCTTGATCGGGTTCAGGATGGCGACAACCCGTTGCGGCCCCTCCGGCCCCGGTATTGCCACCCGTGAAACAGCTCCACGCTGCCGTATCGGCGCTCCTGATTCATTCCGGACCAGAAAGAACCTCCTCGATGCCGGCATGGCGCAAAATCCTCGTTCGTGGCGACACCCCTCTCGGAGATGGTGGGTACGGAAAGGCATTCGGGTGCAACCCGTCCTTCACAGGCAACCGAACACCGTGGCACCGAGTATTTCACATTCGCAAGCGCGTCGTCGGCGCCAGGTTGTGCAGCTACTCGGCATCCACCAACGCAGCCCGCGTCGATCGCACCAGCACCCGGTGGCGATTCACCATACCCCACGATTTCATCGCCATGATCATCGGCACCAGGGTCTGCCCGAACTCGGTCAGCGAGTATTCCACCCGCGGTGGCACCTCCGGATAGACCTCGCGATGCACGAGGCCATCGGCTTCCATCTCCCGCAGCTGGAGCGTCAGCATCCGCTGCGTCACCCGTGGCAGCTCACGCCGCAACTCCCCGAACCGCTTCGGCCCATCGATCAAGTGATAGAGGGTCGCACCCTTCCACTTGCCGCCGATCACATCCAGCGTCAGCTCCACCGGGCATTCGATCTCCATCCGATACGCCCGCTCGTTGGATTGTGCTGCTGTCACCACGCCCGAACCCTCCGTTCTCCGCGCCACATCACATAGGTACCATTCTTGTAGCTATGTACCAGAAACGTGCGTACTTGTCTCAGGCGATGGTACTCGCATAATGGGATTCAGGAAAGGGGGCACGAATCCCCTGACGATCCGACCAGAAAGGGACCTGACATGACCGAGGCCACATCACTCATCGCGCCAGCCAACGCCGCCACGACCATTGCCCGCGCCGCCATCCAGTACACGTTCGGCGGCCCAACCGCGCTCGCCATCGAGACCGTGACCATCCCCGCACCTGCAGCCGGACAGGTGCTGGTGAAGTCCCGCGCCGCCGGCATCAACCCCGTTGACCTGAAGATGACGCAGGGTGGCGGTATCGCTGGCATGCTCCCGGCCGGCACGGTAGAAGCCGGCCTGACACTGGGGTGGGACCTCGCGGGCGACGTCGTCGCGACCGGTGAGGGCGTGACGGCGTTCCAGCCTGGCGACCGGGTCTTCGGCCTGATCGCCTTCCCGAATCTCGGCCGCACCTTTGCCGATCACGTCCTCGTCGATGCCGCCGACATCGTGGCAATCCCGGAGACCGTCTCCGATATCGCCTCAGGAGCGATCCCGCTGGTCGGCCTTACCGCCTGGCAGGCGCTCTTCGATGTAGCGAAGCTGACCGCCGGGCAGACGCTCCTGCTCCACGGCGGCACGGGTGGGGTCGGGCATATCGCCATCCAGCTCGCAAAGCACGCCGGGGCGCATGTGATCGTCACGGCCTCCGCGAAGAACCGCGATTACCTGAGCGGGCTCGGCGCGGACGAGGTGATCGACTACCGCACGCAACGCTTCGAGGAGCTCGTCCCGAACGTCGATGTCGTCTTCAACACGGTGATGGGCGATGCGCTGGACCGTTCGTGGCAGGTGCTGAAGCCGGGCGGAATCATCGTCTCGATCCTCGCGACGCCGGTCGTCCCGGAGGGGGCTCCAGACGGGGTTCGCGGCCAGCATGTCTTCGTGAACCACAACGGCGCGGAGATGGCGGAACTCGCGACGCTGATGGCGGACGGCTCGCTGGTACCGACCATCGCGCGAACCGGCTCGCTGGACGACCTCCCTTCCCTGCTGGAGGAACTGGATGGCGGCCGCACCATCGGCAAGCTGGTCGTCACCTTCTGATCCCCTGCATCCGACCCGACCACACCAAGAGGATCGCTGGCGCTATGCCAGCGATCCTCTTCTGCGTCCGCCACTTGCCAGCAGGGCGAGAGCGTGGGACGCTGCCGCACGATATCCAGCCGTCGCCCATCGTGCCACCGCGCCCACCGCCGATCGAGGAAGATCGCATGGCCCAGATCACAGCCGATTCCGCACAGCCCCCGAAACGGCCCGTCATCGCCCACGTCGGCGCGGGCATGATGGGCCAGCTCGCCCACATCGCGAACTACGCCCGCCTCCGCGACGCCGGCGTGTGCACCATCGCCGGCGTCACCGACCTCCAGACCAACCTGGCGGAAGCCGTTGCGGCACGGTACGCCATCCCGCAGGTCTATGCCTCGCTGGACGACCTGCTGGCGGACGACGCTATCGATGCGGTGACGTGTATCCAGCAGTGGCCCAACAACTACCCGCTGGTGAAGCAGATCCTGTCTGCCGGAAAGTCCGCCATCACCGAGAAGCCGATGGTCGGACGCCTCGACGAGGCGCAGGAACTCGCCGCGCTGGCCGAGGCGAATGGCGTCCTCTACGCGGTCGGGTTCATGAAACGGTACGATCGCGGGGTGGAACGCGCGAAGGAGCTGATCGCGGACGTCGCCGCCTCCGGCGACCTCGGCTCCCTGGTGATGGTCGATGCGATCTGCAACGGCGGCGACTGGACATTCGGGATCGAGGACCCCATCCGCGTTCCGCCGCCGGGGCCAGGCGTGCTGCCACCCCCCACGCCGACCTATCCGGACGCCGTGACCACCGACCTCCAGCGCCGCCAGTACGACTGGCTGGTGAACATCTTTTCGCACACCGTCAACCTGTGCCATCACCTGCTCGACCGCGAGATGGCCGTGCGCACAGCGACCTTCATCGAGACCCGCGCGATGGCCGCCACGCTGACCGCGGGCGAGACGCTGGTGACGATCCGGGGCGGACAGACGACCTCCCACGAGTGGCGCGAATCGACGACGCTGACCTTCGAGCACGGCGAGATCGCCATCCGCACGCCGATCCCCATGCGAAAGCAGTCCTCCGCGGAAGTTTCCATCCTTCGGCCCGGACGTGGCCGTTTCATCACCGAGCAGCACCATGTCGCGCCGGGCTGGGCCTTCTATCGACAGGCGGAAGGATTCGTCGCCGCGCTGGGCGGGGAAGCTCCCTTGCGCACGCCCGCATCGGCGGCGGTCGCCGATGTTCGCGTGATGCAGGAAATTGTCGAATCGGCAATCGGGTGAGGCGCTCGCAGTGGACGTTGATGCGGCACATGCTTCATCCGTAGTAGCCGGGAGTCACTCGGATTTCTGGGGTTTCCGCAGCGCCTCCGGCACCATTTTCCGAGGAACCTGCTGTGCCGTGACGGCGCTGAGCCAATCGGCCAGTTCGCGATTCTCGGCGCTCTCCAGCCAGGCCATCGGCTCGTCCTTGATCGCATTCAGCAGGTCAGACAACTGATCCCGCGGAATCAACGCCGACGCGATAAATGGCTCGTACCGCGAGCGCGGCTCCACGGCAGTGGGAGCGGAGCATGGCTCCACCATCAGCCGCCAGAATCGAGGCTGGTCCGGATCGCGCACCGGTCCGATGCGAAAGTACCATTCCCCGCCAATGACATGCAGGTAAAAGCTGAGCCCCTCGCCGGTACGAGGCCGGAGGACATCGAATGCAAGCGTCATGATGCCCCACCCGCCTGTGCCTCATGGGGCACGGCAGTCCCCGGACGGCACGGCATGACGCAAATGGAGGACTGAACCTGGATCATGCAGGCATCCCGTTCTTCGTCTGGCGCGAGGAATCCCGCAAGACGCGAACGACGGCAACGATGCCCGCAGGGGCAGCACACACGCACCGATCGTGGGCTGGCAATCCGGATGTTCCGGGTCGATGTGCCCCTTCACTCTAGCATGAGGCGCCCAATCCCCTGCCCAGCACACGGCGCAGGATGGATTCGCCCCCTATTCCATTGCCACGCGGGCCGATATGATGCGACGCGCAGACAGCACCGGCAGGACCCACCGCCACTCGGCAGAAGGAACGCCTCGCACCCCGGAGAAGCCTTGCCCATGAACCGATCCCAACTCGCCATCAACGCCGTCACCGTCACACTCGACGGCCAGAACCTCCCGGACGCCCTTGCCGCGTTCCACAAGGCGGGATTCACCCAACTCGAGTTCCAGCTCGGTCAGGTCAGGACCTGGCTGAACGCCGGCCACGCGGTCGAAGAGACGAAAGCCCTGCTCGATGCGAATGGCCTAACGTTGCTGGGAGGATTCGAACTCGGCCTGGAGGTCTTCACGCCACCGGACTCACTGGAGGCGAACCTCTCCGCGCAAGTCGAGAATGCCCGCCTGATCGACGCCCTCGGTGGCGGCATGCTCGTGTTCGGCACCGACGGTCCGGCCGGCCCAGTCAGCGTGGAGACGCTTTCCGCCGTCGCCGAGCGAGTGAAGGCGCTGCTGGCTGCGACCGCCGACCTGAACGTGACGCTGGGGCTGGAGTTCAACTGGGGGCCGGTCCTGAAGAGCCTGGAGACGGCGGTGCTGGTCGCCCAGCTGGTCGACGATCCTCGGGTGGGCGTCGTCTTCGACACGGCGCATTACCACTGCACGGTCACGAAATTCGAGGACCTGACGCCGGAGATCGTGCGTTGGATCACACTCGTGCATCTGAACGACATGCGCGACATCCCCGGCGACCTGAGCAACTGCAACAGCGACCGCGTACTGCTCGGCGACGGCATCCTGCCCATTCCGTCGATCCTGAACGCGTTGGAACAAGGTGGCTACACCGGCCCGTGCTCGATCGAGCTCTTCAACGACGACTTGTGGGCGATGACACCGCAAGCGGTCGCGCCAGTCCTCTACCAGAACCTGCTCGGCTACGTAACCGACTGAGGCGGATTCGATCATCGGTCACCATCATCCCTCGCACGCCGCAGATCCTTCATCAGCAAGTAGCGGTGCAGAGGATCGGTCGGTGACGGCTGAAAGCCAAAGTGCTCGTAGAACGCGCGGGCTGCGTCGTCCTTGGCGTGGACGGCCAGCGCGCGAATACCGGCGATATCAGCCCCCTGGAGCGTGCGGAGCATTGCATCCTTCAGCAGCCCCTTCCCGATGCCTCGCCCCTGCCAACGAAGGTCGATGGCCAACCGCGCCAGGATCATCAGCGGAACAGAATGGCGCACAATTCCCCGTGTCAGTCGCTCGGGCGCATCGGTATAAGCGATCTCACCGACCACCAGCGTGTAAAAGCCGACGACCTCATCGTCCGCGAGGGCAAGGTAGGTCGTCGATGCATTGGCGAGCTGATTGGTGAGGGCAAAGCGAACGAGGAACCGATTGAGATCCTCCTGCCCGCAGTCGAACGCCTCCATCCCATGGCGTCGTTCGAGCTTGGCCACCCGGAACGATGTCACTCCGGCTCTCCGGCCTCGAAGACACTCGGCTCATGAAGGAGTCGTACCATCCGCGGCAGGGCGCGTGTCGGCGCATCCAGTGCATTCGTGAATGCTTCCCATTGGGCCGCATCCAGCCCAAAGTGCTGGCGATCGCCGAGCACTTCGTCCGCCTGGGCGAGCGCACTGATGAGGACGAATTCACTCACGGACCGCTGATTGATAGCGGCAGCGGCAACCAATCGACGCTTCGCTTCCGCTGAAAGCCGAAGATCCAGTTTTTCCGAACGCGGTGCGACACTCATATGCACACCTCCTTCCTTACACCGGATCCCAGCGCACCAAGAATGCCAGACATTGTCATGACATCCAGATGGCGGACACAGAAACGCCCACCGATCTTGCGATCGCTGGGCGTCTGCCGCCATACATGACCTTCAATGAACATTGACGATGGTCTCATCGAGCATGTCCGCCGCCCCGAAGGGCCTTAGACCTGAGTCCGACCTCTCGACACTCCCGGATGCGCAAGCGCACCGGCAGATCGTGTTCGGAAGATCACGCGACAGGACTTCCAGAATTCGGAACCGGGCGTTCGGTCCAAAGGACCTCTCACCATACGATCTCCACAGGAAACCTGCATCAACCGCATCCGCCGTTGCTCATCCGGCGATCTGGTTCACATTCCATCGGAACTGCCGACAGAACGCTTGACGTTCCGTTCTGTACGAACAGACTACGCCCGAAGTTCCCGAATGTCAACGGGGTATATACGGGAACATTCCCGATGATGCCGGAAGTGGCCAGTTCCGGCCAACCACACGCCCGTTGATGCCACGCTCACCCGCGCAATCCATAGCCACGCAACGCATCGTCCAGCATCGCCTGCTGCGTTCCCGCGTCGTAGCTATCGGGGTCGGCAACTGCCAGCGTCGCCGCACCGCTCGTGAGGGCGATCAGCGCGCGGGCGATCCGGAGCGCCTCATCATCGGGAAGCTCCGGCCGCACCGATGCAACCAATCGGGCGATCCGCTCCTGCCAGGCACGATTCGCGCGACGGTGCGCCGCCAGCAACGCATCGTCGCCCAGCGCCGCACCGAGGAATCCGACCCACACCCGGTTCTCGGCCTGCATGGGCTCGTCCATCGCCATCGCCTGCGAGAGGATCGCCCGCAGCGCGTCGGCAGGAGTCGCCGCCTCGCGTTCCATGCGCTCGACCCGCCCGCGCACACGTTCGTGGAGCAGCATCCGGGCGTGCAACAACAGAGCCTGCCGGTTTGCAAAGCGGTGCAGAACCAGTCCGGTCGTGCAGCCCGCCGCCGCCGCAACCGCCCGCAGCGTCAGCCGCTCGAGCCCCGGCCCGGCAAGCACGTCCCAGACCGCCTCCGAAAGCCGGTCCCCCTGCGCCTCGCGATCGACCTGTCGTGGCACGGTCATCTCCCCTCTTGCATTGCCGTGCGGATAGCGTACCATGTGTTACGGTAACATTTATTACGAATCGGGACATGGGAGGATACGAATGGGAACGGCAGCAGGGTGGACGATCTCCGAGGCGGCTTGGGACGATCCGGATGGCGAGGTGTTGCGTCAGGCCCAGCGTGACGAGATCGCCGTCCTGCACGACGGCAACCGCAACTCGGAGCCGGGGACACCGCCCTCCGCTGCCGACATCTCACTCTTCGTGATCGCGCGGGACGCGGCCGGAAACGCCTTCGCCTGCGGAGCGCTGCGCCAGCTCGATGCGGCCTCTGCCGAGGTGAAACGGATGTATGTCCGGCCAGAGGCGCGCGGCACCGGGCTCGCTACTGCCGTTCTCCGTGCCCTGGAGGCCGCGGCGCGTTCACGCGGCTGGATGACATTGCGCCTGGAGACCGGCCGGGTGATGCCGGTCGCGATCCGGTTCTACGAGCGTGAGGGCTACCTGCCGATTCCGCCGTTCGGCGCCTACATCGGTTCGGCGAACTCGCTCTGCTTCGAGAAGCGCCTCCGGCCCTGAGCCTCGGCACGCCGAATACACACAGAAATGCCCGCCGATCTTGCGATCGCCGGGCATCCCGTCGCCAATTGACATTCCCCATACCGTGACTTCATGTGGCCGAGCACGCCGACTCCGCCCGAAAGCGAATCCGACCTCCCCACGCCGCCGTGGAGCCTTGCCGAACCGGGGTGGCCCGCAGCCCGGCTCCCGAGGGAACCTCCATCCACACCGTCCGCTTCATCGCGCTGCCGTCCCCCGAAGAGTTCAGCTTCCGAATGCTTCTGCGGCAAGCCGCATCAACCTCATCACCCCATGCTCAATGGGGCTAACGCTTCCGAATCGTGCGGTCCGAACGCCAGATCGCTTGGCGAAGCTCTCTGTACGAACAGAGTATGATACCCGTTCCGAATTGTCAACACCCCATCAACAAAGATCCCTCTATCACTCGGCAGGATCGCCCATGCATGGCACGGCATCGCCCACGGTCGGGTCGATGTCCTGCTTCGCCGAGAACGCATGGGCCGCGTCCCCTTGGCAAGCGCGCACCGACCACCGAAGATCGGAGCTGCCAAATCTGTCTGCTGCCGGACGCCGCCCACCATTTCAGAGCGCCGCCCGCACTCACCGCGAGGTTCCTCCATGCCCGACCCATCCATTCCCACCTCGCACCCAACAGCCGCTGGCCGCCGCGCCGTGGAGATCCTGCACGACCTGATCGCCATCCCGAGCGTCAATCCGGCCTACGATCTCACCAGCGATGGGGAGGTGCAAGTCGCCCTCTACGTAGCCGCCTGGGCGCGCGCCCTCGGCCTCCCCGTTGAACGCCAGACCGTCTTTCCCGCGACGGATGACCACCCTGCACGCGACAACATTCGCGTCCGTCTCACCGGTCCTGACGGCGCACCGACGCTCCTGCTCGAAGCACACATGGACACCGTCTCTCCCGATGCGATGCCGGACGCCTTCATGCCGGCCGAACGTGGCGGCAGGCTCTACGGGCGCGGCAGCTGCGACACGAAGGGATCGCTCGCCGCGATGATGGCGGCGGTCGAAGCGCTGGCGACCGATGGAGCGCCGCTTTCCTGCACGGTGGAACTCCTCGCCGCTGTCGATGAGGAAACCCAGGGAACGGGCGTCTTCGCCTATGTCCGCGCCGGCAATCGTCCCGCCGCCGCGATCGTCGGGGAACCGACCGAACTCCGGGTGATCCATGCCCACAACGGTTGCCTGCGCGGCGAGATCGCGGTCACTGGCCGCGCGGCGCACACCTCCATCGCCCACGAGGGCGTCAACGCGATCGAGGGCATGGCACCGGTCATCATGGCGCTGGCCGAATTGAACCGGGAGATCGCAAGCCGTCCCGGCGGTGCGGCCGATCACGGCTCATTGACGGTCAGCCTCGTCTCTGGCGGCACCGGCCTGAACATCGTGCCCGAACGCTGCACGATCGCCTACGACCGCCGCACCGTCCCCGGCGACCGCACGACGCCCCTCCTTGCCGAGATCGACGCGGCGCTCGATGCCGTCCGGCGAACCGCAATGACTCCTGGCCTGAGCGTCGAACGGCAGACGCCATCGCTGGACATAGCCGCCCTGCTGACCCCGCTCGCGGAGCCGATCGTCCGCACCGCCGTGGAGGCGAACGCCTCGCTCGGCCTCGATTCCATTCCCACGAAGGTCCCCTACGGGTCCGACGCCAGCACCTTGCAGGAGGGAGGCATTCCGGCCATCGTCTATGGTCCCGGGAACATCGTGCAGGCCCATGGCGCCGATGAATATGTCGAGCTGATCCAGGTCGAGCAGGCGGCTGCCTTCTACGTCGCCGTCGCCCGCACCTTCATGAATGCCGCCATCTCCCATGGCGAGACCCCCTGATGGATGCGAGGCACCCGATCGCAACATCCCGCTCCACGCCCAGCACGACCCCCCTCCTGCTCCTGCTGACGGCCACGCTACTGGCCGGGATCGGCAACGGCATCGCCATCGTTGCGCTCCCCTGGCTCGTGCTGGAACGCACCGGCAGCGCCACCAGCGCCTCGATCGTCGCGGCAGCTTCGTCGGTGCCGCTGCTCTTCGCCAGCATCCTCTCGGGCACGGTGGTGGATCGGATCGGCCGGAAGCGCACCGCCATGCTCTCGGACATCCTCTCCGGCCTCTCCGTGATCGCTATCCCGATCGTCGACCACGCACTCGGGCTGACCGTGTGGGTGCTCGCGCTCCTGGCGGCGCTCGGCTCGGTCTTCGATCCCGCTGGCATCACCGCCCGCGAGACAATGCTCCCGGAAGCGACCCGCACATCCGGCTGGCGGATCGACCGCGTGAACAGCATCTACGAGGCAATCTTCAATGCCGCCTACCTGATCGGTCCCGGCATCGGCGGCCTCCTGATCGCGGTCTTCGGCGCCTCGAACACGCTCTGGTTCACCGGCGCCGGGTTCGCGCTATCCATCCTGGCTGTCACCGGTATCCGCCTTGCCGGTGCGAATCGCCCATCTCCCATCACCGGCGAGAGTTTCTGGGCAAACACCAAGGAAGGCCTGGCCTTCGTTTGGAACGACCGCCTGCTCCGTGCGATGGCCATCCTGACGATGATCGTGGTCGCGCTCTACCTGCCGATCGAAGGTGTCATCCTGCCCGCCCACTTCACCGCGCAGGACACGCCGCGCTACCTCGGTTGGGTGCTGATGGCGATGAGCGCCGGCGGCCTCGTGGGCGCCCTCGCCTACGGGCAGTGGGCCGACCGGCTCGGACGCCGCGCGACCTTCGTCTGGTGCACGATCGCGATGAGCCTCGTCATCATCGGCATGGCCATCCTGCCGCCGATCGCGCCATTGCTGGTCCTGAGCGCGATGCTCGGCCTCACCTACGGACCGATGGGACCGATCTCGAACGTGGCGATGCAGGCCTGCACGCCGGACCATCTGCGAGGCCGCGTGATCGGCGTGATGTCGTCGCTCGCGTATGCCGCAGGTCCGCTCGGCTACCTCGTTGCGGGTCCGCTGATCGACCATCTCGGGTTGAGGAAGGCCTTCATCCTGCTCGCGGTCCTCATCACGGTCGTCGCCATCGCCGGGCTGCTTGTCCGCTCGCTCCACGACCTCGATACACTCGTCGTCCCGGAGGAGGGCATCACACGCGAGGACCAGGTCATCGTCACCACCCTGCCGAACGAGGTTTCCGGCAGCCTCTATCCTGCAATGCCCCTGAACCATCCGTCGCCCCATCCGGAACGCCACGACACCACCCACCACCGCAAGCCATCCTCATGAAGGAGTTCGCACAATGATCGCTCCCGAGCGGCAGCCATTCGTCCCGACGCAACACCTCACCGTCCTGATGACCGGCTTCGCTCCCTTTGGCGGCGAAACCGTCAACCCGTCCTGGCAGGCGGTGCAGCGCGTCGCGGCGACCTGGGATGGCCCAGCGACGCTGACCGTCGTGGAATTACCCGTCGTATTCGGGGAGAGCGCCGGCGTCCTGCACCGGGTCATGCGGCAGGTGCAGCCGGACCTCGTCATCGCCGTCGGTCAATCGGGCGGACGCACCCAGGTCACGCCGGAGCGCATCGCCATCAACGTGGACGACGCCCGCATCCCGGACAACGTCGGCAACCAGCCCATCGACGCACCGATCGATCCGGATGGCCCGGCCGCCTGGTTCACGACGCTTCCCGTCAAGCGCGCCGTCGCGGCGATGCGCGACCGGGAAATCCCGGCTGCGGTCTCGAACAGCGCCGGCACCTACGTCTGCAATCATGTCTTCTATCACCTGATGAGCATCATCGCGGCAGAGTTTCCGGCCACACGTGGCGGGTTCATCCACGTTCCCTTCAGCACAGAGCAAGTCGCAGCATCCGGATCACCGCAACCAGGACTACCGGTCGCGACGATCGCGGACGGCCTGACCATCATGCTGCGCACGGCACTCGAAACCTGTGACGATATCGCGATACCTGGCGGCACGGAACACTGACCCCAGGAACGCGACCACGCCATCCCTGAAGAGCGCTCCACCCTGGTCGGGGTGGAGCGCTCTTCGCTTTCTCCGGATCCAGCGCAGCCCGTCACGGGAAATGGCATGGCCCTGCAGAACCCGCCGGCGTCATGGCAAGGACCCCAGACCGTCGTCAGGCATCGGCACACCCCGCCGCACACCGCTAAGTACTACGAACATGAGATGATCTCACCCGAAAGTACTAGACATCGGCGATATGATTGTGTAGGATGTGCAACAGTTGATTCATAGTACTCAGGTACTACCCCCGACGGCGAGGCAACCATGATTGCGATCCCCCGGCACATTCCGATCACCGCCCCTCCGGCTGCCGCCCGACGCGCCATCCGAAGCCTCTCCCCAAGAACAACCTGGGCATCGGCGGAGCCGCTTCCCTTACGGCCGGTGCTGGCCATTGCTATCCTGTTCTCCCTCGCCTGGTTCGGGTGGTACTTCCACCACGGACTGATCCTCCAGTACGAAGATTCCATCTCCCACCCCCAGATCGCACGCCGCGTGCTGGACAGCCCCACGCCGGGCATCTCACAACTCGGCGGTGTCTGGCCTCCCCTGCCGCACCTGCTGATGCTCCCCCTGATCTGGAACGACTGGCTCTTTTTCTCCGGGGTCGTCGGCGCGGCTGTCTCCATGATCTGCTACGTCCTCACCGCAGCCCTCACCACCCGCATCACCGCCCTTCTGGGAATCGGGCGAGCGGGAAGCGTCGTCGCCCTGGCTATCATGGTGCTCAATCCGAACATGCGCTACATGCAGTCGACCGGCATGACCGAGCTGCCGCTCATTGCGACCACGGTCGCCACAGTCTATTTCCTCCTGCGCTGGAGCCAGACAGAATCTCTCCGGGCGTTCGTGGGGATGGATGTCGCGCTCCTGGCTGCCACTGCCACCCGGTATGAGGGATGGGTGCTCTGGGGCGCGGTGTTGGCCGCACTCGGGTTCATCATGATCCGTCGTCACTGGACCCGGACGAAGATGCTCGATTACGTGATGTACTACCTCGTCTTCTCCTCACTCTTCATCGCCGCATGGATGGCCTGGAACAAGATCATCCTCGGCACCGGCTGGCTCGGCTTCCTCAATAGCGAGTACGCCTCCGCCGAAATCTGGGTCGGGTCCGCCGATCGTGCGGTCGGCCATATCGACCTCGCCTTCCGCACCTATTGGTATGCCATGCAGATGATGTGCGGCTCGTGGGCGCTCCTGGCCAGCATCGCCGGGCTTGGCCTCTTCCTCGTTCGCGACCGCCTCCGCATCGAGACCGTCGGAATCCTGACGTTGCTGTTCCCCGTCCCCTTCTTTACCTATGCACTCTATAGCGGCCAGCGCCCGATGCATGTCCCCCAAATCAACGGCGACTACTACAATGTCCGATTCGCGCTCCAGATCTTGCCGATCGTCGCGTTCATGGTTGGAATCCTGGTCGACGAAATCGTGAAGGCACTCGACCAACACGTCCCGTTCATCCGGGCCACATTCCGCGGCGCCCTGCACATCCCCGTCCGCACAATCGGGTTGGGCACGCTCGCCGCAACCATCGCCGTCTTCATCTCGATCGCGAACATCGCCCTTCTGGAACCGACTCTCGGCGCCGCCCAAGACAACTCTCGCGCCCGCTACGAAGCCCTTGGCGCCTGCGTCCAAGAGGTAGCCGGCACCCACCCACGCATGCTGATGGAGAACCACGCCAACGAACTGGTGCTCTTCTACAGCGGGATCGATATGGGAGGCATCGTCTATGAAGGCAGCTACCTGATTTGGGACAAAGCGCTCGCAAACCCGGATGCCTACGTCGACTGGATCTATATGCGCAAGACCACTGGCTCCGAGGACAAGGTCTGGAAAGCCCTCCACGACAACGCCACCGTCCTCGCTCCGTATCGCATCGTCTTCGAGAACGACGACGTGATCCTCTACGGCCGCACCAGCCTCATCGGAGAAGGCGCGCGCTCCACCTGCACGCTTCCATCGACGACTACCCCAACGCCAGCAGCCTGACCGCATTTTCACCAGAGAAACGGACTTCCCATGGCCCTTGTCCTTCCGCCCCACTCCCACCTCCGGTTCCCACGCCGCACCCTCGGCTCCCAGGCGCCCTTGCCAAACCCAGGTCCCGTTCCGACGCCGCGGCAGGCCGAACCCGCGGTCTTCACCGGCACGACGACCCTTCCGATCGAATCGAGTGCCGCCACGCTCGTCACGCCGGCGCAGGTAAGGAGCATCGTCGCGACCATACTCGCCGCAACCCTCCTTATCGCACTCGACCTCGAGCGGATCGCCGTCATCGTCGTCGGAGCCGCCATGGTGATGTATGCCGTGAACCTCACCTGGCGGGTCGTCCTGCTCGGCATCATGGGTCACTCGAAGCCGCTTCTCGCCAGCGAGGCCACACTCGCCGCCATCCGCGAATGGGGTACGGACGCCCCGATCGTCTCGGTGATGGTTCCGGTCAAGCGCGAGGGACAGGACATCCTGCGCCGTCTCGCCTGGCACCTCCAGCAACTGGACTATCCGCAGGATCGCCTCGACGTGATGATCCTCCTCGACAGCGACGAGACGCAGACGATCGCGAATGCCGAGGCCGTGATGCCGCCGGAGTTCCGCATCGTCGTCGTTCCCGCCGTGCTCCCCCGCACGAAGCCGCGCGTCCTGAATGTTGCCCTCCAGCAGGCACGTGGGGAATACGTCGTCGTCTGGGACGTGGAGGACGCGCCGCATCCGCAGCAGGTGATCCAGGCAGTTGCCGCCTTCGACCGGCTACGCGAGACCGAGCCCGAGGTCATCTGCCTTCAGGCCCGTCTCGCCTTCGATGGCTCCCTCGTCGCGAAGCCGAACCTGCTCACCCGCTGGCAGACCGCCGCCTACAATCTCCAGTTCGGGCTCTTCCTGCCCGCCCTCGACCGTCTGCGCTTGCCGGTGCCGCTCGGCGGCACGTCCAACTTCTTTCGCGTCGATGCACTCAAGGCACTCGGCGGCTGGGATGCCTGGAACGTCACCGAAGACCTCGACCTCGGTGTCCGCATCGCCCGAAGCGGTTACCGCGTGCGCATGCTCGATTCCACGACGTGGGAAGAACCGAACCCTGTCCTCTGGAATTCGATTCGCCAGTGGTCGCGCTGGAAGAAGGGAGCAATGCAAACCTGGCTGGTGCATATGCGGCATCCGGCAACGCTCTTCCACGACCTCGGCCCCGGCGGCTTCCTCTCCTTCCAGCTCACCGTCGGCGTGCAGACGCTCGCCCTGCTCCTGAATCCGATCTCCCTGCTGCTGACACTTATCTACATCGCCTTCCAGCCCGGCTGGATCCACGGACTCTTTCCGATCTGGGCGCTCTATCTCGGTAACCTCTCCTTCATCGGAGGCACCCTCTTTTTCGTCTTCGCAACGGCAACCGCATCGCTCCACATGAAGCAAGATGGCTTCGTCCCCTCCGCGACGCTGGCGGTTGGACACTGGCTCCTGCTGAGCGTTGCAGCCTACCTTGCGCTCTGGCAGATCCTGCGCGGCCAGGTTCATCGCTGGGAAGCAACCGTCCACGGCCACGATCCCGTCCTGCTCGGCGGCAACGCCAGCAATGCCCTCCCGCTCATGGCAACATGTATCGAGCCGGTTGCGCTCGACCAAGTGGCGTAACGGCCAGCCAGGCTATGGAATGGGATCGGCAGGCTACAGCGACTTTCCCGCGCTCGTAAGCGCCTTCCGTTCGCGCTCGTCCAGCTCCGGATCGCCGTCCGGGAAGTCGAGCGCGGTCAGACCGTCGATGCTCTCCCGGTTGTTGGCGTAGAAGTATTTCTCCTGCCACCCGTCGCCATTCGCGGCCTCCTGATGTTCGCCCCAGCGCACCAGCTGCTCTCGCTCCTCGACCAGCGCCATCTTCGGCACGACGAAGCCGCAGGAATCGGCGATCCGCGCAATCTCGACCAGGATCACCGAACGCAGGATGCTCCGCAGCGCATCGGACGGTGCGAACGCTGCGACCAGATCCGCAAACTCCGGATCGTGCCCCTGCACCACACGCCCCTTGCCGTGCAGCCGCAACACCTTCGGCGCACCGTCGAACGCACAGAACATCACGACGATCCTGCCGTTCTCACGCAAGTGGGCGATGGTCTCCGCACCGCTTCCCAGCAGATCGAGGTACGCGAACGTCGTCGGCCCCAGGATGCGGAAGGTATCCATGTCGCCCTTCGGCGAAAGGTTGACGTGTCCATCGGGATCGTTCGGCGCGGACGCGACGAAGAACATCGGCTGCTTGCCGATCCATGCGATCAACGTGTCATCCAGCTGCTCGAAAACCCGTCCCATCATTCGATCCTCACTCATGCGCGCGCCATACCCGCATCCCCAATTGACGCCCGACCGATAGCATCGGAGACCGGTCGGCCGCAATATGCCTGCGGCCGACCGGTCCATGGATTTCTTTGGTTTGGGGATGCCCAACCTCAGTCTACACTCCCCAGATAGATCGTAACATCGGTCATGGCCGAATCGGTGGAGTTGTAGGCCAACCGCGCCATCCCTGCGAATCCCGAACCGTTTACCGGACGCAGGACGACGATCAGTTCTCCATCCTGGTCGTTGACGCCGCCGACATCGCCACAGGCGATCATCGCCGCGTCCGGCGCCCCCGACGCATAGACCACCACCGCGCTCGGCCCGTCAATGATGCCATCGAGTCCAACGGCAACCGTGCTGTAGCTCGATGCTGCCTCGACCGCTGACGCCTGCCCAACCGGCTCGCCTTGCGCCATCGCCACCGGTGAAAGATTCGCAATCACCTCACCAAGACCAGTCGCACAATTACCGGAAACGATCTGCGCTGCGCCGCCGTCGGTGTCCGGCACGCCCGTACCCGGATCGTCCGATCCCTCCGCGAGATCGAGCGTGAAGACCGGGATGCCGACCTCACCATCCGGCGGGCCGTCCGGCGCGGTCCAGACCTGCGTCGCATCCTGCTGCAACACGTATCCAGCCGGTACCTGCCCAAGGTCGATAGACACCGTCACCGTCGCACCGTAGGGGACATCGATGGCGCAGGTCGCCGCCCGCGCATCGGCCGTCCCCGGCGATACCGTCGTACAGGCAGTGCCGAACGTCTGGCTCGGATACTCCACCGCCATCTGGACCAGCACGCCTTCCCACGGGGTACACCCGAAGAGCGGTCCACCCGTCTGGTTCTCGCAGAAGGCCGTGGCAACCGAAAAGTGATAGTCACCAGCGGTTGAGCCCGCATCGCTGCTGGCGTACGCAGGGGTCAGGAACGGCGTGAGGAATCCGGCGGCCAGGGCGATGATCGCCATGATATGCACGCGCCACGGACGATTCGAGGATGCGGAACGGACAGGGAGACTCGGCATGGCAACACGCTCCTCCGATGGACGGTCCGGCCATCACACCGAGAGCCGGACACCGGACACGCATTCAGCAATCCGGTACATCCACTGTAGGCACGGCGCGCCTGCCGATGATCCGCAAGAATGCGCAATCGCACCGGTTTCCTGCTGCGCAACGGTCCCCGGAATTACTCACGGCATTACGCAGATCGCCCGGCGCACCGGCCTCGACAGCCTGATACGCCGGGCGATTGTTTCATGGACAGCCAGGTGGCCGGTCAGGCGGCAGGAGTACCGACCATCGGGGTAGCCCCCGACGTCCCCTCCCAGATGCCTACGGCAATCTCAACCTCGTTTCCGCCATCGTCCGGTTCAACGCGGAATCGCGCGATACCCGTGTAGCCAGAACCATTCACCGTCTTCAGGTCGATACCGAACGCCTCATTGTCGGCCGGGACATTCGCGATCTCGCCACAGGCAATCGCATCGGACGCCGGATCCTCGCTGGCACGGACGACCACCGCATGCGGCCGCTGCGCCAGGGATGCATAGGTTCCGTTGAAGTCCTCGTCTTCCGTCCAGATCGTGGAAGGCGCGGGAGGGGTGAGGGCGAGATCCCGTGCCGCATCACCATCGTCATCGATCTCCAGATCGCCAATCTGCACGAGCGGCGACGCGGCCAGCGTGTCACAGGTGCCCTCGTAGAGCCACGCCCCGAACGTCTTGCCATGCCCATGGGCGTCATCGTCGGCAAGAACGATCGAGCCTCCCATCCCCGTCACAACTAATGTCGCCGCGAGACCTCCCATTACCGCAAACCGTCGCCTGACCATGCGTCCAATCATGAATCCCTCCAGGCTTGTCGTTGACGTACCACCGAACGAACATCCTGCCCCGCACAATCGGAACCATTGATGCTGGACCAGCGGGTCAATCCCATGCCATGCGCGCCGCCAGCCAGTGCCGGGCGACCGCCCCCTGCGCCTCCTGGAAGACCCGCAAGCCGGGCAGCCCCGGCGCCGGCGGCTCCAGTGCCGACGACGTAAAGAACCCCGCCACGCTCGCCAGCGCCGCGTCGATCCGGTGCCGGTCCACACCCTGCGCGGCAGCGCACCGCATGAGGAAGGCATCGGGATCGCCGCCGCCGTGCATCGTCACGCTCGGCGCCATGAAGAGCGGATCGAGCCATGCCGCCCCGATCCGGGCGTGCGGCCAGTCCACCACGTACACGCGGTCATCGGTCATCACCATGTTGTCGGCGCGCAGATCGACATGCAGCAACGTCTCGCCTTCGACTGCCTCCGGGGCGCCGTCGCTCAACGCGATCAGATCCACCAGGTGACGCTGCGTCCACGCATCGAGCCGCAGCCGGTCGTCCGGATTGTCGCGCAGCCGCCAGAAATTGGTGCGGACGATGCTCCACGCGCTCGCCCGGCCGACCTCGATTGCCGCTATCGGGGATGGCGAAAGGCGATCCGCCAGCACGTCGAGCGCGGCGATCGCGCGGGACAATTCGTCGTCCCGCCACGGCTGGTGGGGCTCACGCCCATCGATGGCGTCGAAGAGCAGCACCACCCATTGGTCGCCATCAGCGCCCTCGTCCAGCGACCACCGCAGACGCGGGACAGGCAACGCCGGATCGTCCGGCAACGCGCGGTTGACGAGGATCTCCCGCCGGTGGAACGTCGGCGCGATTGCGTTGGGCACGGCGCAGACCGCCTTCACAAACGCCCGCTCTCCGGAAGCCGTCTCGATTCGCGCCGCCACGCCGGGCGAGAATCCCCCGCTCATCGAGTGCGCGGATACCACCGGGGCGCCCATCGCCTTCTCGATTGCGGTCACGATATGCGCGGGCAAATCCGTCCAGGCCACGCGCTGCCCGCGAGCGTGCGGCGCGGATGCCGCATCCTTCACCCCGATATCCTCCCGAAGCACGCGGCGCCTACGCCGTCGCTCGACCGAATCCTACCCCTGCGGACCGTACCAGCCTGCCTCCTCGCCGACGAGATCCTTCGCCGCCCGGATCGCCCCGGCGGCGAAGGCGCCCCGGTTCAGCGCGCGGTGGCTGATCCGGATCTCCTCCCCCTCGCTCGCGAAGACGATCGTGTGCTCACCGGTGTTGCCGCCACCACGCAGGGAGTGGTAGCCGATCTCCCCGGCCTGGCGCGGCGAGAAACCGTCCCGGCCGCGCACGGTCCGCGCCGGCGGCTCCGGCAGTCCGGCGGCAATCGCCTCGCCCAACGCCAGCGCCGTGCCCGATGGCGCATCCTTCTTGTGACGATGGTGCATCTCCACGATCTCGATATCGTACCCGGCAAGCGCCGCCGCGATCTGCGGCAGCAGCCCAAGCAACGCGTTCACGCCATGCGCCGTATTCCGCGCGTAGAACACCGCCGTCCGCGCCGATGCCGCACGGATGGCCTCCATCTGCCTGGCATCGAGACCCGTCGTCCCGACGACGATGGGAATGCCCGCCTCCGCAGCCGCAGAGACCGCCGCGACGCTCCCCGCCGGTGTCGAGAAGTCGATGACAACATCGACCTGCGCGAGAAGGTCCGCCAGCGACGCGACGACCGGCACACCGGCGACATCCGCGACCGCGCTTCCTGACCGCGCGATGCCGCCAACCACCACTACCTCAGGATCGTTCGCCGCATGCGCGACGATCTCCCGGCCCATACGCCCGGTGATGCCGACGATGCCGATCCGGACCGGCCCTGACGCCGCCGGCATCAGGCCGCCACCCCCAGCGCCAGCTCGTCGATCTGCCCATGCATATGCACCGACTCCTCACCGAACACGACGCGCTGCGCCGTGAAGCGGCAGGCCATGAGCGCCTGGAAGACGCGCGTCCGCGATTCCGGTGCGAGTCCGACCAGCGGCAACCGCACCTCGGAGGTCGTGAGGCCGAGCAGTTCGGCGGCAGCCTTCACCGGCACCGGATTCGTCTCCACGAACATCGCGTTGCAGAGGTCGAAAAGCTCCAGGTGCAACGTTCGCGCGGCCAGGAAGTCGCCACGCAACGCCGCGCGGGTGAGCGCACTCACCGCGCCCGGCACGATGTTGCTGACCACGGAGATCACGCCCTGTGCTCCCACGCTCATCATCGGCAGGGTCAGGGAGTCGTCGCCGGAGAGCACCACGAAGGCCGGATCGACATCTGCCGTGAGACCGACGATCTCACTCACGCGGTCGACGGAGCCGGACGCCTCCTTGATCCCGACGACGGTTGGCAGCGCGGCCAGCCGGGCAACCGTCCGCGCCTGGATATCGACACCGGTGCGACCCGGCACGTTGTAGATCACGATCGGCAACGAGGTCTGCATGGCGACGTGACGGATGTGCTGAAAAAGCCCTTCCTGCGTCGGCTTGTTGTACCAGGGCATGACGACCAGCGCAGCCGAGGCACCCAGGTCCTGCACGATCTGCGTGCGCTGGACTGTCGTGGCCGTGTCGTTGGAGCCGGTCCCGACCATCACGGGAATACGGCCGGCTGCCTGCTCGATGACGGTGGATACGGTGCGGATGAACTCGTCCAGTGTCAAAGTCGGCGTCTCGCCCGTGGAGCCGCAGGCAACGACGCCGGTCACGCCGCCCTCGATCTGCGTCTCGACAAGATTGCGGAGCGCGGCCTCGTCGATCGCGCCGTCGCGGAACGGCGTGACGAGGGCAGTCCAGGTGCCGCGCAGGTCGAGGGTGGCGTTCGCGTCGTTGACGGGAGTCGTGGTGGTTGCAATCGTGGTCACGGGAACAGTCCTCTCAAGCGGAATGGGGCGGAAGCGCGGATTCCGAAAATACGGAACCCCGGAACCGGCCAGAACGGGCCGGTCCTGATGCGGGACCCTGAAGGCCTGAGACGTACGGGCAATCGTCGGCGTGACGATCCTTGCCCGCAGATGGCGCAGATGTACGCCACCCGTCTCAGGCGCAGCGCTTGGAGTGTTTGTCGCGTGTGAGGGATTCCCGGTAGCGAGGGGATTCGCATCCCCGATCTCCGGGTGTGTTGAATGGTCTCGTGCGTTCAGGTCTCATCGGTCTGACCTCCGGCGGCAAACACGCGACGTGCGGGATGAGGCTCCGCACCTGCGCGCAAGATCGGGGACGGCCATCGCATGCCAGGGCATACAAAAACACCGCCATCCCCCCTTGAACCGGGGACGAGCGGTGTTGGCCCGTGGTACCACCCCTGTTTGCCGCGGGCTCACGCCCGGCGACCTTGCCTGCAAGCATCCTTGCGGACGCGATGCAGTGGCTCTGTAACGGGAGCCGCCGGTTCCGTGGGACCGTCCCGTCGCCGCCTACTGCCTCCGGAGAGGGTTCGGGGCGAGGCTCGAGGGTCTTTTTCTCCGGCATTCCTGAGCCCGCTTCACAGCAACCGCGGTTCTCTGTCTCCACCCTGCCGGGTACTCGTCCCTGTCATCGCCTGTATTTCGATCCGCATCCATCCGAAGACGAAATGCAACGATCTATTCTGTGCGCTAGCGTATGCAGTTGCTTCCCGTTTGTCAATCCCCGTCAACACGCCGGCGCAAACGGACGGATCGGCTACAGCGACCGGCCAGACGCGGCGAGCCAGGCAGCGATCTGTGGGGCGTCGCCCTGCTGATCGACGCCGTGCTGCGGGTCGTACTGGCCTACACGATGCCGATCCACGCCGTCCCCGCCATGCAGACCGGGATGATGCTGGCGACGGTCGCGATCATGCAGGTGGTGACCAACGCCTGGTACCTATGCACCGGACTCTGGCCCCGTCTTCACGGTTACGGCCCCGCCGGGGACGCATGCATCATCGGTCCCTATCGTACCCTCACCCACCACCGGGAGGTATCCATGCAACGCACACCCACATTACCCTCTTGGGCAATACGCACTGGCTCCATCGTGCTCGCCATCGTCGTGAATGTCGTCATCATCCTCGTCTCGCGCGGGCTGGCAGGAAACTGGCCGCACGCCACGGTCCAGGATGACGAGCAGGTGATCCGTGTCGGTGAAGTGGTCGCCGGGATCGTCGCATGGCTCGTTGCCATGCTGATCGAACGCCTGGCGCCACGACCCGCCCGGATCTGGACGATCGTCGGCGTGGTGGTCTGGGCCGTCTCCCTGCTCTCGCTGACCGGCGCGGCGAATGCATCGTCCGTCGTCACCCTCGGCCTGCTGCACACGGTCACCGCCGCGATCCTGATCGCGGGTATGCTCCGTACCCTGCCCGAACGCCGCGCCTGATACCCGACACACCGGCGAAGTCACGCTGCTGCGATCCGGCCAGATCGCAGCAGCGTGTGGTACGCTAGCCCCTCGAACAACCCGGCCCGCACGTCTTTTCGCCCAGAGACTGACCCCATGGCACCACGCTAACCTCCCCCTCACCGATCGCATATCCCAAGTGGGTATGAATCGCCCTATTTCCAGGGAGGAGTTATCGTCGATGCCGATCATCCAGGCCGACCACGTCATCAAGGACTTCACGCGAACCAGGGCCGTCGAAGGCCGGTTCTCCGCCGTGCGCACCCTCTTCACCCGCGAAACCGAGACCGTCCGCGCCGTCGATGGCGTCAGCTTCACCATCGACGAGGGCGAAATCGTCGGCTACCTCGGCCCGAACGGCGCCGGGAAGTCCACCACGATCAAGATGCTCACCGGCATCCTCGTCCCCACATCCGGGGAGATCCGCGTCGCCGGACTCGTCCCGTGGGAGAACCGCGAAGCCAACGCCTTCAATATCGGCGTCGTCTTCGGGCAGCGCACGCAACTCTGGTGGGCACTGCCCTTGCAGGAGTCGTTGCGCCTGATCGGGCGCATGTACCGCATGAGCGAGACCGACTACCGGCAGAGCATGGACCAGCTCGCCGAGTTGCTCGACATGGGACCATTCCTGCAAACGCCGGTGCGCCAGCTCAGCCTCGGCCAGCGCATGCGCGGCGACCTCGCCGCGGCGGTCCTCTACCGGCCACCCATCCTCTTTCTCGACGAACCGACCGTCGGGCTCGACATCGTCGCCAAGGAGCGCATCCGCACCTTCATCGAGGAGATGAACCGCGACCGCCGGACGACCGTCCTGCTCACGACACACGACCTGGAGGATGTCGAGCGCCTCTGCAAACGGATCGTCATCATCGACCAGGGGCGGGTGCTCTTCGACGGCCAGGCCGCCGAGCTGAAGCACCGCTTCGCGCCAACCCGGCTCGTGGATGTCACCGTCAGCGGCGAAGGCGTCGATGCGCTAGACAGGGTGCTTAGCGACCTGCCAGCGGGCGTCGATGTCGTCAGTCATGAGGGAATGCGGGCCTCGTTCGAGGTGCAGCCGGAACGGATCGCGGTCAGCGACCTGATCGCGTCGATCGCCGCTCGCACGCCCATCGCCGACATCGCCGTTCGCGAACCGGCGATGGAAGGGATCATCCGCCAGATCTACGAAGCGCGGGAGGTGATCGCATGATCGCCCCGCCACACACGGCCGCCGGGCGGATCGTCAATCCTGGCCTGCGCGACATCTTCCGGATGGGCCTCCGCCGCACCTACGCCTTCCGGACGTGGCTCTATCTCGGCATCCTGCAGGTCTTCTTTCAGCTGTTGCTGGTGAAAGCGATCTGGAAGGCCGTCTACGGCAACGCCGAGCAGGTGAACGGGGTCTCGGTCGACACCATGATCACCTACCTGACGGTCATCGGGATGATCAACTTCATGATCTATCCCATCATCGCCGACGAGATCCACACCCGGATCGACGATGGCCAGGTCGCCATCGACATGGTGCGCCCGATCGGCTTCATCCGGCAGATGCTCGCCCTGGAGCTGGGGCATTCGGTGGGAACGTGGCTGCTGCTGATCGTCGTTGTGCCCGGCCTGCTGCTGCTCGGCTCGCTGACGCCGCCCTCGCCGGGAGCATTCCTCGTCTTCCTGCTCAGCTTCGGCCTCGCCTTCGCGGTCAGCATCCAGATCTGGTTGCTGGTCGGCCTCTCGGCGTTCTGGCTCCTGAACATCGGCGGCATGCGCAGCATGGTCGGGCTGGTAGGAGGCTTCTTCGCCGGGTCGCTGATCCCGCTCTGGTTCATGCCAGGCCCTCTTCGCACGATCGCGGAATGGCTGCCCTTCCAGGCGATTGCCTACCTACCCGCCTCGATCTACACCGAACAGGCGACCGGCGGCGCGATGTGGCGCGCGATCGGCATCCAGGCGATCTGGCTGGCGATCCTGGCCGTAGCTGTCGCGCAGGTCTGGAACCGGGCGCAACGCCGCCTCGTCGTGCAAGGAGGCTGAGATGACGCTGTTTGGCATCTGTTGGCACACCAGCCTCGCCTCGATCCGGGGCGAGATGCAGTACCGCGCCAGTTTCATCATGAGCCTGCTCTTCGGCTTCCTCTTCCAGTCGGTCGGGTTCATCTTCGTGGCGATCGTGCTGACGCAATTCGACGCCGTTGCGGGCTGGAGCCTCTGGGAGGTCGGGTTGCTGTATGGCATCCGGCTCACCGCGCACGGGTTGTGGACGGTTTCGATGAACCAGCTCTTCCGCTTCGACCGCACGGTGCAGGAGGGCGGCTGGGACCGCTACCTGATCCGACCCATGCCGCTCTGGGCGCAGATGATGTTCACCCAGTTCCGCATCCCGCCGCTGGGGGATTTCGCATCCGGGCTGATCCTGCTGACCGTCGCCCTCACCCGGGTGGACATCGCGTGGACACCGACACTCGTCCTCTTCCTGCCACTCGCCATCATCGGCGGCGCGATGATCGATGGCGCGTTCCAGTTGGGAACGGCGGCCTTCGCCTTCCGGTTCATGGACACCCTGCCTCTCCGGATCGTGTTCGACGACTTCCAGGGCCGGTTCGCCAGCTACCCGATGACGATTTTCGACCGCCCAATGCGCAACTTCCTGACGTGGATCGTGCCGATGGCGTTCATGGCGTGGATTCCCGCGACCGTCCTGCTGCATCGCACCGCCGAACTGCCGTTTCCCGGCTGGGTGGCGTGGCTGGCCCCGGCAATCGGGCTCGCATTGATGGTCCTCGCCGTCTCGCTCTTCCGCCGGGAATCCCGGAACTACCAGAGCGCGGGCCACTGACATGGATCGATCGATGCCGACGCACCGCATCCACCTCGATACCGATCTCGGCGGCGATATCGACGATCTCTGCGCCCTCGCGCTCCTCCTGCGCTGGCCGAGTGAAGAACCGGTCGAGCTCACCGGCACCACCGTCATCGGCGATACCGACGGCCAGCGCACCGGGATGGTCTGGCAAGCCCTCGCCATCGCCGGGCACGAAGACATCCCAGTCGCGGCGGGCGCGGACACGTCCGGCGGCTGGTATCCCTACCCGCTCGGGCTGCCGGATGCAACGCGCTATTGGCCGGAACCGGTCATGCCAGCACCGAATCCACCGGATGATTCCGTCGCCCTCCTGAAACGCAGCATCGACCTCGGCGCAACGGTCATCGTCATCGGCCCGCTCACGAATCTCCGGTTACTGGAGGATGCCCATCCCGGCGCACTCGCCCGCGCGCCATACGTCCAGATGGGCGGATTCGCCCGATGGTCGCCACCGCGTCCCGGCTATCCCGCCTGGGGCAACGCCGACGACTTCAATGTGCAGGTCGATGTCGTCTCCGCGCATCGCGTGCTGAACGCCGCCGCGCAGGGTAAGACGCCGCCGATCCTGGTGCCATTGAGCGTGACGGTCGAAACGGCGCTCCGGCGGCGCGATCTCGGCCAGTTGCACGCCGGGGATGCCCTCGCCCGGCTGATCGCGCGACAGGCGGAGGCATTCGCCGCAGACGAACGCCTGGCAGAAACGCTCTGTCCGGCCGCCCCCGCCCTGCCGCCTGATCTTGTCAACTTCCAGCACGATGGCCTGGCGGTCGCCATCGCGCTTGGCTGGCGCGATGGCGTCACGATCGAGCGAATGCCACTTGCATTCGCAATCGAAGACGGCCTCGTTGTCGCCCACATCGATCCCGAAGGCGGTCGCCGCTTCGATGTCGTCACCGCAATCGACGGCCCGGCATTCGATCGTTTCTGGCTGGATGCGGTTGCCGGATCGGCCCCGCGCATCCCGTGACCATTTCGCCGGAACCACGCGATCCGGCACGGCGTCTTCTATACAACAATTGGACACCGATGTCGTTCTGCCCCTGTCCATCGCACGGCACGGCACATCGACCAGCCATGAGAGGTTCCGGCGATGATTCCGTCCTCCACCAGCACTGCGGCATCACGCCTGACCGCCCACACCGCGATCTTACCGGGCGGTCGCCCTGGCACTCTCCAGCATCCTGTTCCTGGGAGCGGGGTTCATCGCGCTCTTTTTCGACGATGCCACCCACCATGAAGCCAATCTCTACTGGACCGGCCTCGGGCTTGCGATCGTTGTCATGCTCGCCACGGCATTCAACCCATGGGCCGGACTCGTCGCGGGATTGGCCGAGAGCGCGGTCTGCAGCGCCCTCGCCCAGTCGTTCCACGACTCCATGCTTCGCGTGTTCAGCATGCCGTCCCTCCCGCTCGCAGGTATCGCCACCATCACGATCATCGCGAACATTCTGGTCGCGGCCGATATCTGGGTGCACCGCACTGGTTGAGTTCGTGCCCGCAAATAGGGTATCTCACCAGTTACCCGCGATCATCGTTCACACCAGAGATGGGGGACACGATGGTTCCATTCCCGGCCGGTCACGATCCCGCAGAAGCGCAGCGACGCACGCACCGTGTCCTCATCTACCGATCCATCGGACTGGGCCTCGGCGCGGTCATGTTCATGCTGGGATTCTCGGGAGCCATCTTCACCGACGTGGCCACCGACTACCAGTCGGATTTGATCTGGAAGGCGATGCTCCTCGGCATCGCCATCCTCGTCGCAACGCTCGTCGATGCCTGGCTCGGTCTGGCCGCCGATGTCGCAGAGCTCGTCGTCTGCTCGCTCCTTCTGGTGTCTGTCGCGAATCCGAACGCGATCGCCGCCGTGCCCGGGACGCTCTTCGCGGCACTCGCCCTGATCACGTTGATCGCGAATGTCGTCGTACTGGTCGATGCCAAACCGGGCTGGAAGGAATACGGCCGGTTCCTCTGGCTCCGCCTCGCCCTGCTGCTCGCCGCCTTGTCGGCAACCCGCGCGGAGATGGGAGTCTGGGCCATGCTCGTCGTCCTGATCGCCTACTGGAGACCCGATGTCGCCGGTGGCATCAGCGTGGTGATGGCCCTTGTCGGAGGACTCATCCTGCTCTGGGCGGCCAGCCATGGAGGGGCCGGCGCCGATCAGACCCTCACTTTCTGCCTGCCGCTGGTGTCGCTCTGGTGCTTCCGGCAAGCCCACCTGGCCCGAACCGCAAACGGCCACAACCACTAGCCACTATCCGTTCGCGGCATCGGCCCGGAGCCGGATGTCGGTGGCTTCACGCTCGGTGATCGCGAGCGCAGCGACCACCTCCGGATCGCTCATCGCCTCCGCCAACAACCGCAGGTCGCGCGGATTGGACAGCCCGCCGACGCGGTAGAGATCCAGCAACGTCGCAATCGGGGCCAATGCCCTGCGCCCCGGTCCCGCGCCACTGCCATGCTTCCCGAACAGTCCATCCGCCACCCGCGCATCCTTCCCATTCTGTCAACGCCCATCCCCACCGGGGGTCCGCGGAGAGCATACGACACCGCCAACACCTACACCGCGTCGCCAGCAATCGCGGTATGGACCGCGTGGGCAAGCGGCGCCGCGAGGGTACCGCCACCGAGGCCGGCATCGTGCAGCTTGTCCGCACCGATGTTGCGCGCGAGCACCGCGAGTCCGGCAAGATGCGATTGCAGTCCCGCCGTGCTCGCACAACAGTCCACCAGGATGATCGGCTCGATCCCGAGATCGAAGATGTCCAGCGCGATCTTCAGCACGCACATGTCGGTATCGATCCCGGCCAGCATCACCCGCTCCACCCTGTGCTCCGCCAGCCAGGAAACGAGCTCCGGCGACATCCCCGCACTGCCCGGTTCGAGAAGACATGCGCATCCTCGACGTACGGCTCGATTTCCGGCACCAGGTCGATTTCCGGCGAGGTCGCGCAGCTGTGCCAGTCGAGGAAGCGGCGAAACGGCCCGCCCTCGATGTTGATGAAACGCGTGGCCAGGATCGGATCGTAGGTGGGCCGGTCGCGTTCGATCAGGCGCGCCACGCGTTCCGGGATATGCCGCGTGAAGTCATTGTTGCAAATCGACGAGCAGCAATGGGTGGGGGCGATCTGTGGTCATCGATGGGAGCCCTCCGAGGCCGTATCGGCCAGGCGTCTGCCTTTGCTGGCCACCACGAGATCCAGCGCCTCACCTGTCGATGAGGGCGATAAACTCCGGAAAGTCGGGCAGCACATCAATGAAGGGGTCCCGGTCTGGTTCGCCCGTGCGCGGATCGAAGCGAAGGATCTGCTTCGCCTCGCGGCTGCATACATAAAACCAGCCATCCGGTCCGAACGCCATTCCGGCCGGACCACGCAGCCCGCCCGCTCCCGGTTCGACGAACGCCGCCACCGCGCCATCATCCGGCGCGATCGCGAAGATGGCATTCGCATCCCGGCTTCCCACCAGGATGCACCCGGTCCCGGCGTGCCACACGAGGTGAACCGGGGTCGTCAGGTCCGGACGATGGTATTCACGGAGGAAGTCGCCGGTGGCGCCGTCGTACCGTTTCACCCTGTTCGCATCGCGATCCGCGACGAACAGGGCTCCGTTCGGCCCGAAAACCGTCCTTCGCACGGTGCGGACTCCACGGCTGTGATGCTTGGCCGACGGCACGAACGTCCCCGGCAACAGATCTGCCCCGAACGTTGCGAGCGCCGGTGGCAGTGGCATCGGCTGGCCCCGTTCGTCCGCTGCCGATCCCGGCCCGTAGTAACGCCCAACCACGTTCGTGTCCTGGCTCGGGACGTAGAGGTGACCATCCGGCCCGAAAGAGACATCGAAGGGATGCGCGAGTCCAGGATTGGCGCGATGCTGCTCGACGTAGATGCCCCGGAAGGCATGTCGTCCGTCGTGCCCGCGTTCCCCATCGAAACAGAGCACCTGCGAGGCGCCGCGATACGCATTCGCGACATAGAGGTTGCCGTCCGGACCAAAGGCAAACCCACGCAACTCGCGAAGACCGGTGCCATGCGGCAGGTCATGCGTCGCCAGCACCTTGCCAAGCGGCTTGCCATCCAGATCGAAGCTGTGGATGTTGTTCCAGGCGTGCTGTCCCTCTCCGCCGTGGAAACTGATGTACCAGCGCAATGCCCGTCCGCTCCGTTTTCCGACGAGGTACCATCATGCACGTTCCCGCACGATACCACGCCATCCCCGCAACGGAAGCGTTCCCCCGCACAATGCTGCAGAGAATCGCATACCCCGGAACGTCAACGGTGGCTGCGCCTCCGAGGCCACCATGATCCCATGACCGCGCCGGGAGCCTACAGCCGAATCGGTCGCAGCGAACCTCGTAGCCGGTCAAGTCCTTCGACAGCACCCGTCCTGAGCATCCCCCAAAGGCTCAGGACAGGCGTCTTGTCGATCCGCTCCGGGATGCGCCGCCAGCCGGATTTCGGTCTAGACGCGTGGCCGCTCGGAGAAATCGCCGGGGTTGTGGAAGGCCAGATCAAGGCAGATGAAGAGCAGCACGGAGTAGGGATAGAAGATGATCGGCAGGCCGATCGCCAGCGTAGCCCCGGTGATCTGCAGGGCAAGCACCGACATGCTGGACCAGATCAGCAGCGACAGCGTGATGCCGACCGCAATGAACTCCGTGAAGATGAGGTTGATCGCATATGCGCCCACCGTGTAGCCATCCTCATACTCGTAGAGCACATTGCAGGTGGGGCAACGTTCCTTGAGCGAGAACCAGTTCTTGAAGATATGCTTGCCACCGCAATACGGACAATGGCGGAGCGCCGAACGCCCCGCACACGTCATGAACCGCGAGAGGCCGCCTTCCGGCAGCTTGACGCCGGAATGATCGAATTGCTGGGTGCGTTTCCCGCCGTAGATGCGCGGTGTAGGACTGCTGGACATGCTGCTTCCTGGTGCCCATGCGGGGCAATCGCCAACCCGGCAGGACGCTGTTCGCCCGTCTCCCCTGGCCTGGCTGGAGCCTCGGCCAGACTGACGCGCGAGAACGAGCGAACCCTGCTGGCGGATAGGCCAGTCTGGATACTGTCCCGATTCTCGTATTGCCGCCTGGCTTTGACAAGCTCGCGACGACCGGAATTTCTCCGATCATCCCATGAATACCACACGAATGAGGCGGCAACAGCCGTGCCACCTCCCTCCCCACTCCCTAAAGGCGCTGGCGCGGTCACGGGTTCCGTCGCCAGCAGGGCGGATCACCGAACGAGGTCCGCAAACGAACGGCCTCTCTCGAAGAACACCGGGTATGCTTGGCGGATCATCCGAGGCCGCGTTACCGTGGCCAGTCCGCCGCGATCACCGGAGACCGCCTTCGTGTCCGATACCAATCCCACCCCGGAACCCCAGACCCTACCGGCGACCCGCGTCAACGGCACGCCGGTCGATACCTACCCCACCATCGCGCCGGAGGCCCTGCGCGGCCACCTGCTCCCGATCGTGGTGGCGGGCGATCCCGTCCTGCGCGAACCGTGTGCGCCAGTGACATCGGAGCAGTTCAGCACCCCGGCATTGGAACAGCTGGTCTGCGACCTGTTCCTCACCATGTACGCTGCGGATGGCGTCGGGTTGGCCGCCAACCAGGTTGGCGTCGGCCTGCAGCTCTTCACCTACGACGTATCGGACGATGGCCAGCGAGAGGTCGGGCATATCTGCAACCCCGTCATCGACATCGGCACCCCGGATGCCGAGGGGCACGCTTCCCAGCGCGTCACGGACAGCGAAGGCTGCCTCTCCGTACCCGGTATCTACAAGGATGTCGCCCGTTTCGACCACGCTATCGTGCGCGGCGTCGACTGGCAGGGAAACCCGGTAGTGGTGGAAGGCTTCGACTACATCGCCCGCTGCCTCATCCACGAGACCGACCACCTGAAGGGTCATCTCTACGTGGACTACCTCACGGGGCGTCATCGCCGCGATGCCCTGCGGAGCATGCACGGGTTCATCGACGAGATCACCGCCGCCCGCGAGGCACGCGCGAAGGAAATCCTCGGCGCCAGTGGGTGACCTGGCAACCGAGGATCGCCGGCCGCAGCCGACGCCAGACACCATCGCTTCAGGCCCCGGTCTGGTGATGCGGTGCGTCTATCGGCTTCGATTCCGGCGATCCCTTCTGCCGCAGGAAGATCGTCAGTACCATGATCGCGAAGACCGCCAGGAACTCGCTTTGCCAGTTCTGCAGCGATTCGTACCAGAACTGCGCGCTCCGCAGGTACTGGAGCGTCGAGACGGCCATTCCTCCGTGCGCCTCCTGCTCCTGGCTATATTGGCCGGTTCCGCCGATCGCATGCAGCACGAACGACATCGCGAAGAGCAGGGCGAACGCGATCAGCAGCGAATTCTCGTAGAGCCTCAGCCAGAATCCGCCCCGGCGCACCGGCCACGGGCATTCGTCGGGAGACGCGCCGCCATCCGGCTGCGAGGCCCCGCCATCGTTTCCTTCAAGCGCGTCGGGATCGCGCGATTCGGCCGATCCCTTCTGGAAGAGCCAGGCGGTGAGTAGGATATAGGCCGCCATCTGGAGGAATTCGCTCTCCCAGTTCTCGAACGTCACTTCCATGAACGAGGGCGTCTGCACGTAGGCGATGTAACCAACCGCTACCTCACCATGCTCGCGCTGGTCGTGGTTGTAGACCTGCCAGCCCACCAGGCTCTGCCCGATGAAGACGGCAACAAAGATCGCCAGCAGTGTCAACGCCAGCCCATTGTTCCGCAGCCGCCGTCGCATCAGCTTCCCGTCCCTTTGTCCACCCGGCGCCATCGCCCGGTGCGATGATTCGACCCACCCCATAGAGCACGGCGCATACCCCGGCGTTGGCAGACTCGGCCCGGCGCAATCGGGATGCTCCGGACGTGACATCGGCCTTCATATGACGTCGTCCAGAACGCTGGCCGAACGCCCACCCATCGGGTAGGGTGCGTGCATCCGATCCGCCCTGAACGCTTGGAGCGTCACTGGATGCCAACCACGACCGCGAAGCCCAACATCCTGTTCATCTGCACCGACCAGCAACGCTGGGATTCGCTTGGCTGCTACGGAAACACGGTCGCCCAGACGCCGGCGATCGATTCCCTCGCCGCAGACGGTGTCCGCTTCGAGCAGTGTTACGTGCAAAGCCCGGTCTGCGCGCCCTCCCGCGCCAGCCTGGTCACCGGCCAATATCCGGGGGTCCACGGGCTGTGGGCAAACGGCGTGGCGCTGCGCCCCGGATCCGGCCTGGTGTCCCGCGCCCTGGTCGGGGCAGGTTACGACTGCGGCATGATCGGCAAGATGCATCTCGCGGCCTGCTTCAATGGCCGCACCGAGGAACGCCTGCCCGACGACGGATATCGCGTCTACCGATGGGCGCACGACCCCTCTCACGCCTCGCCGGAAAACGACTACCATCGCTGGCTGGCCGAACATCATCCGGACCTGCTCGACGCGGCGCGCGCTGGCGGCCAGCATGTGTGGCACCAACCGGCCAGCTTCGATACCATGCCCACAGAGGCGCACTACAGCCACTGGACGGGCGAACGCGCCATCGAGTTCCTCGACCAGCGGCCCGATCCATCGCAACCGTTCTTCCTCTGGGTCAATTTCTACGATCCCCATCACCCATTCGTCGCGCCCCAGGAGTATCTCGACCGCGTCGATCCGGAGACGCTGCCCGACCCCATCGGCTTCCCCGGCGAGCTCGATACCAAACCGGAAATCCAGCGCGAGGCCTCGGCGGAGAGCTATGCCGGGCATGCCCGAGGCTTTGCCGATCACACTCCCGACGAGGTCAGGGAACTCCGGGCAGCCTACGCAGCGATGATTGCCCTGATCGACGACGAGACCGGCCGCATCCTCGCGCGATTGCACGACCTTGGCCTGGACGACAACACACTCGTCATCTTCACCAGCGACCACGGCGAGATGCTCGGCGACCACCAGCTCTTGCTGAAAGGGCCGATGCTCTACGAGATGGCGGTGCGCGTGCCACTGATCCTGCGCTGGCCCGGCCACCTGCCGGCAGGAGTCCGGCGAGACGAGCTGGTGCAATGGATCGATCTCAACCCGACGTTCACCGACGCGGCCGGCATCGCGCCCCTCCTCGGCGCGCAAGGCATGAGCCTGCTCCCCCTCGCCCGTGGCGACGCGGATGCCCCGACGCGCGACTGGGCGATCTGCGAATATCGCAACAGTGGGCATCCATACGATCCACCCGTCATGCTCACCATGCTCCGGCACGACCGCTGGAAACTGATCGTCGAGCATGGCGCGCCCGCGTCCGTACGCCAGCGCACCGGCGAACTCTACGATCTCGCCGCCGATCCGCATGAATTGGCGAACCTCTGGGACGATCCGGCCTACGCCGCCGCCAGAATCGAGCTGGAGCGATCCCTGCTGGACATCCTGGTCGCGATCGAGGACCGCTCCCAACCGCGTGAGGCCTATTGGTGAAGACGCCAAGGCCATGAGCTCGTCCGATCCAGCATTCTCTTTGACACACGACATCTCAAGGGAACACCCTGATATCGAATCTGGATAATCAGTACGTGTTCACCAGGCGTCACGCTGCGGACCGCGTGTCGGCCTGGCGCGCTGGCTGAAACCCGGGCCACCCCTACAAACGAACGATGCCGGATTATCCGGTTTCCTGGCGATCAGCCCTGAATCGGCGATGAGAAGCTGGTCCAAACTGCCGCCATCGGGTACCGTGCTGGCAGTCCAATCCGCCAGCCATCCATGGAGCATCGTCCGATGCAGACCGCGAAACCCAACATCCTGCTCATCACCAGCGACCAGCAGCACTGGTTCACCCTCGGGCGAGACAATCCCCGCATCCAGACGCCGAACCTCGATCGCCTGGCCGCGATGGGCACACAGTTCGACCGCGCCTATTGCCCGAATCCGCTCTGCACACCTTCGCGCTCATCGATCATCACCGGGCAATATCCTTCCCTCCACGGCGCATGGACGATCGGCGTCAAGCTCGCCGAGGACGTGCCCACCGTGGGCGACAGCCTTCGCGCGCACGGCTACCACACCACGCTCATCGGCAAGGCCCACTTCCAACCCCTTGCCTCCACTCCGGAGCAGACCTCGCTGGAATGCCAGCCCACCCTGCGCAATCTCGATTTCTGGCGGGATTTCACCGGCCCCTGGTATGGCTTCGACCACATCGAGATCGCCCGCAATCACGCAGACGAGGCGCACGCCGGCCAGCACTACGCGATCTGGATGGAAGAAAAGGGCCTCGCCAACTGGCGCGACTATTTCGTCAAATGGCCCGCCGACCCCGCCGACCCGATCCGATACGGCGCGTGGGACCTCCCCGAGGAGTTCCACTACACCACCTGGACGGCAGAGCGAACCATCGCCGCGATCGAGCGCGACGTTGCCGCCGGCACGCCGTTCTTCACCTGGTCGTCCTTTCACGACCCGCACCCGCCCTATCTCGTGCCGGAGCCATGGGCCTCGATGTACGACCCCGCCGACATGGAGCCGGGCACCCTCCAGCCGGGTGAGCTGGAGCTGATGCCGGAGCACCATTGCCTCACCCAGGTCGAACACGGCGATTTCTCCCGCTGGATGGACGACAACGGGCACGAGAATCACGGCTTCCACGACCACCGCGTGAGTGATGCGAAGATGCGCCAGGACATGGCGATCTACTACGGCATGATCTCGTTCATGGACCAGCAGATCGGCCGCATCCTCGACCGGCTCGAAGACCTGGGCGTCCTGGAGAACACGCTGATCGTCTTCACGACCGATCACGGCCACTTCCTCGGCCAGCACGGCCTGACCGCCAAAGGCGCCTTCCCCTACGAGGACCTGATCCGCCTACCCTTCCTCGTAGCCGGTCCAGGCGTGCCCGCCAACCGGCACACGAGCGCGATCCAGAGCCTGGTCGACCTGGCGCCGACCTTCCTCGATGCCGCTGGGATCGCCATTCCGGGCATCATGCAGGGCGTCTCGCAGCTGGACGTGTGGCAGGGACGGGCAGATTCCGCCCGCGATTGGGCGATTGTGGAGAACCGGCACCAGCCGACCCGGCTGACCGTGCGCACCTACGTGGAGCGGCAGTACAAGGCAACGATCTACCGCATCGACGATGCGGGTGAGCTCTTCGACCTGCTCAATGATCCGGAGGAGCGGACCAACCGCTGGGACGATCCGGCCTACGCCTCGATCCGCTTCGACATGCTGCACCGCTGGTTGCAGGCCGAACTCGCCCGCGAGCCGACCCGCTTCCCGCGCATCACCCACGCCTGAGGAGTGAGGAACGAGGAGTGAGAAAAGAGACGGGACAACGAGGAATGTTTGTTTCGTCCGGTCTCTCTTGCTCCTGACTGCTCGTTTCCTATTCCTCTTTTCTCAGCAGGGAGATCCCATGACAGCGCCCACCCCTGAACCACATCCACATCCGCCACAACATCCGATCCTGGACATCTTCGCGCGCAATCTGCCCACACCTGCCTTGGGAGAGAACCACCATCTCGGCTTCGGATCCTCCGGCATGAGCCGCGATTGGGTGTCCGACGAAACCGCCCAGTCCGCCTTCGATGCCGCCTGGGAAGCCGGAATCCGCTACATCGACACCGCCCCGTTCTATGGCACCGGCCGCTCCGAGGTCCTCGTCGGACGGGCGCTGAAAGGCATCCCGCGCGACGACTACGTCCTCTCCACCAAGGTCGGACGCACCGTCCTCGGAGCACCGACGAAGGGCGAGGCCGGCACCGGCTGGGAGTTCGACTTCTCCGCCGATGCGATCAAGCGCTCCATCGATGAGAGCCTCACCCGGCTCGGGCTCGACCGCATCGACCTCCTCTACATCCACGACGCGAACGAGGGTATCGACCAGGCAATCGCGGAGACATTCCCCGTGCTCGCCGACCTGCGCGACCAGGGGGTGATCCGCGCAATCGGCACCGGGCTGACGACGGTCGATCCCTTCCTGCGCTTCGCCCGGGAGACGGAGATGGACTGGTTCCTCGTCGCCGGACGGTATTCCCTGCTCGTGATGGACGGACTCGCCGAACTCCTCCCGCTCGCGCAGGAGAAGGGCATCGGCATCGTGGTTGCGCAGACGCTGGCCGGCGGCCTGATCGATGGCCAGCCGAACCCGCGTCTCCACTACCAACCGCTCGACGAGGCAACGCAGGCGAAGGTCGCGCGCATCGCGTCCACCTGCCACCGCCATGGCGTGCCGACCGCTGCCGCGGCAATCCAGTTCCCGCTCGCCCATCCCGCCGTACGCGGCCTGCTCACCGGGCCGGAGACGGGTGAGCAGATGCGCCAGAACCTGGGCTGGTGGACGCTGCCCATCCCGGACGCGCTCTGGACCGACCTCAAGGCCGAAGGACTGCTCCCCGCCAATGCCCCCGTCCCCCCGATATCCGACGCGCATTGATCGCGTGGAAAAGGACCCGGTTTCATGAAAAAGGTCATCATCTACACTGGCGCCGACCGCTACGACGGCAAGTTCCACGATCATGCCGCCACCTCCCAGCGCATCGCCGAGATCCTGCGCGATGTGGATATCGACGCCCGCATCCGGGGATTCCGTCCGCGCTACATTGGCACCGAGGATCTGGACGATGCCGACCTCGTGATCCTGAACGTCGCGAACGGCCTGCAAGGGCCGGACGACGCCGACGACGCGGCGTGGGCGTCCGCGTGGAAGGTCATCGACGGCTACGTCGAACGGGGCGGACCACTGATGGTGCGCCACCTCTCCTCTGCAATCTTCGCCCACGATCCCGTCTGGAAGCATCGCATCGGCGGCGTCTGGCTACCGGGCACCTCCATGCACCCGCCGATCTCGGACGCAACCGTGACCGTGAAGACGGACGCCCATCCGATCGTGGCCGGGATGACCGATTTCCCGATCTACGACGAGATGTACTCCTACCTCCAGACCGATCCGGCGATCACCGTGCTGGCGACGCACACCTTCGAAGGAATCGAGCATCCGCTCGCCTGGGCGACGGGGGCGGCCGGAAACCGCGTCGTCTACGACGCGATCGGCCACGGGGTGGAGGCGTTCGACGCGCCGGGCGCGATCCGGTTGCTCCAACGGGAAGCCCTCTGGCTCACGGAGGCCTGAGGCTTCGCAACAATCCACTCCTTCATGGAATTACCGGTATTGCCATTCATTGAGTATTGACAATATTCTGTGGAGGGGGGGTATTGTTTTGGTGCGCTCATATCATTCCCTTTCAACGAACGGGGGTCCCATGCGTCGTGCGATTGCCTTACTCGCAGTTTGCTCGTTGCTTTCCGTGCAGTTGAACGCAGCCCACGCCCAGGAATTGTCCGATCCTGTTGTGGTGGAGTCGACGATCTCGATTGATTGCAGCCGGTTCGACGAATTCACCGCTGAAGGGCAAGCCTTGGCCAATGCGCAGGGACTCTGCCTCCAGGGATCGTCGGAGTCTCCCTCCGATGTCGTCGGTCCTCAGGGAACGGTCTGGGGCACATGTGGTAGCGCCCAGTTTCAACTCGCAGACGTAGTCCAGCCGTGGCGCGTCTACGTGTATCAACAGCTCAACTCCGGCGGCACGGGATCAGCGATGATCGAAGTGCTTTGGTACTACGAGCTCTACTATGGGGATGACGGGTACACCTCGTACGCAGATGAGGCGTATCCTTGGTCGACCCTCTGGTCACGGAATGGAACCAACGAAGTTCCTCCGGGATACGTCTTCGGTTTCATGGGAGGCTCGGTCCTGCTTGCCAACGGCTGGTACTGCGTGATCGACTACCCATACTCAGAGACAACAATCTACTAGCGGACGAACGATTGGATCGCTGGGCTGGTGGTGCCTGGGGCGCAGCCGCCCAGCCCGGCGATCGGGGACAAAGAACGTGGTCACGCAACCCAATCTGGACAGATTCATTGCCCTGTACAACGGTCGAACCGAGCTCCTGGGCCGTGCGACGTCCGAACCGCCAACCGAGCAGACCGAGCATAGCGAACAGGTCATCCGAGATCACATCATGTTCCTTTTCGGCCTTCGCGAAGCATTCGAGTTCCTGACGGACAATGATCCCGAGATGCGTATCTATGTCACCGATCGCATCTCCATGGAATGGGGCCAAGACCACAATCCCCAGGTCAGCCCGCCCCTGCTGGAACCGATAGAACGAGATGCTGAAGAAGCGAGATTGGTCGGCACACCCCCCAAACTCGACCTTGGTGGCTTTGTCCACATGTGTCGTATCCGGTTGGAGAAACAGACGCGTTCCATCGCCGAGCGTCACGGCGAAAAACAGGACCGCGAACATATCATGTTCCTGCGCGCCTACCGCGAGGCTTTCGAGGTGCTGACGGACGACGATCCCGAGCTCCGGAAGTACGCGACCAGCCGCGTCCCGGAGATGTGGGGCACGGACGGCTGAGCACGCCCGCCTGTACGCTCCATGCGCGCCCGACCCAGCTCCTTGGAGCCATGACAACGATTTCACAATTCCTCCCTTGAGTGGCTCTACTCTGAGTGCGCCAGCGATTCCGGCATTGTCCTCGCATCCCACGCGGCTCCCGCAAGACCCACCCTTGCGCCATGACGATGCCCGGAATTGCCCATGCAATCGCCATCGCACCCGCGACCGCACCTTCGGGACCGGAAGATGGCCATCATCCCAGGGGGACTTGGACTCATGGCTTCATGCATCGATCGCCGTTCGCTCGTTTCGCGTACCGCCGCCATCGCCGGAGCCGCCGCGCTCGCCGGGAGCACTCCGCTCCTCGCCAGCGCCCAGGCCACACCGGACGCCTCCGCCGCCGCATCTCCGGCGGCCTCTCCAGTCGCCAAGCAGATCGACCCCGCGTTCGCCAAGGCCCAGGACGACCTGCTCGGCCAGCTCCCGCTTGAAGGCAAGAAACTCTGCATCCTCAGCGCCGTCGTCGGCGGCAAGACCCCGGAAGAAGACGAACTCTTCGCCAAGGAGATCACCCGCCTCACGGGCATCGAGGTCGAACTCGTCCATCCGACTGCCGACTACAACCAGAAGCTCTTCGCCGACCTTGCCGCCGGCGTCCAGTACGACCTGATCTACACCAACCAGACCACCGTCCAGATGCTCGTCGGGCAGGATGCCCTCACCGATCTCACCGACAAGATCAAGGGGTCGGCCATCCTCTCCAATCCCACCGTCATCCCCACCGACGAATGGAAGATGGTGGACATCGACGGCAAGTACTACTCCGCCTTCCAGAAGTTCGAGGGCGCGCGCATGGTCACGCTGCGCCAGGACTGGCTGGACAAGCTCGGTCTCGATACGCCGAAGACGCTCGACGACCTCTACAACACGATGGTCGCGATGCGCGACGGCGATCCCAACGGCGACGGCTCCAAGCCGCTCGGGCTCGGCATGGCCGGCACCTACGACGTGCAGCCCTTCATGAGCGCCCAGGGCGTGCTCCCCGGCTACGTCGAGGTCGACGGCAAGCGCACCATCCCGTATGCCACCGAGGCTGCCATCCCGGTCTACGAGTGGCTGGCCAAGGCCTTCAAGGAGGGGCTGCTCGACCCGAACTTCGCGACCGCCACCACCGCCGACTTCCGCAATCTCTTCATGACCAACAAGATGAGCATGGTCACCTACTGGGATACGTGGGTCGGGCTGTTCAACTCGCAGGTCCACACGTCCGACCCGAACAGCCCCTTCCAGGCGGTCGGCATCGCGGCGGCGGAAGGCCCGGATGGCAAGGTCATCATCAACCGCGGCTCCCCGAGCGTCTGGACGATCCCGGCCAACCCCAGCGACCCGGATACGGCCTTCTTCTTTATCGAGTGGTGGAACACCTTCCCCGGCATCACGCTCGGCTCACTGGGCATCGAGGGCAACGACTACACCGTGGACAACGGCGTCTACACGCTGACCGAGCTCGGCACGGAGCACGGGATGGATCACGGCGATCCCACCCCGTACAACTCCAACTGGACGAACCCGATCGGCGAACTTCCCGGACTCGCGGCGGCCCAGAAGATCTCGAAGGCGAACGGCTATCTCGCCATCACCGACGAGAAGTGGGACACCGACGTCACCCCCATCCTCGACGAGCACATCATCAAGACCATCATGGGTGATTTCACGCCCGCCGATGGCGTCTCCGCCATGCACGATGCGCTCATGAGCGCCGGCCTGATCGAGGCCTGACGCCTTACCGGGCAGCACGGTGGGAGCGGCATTCCCGATCCTCACTCTCACCGTGCGCTCCATACGAACGGGCCTGCCCGAACTCGAATCTCTGTCATCGTGAGCGAAGCGATGGGCTGCTCCCGCTCGGTCGCAAGCGACCGCCGCTTGACGATCCTCGCGCGAAGCGCATCGGCCGTGGGTCGATACTACGGAAGCGGACACTCCATGCGCCGAGTTGACCGGAACGATCCAGTAGGTAAGGCACCTCACTTGGCGGCACCAATGTCCGGCTGCGCCGGACGTGCTTCGCACGGAGGTCCTTCGCTCCGCTCAGGATGACATGGCTATTTCGCTCAATCAGGACCGATCGTATGAAGGTCCGACATGGTGTCGGCCCGATCCCCACCCAAGCGAGGTCAACGCAGCGTACGCAGGGGCTCCTTAAAATATGGGCAATCGAACAGTGCAACGGATGCGCAGCCATCTCTGGCTCTACGTGATGATCCTGCCGGTCATCGCGTATTTCTGCGTGTTCGTCTATTACCCGCTCTATCAGGGCGTGAGTTCCAGCTTCCAGGAGTTCAAGCTCCTCGGCGGCGCACAGTGGGCGGGCACCCAGAACTACTCGGATGTGCTGAACGACGCCAAGTTCTGGCAGGTCGTGCGGAACACCCTGCTGATCGGCGGCGGCATCCTGATCTTCGGGTTCTTCCCGCCGATCCTGCTGGCGCTGGGCCTGAACGAAATCCGCCTCATGACCTTCAAGAAGACGGCGCAGACAGCGGTCTACCTGCCGCACCTCTTCTCGTGGGTCGTCATCGGCGGCATGTGGATCTACCTGCTCAACCCCTCCGGTGGCCTCGTGAACGAACTCCTCGGCCGGATCGATATCGGCCCGGTCCGCTTCCTGACGGACAACACCTGGGCGCGCGCCGTGATGATCGTGCTGCCGATCTGGAAGGACATGGGTTACAGCGCGATCATCTACCTTGCCGCCATCACCGCGATCAGCCCATCGCTCTATGAGGCTGCGCGCATCGACGGCGCCTCGCGCTTCCAGCAGGCGTACCAGATCACGCTGCCACTGCTGAAACCGACGATGAATGTCGTCTTCATGCTGAATATCCTGGGCCTGCTCCGCATCTTCGACCAGATCTACGTGATGCGAAATGGCGTGATCAAGAATGCGGTGGATGTGATCATGACCTACGTCTACGACACCGGTATCCAGAAGTATCAACTCGGTTTCGCCAGTGCGATTTCCGTGCTGGTGCTGCTCGCCACGCTGGCGATGACGGCGGTCGTCTGGAAGATCACCGGCTTCGGGCAGGAGGATTGACATGGTGGATGTGAACGCCACGCAGGACACATCGCGTCAACCCTCCACGGCCCATGCCGCCGACAGCACCAGCGACCGCGTCTTCCACGGCGTCGTTGTCACATGCCTGGCGATCCTCGCGCTGGTGATGATCGTCCCGTTCATCAACGTGCTGGCCGTCGCCTTCTCGTCCCCGCTCGGCTCGATGGAGCACGGCATCATCCTCTGGCCGCGCGGCCTGAGCATCGACGGCTTCAAGACGGTCTGGGTCAATCTCGACCTGGAGCAGGCGTTCGTGAACAGCGCGATCGTGACGGCGGCCGGCACGGTGCTCCACGTCGCGTTGAGCTGCCTCGCCGCCTACACGCTGATCCAGAAGGACCTGCCGGGCCGGCGCCTCCTGCTCGCCTTCATCCTCGCAACGATGGCCATCCCCGGCGAGCTCATCATGATCCCGCTCTATATCGTCAACCGGGACCTGGGATTGCTGAACACGCTCTGGGCGCTCATCTTCTCGGGGATGGTCTCCGGATTCAGCATCCTGCTGCTACGGAACTTCTTCGCGAGCGTGCCGTTCGATCTCGCGGAATCGGCGAAGCTGGACGGCGCATCCGACTTCCATATCTTCCGCTCGATCTACCTGCCGCTCTCGCAGGCCGGCATCGCCACGATCACCCTGTTCGAGCTGGTCGGACGCTGGAACCAGTTCCTGCCGGTCGTGCTCTACATCAACGACAGCAAGAAGTACACATTGCAAGTGGCCCTCAATGCGCTGGTGACGGAGAATCTCGGTACGTCCGGCATGTCGATGGTGACGCCGAATGTGCGGACGGCCGGCATCGTGATCGCGATCCTGCCGCTCATCATCCTCTACCCGTTCATGCAACGCTACTTCGTGCATGGACTGACGCTCGGGTCCGTGAAGGAATAACCAGCGGAGCGAGAAGGAGCAAGGAAAGACGATGATCGACCTTCCAAAGGAATCATCGGGGACGGCGCTCGATTCGCTGCCGGTGAACATCGGGGCGCCAGCCAGACGAGCCCTGGCGGACATCGGTATCACGACGCTGGAGCAACTTCCCGCGCATTCGGCCCGGGACCTGCTGGCGTTGCACGGTGTCGGCCCGAAGGCAATCCGCATCCTGACGGCGTTGCTGGCGGAACGCGGCCTCGCCTTCCGGGAGAACGACCCCACCGCGTAGCAGTCGATGGCGAGTCGGCACCACCAGTCGCAAGCCTCCTTCCGGAGAGCATCGTCCACACCCGGCGGTGCTTCCCGTCATGCTGACACCCAGAGCTGGCGTGCCGCCAGAATCGCTCCCGGCGACACGCCGACCGGAATACCATCACGCCAAGAGCATGAACTCCCCCGCGATCAACGCATCGGATCGCAACGCAGCCTCGAGCGCATGGAACGTCCCGGTGAGCAACACTTCGTCGGCATCCGTTGCCGTCACAAGCTCCCGGATGCGCATCGCCACCGCATCGACGCTGCCGGCGATCGCGTTGGCGGTCATCTGCTCCAGCCGCGCCTGCTGGCGAGATGTCAACGTTTTGGCCCGGACGGCATCCGGCGTTTCGAGCGGCAGATATGCCCCCTGCGAGGTGGCATCAACAAACGCCCACGCCTCCGGCAGCGCAAGGTCCCGGCCGGTCGCATCGTCGTTCGCGGCCAGTGCCGAGAGGGCGAGCACGACATACGGCTCGCTCGCGAACCGGGACGGCTGAAACGCCTCCCGGTAGCGATCGATAGCGGTCAGTCCGTCATCGTCGCGCTCGAGCAACCGGGGTCCGCCGATCACCAGGGGAATGCCGGCGTGCGCGGCGACAATCGCACTCGCGCCATTCGCAAGCACGAAGGGCTGCACCTCTGCCCCCGCTCCTGGCGAGGCCCGAACCGCCGCTGTTCCGTCAAGGTAGGCGACGATCTCCACGATGTCCTGCGCGAAGTCGGCGGTATCGTACGTATCACGGCGGAGCGCTGCGCGTACCGGGCGGATGAATCCGAGCGAACGCCCCATCCCGAGATCGATCCGGCCAGGGAAGAGAATATCCAGCGTCCCGAACTGCTCCACGACAACGAGCGGCTGGTGGTTCGGGACCATGACGCCACCGGACCCGAGCCGGATGCGGGAGGTCTCGTAGCCGAGCGCGGTGATGAGCACGGCCGGCGCAGCTCCAGCCACACCTGGCACGCCGTGGTGCTCGGACACCCAGAAGCGGTGAAACCCGAGCGTCTCCGCTGCTTTCGCGCGGGCAATCGTCTCACGAATGGCGGTTGCGGCATCGCCTCCGGCGTGCAGATGCGAGCGATCGAGGATGGAGATGGGGAACGGGGCCATGAACCTGATCCAGTGGAAACCCGGGCGAAGGCACGTACGAACAAAGCCTAGCGGAAGCATGCCGGGACAAGCTGTCCATTCGTGCAGCAAGGAACCCGATCGCTCGCTTCGAGCACTCCCAGGCAGTGCCAATGCCTCCGACATCACCTCTACGCAAGGCGGTCAGGCTCGTCCCCATCTCTTGACGAGATGCCGTGATATGACGGTGAATACCGCTATCGACCGCCTCCTTCATCCAGGGAAAGGACCAAACGCCATGTCCGAGTCGCCCTTCGTCGTGCTCGACGAACGCTTCAATGCCCTCCACAAGGGATCTGCCCGCCTGGAGTGCCTGTTCACTGGCTGCCGATGGGCGGAAGGCCCAGCCTGGTTCCCCGCCCATCGCTCGTTGGTCTGGAGCGACATCCCGAACGACCGTATCCTCCGCTGGGACGAGACGATCGGCCAGGTCGGCATCTTCCGCCACCCTGCCGGATACACGAACGGCCACACCGTCGACCGGCAAGGGCGACTCGTCTCCTGCGAGCACGGTAACCGCCGCGTGACACGTACCGAGCACGACGGCTCGATCACTGTGATCGCGGACCAGTTCGAGGGCAAACGCTTCAACAGCCCGAACGACATCGTCGTACGATCGGATGGGTCGATCTGGTTCACGGACCCGCCCTACGGCATCGAATCGGACTACGAGGGACACAAGGGTACGAGCGAGATCGGCGGCAATTTCGTCTACCGCGTCGAGCCGGCGACAGGACACGTAACGGTCGTGGCCGACGACTTCGACCGGCCGAACGGCCTCGCCTTCTCCCCGGACGAGAAGCGGCTCTACGTGACGGATACGGGACCGAACTCGCCGCGGCACATGCGCGTCTTCGATGTCTCGGCAAACGACACCCTGGTGAACGGCCAGGTTTTCGCCGAGGCGACCAACGGCGGCTTCGACGGCTTCCGCTTCGATGACATGGGCAATGTCTGGACGAGCGCGGCGGATGGCATCCACTGCATCCACCCGGACGGAACATTGCTCGGCAAGGTGCTGGTTCCAGAAGGCGTGGCGAATTGCGTCTTCGGCGGAGCGAAGCGGAACCGGCTCTTCATCACCGCCACCACATCCCTGTATTCGATCATGCTCCCGGTGAACGGGGCAAAGACATTCTAGGCAACACAACAGAATCCCGGCCGGTCGTCACAATGATGACGACCGGCCGGGATTCTCCGGCATTCCGTACTTACGCGCATTCAGATAGGCATCAAAAAGGCACGCCAAGCCTTTCCAGCCTAGCGCGCCAGTATTGGTAGCGGGGGCAGGATTCGAACCTGCGACCTTTGGGTTATGAGCCCAACGAGCTGCCACTGCTCCACCCCGCGGC
>JASGDN010000093.1:0-54378 GCA_049841275.1 Thermomicrobiales bacterium
CGGCGGCGGGAATTTCCCCGCCGCCGCCTCTCACCCCGATCGTTGTGTTGCCGAATCAGTTGCCTGGGGCCGGCGTACCGATCGCCGGCGTTGCGATATCGGGCGTGCTGGGAATCTTGCCGCGCGGCACCTGGCCGTCCGGCGTCGCGACACCGGTCGGTTGGACCATGCTTGTGTCGGCACGCACCTTCGCGACTTGCTCGGCGGTGACCGGCGCGCCCGTGTTCCCCCAGGAGCCACGGATATAGGTAACGATAGCGGCGATCTGCTCGTCATCGTAGGTTCCGGCGAACCGGGGCATACCGCCGCGGCCGTTCAGCACGGTGGTGATGACGTAGGTCGGGTCGTCGATGGTGATGAGTGGGTTGCCCGCGAGATTGGGATAGATGCCCTGGACGCCGGCGCCGCCTGGCTGATGGCAGGCGATACAGACGCCGGTGAAGATCTGTTCCCCCATGGCGAGCTGGTCGTTCGGGGTGGCAGGGGTCGATTCCTGCGCCCCGCTCATGAACGGGAAGGCGCCGGCGACTACGGCGGTGACGAGGAAGACGAGCGCCACGATGCGGGTGACGGATCGTCGGGATAGCGATTGCGATCGATGGAAGTTCATCGTGTCCTCCAGTGCGAGGGGGCAGGCAGCGACGCGTCGGCCGATCGGCGCTATCCGCCCTGAGCCACGCGCTTGTCGAGCTTCGCGACCTGCATCCAGGCGGCCTGGACGGCCCCCTCGATCCAGGCGTTCACGTAACTCAGGTGCTCTCCCACGAGATAGACGCGGCCATCGGGCTCCTGCAGGATCGGGAATGCCTCGGCCCGGTTCTTTGGCGTGTAGGTTGGCCATGCACCGAGGCTGTACGGCTCCAGATGCCAGGCCACGGAGAATCCGGACTGGAAGTCCTTCTTCATCTCCGGGTGGATGCGGGACCCGTAGTCGAGCATCAGGTTGACACGTTCATCGAACGACAGCGAACTGACGCGGGCAGCATTGTTCCCGAAGTTGTAGCCGCAGAGGATAGCCCCCTTCTTGGCGCCATAGTCGCTGTCCGGGTAGTCGATGATGCCGAGTTCCGGGATGTTGGAGAACGACTGTCCACCGTAGATCCAGTCGTCTTCCTCCCAGAAGCGGCGATTGAAGCCGAGGCCGGTGCGCGAGGCCATTGCGTAGGGCACCGAGCGAATGGCGGTCTGGAACTTTTCGGAGAAGTCGGCGGTGATCTTGACGAGCACCGAGAGCGGCATGTTGCAGAGGCAGTAGTCGCCGGTGGCCTCTTCGGTCTGCCCGGTCTCCTTGTTCGTATAGACGATCCGGACGCCATTGTCGTCCTGGCGGATCTCCTTGACCTCGCAATTGAGGTGAACGCGGTCGCCCAGCGCCTTCTTGAAACCTTCCTCGTACAGCTGGCTCATGCCCTCCTTCGGCTTCACGAGGGTCGTTTGCCAGTCGAAGGTCGCCGTGGCGGCGAGGTAGCCACCGGACATGCCGAGTGTCGACGCCGCGAACGGGACGAGGTCGGAGAAGGGATAGGGATCGGCGATTTCGCCGGAACTGAAGGCATCTGGCGCCCGGGTATAGCCGCGATGGTCGGAGGCTTCGTATTTCAGGTCATCCTCCGAGAGGATGCCCCAGTTGATGAGGTATTCGAGGAAGTGCTGGCGATCCTCTTCAGTGACTTCTTCGTCGAGCTTGCCCTGATCCACCGCCTTGGCAAGCAGTTCGGAGGTGTAGCCAGCCATGTCGGCCTGCATCTCGTGTAGCCGCATGCGCTTCTTGTTCAGCGGGCCGTCGATGCCCTCGGCATACACCCATCCATTCAGGTTCAGGTTCTGGTGGGTGATGAGGGGAACGTTGAATTCCTGGGCGTAGTGGAAGAAGCCGCGATGATAGAACGGGATGCGGGATGGACCGGCGTCGTACCACATCGACGGGTCGTCCCAGGTGCATTCCTGGTCGCCCTTGCCGTATTCCATCGTCTTCGAGCCGCCACGGACGGTGAAGGCGTGGCCACCCAGGCGGTCGCGCGCTTCGATGACGGTCACGTCGTAGCCCGCTTTGACCAGCTCCCACGCTGCGGGGCAGCCGCCCGGGCCGGCGCCGATGACGACGACCTTGGTTCCCTTGCCGTTGTTGCTGAGTTCCGGCGGCGAACTTTGCCCCGGGACGTGCATCTGCCCCCACGCCGTGAGCAAGCTCATGGCCGCTCCGGCGCCCATGGTTGCGCCCGCCAGTTTGACGAGCGTACGCCGGGACAGCCCACCGCCGTCCGGCGCGGTTGCCGACATCTGTCTGAGTACATCGGATCGGTTCATAATTCCTCCCCCGGTGAACCGGAGTGCGGGTACCCGTCATCGGCCAGGCGCGGACGTCGTGCCGACCGGATGCGAATACCAACACGAGAAACCCTGTGCCCTTCCTTACAACGGTCTCGCCGTCTGTGGGTACGCGTGTATTGTGCCAGAAGTCTGAAGAATTTGTATCACTTGCCCAATATTCGCATCATGCTCCAGGCGTCGAGCGACTGGAGGTGGCCTTTGCCGGTCACGGCAAGGCCGGTTGCGGCCTCCGACAGTGGGTAGACACGGTCGCTGATGGCGATGCGGTCGTTCAGGAAGATCTCCACGACCGAGCGGTCGACGAAGATGCGAAGCACGATGGCTTCGCCAGGCCGCAGCGCGACACGCTCGACGGCGCGCATGCCGAACGCCGCCGGATCGGTGCTGCCGTTCGTGGTGTCGAGCACGAGTTCACCCTTCGTGGGATCGACGGTAATGGAGATACGCTCGCCGGTGGATCGATCCTGTCTCACCGTCAGCCCGACCGGGTCACTCGCGCCGTCGAAGGTTGCCAGGAGTTCGATCGCATCGCCTGCGAAGGTCGTCACCGTGCCATCGTTGGCAATGTCGGCCAGGGCGATCGCCGTGTGGTCGCCACGCAGGAGCTCCGTCTCCGGTGCCGGAGCAGACTGGAGCGTGCCGTCCTCCGCAATGGACAGGATGCGCGGCAATGTCATCGCGCCCGACCAGCCGTCCGCGACCTGGGCATCGTCGGCGCGACGTTCGCGCAGCCAGCCGATCATGACGCGCCGCCCGCTATCGTCGGTGAAGCTCTGTGGTGCATAGAAGCTTGGTCCGGCATCGACAAGGCCGGTGGCCGATGGCACAAGGCGATGGTCGGCATAGGTTCCGGTCAACCATGCGACATTGAGGCCGCCCGGTCCGTGTGAGGCGAAGATGAGCCCTGCCTTACCATCGATCCGGAAGAAGTCGGGGCACTCCCAGCCGGTTCCGGTGGGGAAGGGGTCGGTCTGGGTTGCATCGCCAATGACGAGCGGATGCAGGTATTCCCACGTCAGGAGGTCGTTCGAGCGGTAGACGAATACGGTGCCGCCTTGGCCAGGAATGCCGGAGCCGATGCCCTGGTGCCAGACGCCATCCTCGTGCCAGACGGTATGGTCGCGGAAGATGACCGGCTCGATCCCATCCGGCGGGTTCGGGATGATCGGGTTACCGGGGAATTTCGTCCACGTCCGGAGTTCGGGATCGTCGCTGGTAGCGAGGCAGGGCCGTTGCGGTTCGTGATCGGGCTTGCGGACACCGGTATAGATGAGCGTTGGGGTGCCGTCGGCGTCGATGGCGACTCCGGAGAAGCACCCGCCGTCGTCCGGCCCGTCTTCGTCCGGGGCGAGAGCGATGGGGAGGTGCTGCCAATGCACGAGGTCGGGGCTGATGGCGTGCCCCCAGTGCATGTTGCCCCAGAGCGCTCCGAAGGGATTGTGCTGGTAGAAGAGGTGGTAGGTGCCGTTCCATTGGATGAGGCCGTTCGGATCGTTCATCCAGGAGTGTGGCGGCGTGAAATGATAGCGTGGGCGGTGGCGGTCGTTTGTGTCGGCGGCAGCCTCGTGCGTCATGGGGACATCCTCCGGATATGTTGGCTTCAGGTCGGCTTGCGACACGATACCAGTGCCGGGAGGCTTTCGCACGAGGGTACAGAAGGGAGCCTCCGACTTGCTCGGCGGCTCCCTTCTGCATGTTGCATTCCGGTGGATCGGTGCGTCCACCGGAATGCGGATTCGCTACTGCGCCGGCTTGATCGTGTTGATCCAGAGCGGCGAGCACCGGTGCCAGAACGCCGTGTTGATATACGGGTTGTTCTCGTCCGGGAAGTTGGTCCAATAGGTCGAGTTGGTCGGGATGCGGTGGAACCACTGCGCGAGCTGCACGTCCGGCAGATCTTTCACCCAGATCGTCATCGCCTGCTTGAAGAGTTCGGCAACTTTGTCCGATCCCTCTTCCGTGATGGCCATCTCGTCGACGAGCTTGTCGTACTCCTCGTTCACCCAGCGATACGGCTGCTGCGACCGCTGGCCGGTCGGGAGCGAGTAGCGGCTGTGGTAGAGGTTCAGAGTGAAGTACGGGTCGCGGACGGAGCCGCCGTGACCGAAGATGAAGGCATCGATGTCGCCGGTGTAGACCGTGTCGGCGAATTCGTTGCCGATCGCATTCTTGAACGAGGCGTCGAATCCCGCCTGGATGAGCAGCTGGGTGAGGATCGGGGCGATGTCCTGGAAGAGTGTGAGGCTCGTGATGACCATCGAGAACTTCTGACCGTCTTTCTCCCAGAAGCCATCGCCGTTCTTGGCCCATCCCTTGCCCTGCATCTTCTCGTCGACCTTGTCCTGTCCGGACTGGTTGATCTGGTCCTGCAGGTCCTTGATCTGGTCGGTATAGGCGACAAGGGCAGGGAACTGCGGGAATGGCAGGATCGATGGTTCGCTGGCGCCCTTGTACGCGAACTGGATGAGTTTCTCGCGGTCGATCGCGTAGTTGATCGCCCAGCGGATATCCGGATCGTCGTACGGGGCCTTCATGCAATTGAAACCGAGACCGATCGGCCACCAGTCGCGATAGCCGAACGGCGGATTGGTGCCCGTCCAGGTCTTGACGGCGGGATTCTGCTTCTGGATCGCCTGGATATTGTCCGGCCGGAGGTCGATGGAGAGATCGTCCTCGTTGGCGATGGAGAGCTGGACCATCTTCGTCTCGTCCGCGCCGGGGATGATGAGGATGCGTTCCGCCTCCGGCAGGGCGTGGAAGCCCGTCTTGGCGGCCCACCAGTCGTCGTTGCGGTCGTAGATGCGCTGCTCTCCGCTGCTCTGCACCATCTTCCAGGCGCCGGTGGTGACGGGCAGGCCTTTGGCGAGGTCGAAGAAGGTATAGGTGGTGGGGTCTTCCTTCTCCCAGATGTGCTTCGGGACGATCATCATGCCGATGTCGAAGTGATAGGTGAAGAACTGGGTCATGAAGCGCGGATTCGGCTCGTTGAGGGTGATGGTGGTGGTGAGCTTGTCGGTGGAGACCGCCTCCTTCACCCACTTGGTCATGTCGATCGACCAGGACAGGGACGGTGCGTTCTTCTTCAGCATCTCGATGGTGTAGACCACGTCATCGGAGGTATAGGGCTGCCCGTCGTTCCAGGTCACGCCGTCGCGCCAGGTGATGACGACCTCGGTGAAATCGGCGTTGTACTTGAATCCGGTTGCCAGCCACGGAATGAGACCGGCATCGCAGTCCATGCCCTCTGGTCCACAGACCTTGTCCGTGTTGTAGGCGTTGTAATAGAACGCTGGCTCGAAGCAGTAGGGGAAGCCCGTCGAGGTGGAGATACCGGGCACGTAGGGGTTGAAGGTCATGGCATCGGTGATCTGGACGGCGGTGATACCGAAGATGAGTGTGCGGTTGCGCGGGACGTCCTTCAACTGGCCGCTCTCCTGCGCGGCGATGACGGAAGCAGGCAGGGGGATGTCGAGCAGCATGCCGCCGACGGCCGCACCGGCGGCGCCCTTCAGCAGATTGCGGCGAGAGATCGGCGTGGTGTTGATCTTCTCAGCGATATCGGTCATGAACGGGTCACTCCATCGGGTCATTCACGAACGGTCGGTTACTGGGTCCGGTGCTCGCTCCAGGCGGGCGCTGCGTCGATGATCCTCCCTTCACCGTGATCACTGTATCCTCTCCAGAGATCCCGGGATGGTCCTGTAGATGCGGCCCTTGTGGCCGCCCCGTTCCGGCAACGGCCACAAGGGCCGTATCTACAGGACAGAGCAGAACAATAGGTGGATCCGCCGGCCATGAGCCGGTCAGGACATGCGATCGGATGCCAGCGGCTCCTTGCGATTGAGAGCGGGCGGCATGGTGAACGTGGACGGATCGGGCGGTGTTTCGTCGCCCCAGCGCATGCTTGGGTCCGGCCAGGGAATCGAGGAGACTAGCAGTTTCGTGTAGGGATGCTGCGGATCCTTGATCACTGGCACGACGTCGCCCGATTCCACGACGTTTCCCTTGTAGAGTACGAGGATGTCGTCGCTGACCTGATAGGCCGTGGTGAGGTCGTGGGTGATGTAGAGGAACGAGATGCCATAGCTGTCGTGGAGATCCCGCAGGGTGCCGAGGATCGACGCGCGCAGCGATGCATCGACCATCGATACCGGCTCGTCGGCGATGATGACCTTCGGTTTCAGCAGCAAGGCCCGGGCGACCGTGATGCGTTGGCGCTGGCCACCGCTGAGCTGGTGGGGATAGCGCCCGAGGGTCACTCGCGGATCGAGGCCAACCGCGACGAGTGCCTCCTCCATCTTGGCGCGTGCATCGGCTTTCGAGGTCGCGAGCTTGAACTTGCGGATCGGCACGTCCAACAGGTGATCGACCTTGTAGAAGGGGTTGTAGACCTCGAAGGGGTCCTGAAAGACGGCCTGGACATCGTGACGGAATTGGCGTGATTCGGAGCCATTCAGGCTGCGGACATCCTTGCCACGATAGCGGATCTCGCCCTGGGTAGGATGCTGGAAGCCGAGGAGGAGGCGGGCGAAGGTTGTCTTGCCACTGCCGCTTTCCCCCACGAGCGAGGTGAAGATCGGTTTGTCCTCCGGGATAGTGAAAGTCATCTCGTTCAGGGCGATGGTGCCGCCCTTCTCCGGGTTGCCGAAGATCTGCGTCACACCGCGCATTTCGAGCAAGGGCGGCGTTGTGCCAGTTGATGTGTTGGTCGCTGGATGTGCCTGGGTCACGTCACTCCCTTCCGGCGATGCGTTGCGGATCAGGATTGGCTGGTCGCGGTGTTCGGCGTCGTACTGATACTGGCTATCGCGGGGTCCGAGGCGGAACGGGCCTTTCGGAAGGCACCGCGCTCGCTCAGGGTCGGCAAGCTGGAGATCAGCATCTGGGTGTAGGGATGTTTCGGCGCTGTGAAGATGTTCTGGATGGTATCGACCTCGACCAGCTTGCCGCGATACATCACGCCAACCCGATCGACGAACTGGGCGAGCAGCCCCATGTCGTGGCCGACGAAGAGCACGCTGGCTCCGATCTGGTCCTGGACGTAGCCAAGCGTCTCCATGACTCGCCGTTGCACGACGACATCGAGGGCGCTGGTCGGTTCGTCGGCGATGATCACGTTGGGTTCCAACGTGATGGCAAGCGCGATGCAGACGCGCTGCTTCATACCACCGCTGAGTTCGTGGGGATAGAGTTTGCCCGCTGTTGGTGGCAGGCCAACCATCGCCAGCAATTCGACCATTCGCGCGTCGATCTCGGATTTTGACGCGTTTTCCCGGTGCGCGAGGATGCTGTCCTCGAAATGATCGCGAACGCGGCGGACCGGATTGAGCGAGTTCATTGACCCCTGTGGGATCATCGAGACGTTGGAGAGACGCATCTGGCGAATCTGCTCATCGGTGAGCGTTGCCATGTCGATGTTGCCTTCGGCGCGGTGCAGCAGGATGCGCCCCGTGGTGATGCGCCCGGGCGGCTTGATCATGCGCATGATCGCGAGGGCGGTGGTCGATTTGCCGGAACCGGATTCGCCGACGAGGCCGAAGCGTTCACCCTTGTTCAGGGTGAAGGAGACGCCGTCCACGGCCTTGAAGTCGCCACGGTCGGTCTGAAACTGCACGCGCAGGTCTTCCACCGAGAGCATCGGCTCGTTGGTGAGGGAACTGCGCGTGGTGCGTGCGGAATTGGTGGTTGTGTCGCTCATGCGTCGGCCTTTCGGAGGCGAGGATTCGCGATTTCGTCGAGTCCGGCGCTCATGAGGAAGAGGCTGAGGAAGAGGATGACGATGAGGGCGATCGGCATCGCGATCCACCACCAGAGGCCACGGATGATCGCGTTGTAGGCGATGCTCCAGTAGATCGTCATGCCCAGCGTCGGCTCGCTTTGCGGGCCAAGTCCGAGGGCTTCGAGACCGATGGAGGCGAGGATGGCTGCCGAGACGGAGCCAACAAAACTGGCGGCAAGGAAAGGCAGCAGGTTCGGCATGATCTCGCGGAAAATGATCTCCGGGGTGCGCATGCCGGAGAGTTTCGCCATCTGGATGTAGGCGCGCTCCCGCAGGCTCAGGACCTGCGAGCGGATGGTTCGTGCTGGCCACATCCAGGCCAACGCCGCGACCACGAGGCCCATGGTCTGCACGCTGATCGACCCCTTGATCGAGGCCGCGACGGTGATGAGTACGACGAGGCCGGGAACGGTGAGCAGGATGTCGCAGACGCCACGGATGACGATATCCAGCCATCCGCCGACGTAGCCAGCGGTGAGTCCGAGGATGGTGCCGATCAGGATGGCGACCACGCCGGCGATGAGTCCTACCTGCAAGGTCAACGGCAGGCCGACGACGGCGACAGCGAGGAGATTGCGGCCCTGGTCGTCGGTGCCGAAGGGGTATTCGCTGCTTGGCGCAGAGACGGGCATTGCCGACATCGGCGCGGATTCCTTCGTGTCCACGAAGAAGGGGCCGAAGAAGGAAAAGGCGAGTAACGCGAGGAACATCAGCGCCCCGAAGACGAGTTTCGGATTGCGCCGCAAGTATTTGATCGCTGTTCGGCGCCGGATATCGGAGTCCGGAGGCGCGTTGATGAGTTGTTCTTCCACTTGCATCGACAGGTCCACGGACAGCTACCTCCGGGGGTTCGGGTTGGTTCGTGCACGACGGTTGATGTCGCTCCGTATCTCGGGCGATGAGTCTTCGATCACACCCGAATGCGGGGGTCGAGGAAGGGATAGAGAAGATCGACCACGAGGGTGGCGAGCGCGATGGCGAGGATGACCATGAAGACGACGCCGTAGATGATGAAGTAGTCGGCGGTCTGGATGGCGTTGTAGAGCAGCGATCCGACGCCGGGATAGGTGAAGACGACCTCGACAATGAGCGCGCCGGAGACGACGTGGCCGAGCGAGAGAGCGAGGGCTGTTACTTGTGGAAGCATGGCGTTGCGCAGGGCGTAGCGGCTGAAGATCGTCTTGTCCTTCAAGCCGCGTGCCTCGGCGAAGGTCATGTAGTCCTCACCACTCGTGGTGACCATCATGGCGCGGATGCCGATCGCCCAGGAGCCGATGGCGGCGAGGATGATCGAACAGGCGGGGAGGATGGAGTGCTTGATCACATCCCACGCGAAGGTCCACGACCATTGGGGCAGAGTGCCTGCCTTGTAGCCGCCAGAGATTGGGAACCAGCCCCAGGTGAAGGCGAAGAGATAGACGAAGATCAGCGCGAGCAGGTAGTAGGGGATCGCGGCGAGGGTGAGCATCGGCGCGAGGAACCATTCGAGGATCTTCGGCGATTTCGGCCAGGCAATGAGAGCGCCGAGGATGGTGCCAAGCGTGAACGAGAGGATCGTCGTCACGGTGAGGAGTCCGATAGTCCAGGGCAGGGCGCGCATGATGAGATCGAGGGCGCGATTGGGGAAGAAGGAGAGCGAGTAGCCGAAGTTGAAATGGACGGTGTCCCAGAGGTAGCTCAGATACTGCTGCCAGAGTGGTTTGTCCAATCCGAACTTGGCCTGATAGGCCTTTACCATCTCCTCGACGCCGGATTGCTGAAATCCCCCTTGCGTCATCATGGCGAAGAGGCGCGATCGGACGGGATCGCCCGGTGCGAGACGTGGCAGGAAGAAGTTGAGCGTTGCCGCTCCCCACACCACGACGAAGAAGAGCCCAATGCGTTGCAAGACGTACCTGGGGTTCATGGTCCCTCCGGGGTAACCGGCGAACGCGATGTCCGAAACGTTGCACTGTTTCATGCGGGTTTGATGATGCCACCAACGGGCGTCTTTGACGCACGAAGGGACTGGTCCGCAGGATCGATTGAATCGTGGCTGCATGCTAACACGGTGGAAGGCTGTCCACAATGCCATCGCGCGCGTTGCCTCTGGCAACAATGAGGGCGTGCGCTGATTGGCAACGCGCGATGCAGGCATGAGGTAGACGCACAGAGGGCGCTGCGATCGATCGCAACGCCCTCTGTGGAGGTTTTCGATTGGAGATGAACTCAAGCCTGCGCCAATAGGCAATTGGGAGTGCCGTCGCGTGGACCCGGAGTATTCGCTCATTGGCGCGAGCTATTAGGCGGCCTCGTCGTACTCGATGGGTTGTTCGTCGCCAGTGAGGAGCAGCGGCCGGCTCTTGTTCGTGATGACGTTGGCATCGACCACGCACTTGCGGACGTTGCGGAGCGACGGGATCTCGTACATCACTTCGAGCAGCACTTCCTCGATGGAGGTGCGAAGGCCGCGCGCGCCAGTCTTGCGATCCTCGGCCTGCTTGGCGGTTGCCTCCAGGGCGTCTGGGGTGAAGACGAGGTCCACGTTGTCCAGCGCGAAGAACTTCTGGTACTGCTTGACGACGGCGTTCTTCGGCTCGGTGAGGATACGGATGAGCTCCGGGCGCGAAAGATGGTTCAGCGAGACGCTGACCGGAAGGCGTCCGACGAACTCCGGGATAAGGCCGTACTTCATCAGGTCGTCGTGGGTGAGGAAGGAAAGTGGGTTGGCGGTCTCGATGCCAGCCTCGGTCTTGCTGCCGAAACCCATCGACGTGTGCTTGCCGATGCGCTTGGCGACGATCTCTTCCAGCCCCTCGAACGCTCCGCCGCAGATGAAGAGGATGTTGCGGGTGTCGATCTGGATGTATTCCTGGTGCGGGTGCTTGCGGCCGCTCTGGGGCGGCACGTTGGCGATGGTGCCTTCGATGATCTTGAGCAACGCCTGCTGCACGCCTTCGCCGGAGACATCGCGCGTGATGCTGGGGTTGTCCGACTTGCGCGCGATCTTGTCGATCTCATCGATGTAGATGATGCCGTGCTGGGCGCGGGCGACATCGCCAGCGTTCTGGATCAGCCGGAGGAGGATGTTCTCGACATCCTCTCCGACATAGCCGGCCTCGGTGAGCGCGGTGGCGTCGGCGATGGAGAAGGGCACGTCCAGCAGCTTGGCCAGCGTCTGGGCGAGGTGAGTCTTGCCGGATCCGGTGGGACCGACGAGCAGGATGTTGCTTTTCTGCAACTCCACGTCGTCGTCGTTCATCAGGCCTGCGTTGATGCGCTTGTAATGGTTGTAGACCGCGACGGAGAGGATCTTCTTGGCGTGGTCCTGGCCGACGACGTACTGGTTGAGCTGATCGTAGAGCGCACGCGGCGTCTGGATGCGGGCGAGGGTTGGTTCGGTGCGAGGAGCGACGGGCTCATCCTCCTCGATGATCTCGCGACAGAGCTGGACGCATTCGTCGCAGATATACACCTGATTCGGTCCGGCGATCAGTCGTCGAACCTCTTCCTGGCCCTTGTTGCAGAATGAGCACCGGTAATGCACCCGAACACCTCGTCAGAATCGTTTCCCCGGCTGGCCCACATCGTCGTTGTGCCTGCCGCTGGCCGATACGATGCCGTCCGATCCGGCGCGACGTTCCCGCGCCAGGGATCGTCAGGATCGCGAACCGTTGAGCCCGCCACCGCCCGCGATCGCGAGTTCGGTCGGGTAGAGCACCTCGTCGATCAGGCCATAGTCCCTGGCCTCCTCGGCGGTCATGTAATAATCGCGCTGGGTATCGGCCTTGACCTTCTCGAAGGATTGGCCGGAGTGGTCGGCGAGGATCTGGGTCAGGGTATTGATGACCGCAAACGTCTCCTTCGCCTGGACCTCGAGGTCGGGGATATTGCCGCGGAAGCCGCCCGAGCCCTGGTGAATCATGATGCGGGAGTTCGGCAGGGCGAAGCGCTTGCCATGCTCGCCCGCGGCGAGGAGAACGGCGGCCATGCTGGCGCCCATACCCATGCAGTAGGTCTCCACGTTCGCGCGGACCATCCGCATCGTGTCGTAGATGGCGAGGCCGGCGTAAACTGCACCGCCAGGTGAATTGATGTAGAGCTTGATGGGCTGTTCCGGATCGTCGTGATCGAGGAAGAGCATCTGGGCGATGATGAGGTTGGCGATCTGGTCGTCGACCGGAGTGCCAAGGAAGATGATGCGGTCCTTCAACAGCCGGGAGTAGATATCGAAGGCGCGCTCGCCACGATTCGTGCTTTCGACAACCATCGGCACGAGGTTCTCGATCTTCGGGATTTCCATGTGTGAATACCCTTTTTCGTCGTTGGGCGGGTTGGACGGTGTCTGCATCGGGATGCAGGCGTGTCGGATGCGCGACACCGGAATGCCGTGCGTCTGGCCGGGTCGGGGAAGAACGTCCCACCGCACCGAGAATGTCCACAATGATAATGCGTGCGTCGAGGATGCCACCTGCCCAAAGGACGTATCAGCGAACTGCGAACGGCGGGATTCTAGCACGGCAGGGTGGGGTCCACGGGCCGGAACTGGCTCGGTTCGGGCATTGGTGCGCGCCGATTGGCCAACCCTGGGACCTGAGATCCGGACATCATCCTGCCGACCTACGTTGGACACCATTCGTCCAGGCCACGAATGGCCGGATCTCAGCGAGCAGGAATACCATCGGCGGACGTGTCCGGAGTCTCCGCACAGACGATCGCCCACGGGCGGTCATCTGTACGCGTCATCGCAATCCAGAGCGCGCGTCCTCCAGCCTTCGGGAGCGTTTTCCGCAGCCGCTTCGCGATGGTGTCCACGTCACCGGCCAGCCCGCGTCGCCGGATGTCGATTGCCCCGGCGTTCAGCGCAGCGAGCGTCTTCCGGAGCTCTCTTTCGTCCCACGGCTGGGATGCGATGATCTGGCGGGACCGTGCGAACGGGGTTCGGACCGGGGTGTCGCTGATGAGGAAAGCGATCTGGTGGTCGACCTGGCGCGCATCGATCGCGGCGCCAAGGGACTGTACGAGGCCAGCACGGGTGACGGCGGGGTTCGGGTCGTGGAGCCATTGCCCGGCCTCCGGTGTCGTGAGCGGGGGGAGGGCGTCGGCTTCGTCGCCAGCGCCGGTCATGCTGAAGGCCTCCCCGTCGCGGATGACCGTCGCGCGGCGTGCCGCGGTGGCGAGTGCCGGCGACCAGAGCACTGCTTCCTTCAGATCCGTGTCGATGGCGATGGTCTCCAGTTCCCACCCCGGCGGGACGCGGTTGTGGTCGATGCCGGGGGCGAGTTTGATGCCGACCCTTGGTATGCGACCGGCGAGTTCGAGGCACCAGTCGAGCGGCGGCTCGGTTTCCCCGTGCGCGAAGCGTCCGCCAGCGTCCCGCCGCGCCGGATCGATGAAGACGCCATCCATGTCCGTGAGGTCGATGTCGCGGACATCGGCGTGCATGGCGGCGATCGGTCCGTTCGGGGCGATGAGGCGGGCATTTGCGAGCGCCATCGCGAGATGATCGGCATCGAGGTCGACTGCGGTCAGGCGGGCAAGGCTGGGAAGTTCGGCCAGAGCCATGAGATCGCCGCCAATGCCGCAGCACAGATCGGCGATTGCCGAGCTTCCTGCGAATCGGCGAGCGCGCCAGCGAGCGATGCCCTCCGAACTGGCCTGCTCGTACCCGGCCCGTGTGAGGAGCATCGCCTTGGCATGGGAGAACTTGCGCGTGACCGCGGCGCGGGACCGGAGTTCGTGAAGCGTCAGCACTGCGGCCACGATATCCGGAACGAATCGCTTCCGGAGTTGTGTCGCGGCGGTGACCGGATCGGCGGTGGTCGATCCAACGAGTTGATCGAGGGCAGCGCGGGCGTCCGGACTCGTCAGGAGGTCGACGAGTCCGGAATGCGGGAGAGGGGTTTCTGGCAAGGCCGGCGATGTCACAAGGAGGGTCCGTCAGATGATCGGGGATGGAGAGAACGGAAGGACCGGGTGATCGTTCACCTGGTCCTCCCGAGTCGCGTTGCTGACGGGAAGTGTACTGCCCGGCTGCAGCAGAATCCGAATCCGTCGCGGCGAACCTCGTGTTCGCCATCGGCCGTAGGCCGATATCCCAAGACCGAGGCCACACAGCGGTCCGGTTTCGCCGGATGGTGGTCGGTCAGACAAGCTGACCTACTATGGGGTGCGCCGCCAAACCGGATGAACACCCCCATCCTCACAGCGTCCGACTGGAATCTCACAGCTAGGCTTTGTCGGTCTCCTTCACTGCTGCGTGAGCGGCGTCCCCAGCGTCCTTGACGGCCGTTTCACCGGCGTGATGCGCCGTGCGCGGCGCCCGATAGCCGGATCGCTCGGCGGCTTCGGCATCCGGGAACCAGACTTCAGGGATCGTCCGCTCATATGACGACGATTCTGGTGTGTGGTAGATGCCCGAATTGGCGTTGCCCTTCACGAGCCAGCCATTCGGCGCGTCCTTTCCGTCCACAGCTGCGGCCCAGTCGATCCCTTCGGTGTCGGCTGGACCATGTCCCTTGGAAGGCGGCTCTGTGGCGGCATCGTCTGACGGTTCAGTGGCAGCCTCGTCGGCGAAGGCTTCCGGGGCGTCGTCACCGCTGGTGCCGGCATCCGGTGCTGATGTGGCAGCTTCGGACGAGGCTTCATCGTTGGATGCATCGGTGTCCGTCGAGGCGCTGGTATCGACCGCCGCTGCTGCTGCGTGCGAGGCTGCGACGGCCTGTTCCCCGGCATGGTGCGCGGTGCGCGGGGCGCGATAGCCGGATCGTTCGGCGGCCTCGGCGTCCGGGAACCACACCTCGGCTCGGGTACGCTCGTAGGATGAGGATTCTGGCGTGTGATAGATGCCGGAATCGGCGTTGCCCTTCACGAGCCAGCCGTTTGGCTCACCTTCCCCGTCCACGGCTGCGACCCAGTCGATCCCTTCCGTTTCCGCGGGACCGTGAAGCGCCGCGGCAGGAGCCGGGTCGTGACTGGATGGCTCCGTGGCGGCTGAATCATCCGGGGCCGCATCGGCGGCAAGCGGCGTCGCACCAGCGACCGTGGCCGGCCTACCGTCGATCCTGGCCTGCGCATTGCTTGCGGTCGATGCGGCCTCGCCGGAAGCCCACGTTCGTGCGAGATCGCTTGCGCCGGCAAGTGTACCGGTCACGGCGTTCCTGGCAATCGCCTGGTCCTGCTTTGTTGCGTTGTCGACCGCTTCGGCGGCATCGGCGAGATCGCCGGAGGCGGCGTTCTCTGCAATCGTCGTGTCGCCCGCAAGCGGCTCGGGTTCGATGGAGGACGCTTCCTCAGAGCTGGTGGCGGAGGACGTGTCGCTGGCTGTGGAATCTGGCACGGCTTCGTCGGCATCAGTTGCGGCGGAGGATTCGGTATCGGATGCGTTGGGTTGGACGTCTGCTTCCGGTGACGGTTCGGCAGGTGTCGTGCTGGCGTCATCCGAGGGAGCGACCGCTGCCAGGAGCTCGTCGTCCGAAGTCGGGGAGAACGAGACCTCGGATTCCGCCGCTGGTTCGGTGGAGGTGTCTGGGCTGCCAGTCGTGGACTCGTCCGCAACCTGATGTTCGTCGGGCGTGCCGAAGGCATCGATGTCGTTTCCGGCGGCGGCCTCGACAGCAGCGGCGAAGAGATCGGATTCCGCCTGCTCACCAGTCTCCGGTTCGGGGCTGTCCTGCTTCAGATCGGTCTCGGGGGCGATCAACTCGGAAGCAGACTCGTCGATCTCGAAGTCGACATCGCCGTTGGTTGCGGCATCGCCAGCCAACGCCTCGAAGCGGTCGCTGGCTCCCTCCACGCGGACATCGGATGCCAGGACCTCGGCGGGCGGCGGCGTTTCATCGCTGGTGTCATTGGGAAGGGTGTCGAACAGGTCGTCATCGTCGTCGTGATCAGCCACGATGGAATAGCGCGAGGGTGCTGGCCCGGAGGAGTCGGTGGATGGGGCGATGGTGTCTTCGGAGACGGCCTCGTCCGCTGGCTCCGCGGCATCCGGGTTGTCGAGAACGTGTTCGATCTTCGCGCGAAGATCGTCGAAGAATCCCTCGTGATGCTCGTCGCCGGATGTATCTTCCTCCAATACCTCGGAGGACGGTTCGGTTGCTGCATCCGGCACGACCGTCCGGACGAAGCCATTGATGTCCGGGTCGGATACGTAGAGTTCCTGGGCGTATGCTTCCGCTTCCAGCGACTCCGGACCTGGCGAGTTGCTCGCATCATCGAGAATGCTGGCGTCTTCGGCATGGACGCTCGCTCGCGCATCGTCGCTGAGGATTTCATCCGCATCCTTCGCCTCGGCAGAAGCTGCGGGAACATCGGGGATGGTCGCATCGACTTCGACATCTGGCGTCGTGGATACGGTGTCGTGGATGGATGCGTCCTCGGTGCGTGCGGACGCCCCCGCGACGACCGCGCCGGCGATTGCCGATGCCTCGCTTGCCTGCCGGGCGTTGGCCGTCTCGTCGGAAGCGGCAGGAGACTCGTTCTCGGGTTTGTCGAAGAACGTCGAGATTCGGTTGCGAATCTGCCCGATGAGGCCCGAGGCCGCTGCCGGTGACTCCGCTTCCTGTCGGGATTCGCCAGTGTCGGCCGGCGGCAGCGTCGCTGCATCCTTCTCCGGCTCAGCCGCGCCGAGGGGAGACGCGGTGAATGCGGGCGCCGTGTGAATGACCGCGGGCTCGTCCATTGCGGCGGTCTCGGTCGACGTCAGCGGTGCGTCATCGGAGATATCGCCGGGAAGGTCGACGGGAGGTGCGATGGGTTCGGCTTCATCCGACCCGGAATCGGTGCTGCCGATGGCCGTCGAGGCCACCTCTGGGTCTTCGGGACGGTCACCATCGCCCGCGAACGGGTCGGACGGGAGGTCGGGATATCCAGCGTCGCCCGGCCCGTCCATGCTGTCTAGTTCGCGCGCTTCGGCCGCAAGTTCCGTATCGGGCGACTCGCCGATTGCGGTGGTGTCGTCGAGTGCGGAGGTACTGTCGGTGCTGTCGGCCGGCGGTGTATACGGTGTCTGCCCGGCTGGGGAAACGATCGGGAACTCGGAATCGGGTTGGCCGGCGTCGACGGCCGGGATTCCCGCATCGAGATCGGCCTGCGTGCCGCGCCAGGCGTTCGTGATCCGTCCCTGAAGGTCGGTGAGCGGGGTCTGCGATGGTGCCCCGTCACGTCCGAAATTGGCCTTTGTCGTGAGGATGTGCACGGCGCCGTCGCGCACCTCGCCGATCTCGGCGGCGGCGATGGAGATGGTCTTCGCGAAGAATCGTCCGACGCGCACCGTGATGGCCCCCTCGGAGCCGTCCTCGACCTCGCCAATGCGCTCGCCGTTGGCATCGATAACGGCCATGCCTTCGGTGATCGTCAAGGTGCCGCTGTCGGAATCCGGCGCCTCGGCCGGATCGCTCGTTTCCGGTTGGACGTTCGGGACGATGGCCGCTCCGTCGGGCATGCGACGCCATGCCTCGCTGGTCGCGTCTTCCGCCGGTACGTTGAGGTGGACGGCCTGGGGATCGATGCTGGCAATGGCGGAGACCGGGATATAGAGCTCCTTGGCCGTGAAGAGGAAGCCGTGTTTCACGACAAGGGCGCTTCCTGCCGAGCCCGTTACCTCGCCGATTTTCTTGCCATCGCTCGCAAGGACCTCTTGGCCCTCCCGGACGATCCACGCTGTGGAATCCGCATCAGACATTGCACGTCTCCCTGGTGTCGGGCGCCAACGGCGCATTGTCCCGAATGAAACGCCTACGGCCGATCGGATGCCGAGTCCCCTGCGGTGCGTGTTCCTCCTGATGAACGGCGGCTCCGACGGTCACGAACTGCCTGGTGTCTGCTTCTACTCTACCCGAGCGATGTCGTTTTCGATAATCCGTCCGGCTGTCGATTTGTCCGATTCTTGCATATCGCGCGCCATGAGGCCGATTGTCCGCCAAAAGCCGACCGCATCCGGAGAATCCGGATGCGGTCGGCTTTTGCCATAGTTGGAATCCGCGTGTTGCCAGCGCCTACTCGTCGGCGGTGGCGGCCTCGCCGGCGGCCTTTGCGGCAGCCACCGCTGCTTCGCCGGCCTTCGGCATGTTCTTCGGCGCGCGATAGCCGGATCGTTCGGCGGCCTCGGCATCGGGGAACCAGACCTCGGCAACGGTGTTCTCGTAGGCCGGGGATTCCGGGGTGTGATAGATGCCGGAATCGGCGTTGCCCTTGACGGTCCACCCGTTCGGGGCGTCTTCACCCTCGACGGCGACGGCCCAATCGGTGCCCTCGGTGTCGGCTGGCCCGGCAGACTTCGTCTTGCGTGCGGGCTTCACCGCCGGGGCCTCCTCGTCGTCCGTCCCGGCAGCGGCATCGCTCACGATCTCGGCATCGACGATTGCATCGTCGGATTCAGCCTCCGGTGCCGCAGGCTCCGGTGCGACCCAGCCGTTGAGGGCCGCGCCCCGGCTCTCGGTCGCCATGTCGATCAGGTGATCGGTCAGCTTGCGGTCGAACAACTCGCTCTGGAGCATGTTCCGGAAGTAGTCGGAGCGGTAGATCTCGCGCAGGCGCTGGGTCTGGGCCTCGCCGTCCTCACCCGTGGCCGCGCCGGCGTTCGCCCCCACGAGGCGGTCGATCTCGGCGTCGATGTCCTCGTCAGTAACCTCGACCCCTTCCTTCGCGGCGTACTCACGAAGGAGGAGGGAGTTGCGCAGGCGGCGCTCCGATTCCGGGAAGAGGGACTCGTGCAGATCGTGTTCGGTCTGGCCGCGCGAGGCGAGGAACGCCTCGAATGGCATGCCGTTACGGGTAGCGTCCTGCTTCAGGTGCTCCATCTGGTGGTGCACCTCGTCGTGGATCATCTCGTGGGGCAGGTCGACCGGGGAGATCTCGGCCAGCTTCTCGACGATCTGGTTGACCACGTCGTTGCGGGCGTCGTTCGTCTTGCCCTGGTGGATGTCGTCGCGGATCTGCTGGAGCAGGTCGTCCATGGACTCGGCGCCGGCGACGTCCTTGGCGAATTCGTCGTCCAGCGGAAGGATGTCGCGTTCCTTCAGGCCCTTCAGCGTCACGGTGTAGGTGAGCGTCTTGCCACGAATGGAGGCATCGGCGGTCTCGTCGTCCTCACCGAAAGGGATATCGAAGGTGGCGGATTCGCCGACATGGAGCGCTTCGATCTGCTCCTTCAACGGCGCGAGGAGATTGGTCTCTCCCAGCACCCAGGCGGCGTCGGTGACCGGCTCCTGGAAGGTGTCTTCGCCGTCCTTCACCTCGTAGTCGATGGTGACCTGGTCACCATCGGCCGGGGTGCGCTCCTCCTTGGGATCCACCCATGGGCTCTGGGTCCGCTGCAGGCGGTCGACGACCTCCTGGACATCCTCGTCGGTGACGGCCGCATCGATTGGCTCGACGCGAATGCCGGAATAGTCGCCGAGTTCGACAGTCGGGTAGACCGCGACGGTAACGACGAAATTCAGCGGCTCGAGTTCCTTGATCTCGACCTGCGGATCGCCGACCGGGACGAGCTCCTCCTGGCTGAGGGCTTCGCGGTAGAGCTTCTCCATCAGTTCGTCGGCGGCTTCGCGGGCGAAGACATCCGGCCCGTACATGCGCTCGATCATCTTGCGCGGAGCCTTGCCCTTCCGGAATCCGGGGATCTGGACGTCCTTGCTCACCTTGCGATAGGCGACCTCGAGTGCCGCCTGGTACTCGGCGTCCTCGGAGGTAATGTCGAGCACGGCGATGCTGCCGCTATTCCGTTCAACCGAAAGTTTCACGCTGGACGCGTCCCTTCTACATAGTGTCCTGGCGGCGATCCGGACGAAGGCTCGTTGCCCGCCTGCCGCCCTCCGTCTGGCGGGGGAGCCACCCGGCTCCCGGCGACCTCGCCAACCGGAGAATGCATGCCTGATGTTGGATGGCTGTCGGAGGTGACGCTGCCGGCGAACCATGCCCGGTTGGTCACCTTGCCGTGACCATGCTGTCACGATGACAGGCCGCCCAAAGCGTGGCCTGCATTGCCACGATCACGATGAATGCCCGCCAGCCAGCGGCATTTCCAGAGGCGGAGTATACCACTCGGCGACCGGTGTGCGCGGATTCGTGCCGGGGTGTCAAATTCCGGAAATGGCCGTCAAATCCGGCGATTCTCGCCACGCAACGATTGCATGTACGGAGTGCCCGAACAAAGCGTACGTTCACATTGTCACCCCCAGACCCGGATGGTATCGTCGGTGCAGGCATCGGTCCGGGGCGTTGAGCATCTCTCTGGGGGCTTCTCGCGATCGGATGTACGGACAATCTTTACATCGGACGGGCTGACGCGGCAACCGCAAGGTGCTGTCGTTCCGATGTGCAGCGTTCGCGTCGATGACCGCTCGACATGTTTTTTCTGCGTTCGGCATGGGTGACAGGCGAGGGTAATGCGTTCGTCCTGTCCGTGTCAGGCCTTTCGGATGGACGCGGCGGCGGAAGGGATGGAATTCCGTTGCCGTGCGAAGGGCCACACGCCCGGAATCGCTGTGAACGGCGATCCCAAACCAGGCCGGACAATCTACGGTTGCATCAGGAGGGAAGGCGCGGTGTCTACCGCTTTCAATCGCCCGTCCATGTGGAAGCGGGTTGGCGCGCTCGCGCTTGCCGGCACGATCGCGCTGGGGACACTCGTGCCCGGAGTCGGGCTGGTATCCGCCGACAGTGGTTCCACCATTACCCCGACGCCGTCCGCGACGTTTGATGTACCGGCTGGGTCCGGCCTTGTCGGACTGACGGCTGTCGTGGTCACCGGTGGGGCGGATCTGCTGCAGGATCCGGCTCAGGATGCGACGGTCCTCACGCATCTGGCGGAAGGGACGGTGGTCGATCTCCGGATCGACGCTGTCGATACCGTCACGGATGGCAGTGGCACGCGCTGGTGGCCGGTCGCCCTCGGTGGCCAGGATGGCTGGATCGCGGGGAACTTCCTCACCGATGCAGCGAGCGTTACGCCCACCGCGACCGCAACGTCCGCGGTTACCCCGTCGCCGACTGGCACGGTATCCGGCGGTGGTGCGGACGAGGAATTCGACTACACCGGGGAGATCGCCGCGGGTATTCAGGCAATGGTTGCCGGCGATGGCGGCCCGGTGAACATGCGTTCCGACGCGAGTTCCAGCAGCGAGATCGTCGCGGAGGTGCCGGATGGCAGCACGGTGACGCTGCGAATTGATACCGCCGACACCGTGACCGATGTCAATGGCACGCGCTGGTGGCCGGTGAGCTTCGACGGCAAGGACGGATGGATTGCCGGAGCCTACCTCCGGAGCGCCGCCACGCCGACTCCCGCGGTCTCTCCGACGCAGACGGCGACCGCAGGCGAGACCGAATTCGTGGCCGGGGCCTACGTCAAGGTCCGGACCGACGACGGTAGCGGTGCGATTCTGCGGTCGGAGCCGGTTCCGTCCGGCGGCCAGGTCGCGTCCTGGCCGGAGGGTCAGGTCGCGCAGATCATCGCTGGTCCGCTTTCCAATGAAGGAAGCACGCGTGGTTGGTTCAAGGTCTCCAATGGCGCGGTGACCGGCTACATCGATGGCGATCTTCTGGTGTTCGCCGGTGGGGCAACGACCCCGGCGCCAACGGCGACCGCGTCGGTGAGCCCGACCGCCGGCACCTCCTCGGTCTTCGCGCCAGGCGACAGCGCGATGGTGCAGACCGAGCGCGGCACCGGCGCCAACCTCCGCGAGAGCGGCGATCCGGAGGCGGCCAGCATTGGTGAAGTCCCGGAAGGGGCGACCGTCTCGATCGTGAGTGGCCCGGCCAGCTTCACGGAGAGCTCCAACGGCTGGTTCCAGGTGTCGTACAACGGCCAGACCGGCTACGTCGATGGCGACCTGCTGGTGAAGCTCGCTTCGCCGACGGCCACGGCGGCGCCAGCAACGGTGGTTCCGGGGACGACAGCTGTTCCGGGCCAGACGGGTTCGGATGGCGCGCTCCGCAAGGGCGACACGGTGACGATTGCGTCGGGTAGCAGCGGTGTGAACGTCCGCCAGTCGCCGGCCGGTGATTCGACGATTACCGGATTCATGAACGAAGGCACGTCCGCGACGATCATCGACGGGCCAGTGAAGGACGGGGCTGGGGCGTATTGGTACAAGCTGAGTAACGGCAGCGACGTGCAGGGATGGGTTGCCGGAACGTACGTGGTGATGGGCGGTACGGCGCCGGTCACCCCGGCCCCGACCGTTGTCGCGACCACTCCGGCTCCGGCGGAAACGGTCACGGCAGCTCCCACCGTCGCCGAGACGGTGACCGCGGTCCCGACCGCGACCACCGGTCCGGCGGTGTCCGACCAGGGCTTCATCTATCCGCTCGACTCCTACACGGTGACGCAGGAATTCGGGTGCAGCTATCTCGGGTTCTACACCTACGATCCGGCCATGGGGTGCCCGGTGCACGATGGTCTCGACCTCGCCGCGCCGGAGGGGACGCCGATCCATGCCGCCAAGGCGGGTACGGTGGTGGCAGCCGGATGGTGTGACTGTGGCCTTGGCTACTACGTCGAGATCGACCACGGCGACGGCGTTCACACCCTGTACGGCCACATGCAGACGCAGCCGTGGGTGAGCGTCGGCCAGCAGGTCGCACAGGGTGACGAGATCGGCCCGGTGGGCAGCACCGGTCTCTCGACCGGACCGCACACGCACTTCATGGTCACGATCGATGGTGTCGCCCAGAATCCAAGGAACTATCTCCCCTGACGATAGGGGCGAACGTCTGGTGCGGGCCGGGAGCGTGGACCGATCCACGCTCCCGGCCCGCGGCCTTTGGGCGGGCATATGGTTTGCTTCATCGAGCGGCGTGCCGGACGTCCCGTGTGGAAGCACCTTCGGTGGCCACGTCACTTCCATGTACAATGCGGTTGTATGGGCAAGAATTGTCTGTCGTGGGAACGGTCGATGAGCGATGGATAGACAGGGGCCGCATCGGCGAATGGCGCAGGGATCGATGCTCACACGAATGGGCTCCGCCTTCGGTCGGGGCCCGCGTCGATCGGGGCGTGGCGTCCTCTGCCTGATCGTTGCGCTCGCGCTCGGGCTGCCGGTTTCCAGCGCGGCAGCGATTTCCGGAGACCAGTCTGCGGCGCATCGGGTTCCGGTGCTTTCGGTGCAGGCGGAGACCGAAACGCCCGACCCAAGTGATCCCGTGGAATCCGCGCCGACCGATCCCCCAATCGACGTGCCGACCGAGGCTCCGCCAACAGAGATTCCTCCGACCGAGATCCTTCCCACGGACATTCCCCCGACCGAGGTTCCGCCCACTGAGATCCCGCCAACCGTAGAGCCCACCAGTACGGCTACCATCGAGCCGTCGGTCACTGCCACCGCCGCCGTGACGGCGACGGCGTCTCCGACCGCGACGCCATCTCCTGCCATCACCTGGTCGGTTGCTCCGGATTTCACATGCACCTCGGATATGGCCAATGTCGAATCCGGGGGCGCTATCGTCTACACCTGCACGATCGCTGCGACGATCGTTGCTGATGCCGCCCCGAATCTCGCGCTCGATCTCACCTGGGATGTGGAGACGAGTCCCGGTTCCGACGATTGGGCAGTCGATACCCGGTTCTCGGACGATGCTCCGTGGATCGATGCGGGTAACGGGACGCCACTGGAGTCCGTGGATACGTTCACGACCGACACCGCCGCCGAAACCCAGACAATCGGCCGGACGCTGCAGTTCGATGTGCGTCTGACCCGCGCCTCCTGTGTGACCAGCGACCCCTCGGTCCTGATTCGCGTCTCTCCCTCCCTCGCCGCGCCGGATGCGCCATCGGTCTCCATTGCCGAGCAAGGCACGACGGTCCGGGAGAACACCGTGACACCCCAGCTTGCCCCGATCCCGGAACCGTCCATCTCCTTCCTTGGGCCATTGGCATTCGGACAGGTGAGCTTGCCCCCGGACGACCACGTTGCGGTGCAGGCGTCGTCGGCGACGTTGCAAATCGACGGGCTCGACCGCAGTTGCGGGATGTGGACGATTTCGGTCGAGGGGGGCGGCCTGTCGACTGCGGACGGCAGGGAGCTCGACGCCGCGAACCTGCAACTCATCTCGGTCAACGGGCAGCTGGCGCTGGACAGCCCGTGCGGTCTCGATGGTTCCTGCCTGGTCACGGTCATCGTGGCGGGTCCCACCAGCTTGCCGTCGGTTCGGCTCGCGCTCGGGTTCCAGGTCATCGTTCCTGCCGATGCGCCGCTTGGATCGCTCGACGCGCCGGTCACGGCCACCATCTCGCAAGGGGCTCCGCCTTGATGGCACGACGATACGGAGCGATAGCGCGGGCGATCGCCGCGACCATGCTGGTGCTTGCCTCGCTCGGGTCGGGGCGGGCGTTGGCCGATTCGTCGGCCTCCACGACCGCTTCGGTCGATGTCGGCCCGGCAGCGACCACGGCCTTCTCGGTGTCGATTACCGGGTCGACGTTCTCCAGCGTGAATTACCGGACCGGCAGCAGTTTTCAGAATGCGAACGGATCGATCGTCGTCGCGGTGGTCGACACGCGGGGCACCGGTGCGGGCTGGACCGTCACGCTCGCGGCGAACGGCGACCTGCAGTCAGGCACGTCGGTCATCCCCATCGCAGCGCTCTCATTTCAGGAGGCGTCGGTGAATGGACGGAACGGCGCGAACCCGAACGGGATCGGGCGCTACCGGCTCACGATGTCCACCGGCGCGCAGCGGATCTTGGTGGCGAGTTCCGGCAGCGGCAAGGGTGCCTTCAACTGTACGTTGCAGGGCACCATCGCCGTGCCGGATCGCACGCCGGCGGGGACGTATACGACGACGCTGACCTCCGGTTCGTAGCGGCTTCACAGGAGCGGTGCTGGGCACGTCCTCTTTCTGAATGCTCCGGATCGCTCACTGGTTGGCTACAATGTCGATGTGGAAATTATGTCTATGAGGCATGTATGTCTTTGTCGGTGAGGGGTGATGATGGTGGCAACTCCAGGCTGGGGCCAGTCGATCCATCACGTATTCCCTGAAGCCGGACGAGGGGCGGGAGATCACCCTCAAGGTGACCGTACCGAGTGATGCCCGGCCGGGTAACTGCGTGAGCGTGCTCGTCGTCCAGACAACCAATTCGGTGCCGGTGGAAGGAACGCTGCTGTTCGACCAGATCATCCAGAAGGTCATGGCGGTCGACATCACGGTCGAAGGAACGGCCACGTCGAAACTGGAGGTCAGCGCCGCGACCTACGATGTATCCAACTCCTTGCCAACGTTGAGCGTCGAGATCAAGAATCCGGGCGATCTCCGGTTGCGTCCGGCGGGCACGATTGTCGTGAAGGACGCGTCGGGCCAGGAGGTCCTGAGCGCCAACGTGACGATGGGCAGCGTCTACGCGCGGACGGAAACACTGCTTCAGTTCGTGTTGCCGCAACCGCTTCCCGCGGGCAGCTACACGATCGATCTTTCGCTCGCCGATGCGGACACGAAGGCCGAGGCGAAGGCGCCAGCGACGCCGATCCAGACCGCCATCGTGTTCCAGGACATTGCTATCGTGGCGGGTCCGGACGCGAGCGCACCGCAGTTCGTCACGGTGACCGGCACGGTCGTGAACAACGGGCCGGCTTTGCCGAATGCCGGCTGTCGATCACGGCGTATCAGGATGGCAAGGAGGTCGAGACCTTCCAATTGCTGCCGTCTGTGTCGCTGGCAACCGGCAGCACCCCGGTCCAGCAGCAGTATATCCCGGGGACGGGATTCACGAAGGGAACGTGGGCCTTCGTCCTCACCCTCGAAAGCATCGATCCCGCCAGCGGTGTCGCCGCGAAGCTGATCGAGCAACCGGTCGACGCGCAGATCGTGGTGCCGTAGCGCCTGCCAGCGATGGCCGTCCCCTCCCGTGCCCCACAGGTGCATGCGGGGACGGGGCGCGTTGGAGACGGTGCAACGCGGTACAGTTCCACCGATGCGGATCGGTGTCGATTCGTACGGGGTGTGGTTTGCTGGAGCGGGAAGGGACCGGGGATGTCGCGGGAGTGGGTGTCGCGGGCGGTGGCGGAGTTGGAGCGCGATGCGCGGCGGTCGGCGGATACGCATCTGATCCGTCTCGACCTGCCGGGAGCGCCGGAGATCGCCATCTACCTGAAGGACGAATCGACCCACCTCACGGGCAGCCTGAAGCACCGACTGGCACGGTCGCTCTTTCTCTATGGCCTCTGCGATGGATCGATCGTCGAGGGAACGACGCTGGTGGAGGCATCCTCCGGCAGCACCGCCGTCTCCGAAGCCTACTTCGCGCGGCTGCTAGGACTGCCGTTCGTCGCCGTCATCCCGGCAGGAACCTCGCAGGCGAAGATCGACCAGATCGCGTTCTATGGCGGACGCTGCCACTTCGTCGAGGATGGCGCGATGGTCTACGACGAGGCGGCGCGGCTGGCCAGGGAGACTGGCGGCTACTACCTCGACCAATTCACGAACGCCGCGACCGCGACCGACTGGCGGGGAAACAACAACATCGCCGAGTCGATCTTCACGCAGATGCGTTCCGAGCCACACGCCGAGCCCGACTGGATCGTGGTCGGCGCAGGAACGGGCGGGACGTCGTCCACGATTGGACGGTACATCCGATACCGGGGACACGAGACGCGGCTGTGCGTGGTCGATCCGGAGAACTCCGTCTTCTACGACCATTTCATGGGTGTCGATCGGGGCAACCGGCGATGTCCCGGTTCCGGAATCGAGGGGATCGGCCGGCCGCGTGTGGAACCGTCGTTCAACCCGTGCGTGATCGACCGCATGATTCGTGTCTCGAATTGCGATTCGTATGCGGGCATGCACTTCCTGACGGAGGCGATCGGGCGGCGTTACGGCGGTTCGACCGGGACGAACCTGGTGGGGGTGTTCACGGTAGCCGCCGAGATGAAGGTGGCTGGACGATCGGGCTCGATCGTGACGCTCGCCTGCGATCCGGGCGACCGATACCTGGACACTTACTACAACCCGGCCTGGCTGGAAGCGAACGGATACGACCTGGCGCCGAAGATCGCGCGATTCCGCCGCTTCTTTCATGAGGGTGTCTGGGAGTAGAGGAGAGGGGAGAGAAGTGAGGAGTGAGAACGAGCTGGTGCATGCTGGCGTCGGACTCAGTGTCGGTCCCTCCGAATCTCCGTAGGTGTTGAATCGTCGCGATGTGGACCCGTGCCGGTCGGGGGTGACAGGAGGGGTTAAGGGAGACATAACGTCGGAACCGTGGCCGGTCCGTCCGTCATGCCGTAGACGCGAGCTAGAGGCCCCGTCTCTTTCCTCCCGCATTTTTTCGCTCACTTCTCTCCCCTCTCCCCTTGCCGGAGTGGGTTGCGGGCATTCCGGCTTGCATGGATGATGCAGGAAGGTTGTGGCTGATCCGATCCTATCGTGCGTCCTGCGCCGTTGTCGGACTATCCCAGGAGAATCCCCGTGAGCGAATCCGTCACCCTCACCACACCCGTCGCTCCCGAGCTGGAGCCGTTCGTTTCGCCGGAAGCCTTGGCGTTCGTCGCCGATCTGCACCGGCGATTCAACCCCCGCCGGCAGGAGTTGCTGGTCGCGCGTGGCGTGCGGCAGGAACGCATCCTCGATGGGGAGGACCTGGGTTTCCTCGCGGAAACCGAGTCGGTCCGGACCGATCCGTCCTGGAAGGTCGCGCCCGCTCCGGCGGACCTGAACGACCGGCGGGCCGAGATCACCGGTCCGTGCGCCCGCAAGATGGTCATCAATGCGCTCAACTCCGGCGCGAAAGTCTTCATGGCCGACCTGGAGGATGCATCGTCTCCCACCTGGCATAACGTGATCGACGGGCAGCGCAACCTCCACGATGCCGTTCGTCGCACGATCACCTTCGAGAACCCGGACGGGCGGACGTACCGGCTGAACGAGGAAACGGCGACCCTGCTCGTGCGTCCTCGGGGTTGGCATCTGAACGAATCGCACATCCTCGTCGATGGGGGAGAGGCGTCCGGCAGCTTGGTCGATTTCGGCCTCTACCTCTTCCACAACGGCAAGGAACTGGTGGAGCGTGGCAGCGGTCCCTACTTCTACCTGCCAAAGATGGAGAGCCATCTCGAGGCCCGGCTCTGGAACGATGTCTTCACCTACGCGCAGGAGCAACTGGGCATTCCGCGCGGGACGATTCGCGCAACGGTGCTGATCGAGACGTTCCCGGCGGCGTTCGAGATGGAGGAAATCCTCTACGAACTGCGCGACCATGCCGCTGGCCTGAACGCCGGCCGTTGGGACTACATCTTCAGTGCAATCAAGACCTACCGAAACCGCCCCGACAAGTTGCTTCCGGACCGCGCGCAGGTGACGATGGCCGTGCCATTCATGCGGGCCTATACGCAACTGCTCGTGAAGACCTGCCACACGCGTGGCGCGCATGCGATCGGAGGTATGGCGGCATTCATCCCGACCCGGCGCGATCCGGAAGCGAACGAGATCGCGATGGCTAACGTCCACAAGGACAAGGAGCGCGAGGCGAACGACGGCTTCGACGGGTCGTGGGTAGCGCATCCCGGACTCGTGCCGATCGCGATCGAGGAGTTCACGAAGGTCCTCGGCGAGCGGCCGAACCAGAAGGAGAAGCTGCGCGAGGATGTAGTTCCGAATGCGGCGGCGCTCACCACGTTCGATGTTCCCGGCGGGAAGATCACGGAGGCGGGACTGCGCCTCAATGTCAGCGTGGCGCTGCAGTACATCGACTCGTGGTTGAACGGGGTTGGCGCGGCGGCGATCAACAACCTGATGGAGGATGCCGCGACCGCCGAAATCTCCCGCGCACAGATCTGGCAGTGGATTCGCCACAATGCGTCCACCGACGACGGTGAGTCGATCACCCGCGAGCGATATATCACCATCCGGGAAGAGGAATTGGGCAAGCTCACGGCGCAGCGCGCGAGCCGGTTCGCCGATGCCGCCGAGATCCTCGATCTGCTGGTGTTGAGCGACGAGTTCATTTCGTTCCTGACCCTGCCGGCGTATCCGTATCTCGACCGCGATGTGGCGTGATGCGGCGCCGGGGGCACCTGCACGAGTCCAGGCCGGGCCTCGGATATCGCGCGTAGCGCGACGGCTCAGGTACGCTGAATCGTTGCGGACTGGACGCCCGGCAATCTCTTTCCGTTGCTGACGATTTCGCCCACCTCCGGAGAACGCATGTCTGATGCATCCCTGATCTCCGCCGATGTTCGCGCGCAGCTCCTGATGGCGCGGTGCGACGAGCTCGCTCAATGCACCGAGGTTCCGGGGGCGCTGACTCGTACGTATGCGACGCCTACGTTGCGGGACGCGACCGCGCTCGTGGCCGGCTGGATGGCCGAGGCCGGGATGACGACGCGGACGGATGTTGTGGGTAACCTGATCGGCCGCTACGAGGCCGATCCCGCTGTGGCCGGTCCGCGCACGTTCCTGATCGGAGGGCATCTCGATTCGGTACGGAATGCTGGCCGGTACGACGGGCCGCTGGGGGTGCTGAGCGGTATTGCCTTCGTGCAGCGGCTGCATGCGGAAGGGCGGCGGTTGCCGTTCGCGGTGGAGGTGATCGGGTTCGCGGACGAGGAAGGCGCGCGGTTCCACACCTCCTATCTCGGGTCGGGGACGATGGCGGGAACGCTCGCGCCGGAATCGCTGGCCTACACCGATCCGGAAGGCGTCACACTTGCCGACGCGATGCGTGAGTATGGCCTCGACCCTGACTGGATTGCCGAGGGACGACGCGATCCAGGGGAGCTGCTCGGGTTCGTGGAAGTCCACATCGAGCAGGGGCCAGTGCTCGAACGGCGCGATCTGCCGGTTGGCGTCGTCACCGGAATCGCCGGGGCGAGCCGGGCAAGCATCGTCTTCACCGGGACGGCGGGCCATGCCGGAACGGTGCCGATGTCCCTCCGACGCGACGCGTTGGCCGCGGCATCCGAGTTCGTCCTGGCGGTAGAGCGGATTGCGAACGAGGTGGAGTACCTGGTCGGCACGGTTGGGCAGGTTGCCGTGCTGCCCGGCGCCAGCAACGTGATTCCGGGGTGGGTCGAACTCACGCTCGATGTGCGGCACCAGAACGCCGGCATTCGCGAGGTGGCCGTTGGGCGGATGAAGGAGGTGCTGGCCGAGTTGTCTGCACGGCGGCGGGTGGATGCTGCGTGGATCGCCGTCCAGGGATATTCGACCGTTACCTGCGATCCCGACCTGATGAGCCGCTTGCTCGACGCCATCGCCGACGAGGGCATCGAACCGTTGCAGCTGCCGAGCGGCGCCGGACACGATGCCGTTCCCCTGTCGACAATCGTGCCGGTCTCGATGCTGTTCGTGCGATGCAAGGACGGGATCAGCCACAATCCGGCGGAATCGATTGTGACGGAGGATGTTGCCGTGGCAATCCGCGTGCTGGATCGCTTCGTGAACGGGATCGCGGTATCTGCCACGGCGGACTGCGATCCGGCGAACTGATCCTTTCCGGGCAGCTTTCGCCCAGGGGCGCCTGTGCGGACTGGGAGATGCGTCGTGACGCCGAAAATGGCAGAGGCTGGGGACATCCCGTCGCTTGTGGACATCGTCAGCCGCGCTTTCGACATCGATCCGCACACGCAGCTCCAGATCGCGTGGCGTGGGCCGGAAGCGATGCGGGAGGCATGGCATCGGCGCTTCATGCCTGGATCGTATCCCCCGGTTCGACCCTTCTGGCCATGGAGGACGAATCGTCTCGCACGATCCTCGGCTGGGCATGCTGGGCGGCAACTGGTCCTGAATATGCAGACGTATCTCCGGACGGAGATGACCGGGCGTCAGCGGCTTCCCCGATCGGTGCGCTCGAACGCCTGACCCGCGGCGACATCCGGCGGTGCCGGTACGACGTGGTCTCACGATATGGCGATGTGGACGTGCTCGTAGCCATAGCCGTCGATCCTGCATATCAATCGCGCGGGGTTGGGAGCGCACTTATCCAGTGGGGCACGCAGCGGGCGGACGCGCGGGAACGCGTGTGTTGGGTGCATGCTTCCGAGGCCGGGTCCCGCGCATTCGCCGCGCATGGATTTGCTCTCCACCACGAACTCGCTATCGATCTCTCACGATTCGCACCGCCCAACGATTCGCGTGTGTGGAGCACGGTCCGGTTTCGCTCGATGTTGCGGCAACCCGCCTTGTCCGGCCTTGAGGTGCGTTGACAACCGCGATTGTTCCTCGCCAGCGCCCATTGCGTACAATCCCCTGCCAAGGAATGCCGCTCGATCCCGGAGGAGATGATGCCCATGCCCCGATATGACCTGATCGTGCGCAATGGCACCGTCGTCACCGAGTGGGAGGCGGTTCCGGCCGACATCGCAATCGCCGATGGCGTCTTTGCGGCAATCGGGTCGGACCTGGCAGGAGCCGCGCGGGATGAGCTCGTGCTGCCGGCCGGTTCGATCGTGCTGCCGGGCCTGATCGATCCCCACGTCCATTTCAACGAGCCGGGCCGCACGGACTGGGAAGGGTGGCGGACGGGCAGCGCGGCGCTCGCGGCGGGTGGCGGCACGGCCTGCTTTGATATGCCCTTGAACGCGCATCCGCCGACGCTCGATGCTGCTTCGTTCGACGAGAAGCGAAGGCTGGCGGAGAGGTCGTCTTGTGTCGACTTTGCGCTCTGGGGAGGGCTGACGCCGGGGAATCTCGGCGAGATGGAGGCATTGGCGGAACGCGGCGCGATCGGGTTCAAGGCGTTCATGTCATCCGCCGGAACCGACGACTTTCAGCATGCCGATGATTTCACACTCCTGCGGGGCATGGAGATCGCTGCCGCGCTCGATCTGCCGGTTGCGGTTCACGCCGAGAACGACACACTGACTCGCGAACTGGCGGCGCAGGCGAGGCGCGAGGGGAACGTCCAGTGGCTGGACTATCTGCGGAGCCGTCCGGTCGTCGCTGAAGTGGAGGCGATCGGGCGCGCCATCGCCTTCGCGGAGGAGACGGGCTGCCGCTTGCACATCGTGCATGTCAGTTCCGGACGTGGGGTAGCGCTGGTAGCGGCCGCACGGGAACGCGGGGTGGATGTCACCTGCGAGACGTGCCCGCACTACCTCGTCCTGACGGAGGAGGATGTCGAGCGGATCGGAGCGCTGGCCAAGTGCGCCCCCCCGATCCGTGATGCGGCAACGCGGGACGATCTCTGGTCGGCGCTGCTATCGGGGGAGATCGATATGCTCGCCTCCGATCACTCGCCGGCGCCGTCCGACATGAAGGCCGGCGAGGATTTTTTCGCGATCTGGGGAGGGATTTCCGGATGCCAGCATGCCTTGCCGGCGATCCTCACCACGGGGGACCGGCATGGCTTGTTGCTGTCGCGGATCGCGGCGCTGATTGCGGCCAATGCGGCAGAACGGTTCCGGCTGCCAGACAAGGGCCGGATCGCGGTCGGATACGATGCGGATCTCTCCTGGTCGATGCGTGTGGACGGTTGGTATCCGATTCCCTCGGCCGGCGTCCGCTACCGGCATCCATCGTCGGCGTGGGATGATGTCCCGCTTGGCTATCGCGTGCTCGGGACGATCCGGCGTGGTGAGGTGGTCTTCCGTGACGGAACGGTGACGGACCGCGCGGGCGGGCGATTGCTGACGCCCGCATCCTGACCAGGCGAGGAGAGCCACTGCGCCGGCGGGGTGGGGGATAGCCCTACCGCTGGAACTCGTGCGGTCCCGCTGCCACGGGGACCTTCCCGGGCGCGATACTCTGGACATGACCGGGTGCCGCGGTGTTGCGGGCCGATTGCCACGATGGATATTCGCGCATGGACCGAATGACTGTTTCCTCTCCACCGACCTCATCTTCGCCTGCCGAACCACCGGCCACGCCGCCAGCGGGTGCTGGTGGCCGCCCCCCCGTGAGTCCGGAACGGGCGTACTGGGAGCGCCAGCCCTATCGCCCGCTGGCGACTGCGGACGGACGATCCGCCAGTGAGTCGGCGACGCCGATGGCCGCGGGTGACAGCGACCTGCTTGGGAAAGCGGGATCGATTGCCAAGGGCTGGGCGAAGGAGGCGTGGGTCTCCACGACCGCACGTTCCACTGCGCCAACCGCCGCTCGCGGCGCGTCCTTCGCCGATGACATCATTCCGACGAGTCCACGGCTGACCTCCGGGTTCGACTTGATGTGGGCCAGACTGCGGGAATTGCCGGGGATCACCTCGTGGAAGATCCTCAACGACAGCCTCTTCCTCTCGCTGAGCTTTGTCATCGGATTGAGCTGGTTCATCATCGGCACGACGATGACGGCACTCGGGGTCGGACTGCTCCTGGTCTGGGTCGGAGCGCCCATCCTGGCGGCGCTTTTCGCGATCGCAATCTGGACCGCGCAGCTGGAGCGAAGCCGGATCAAGGTCTTCATGGGGATGGAGATCCCCAGCCCTTACCAGTACTTCCCGCGCGAAGGTAAACCGTGGAAGCGAGCGTGGGGATTCGTGCGGAACCGGCAACTCTGGCGCGACATCGCCTACCTCTTCCTGCTCTTTCCGGTTGGGTGCGCCGAGCTGATCGTGGTGGCGCTGCCGGTGCAGTTCTTCGTGGCGCCGCTGGTCGTGCTTGCGGGAGGAAGTTCGGACATCTACGGAGTCACGGTCGATTCATTTTTTGGCTCGATTCTCGGGTTGGGTGTCGGGGTGGTGTTCCTCCTGCCGTGGAGCATGCTCGTCAACTTCGTGGCGTTGATGCACGTCGAGTTCGGGAAGTGGCTGCTGGCTCCGTCCGTTCAGGAGCGATTGACGGAGCGGGTCGAGGAGCTGACGGAAAGCCGCAATGCCGTGATGCGGGCGATGCACCTGGAGCGCCGCCGGATCGAGCGGGATCTTCACGACGGTGCGCAGCAGCGGCTGGTCAACCTGGCGATGGAGCTGGGGCTGGCGCGTGAGAAGATGAACACCGATGTCGAGGCAGCGCGGAAGCTGCTCGAAGAGTCGCACGAGGATGCGAAACTGGTGTTGACCGAGCTGCGTGAGCTCGTCCGGGGTATCCATCCGGCGGTGCTCACCGACCGGGGACTGGATGCGGCGATCTCCGCGATTGCCGGACGGTCGCCGATCCCGGTTGGGGTCGACATCGATCTGCCGGGCCGGGAACTGGAGGAAGTCGAGGGCACGGCCTACTTTGTCGTGGTGGAGGCGCTGACGAACATCGCGAAGCATAGTGGCGCGACGGAGGCGAATGTCTCCATTCGCAAGGTTGGGAACTGGCTGCGGATCGTGGTGTCGGACAACGGCAAGGGCGGCGCCGATCTGACTGCCGGAACCGGGTTGCGCGGGCTGGAGGACCGGATCGCCGCGCTCGATGGGCACTTCGCGATCGAGAGTCCGAAGGGTGTGGGGACGAGTATCATGGTGGTGATTCCATGCGGGTGACGATAGCCGAGGATGCGGTGCTGCTCCGGGAGGGGCTGGTCCGCCTGCTGACCGAATCGGATGCGGAGATCGTTGCAGCAGTGGGTGATGGCGATGCCCTCATCGTGGCGCTCGAACGCGAGCGGCCGGACATCGCCATCGTCGATGTCCGGATGCCGCCGACGTTTCGTGACGAGGGACTGCGCGCTGCGATCGAGATTCGGCGTCGCTGGCCCGGACAGCCGATCCTGGTCTTCTCGCAATATGTGGAGGAGCGGTACGCTGCCGAGCTGCTGGAAGGCGGCACCAGCGGGATCGGATACTTGCTGAAGGACCGCGTCGCCGATGTCCGCGAGTTCATCGTCGCCGTGCGGCGTGTGGCTGCGGGCGGGACTGTGCTCGACCCGGAGGTCGTCGCCCAGCTGGTCACGCGACGGCGGCGCGACGAGCGGCTGTCGTCGCTCACGCAGCGGGAGCACGAGGTGCTGGCGCTGATGGCCGAAGGCCGGACGAACAACGCCATCGCCGACACGTTGTTCGTGAGTGAAGGTACGGTGGAGAAGCACATCCGGAGCATCTTCATGAAGCTCGGCCTGGAGGATACGGAGTCCGTGCACCGGCGGGTGCTGGCCGTGCTCACGTACCTTCGTCTCGGCGAAGAGGACCAGCACGGCATCATGCACTGAGCCCTGCGCTTCAGTCCTCCCTGGTTGTCGGATAGCCGGCCCCGATGTGTGTCCGGGCGGCCCTCGCTGCTGCGGGCGGTGTTCGTCGAAGGGGTTCGCACACCGTGACGGGTAACGCTCCGTCGCGGTGTGGTTTGGAGCCCGGTGGATAGCGTTGTGGCATCCAGTCCGGATGCCTAACGTTCATCCTTGCCGGTCCCGTCAACGAACCATACCGGCCGCACCAGTCGCCAGTACCAGGTCGCCATCATCTCTGCACTCTCCTCCAGACCATGTTCCAGCCAGTAGTTGATCAGCCCGAGCATGGCGGAGGCTGCGAATCGTATGCGTACCTGCATCGGAATGTGATCGTGGCTGGTCGGGGAATCCTCCAGGAAACGGAAGGCTCGAATGGAAAGCTCTTCATTCCGCGCCTGGAACCGCCGGATGAAATACGCCGACCCACCGTGCCCGATCAGGCGCCGATAGAGCTCAGCCCGTTTTTCGACCTGGCTGAACATCATCGCCACTGAAGGATGAACGTCGTCTGGCCGTAGGTGGTCGATCCCGGCCAGCACGGGCGCGCATCCCTCGAAGATCTCGTTCAGGAGCCCATCGATCGTCACCGCGACCAGCTCGTCCTTGTCGCGATAGTGCTGGTAGAAGGTGGCGCGGTTGACCCCGGCCCGCCGGGTGATGTCGTGGACGCTGATCTGCGCAAGGTCGCGCGTCGCGGCAAGGTCGAGCACGGCTGACCGCAGCTGGCCCTGGGTGCGTACGATTCGTGGGTCCACCGATGCTTCTGGATCCATGCCTGTCCATTCTCTGATGTGTGGATGCTCGAACCGGGTCGCTTGACGCGCTCGCACCTCAAGCATATCCTTTGGTCCCATAAACAACACGTTGTTGATAACAGGTCTTGTTCCTGTCAGAGACACCCTGGCCTCCGAGAAATGGGACTCGTATCGACAACTAGGAGTGGAGACATAACCTGCTTCTGGGGTCCTCACTGGCTGTTCGTCCTTCGTTGTACGAATGCAGAGGAGATTGTCGTGAACGATCATGACCGAGTCCCCGCCGAGGAAGGCCACGCGATGTCGCGGCGGCGTCTGATGCTGGACGCGTCCCTGCTGGTCGGCACTGCGACCGCTATGGGGCCGGGTGCGGCGCTTGCTGCGCGCACCCTTCAAGATCCGGAGCACGACGGTCAAGAAGTATGGCGAAGACGCCCTTCCGGAAGGATCGGCGATTGCTGACTGGCCGATCGGGTACGACGACCTCGAACCGTACTACGAGAAGGTCGAGCAGCTTATCGGCATCTCGGGGGAGGCCGGCGCCAATCCCTTCGAATCGCCACGCAAGAGCGACTATCCGTTGCCAGGATTGCGCCGGAGCGGACTCGGCGATCTTGCGTACGATGCGATGAAGACTTCCGGATACCACCCGTTCACGCAACCGGCGGCGATTCTTTCGGAGGCGTACAAGGGCCGTCCCGCGTGCTCCTACTGTGGCTATTGCACCGGCCACGGCTGCTGGAACGATGCGAAATCGAGCACGCTCGTCTCCGCGATCGCCGAAGCCGAGAAGACCGGCAAGCTCGAGATTCGTGTCAACAGCCGCGTCACGAAGATCCTTTCCAATGACAAGGGCGAAGTTATCGGGGTCACGTATATCGACGAGTCGGGCCAGGAACAGGAGCAACCGGCCGGCGTCGTGATCCTTTCGACCTACGTCTACGAAAACAACCGCCTGTTGCTGCTCTCGACGTCCGACTACTACAAGAAAGGACTCGGCAATAACGGCGGGAACGTCGGCAAGTACTACATGGCGCACTCCTACGGTGGCGCCCACGGCCTCTTCCCTGGCAAGGACTTCAACCTCCTCTCCGGCACCGGGTCACAGGCGGTCGCCATGGACGACTTCAATGGCGACAACTTCGACCACACCGGGCTTGGCTTCATTCGGGGAGCGATCGCGAATGTCGCGATGAGCGAATCCACTCCGATCCAGCGGGCGAGCCTGCTGCCACCGGGCATGAAGGGGTGGGGCGCGGAGTACAAGAAGTTCATCCACGACAACGCGCTCGGTGTCGCCAGCTTCAGCACGCAGCTCGAAGTCCTTGCCTACGAAGGGAACTTCCTCGATCTCGATCCGACGAAAAAGGACGACACCGGGATGCCGGTGATCCGCATCACCTTCAATCTTGGGGAGAACGAGAAGAAGGCGAACCAGTGGATGAATCCGAAGATGGAGGCTGTGCTGAAGGAAATGGGGGCTACGCAGACGTGGTCCTACCCGGACCCGGCCAACATCCCGATCAACTCGCACGCCTATGGCGGCACCCGGATGGGCGATGATCCGGCGGTGTCCGTCGTCAACAAATACGGAATCTCGCACGAGGCTCCAAACCTCATGGTCCTGGGTGGATCGAATTGGGTCAGCACGACTGGCTACAATCCGACAGAGACCATCGAAGCTCATGCCTGGTACGCAAGCGACTATCTCGTCCAGAACCTGGCAAAGATCGCCGTGTGACCCATCTTCGCTGAGAGTCCATCGTCATTGAGGAAGGGACGTGATCTTCACGTCCCTTCCTCTCATTTGTGCCCACATCTGGTTGACCCTGTAATTCGAATCGTCTCTTTTGTCCCATTTTCGGCGTGCCACTCGTCCAATATGCACCCGCAATCTCCCTTCGTGCGGGGCCTTGTCCGCCTGCGGGGGAGATTTCCCCGCTCATCCCCCATGCGGGGTGGGGGATAACCAGCGGATGGATTCTCCGGATCGCAGCGTTCGCGCCGAATGCGTTTTTCCCCAGAATCGGTATATGACCAGAAGCGGTCTGTTACCGGAGTCACTGTCAGGGAGAGACACATGGAGACATTGGCATCGCTTGCGGCTCACCCGAGCTTCCCGCCGACAGGCGCGCAGGAGACGGCACGCACTGTCGCGGATCACCTGTCCACGCACGAGCGTGAGATGAAGCGGATCGCCGCCGAACTGGAAGCCATCCGCAACCTGAAAGCGTCGCTCGGCGCCATCCGGCAGGAAGCCTACGCCAGCGTTCGCAATCTGGCCGAGCCTGACCGGACGTTCGAATCCGTATGGGCGGATGTTGCGGTGGGTCTGGCGGCGAACCGGCATCCGGAGATCCCGCTCGATGCGGAGACGACCGCGCTCATCACCGACATCCTCGACCGGGTATTGACGAACGTTGCCCAACATGCCGGCTCCGGTGAGACGAACCTGAGCGTGAAGGTGGAGGATCGCTGGATCTTCGTATCCGTCTTCGACGATGGGCATGGCGGCGCCGTGGTGACCCCCGGACATTCCCTGGCGCAGCTCCAGGAGCGCGTCAATGCCATGCACGGACATTTCTCGATCAGCAGCCCGGTCGATCGCGGCACGCTGCTCACCGTGGCGCTACCGGTGTTTGCCGGGGATTCCGCCGGGAAGGATGAGATTCGATGAACGTTTCACCAGGACGCATCGCGGGAGTCAGCGCGCGTCATCCCTGGCGCACTATCGGCCTGTGGGTCGCGTTGCTCGCGGTGCTCATGGTCGCATCCGGCGTGTTTGGAGGAAACCAGAACCAGCAGGCGGCGGGGTTCTCCAATCGGCCCGAGTCGCAGGTCGCGCAGGACCTGATGGATTCCCATTTCGGCAAAGATGACCGTGCCTCGGACACGATCGTCTTCCATTCGGACAGCCTGACCGTCGATGACCCCGCGTTCCGGGAAGTTGTCGACCGGACGGAAACCAACCTCAAGCAGTCGTGGGGTGGAGACCTCGCCGAGGTCCAGAACTTCTACACCATGAATGGCGCGCCAGAGGCGAACGACCTGATTTCGGCCGACCGTCATTCAATGCTGATGCCCGTCGTCTTCACAAAGGACTCCGACGCGTACGCCGGGCGTGAAGAGCGCTTCATCACCGCGGCGGAAGGCGCCGCCGTCCATGACGTCGAGGTCCATGCGGTTGGCGATCTCAGCGGCAATGGGACCTTTGGCAAGATTGCGGAGGAAGATACCGGCAAGGACATCTCGATCGGCCTTCCCGCTGCCGGGATCGTGTTGGTCGTGGTGTTCGGGGCGCTAGTCGCCGCGTTCCTGCCGCTGCTGCTCGGTGTGGTCGCGATCGTGGGTACGAGTGCCGTAGTGGCGCTGCTCGCGAATGCCCTGGTCATCGACTCGAACGCGATGATCCTGGCTACGATGATCGGCCTGGCGGTCGGCATCGACTACGCGCTCTTCTTTATGGAGCGCTATCGTGAGGAGCGGCGGAAGGGCGCGCTCAAGATCGCCGCCATCGAGCGCGCAGGTGGTACGGCTGGCAAGGCCCTGATCTTCTCCGGCCTGACGGTCATCCTCGCGCTGGCGGGATTGCTCCTCATCCCGGTCAGCCTGTTCCACGGGATGGCAGTCGGCGCGATTTCGACCGTGATCATTGCGGTGGTTGCGGCGATCACCCTGCTCCCCGCGTTGCTGCGTCTGATCGGCGACTGGATCAACGTTCCGCGCTTCGGTCTGATGCGGGCGTTGAAGCGCCAGGACGAGACTGGCGAGCTTGTGGTGGCGGAACGTCAGGTTGGTCCCGGATTCTGGGGACGCGTCGCCAGCGGCGTGATGCACCACCCCACCATCTCCGCTGTCGTGGCGGGCGGACTCCTGATCGCGGCAGCGTTGCCGGTGTTCACGATGCAGATCGGGGAGCAGTCCGATACAACGCTGCCGGAGACCTCGTTCACGCGGGGCTACGAGATCATCTCGCGCGACTTCGCGGCGGGCATGGACGAGCCGGTCGATATCGTGGTCGAGGGCGATGCGGCGTCCGCCGACGTGCAGGGCAATGTCGACAAGCTGGTTGCCGCCCTGAAGGCGGATGGCCGCCTTGAGGATCCGCGCGTGCAGGTCGCTCCGGATGGCCAACTGACCCTGGTGCAGACGGTGCTGAAAGCCGATCCGTCCTCGAAGGATGCGGAGGCGATGATCGGCGAGCTGCGGGACGACGTGGTCCCATCGGTGTTCGGGAAGGCGTCGAGCTCGGTTCACGTTGGCGGGAACACGGCCTTCACCGTCGACTTCGATCACGCGCTGTCCGACCGCCTGCCACTGGTGTTCGCCTTCGTGCTCGGTCTGAGCTTTGTCCTGCTCATGGTTGCCTTCCGGTCGGTGCTCGTGCCAGCGATGTCGATCGTGCTCAACCTGCTTTCGGTTGGGGCGGCCTACGGTCTGGTGGTAGCGGTCTTCCAGCATGGATGGGGCGCCCATCTCTTCGGATTCACCCAGGTGGATGTGGTCACGAACTGGATTCCCGTCCTGATCTTCTGCATCCTGTTCGGCCTGAGCATGGACTATCACGTCTTCCTACTCAGCCGGATCCGCGAGCGCTGGGACGAGACCGGCAAGGTCGACGAGTCGATTGTTTTCGGGGTTCGTTCCACGGGCCGGATCATCACCGGTGCGGCACTGATCATGGTTGCGGTGTTCGCAGCCTTCGCGATGGGACGGCTGGTGGAAGTCCAGCAGATGGGCTTCGGGCTCGGGGTCGCGGTGCTGGTCGATGCGACGATCATCCGGACGATCCTCGTGCCGGCGTTGCTGAAGCTGATGGGCAAGGGGGCCTGGTGGTTCCCGCGCTGGCTGGCCTGGATTCCGAACCCGAAGATCGAGGGCGATCTGCCACCGATCCAGCGGCGGGTGCGGCCGGCGCGTCCAGTGGCGATGCCTTCGCCCGCGGCCGCGTGGGACAACCTGCCCGGGGACTAGCAGCCGAACGTGTGCTGCAGGAACGACACAGGCCCGGCTCCTTTGGGAGCCGGGCCTGTGTTCGTGTGGTCGTGGTCTCAGGCGGCGCGGACACCGGTAGTGGCGGTTCCCGCCGGGTTCAGGATCTCCGCGACGTGGCGGACACCTTTCCAGCCGCCGATCAGCACGGCATCGTTGCCGCGCTGGCGGATGCGGGCGACGGCCTGCATGACAGCCGGGCTGATGCGGATATCGAGCGTTGCGAACAGCGCCGGCGTGCCGGCGGCGACGAACGTGCCGTCGATGCGGGCGGTCAGGCCAAGTCCGGGCAGCGTGGCGACGTTGTCGGCGTGGGCAAAATCGACGCCGTAGGCGCGGGCGGCATCGTCGATGGCGTTTGCAAGGGTGGACCCGGTGAGGAACGAGGCGCAGGCTGGCACATCGATACGCCAGGCAAGGCAATCGGCGGCGTATTCACGGGCGCTGGTGGCATCGTTGCGGATTGGCTGGATCATGGAAAGCTCCTCGGCGAACGGTCTGTCTGACCGGTGGCGTGATTCCCGAGTCACCGTATCGGTAATGAGAATCATTCTCAACAATGAATGTATTGTAGCAGCCGCGGACCGTCTTGGGAAGTATTTTTGCGAATGATTCTCATGTTGACGGGCGTGATCGGGATTCGGCGTCGCAGGTCAGTGCGGCGTTCGGTGAGGGGCGATGTGCGACAATCCTGGCGAGGATCGGGGTTTCCGGGTGGTTCGGCGGTTGGCCGGAAGCCGGCGACTCCTTCGTATTGGTTGTCCAGCATTCGGACGATGAGGTCGGGGAGCGATGTTGCGGATTACGGTGGGCGATCTCGAGTTCCAGGCGCAGTATGAGGATGCCGCGCCGCAGACGGTGGCGGCGTTCGATGCCGTATTGCCGTTTCGCCAGAAGCTGATCCAGGCGCGATGGAGTGGCGAGTCGGGCTGGGTGCCGCTGGGCGACTATCAACTCGGCGTGGGCCTCGAGAATGCGACGAGCTATCCCTCGCCGGGGGAGATCCTTTTCTATCCCGGCGGCTACAGCGAGACCGAGATTCTCTTCCCCTACGGACGGACGTGTTTCGCCAGCACACTTGGGCAACTCGCGGGTAATCACTTCCTGACGATCGTCGAAGGCCGGGAGCAGTTGCGTGAAGCCGGTCGGCGTATCGTGTGGGAGGGGGCGCAGGAGATCGTCTTCGAGCGTATCGAACGCTGATCGTCAGTCTTCGGCCCGGAGCGTTTTCGCCGCGTCGTCAATGCCGCGGCGGTTCTCCCATCGTACGATCGGATTGCCTGGCATGCCCGATTCCCTCCCACGCTACGAACGCTCCAAGGAGGCGCCGCCCGAGCCGGTTGCGCTTGATGTCCGCTCCGTGATCCCGGCATCCGGATTGGAGGCGGCATTGGCCGCTGCAGCCTTGAGCGAGGGTGGAAGGGCGCTTGCGCGTGGCCTGGTTCGGCTCGGGCGAACGGCGATGTTCGATGGCGGGGGTGCGGGAATCGACTACGGTAGTCTGCTGAAGACGGCCGTCCGGCCCGACCATCTCGCAGCGCACGTCCGGGAGGCGTCGGATCACCTGGTGGAACGCCGGGTCGATCTGTTGATGGTGCCCGGGATGTCCGGATATCCAGTCGGCGCGATGTACTCGATCGTGTCGGGGATTCCGGCTGTGTTGCTGAAGAAGCAGCGACACGATGGCCGTATGCCGGCCGGAGGCTATCCTGTTGGCGCGTTCGTTATCCCGTCCTACACCGGCGATCTCGACGTGCTGATCAGCGCCGACGGTCCGGCAGTGCAGGATATCGTCGACACGATCCTGCACGGACAGCTGGCGGCGCAGCGAGATGCCAGGCAGATGCAGTTCTCGCTCCGGGTGGCTGGTGCGGACGACATTATCGACAAGGCGACGATGAGCCAGGCAGTGAGCGACAGCGCCCTAATCGTCGGCAGGGCCGCGATTCATTCCTTCGTCGAGCGCTACCGGGTTGCGTCGGGTGACACCCGCCCGGCATCGGCCCAGGTGGAGGTCGTTGCGTGGGTGACGCCCCTGATCAAGGGGTACAACCGGCCGCACGAGCACCTTCAGCGCTGGTTCGGTATCGCGCCGTTCGCGGGACTGAATGTCACGAGCGTCCATCTCGATCCGCCCGCGATCGGGATCGAGGGATTGGGCATCGTCGCGTTTCGATGAGGAGCCGGTTCAGGCGGCGTTCGCGATGATCTGACGGACGATCTCGTCCGAGGCAGCGACGCCCGACTTGCCGTTGACCGTGCCTTCCACCGCGACCACGATCGCGATTCCTGGGCCGCGCATCTGGCAACTCGTCGAGCCAGCTGGCAGGGTGTACAGCTCGGTGATGCCGCTCGTGCGGCTGACAAGGTCGCAGCCAGGCGGATTCGGCAAGGTCGAGTAGGCGCTGTTCGAGAAATCGGTGTCCCAGTCCGGCATGAGGGCGGACTGGACGGCGAACATGGCGTCCGAGACCTGGTTTGTCGGAACGTCCGAGACGACGAGCGGCAGGACGACGACAATTGCACGCGATCCGTCCGGGCCGATGTAGGCGGCGCCGCGGCCATCGCCCGGAAAGATGCGCACATCGAGTGCATCGAGGTTGGACGAGACGGCGCGGGCGTTCCCGTCGCGGAGTTTCTCCCAGCCTTCGCCCAGTAATGCCGGTTCCGGAATAAGCGCGAGCAGATCGTCGTCCGGGACTGTCATTCCCGAGCGGCCGATGGTTCCATTGGGGCCGGCCGAACCCGCCGTGACGGTGATGGTGCCTTGCATGCCACCGTCGCGGTGTCCCGGGACCGAGCAATAGAAGGTGAATGTGCTTCCGGCTTCGATCGTGTCGGGCACGCGGATCACGGTCGAGGCGCCGGGAGCGACGGTCACATTCACGTTCCATTCGTCCACGACAAAATGATGTTCGAGCACACCAGCGTTCGCGATCTGGAGGAACGTACCGGCCTCCACGGTGAGCGAGGCCGGCGTGAACCTGAAATCGTCGCTCATCGTGATCGTCGTGGCGCCGTCGTCGGCCACCGGCGTCGCGTCGGCGATGGCATCCTCCGGCGAGACGATGGTAATGGTGCCTTGCTGGCCCTGGCGACGGTGATCCCCGACGGAACAGAAGAAGGTGAATGTCTGCCCAGCCTCGACGTCGTCGGGTACGGTGACGGTCACAGGTTCGAGACTGGGCAGGTCGACGGAGATCCCCCACTCGGCAACGGTGAACGTGTGTGGTTGCACGCCGCGGTTAGTGATCTGGATCGTCTGGCCGGGGGCGAGACGCAGCGCGGAAAGCGACCAGCGGGCGGGATCGAGGGCATCCAGCTGGACAACCGGAAGATCAGGCGGGTCTTGTGCCTGTGCTGTTGCTGTCGTGCTTGCCGGGTTGATCGATGCGAGCATGAGCGGCATGAGCACGAGGAAGGGAAGCAGTCCGGTTGGTGCCGCGATGCCATGTGGAAAGGCGCCGCACCCGTGCGGGTTCACATGTCGAGTCATGAGCGTTCGTCCTGGGGCCGGATCGGGTCGATGGATGGGCTCGAATGTCCGGCCGGTGCGGGAAGTGGACTGCGGGGAGTCCCCTTCCCGACAGGTCAGTATGGGCCGAGGCGCTGCAGCTTGCAGTAGGCGATCGCCATGCGGAGGACGGTGCGAACCTCGTTCTTGGCGGCGGCGGACATGCGGGTGTCGCCAAGGATCTGCGCGAGCTCGACGAGCAGGGGGTCGTCCCACAGTTCGGAGCGGAACCCGGCCGAGGCGAGCAGGCGGTCGCGGTCGGAGACTGGAAGCGCCATGGCGTTCGCGAGCTGGACGACGGTGTCGCGTTCCGGCGTACGTGCGCCCTGTTCGAAGCGGGTGATCGAGCTTGGATCGAAGTGGGCACGTTTGGCGAGGTCGGCCTTTGTCCAGCCGCGCTCGATCCGGAGCCGTTGCAGGAGTTCCGCGAACGAGAGGTCTCCGGGCGAGGGGCTGGCGGGCATCTCGAGGTCGGGTACGACTTGGTGTTCGACGATGTCCCTCTGGCTCAGTACGCGGTCGTCCATAGCTCGGCGGTTCCCCTGCTGAGAGCGGCAGTCGTGGCGGATGTCCGGTGACGCGGCGGGAGCGGGAGTGTTTCGTGTATCGGGAGCGCTCCTGACGATTTGCCTTCCAGTCAAGATACCCCATTGTGGCGCATTCGTCCCCTTGGGCCGTCCATCCGGAAGGGGGATTGCCGACCGTGTCGGGGAACGGGCAATCCCGGGCCACGTTGCGTGCGAAACGGTCATTTGCGGGATCAGCTTGCGACAGACGGCCGCCGGCGGGCACGGCGGACACCGGGCATGCCGGATCGGCGCAGCCCGAATGTGCGGACAACCCACCCCTGATCTGTGCCGAAAAGGCACGCGTTGCATGGAGACGGCGCGGGCCGCACAATGGATCGAATCGAGTCGCATTTCTGTCAGCATGGGTGGCAGCGAAATCCGGGGGGATCTCTGCGAGCAGAGCCGGAGCGCTGGGGGAGCAGAACAACAATGCGGAGAAACGCGCCACAGGTTCAACAGGTGATCCTCGATCAGGTGATGGACCTGTTCTCGTGGCGGGAAAAGCGGTCGGGTATCATCATGCCCGACGAGCGCCTGCCGTGGGGCACGACCGTGACACTGGGCATCCAGCATGTGCTGGCCATGTTCGGCTCGACCGTCATCGCGCCGGTGCTGATGGGATTCGATCCGAATCTGGCGATCCTGTTCTCGGGCATCGGCACGCTGATCTTCTTCGCGTTCACGTTGGGCAAGGTGCCGAGCTACCTCGGCTCCAGCTTCGCTTTCATCGCACCGGTGCTTGCCGTGACGGCTGGCGGCGGAAGCATGAAGCAGGCGTTGGGCGGCATCGTGGTCGCTGGCCTGATCTACCTCCTGATCGGCGTGGCGGTGGAGCTCAGCGGATCGGGCTGGATCGATGCGCTGATGCCGCCGCTGGTCACCGGCGCGGTGGTGACGATCATCGGACTCAACCTCGCCAGTGCGGCGAAGGGGATGGCCCAGTCGAGCATGCCGCTGGCGATCGTCACGATTCTCGCGGTGATGGCGATCGCCATCGCCGGGAAAGGGCTGATCGGTCGCCTGCCGATCCTGCTAGGAACAGTGTTCGGCTATCTGGTCGCGTTGATCCTTGGTGGAACGACCGAGGCCGGCCGATCGATCGGCCCGATGCACTTCTCCGGCGTCGACTTCCAGCCGGTGAAGGATGCGGCCTGGATCGGCTGGCCCGATTTCGCCGCACCCAGTTTCAACTGGCATGCCATATCCCTGATTGCGCCGGTGGCGATCGTGCTGGTGGCGGAGAATACCGGGCACATCAAGGCTGTGTCCGAGATGACCGGGCGCAACCTGATGCCCTTCCTCGGACGCGGGTTCATTGGTGATGGCGCGGCGACGATGGTTGCCGGATTCGGTGGCGGGACCGGGGTCACGACCTACGCCGAGAACATCGGCGTGATGGCGGTGACGAAGGTTTTCTCGACGGCCATGTTCGTCGTTGCGGCATGCACCGCGATTCTGCTTGGCTTCGTGCCCAAGTTCGGTGCGTTGATCGGGTCGATTCCCCAGGGCGTGCTCGGCGGTGTCTCGACCGTATTGTTCGGCCTGATCGCCGTGACCGGCGTCCGGATCTGGGTCGAGAACCAGGTCGATTTCTCGAAGAGCGCCAACCTCTTCATCGCAGCGGTGACCATCATCATCGGCGCGGCGGACTTCACCTTGCAGCTGGGCGACTTCGCATTCGCCGGGATCGGATTGGGGACCTTTGGCGCGATCATCCTCTACCAGGTCTTCAAGGCGCTCGGCTACACCGATGCGGTGTTGACGGCGGATGCGGAGCCGGAAGTCTATAGCGAGCGCCGGACTTCGGGGTCTCGTGGTGGTCGTGGAGGAGCTGGTGGAGGCTGGGCTGCCTCGCTCGGGCGGCGCGGGGGATCGCAGCCGGCCCGTGGCGGACGCCAACGCGTGGCCGCTCCCGTCGAGGACGATGAGTTCTGGGAACGCGATGAGGCGGATGATTTCGACGACGACTTTGGCTACGAGGTCGATCCTCGAACCCGAACGGAGGCGTCCTCGCAACAGCGGGCGCCGTCCCAGCCGCGTCGTACGGGCACGCAGGGCAGGCGGCCAGCGCAGGGACAAAGCAGTCGAGCTTCCGCCCAGCGTCCGTCGCAACGGCAAGCGCCCGTCGAGCCGGTGGAGGAGGTCATGGAGGACTGGGAGTTCGAGGAAGTCGGGTTGCCCGAACCCCATCCACCTGCGCGCCAGCAACCGTCCGCCCAGCGTCGGCCGGCCTCGGGGCAGGCACAGCCTCGGCGCCAGCGTCCGCTGACGGGTCAGGAACGCGCGTTGCTGGAGTCTCAAGGACTTCTGCCGAAGGACGACGAGCGGTAGCCGTCGCCTGATTTCAAGCGCATACGATCGACGCGGACCCTGGCGGAAAGACTTCCAGCCTGGGTCCGCGTCGATCGTATGCAGGATGGCTATGAGGGGCGGACGGTGACGTTCGAGCGGAATGGCGCGACGCCGCTCACGCCAAGATCGACGGCGAAGAGCGAGCCCGCAAGATGGCCTTCGAACTCGTCGCGGCCACTCGCGGCGGCTGTCGTGACGAACGCGGTGGCGAAATCGGGACCGCCAAAGGCGATGCTGGAAACTTTCCGGACGGGAAGTTTCACCCGGCCGGCCGGCTCACCTGCCGCCGTATACGCGTAGAGCGCCCGCCCGTCCCAACGCGCGGACCAGAGCGTGCCATCCGCATCGACGGTCATGCCGTCGGGGAATCCTTCGCCGGCGGGATCGCCAATCAGGATGCGCCGATTGGCGATCGCGTGGGTTTCCGGGTCGTAGTCGAGGGCGTAGATGCGTCGCTTGCTGGTATCGGAGTGGTACATCGTGCGGCGATCGGGACTGAAACCGATGCCGTTCGAGAGGCCGATGTCGTCGAACAGCATGGTCAGCGATCCGTCCGGGAAGAGGCGATAGAGCCGGGCAGCGTGGTCCTTGGAGGGCATGGTGCCGCAAAGGACGCTGCCGTCCGGAGCGGCCTCGACATCGTTGAAGCGGCTGTCCGCCTCGGCGGCGATGCTCGCGATGACGGTCGTGACCGTGCCGCTGTCCGGGTCGAGCCGGAGGATAGTCCCAAAGGAGCAGAAGAGCAGCAGCGATCCGTCCTCCTGGATCGTGCTGCCGCCGACTTCGTGTTCGTGCTCGAAGACCAGGTCGTTGGCGCCGGTGGCGGGATCGTAACGGTAGACGCGTCCAGGCGGAATGTCGGTCCAGAAGAGGACCTTGCGACGATCGTCCCAGATCGGGCCTTCGCCCGTCTTGCAGGGGAGATCGACCAGGAGGTCTGGCCCGGATTCAGGTTCGATGAACGGGATGGATTCGTGCGTCTCGGTCATGCGTCGGGTCCGATCCCGCTGGCCCAGCGGAGGATGAATGCGTTGCGGCGGCGGGCGTGGGCGATGATCCCTTCGGCGAGATGCCGGTTCAACTGACCGAAGGGCGCACGCGAACGGTCGCTTGCGATGATGCCGCCTTCCTTCATCAGGACCTTGGTCGCGCGGAGATTGCACTGCCGGTTCTCATAGTGAATCATCGGCAGCCAGTGTTCCCAGGTGGCAATCGCCCGGTCGCGGTCGCCGGCGAGCCAGTCACGAACGATGCCGCCAAGAACATCCGGGATCGCCGAACTTGGCATGGTGCCGGTCGCACCCGCTTCGAGATCCGGGATGAGCGTGATGCTCTCCTCGCCGTCGAAGGGGCCGGGCAGGCTGTCCCCGGCGAGCACGATCATCTGGCGCAGCTTGGCGGCGGCGTTCGGCGATTCCACCTTGACATACTGGACGTGCGGGATCTCCCGTGCGAGATGAGCGAGGAACGCGGCGGAAAGTGGCGTGCCGCTCATTGGGGCGTCCTGGATCATGATCGGGATATCGATGGCGTCGGCGATGGCCTGGAAGTAGTCGGTCAACCCGCCTTCCTCCACCCGCAAGGTCGCGCCGTGGTAGGGCGGCATGATCATGACCATTGCCGCACCCTCGTCCTGGGCGCGGCGGCTGCGCTCGGCGGCGATCCTCGTGCCGTAGTGGCTGGTGGTGACGATGACCGGAACGCGGCCATCCACGCGCCGCAGGATACGCGTCTGGAGTTGCTGGCGTTCGTCGTCGGTGAGGGCGAACTGCTCGCTGTACTTTCCACAATCGGCAGGAATTCGAGTCGGGCAGTGATATCAAACCTCGGTTCATGGTCGGACTTCCACAGGCGGGCACTGATGCCAAGCGCTGTCAACGCCATCCGCTTCTCATCGTAGGTCAGATTATCGAGCTCGTCGGCGACTTTGTCACACCATTCTGTGAGGCCCGTCAGCTGTTCCTCCGAGTGCATCCAACCCGTCCTAATGGCAAGCAGTGTTTCCCGTTCTCGCTCCAAGGGGCGGACTTGCTCGGTTAGGACTGCCAACTCTTGCTGAACCAAGTCGGCAACCATGTCATCAACGGTCGCTAGGCGCTTCACCAGGTTCACCTGCTTCCGTCTGAGCTCACCCAAGCGCCTCTCCACCGATTCCAAGTCACCCACTGTGGGGTCTGAGACTCGCTGCCGCTCCAGTTCGAGTTTCACGATGTCGGGATTCGTGACGATCTCGCGGACTTGCTGCCATACCTGAGCATCTAGCTCTGTAACTGAGATCGCGTGGTAGGGGCAGCCATAGCGTCGTTGCTGACAACACCCATAGTGCAGGAAGCCCCTGACATTTTGCACCGTCAATGCACGATTGCAGTAGCCGCATCGGGCGATTCCGCCGCGCAGTAGCGACAATTCAGGATTGCGATTGTTCCGGACTGCGTAGGTCTTGTTTCGACCAAGCTGGGCGATGGCTGCTGCGGCGAGCTCTGGCGATACCAGGCTGGGGGCGATGTCAGGATCTCGAGGTTCGGCCGGGGTGTCCTTTATGCGGTGTCTTGTCTTTCTACCGACGCCAGGGACTTGCTCGTAAAAGTTCTCCGTCCTGAGCACCTGTTTTTTGCCTGTGTACACGGGCTCACGGAGGAGCTTGGTGATGGTCTGCCCCGTCCATGGATTGCCGCGATTGGTAGGCGAAGGGACGCCTTCCGCTGTGAGATCCGCAGCGACCTTTCGGGCGGATCGACCTGTGGCAATCTCCTCGAACATGCGGATGACGATCGGAGCGGTTTCTGGATCCGGCTCGAGGCGCAACTTGGTGAGCTTGCCCTTGGGACCGATGCCTTCGATCCATCTGTACCCGTATTGTGGGCGTGGCCCAACAGGAAGCAATCCGTTTTCGACACGCCCCCTGTGGCCACGACGGGATTTGTCCCGTATTCGTTCGTGCTCGATCTTGCCTGACATTCCCTTGATGAAGCGGATCGCCTCACCCTCCGGCGAGTCCTCATACTCGCCGAGTACGAACTGATAGTCAGCGCCGTAGTACTTCGCTTCGGTGAACAGCACACCTAGATGGGCGGCGTCGCGGGAGAGTCGGTCAAGGTCGTAGACAACCACAAGCCTGATCTCGCCGCGTCGAATGGCTCCGCGGAGCTCCGACAGCACTGGCCGTTCGAAGAGGTCGATCCCAGTATGCGTCTCCCGGTAGAGTCTGGGCGCGGATGCGGTGTACCCCGAGGTTGCCAGCATGCTCCTACAGGCGGCTTCTTGAGTTTCGAGGCTCGCGCCCTCCTTCTCCTGGAGACTTCCCGAGACTCGGACGTAGATGGCAGTAGTGCTGGCTTCTGACACGATGGACTCCTTCCAAGCTCTGATCGTGTTGGCTCTTCGCCACTTTACATATTTTCACTCAGACTGGCGTTGCTTGGCCCGGCTAGTAGCGAGCCGCGCGGGGACTCGGCGATTCGGGATTGAAATTCCGGGCCAACCCCTGCGACTCTGGTTGACAATAAATAGGTCAGCGGAGCGCCGACATGGAGTGACACGCGAAGGATTCGACCGTGGAGAAGATGGAGACCGGGATCGAGATGACACCACCACAACCTGGCGAGACATGCCCCTGCTGTGGGCGAAAGGTGGCTACGAACGCCAAGCCGAAGCAGAGCGCCGAGGCCGTACGGGAGCACCGACGCGAGTACAACCAGCGAGATGAGGTCAAGGAGCGCCGGAAGGCCTATAACGCGAAGCGCAACGCTGAACTTCGCGAACTGCGCGCACTCCAGCGGACCCTTGAAGCGCAGGCTGCTGAGGACGATTCCAGCTTCCCAGCTTGACACCGAGGATCGAAAAGGTGGGGCGTAGGCCTCACCTTTTCGTTTGCCGTCAGCCTGGCTCGTTGTTGCGACGAGCGGACGGCTGGCGAAGGAATGAAGAGTTACCTCCTGGCGTAGTCAGGAACGCAAAAAGGGCGACGCGAGCAACGGTAAGATCGAACTCTTTCGAATTCGACGAAACCAATTGCTCACATCGCCCGACCAGCTAAGGGTGGTATCCCCTGCGGCTTGTGTGTGCTTCTTTTCTGTCCCCAGCTAACGCCCTGGCCTGTGTTCTCGCAGGTAGCTGGCTTCCACAGGCAATATAGACACTGGTCCCTCGCCATGTCAAGCCGTGGCTATTTCCATCCTTCCCTATGTCTGATTCAATGCTGTGGTTCCAGTTCGGAGGAAATCACCACAGTGGGGGAACAGGCAAATGGAGCTCACGGCGAACGAGTTGGCTTGCCTGCGTGGCGCAAAGGATCGACTCGTCGACCTATCGAAACTCCTAAGTAGCGGAGAGACGCCTCCACTCTCGGCCCCACCCGGCGAATGGTTCCGCTACCTGACCGCGATCAAGGAGATTCAAGGGAACTTCAGCAACGACCTGAGCTTCGTGTCTTGCCTCATGGCGAAAGAGTATCTCGCGGCTCGGCTCAACTTGCCGGTGTTCGATGTCGCCGAAAAGCCACAGGGGGCGAATGGACTTGACATAGACGAGATGACTCTGGACGGCCAACGAGTCATCGGCGAAATCAAGACGACGACCCCGCATCACGTGGTTCGCTTCGGTGCGGCCCAGATCGCTTCGATGCGGAAGGATTTCGCGAAGCTCCAGCATCACGTCGCTGACCACAAATTCATGTTTGTAACGGATGCTGCCAGCTTCGAAGTCCTGCGCCGACGATACCAACAACACCTCGCAGGCATTACGGTCGTCTGCCTCAGCACAGGAGAAGATGTTGTCTTTCCCATGGCGACCGTCCTGGAGTCGGCCGACGTCAAGTTAGCCTTGCCAACAACCTAGCTCCGACTGCGCTGGAGGGTTGGAGTATGAAGTGCGCCGAAATCACGATGTGGGCCGGACGAAGCACTACGGCGTGACACTAGGGGACGTATAGTCTCGCCGATCCCATTCAAGCTAGCCACACCCACAGGGGGCTTTCAGAAACGTATCGACCAGGGCAAAAACCCTCAATCTGGAATCGATTCTGCGCTCCGGAGCGCTCTAGGATCGCTTAGATCGAGGATTCTGCTGCTGATCAATAGATCTACTCGATTTGCGGCAGTGGAGCCAGCTTTGGAGTGTCTCGATCAATGTAGAGGCCTTTGTACCAGTACGTGCCTTCAGTTGGAAGATCCGTCTCATGGAGCACTCCGGTGTAGTCGCAGACCTGACGGCCATCTTCGAGTACGCGCATAGGGACGATTCGGACGACACCACGCTGAATACCATCTAGTCCCAGGACAACGGACCCGATATCATTGCGTCCGTTGTCAGGAATTAGGATGATGGTCATCCTCAGCCTCCCTTTGCAGCCTACGGAAATCCTGAAGACTGATTGTCACCGTTGACTCGCGCTCGTTGACGACTATGGGTGGCTGCGATCGAACGTAGTCGTCAGCATATCGCGTCCGCATGTAGCGAATTGCCGCGTTTACATCATTCTGAACTTTTCTGTGGACGGTATGAACGATGTCGAGATGGGCACGGGCTTCCGCCTTAAGCGTTCTCTGCACAAATGATGCGTATGGCTCGACTGCCGATTCCGGAGATACCCACTTCTCGTTGTTCGCGACTGACGGATGTCCGCCTCTTTGGAGATAGGAATAGTAGGTCCAGCGGTTCAGTCCGTTTGCCTCGGCAGCCAAGGGCCCCGGTGCTCCGGCGGCGACGTCAGCCAAGAACGATGCGACCCAGTCTTCATCAAGGAGCTTGGTGGGATCTGGACCCTTTCTGCCTGTCCCAGCGTGACTCATTAGCTCACCTCGCGATCTGTTAGAACCGGTCGGAAAGGGCCGGAAGCGTAAGGGTGGGGTTTGGATTTCCGCTCGAGTCGATTTCCGGTGTTATTGCGGGAACGCCCTTATAGGTGAACAATCCGCCATCAAAATCGACGGTAGGCACGTCGTCGGTGATCGGGATTGGTGGATAGCCGTCGCGAGATGGTTTCAGCGCGTCCTCCGCGTAAATGAGAGCCAGGTCCACGTGCTTCCATCCGCGTTGGAGTTCTTCCTGTTCGGCACGGGTCTGCTCTTGCTCCGGCGTGGCGGTTTGGCGGATGGCAGCGTTGACTTCAAGCATCGCCTGTGGAGAATAGCCATCCAGCCGATTGGTTCGCAGATACGAGGGGAGTTCTTCCCGAACGACTTCGAGCGCATCCATGTCCTGCTTGGTCAACGCGTCTTTTGTGAATGCGCTGATGATCTCGTCCGGGCCATCTCCGGTCGACTCGTGTGCGTCCAGTGCTTTGGCGAGCCGATCCCATGCGCGAGTCTTCCTCATCTCTGCAGCAAGCTGCGCCTCGTCCGATTGGCTACCTCTTCGAAGCTTAGAACTGGCCTCCCGCATCAGGTTGGCTCGTGCAGCTTCCCCTTGACTCCGAATGTCAGCCAGCCGCCGCTGGGATTCTTTGCGCAGTGTCGCGATGTGTTGCTGCTTCGCAACTTCGGTGATCAGCGTCTTCCCATTTGTCTTGCTCACAGCATGCCGATACTCCTGCAGCACGTTGGCGGCACGCTGCGTCAGATTCGCGATCGCGTTCCAGTCTGACGATTCCTTCACCTCGTTCGCTCCTTCTTGTCACCTTATTCCGATGGTGTTAATAAGAATTATCATGTCACTTTATTGAATTGGCACGATGGGGGTCGAGTTTTTCGCTCGCGGAGTGTCGATTTTCGCGTTAGCGTGATTCTGGGTCGAAGGAGTCTTGACTTTCGATGGTTTCGCTTATATGGTGTTATACATCCGGATCGACACCACATATAGTGTCTTTCCGGCGAGTGATTCGCGGGCCGTTAAGGCCATTGGAGTATCGAGGATGGGAAGGAGGTGAGGACAATGGCGAAGAACGGAAGCAAGGGCGGTGGTCGAAAAGGCGCAATTAAGCAAAGGAGTCAGTTCCAGCATCCGAATGGGCGGTTTGTGAAACGCGACACGAAGACTGGACGGATTCTGGATGTCAAGGCCGACGGCAAACCCTTCAAGTCGGTCAGGAAGGAATCTGGCGAGTAGGACGTTTGGCGCGCGTTGATTGACAGCATGTCAATCAACGCGC
>JASGDN010000094.1:0-25223 GCA_049841275.1 Thermomicrobiales bacterium
CGGGGCGATTGCGGCAACGGCCGCGCAGGGCACCCCCGCCGCGACACCCGCCGGCGACACGCTGACCGTCACCACGTCGCTCGGCACGTACGACATCCCGGCGAATCCGCAGCGCGTCGTCGCGATCGATGCGCGCATCGACCTGGAGATCGCGCTCGTGCTCGGCCTGCCAGTCGTCGGCACGAGTCTCCGCGCGCCGAATCCGTGGGTGCCCGCTCCGGAGGACATCACGATCATCGACGGCCCAATCGAGCTGGAGCAGGTCGCGGCGCTGCAACCGGATCTGATCATCTGCGCCGACGAGGACGACGAGTGGTGGCCGACAACCGCGCTCCAGCGCTTCGCGCCGGTGTTGCCAACCAGCTTCCTGACCTACTGGAAGGAGGATCTGGTGAACGTCGCGGGGTGGATGCAACGCACTGGCGAGATGGAGGACGGGTTCGCGGAGTACGACGCGACGATCGCGGCAACCACCACGGCCTACAGCGACACCATCGCGGCAACGCAGGTGATCTACATGCAGTACATCCCGGATACCGCGACGTTCTCGATCAACACGGAGGGACGCTTGCAGCCGCAGGTCCTCAACGATCTCGGGGGCACGCTGCTCGGCGGGACGCTCCCGTACACGAACGAGGCGGAGGTCAGCCTCGAGCGCCTCGGCGCCGACTTCGGCGAGGTCGATGGCATCCTGCTGCAGGATGGCGATGGCGAGATGCTCGCGGCGCTTTCCGAGATCGCGATCTGGAACGCGCTCCCGGCGGTGCAGAAGGGCAACATCGTGACGAGCAACGGCAACATCAACTACGGGCAGATCTACACTGCCCGCGAGATCGCGCGTCTCTGGAATGAGCTCTACGCGAAGGTCGCGGCCAGCGCGGAGTAACCGTAGGTCTGGCCCTGAACACCCCCCCTCCTCGTCGTAGCGGCACCCTTCATGGGTGCCCTGCGATGCGACGCCGCATCACGCAAACCCATAGCAGCACAGCTTGTCTGTGCTATCGTGCGAAGCCCGATCCTCGCGGCGCGTCGTCGTGAACGTGCTTCGCACGATGAGTCAGACCAGTTGACCCGCTACGATTCCGGAAAACACGCATGGGAATGGGGGCCGACTTGATGCCGGCCCTACGCACAGACACTGTTCGGGCAACGCTCTCGTTTGTGCGTACGGCACGCGTCATCCCTTGAGCGCGCCCTCGGTCAAGCCCTTCACCAGCTGCTTCTGGAAGATCAGGAACGCGACCACCAGCGGAATGAAGATGATCGTCGCCCCCGCCGCGATCAGGGGCAAATTGGAGGTCCACCGTTGCTGGAAATACAGCAATCCAACCGGCAGCGTGTGGTAGGCCGGGTCGATGTTCACCACCAGCGGCAACAGGAACTCATTCCACGTCCAGATGAAGAAGAGCAGACCCAACGTCCCGATCATTGGTCGCGAGAGCGGGAACATGATCTGCCACAAGGACTGCCAGGACGTCGCGCCGTCCAGCGTCGCGGCCTCCGCCACGTCGCGCGGCACCGCGAGGAAGGCCTGCCGCATCAGCAGCGTCCCGAACGACATGCTCATCGCGATCTGCGGCACGATCAGCGCCCAGAGGCTGTCGAGCAGGTGCAGCTCCCGCAGCAGGTAGTACAACGGAATCACCAGCGCCTGCAACGGCACCACGAGGCCCAGCAACAGGTAGCCGAAGAGCACCCCCTTGCCCCGGAAGTCGAAGCGGGCGAAGGCATAGCCGGACATCGCGGAGAGGAAGACAGCCGGAATCGTCACGGCGAAGGCAACGACGGTGCTGTTCACGAAGAAACGGCCGAACCGCCCTTGCACCCACGCCTCGCGATAATTGTCCCAGTTCGGCGATTCCGGCCACGCGAACACGCCATGGATGATCTCCGGCATCGTCTTCAGCGAGGCGAAGGTCGTGACCACGAATGGGAGGATCGCCACGACGCAGCCAAGCGTCAGCAGTGCGTAGACGATGATGCGCCTAATCATCCTCGCCTCCGAACAACCGCAGCACCAGCAACGAAAGCGCGAGCGTCACGACCGCGAGGATGACGGCGATCGCGATCCCGTATCCGGCCTGGTTCGCGCCGAACGCACTGTTCATCATGAAGAGCGCCAGCACGCTCGTCGCATCACCAGGCCCGCCATCGGTCGTCGCCTTGATGACATCAAAGGCGCGCAGCGCGTTGATCAGGTTGACCGAGAGCACGACGGCGATCTCCCGCCGCAGCCCCGGCAACGTGACGGCAAGAAACTCCTGCCAGCCGCCTGCGCCGTCCAGCTTCGCGGCATCGTAGAGGTCGCGCGGGATCTTCTGGATGCCTGCCACGAAGACGACGTAGCAGAAGCCGTAGGCCGCCCAGGCGCCGATCATCCCGATCGTCGGCAGCGCGAGGTTGAAGTCGGCAAGCCACGACGGAGGGTGATACCCCATCCGCTTCAGCGTCTGGTTCACCGGTCCGAAGACCGGATTCAGCATCCACCGCCAGACGACGCCGATCAGCACACCCGGCATGATGTACGGCAAGAAGAGTCCAGCATGGAAGATGCTCGCGCCACGCAGCTTCATCTGGTGGACCAGCGCCGCCGGAATCAACCCGAGCATCGCCGGCAGCAGCACGAAGTATGGGATGAGCGTGATGTTGTTCCGGAACGCCGTCCAGAACCGGCTGTCGTTGAAGGCATCGACGTAGTTGCCAAAGCCCACCCACGTCGCCGTATCCCACGAAATGCCGTTCCACGCCGTCAGGCTCAGCGCGACGCCGCCAACGATCGGGATTGCCACGAACAGGGTGAAGACCAGCAGGGCGGGAAGCAGGTAGAGATACGGTTCCCACCGTGACCCGGTCCGCCGCACTCCAGGGGCGGGGAGCGCGAAGCCGGTCCCCACGAGCGGCACCGGCTTCGTCGTTGCGGTGGATGGCTGGCTAGGAGAAGGAGGCTGCATAGAAATCCTGCAGCTTCTTGGTAAAGGCCACGGGATCGGACTGGCCACCGAGCAGCTCCTGCAGGGCGCCGGTCAGCACGTCGTAGAAACCGGGAGCCGCCCAGTCGAGATAGTGGCCGACGGCATCGGCGTCGACGGTCGCATTCCAGGCCGCGTAGAGCTGGCCATCGACCTTTTCCTCGTCGATCTTGTCGGCCGGAATCGTGCCGGACGGCAGCGACCCGACCGCCAGGAAGGCCTCGACGGCCTCATCCGAAACCAGGCTGTCGATGAACGCAGCACAGGTATCCGGGTCTCCGGCATTGCTGGTAATGCTGTACGGGATGCCCACGCCACCGACGTGGAGAACGGTCTTGCCCGCCTCCAACGGGGGCATCAGGAAGAAGCCGGCGTCCTCTTTGAGGCCGTCCCGCACGGTGCCCGTCGCCCAGCTGCCCTGCAACAGCACCCCGCCACCGCCGGATGCGAAGAGCGCAGTCGCATCATCGGCGGTGATGCCCTCGTAGCCCTGGAGAAAGTAGCTCGCTTCGTTCCACGCGACAAGCTGTGTCGCCGCATCCACGAACGACTGATCGGTGAACGACGCGCCCTGTTTGCGCCGGTAGATGAGATCGTCGAGAAAGTCACGTGTCGTGCGTACACCCTGGGCCTCGCCGAAGAGATGGATCGCCTGCCACTTGTCGAGGTTCCCCCAGATCAGCGGTTCGGTGCCGTTCTCGCGGAGTGTCTTGAACACCGTCTCCAGCTCGGCGACCGTCGTCGGCACGCTCAGTCCCTGATCGGCGAAGATCTTCTTGTTGTAGAAGAAACCGACGATCTCCGACTCGGCGGAGATACCCCAGAGATCGCCCTCGCCAAAGGTCTTGCCATCGGCCGAATAGCGATTCCGGGCGAGCAAGGACTCCGCAAACCGGTTGGACCACATGTACTTGGTGTCGTAGTCCTTGAGGTCGAGGATCTGCCCGGCCCGCGCCATCGGCCCGGCGAGGGATTCGCCGTTGTTCACCTGCGCGACATCGGGTCCCTGCTTGCCCTCGACCGCGCGCGGCAGGGTGTCCTGCAATTCCTCCAGCGTCCAGCCACGGTGGGTGACCGTAATGCTGTTCGCCTTTCCGAAGCTGTTGCCAAGATCCTCCATGACCTTGCTGCGAGTCTTGTCATTCAGCGTGTCCCAGAAGACCAGTTCGGTGTCCTGCGCCGCGACGGGCGAACCCGGCTGGGCGCCGAGCGCCGTCCCTCCGAGCGTAAGGCCCGCGCCCGCCACTCCAGTCCGCTTCATCAGTTCCCGTCTGTCGAGCATCGGTACCTCCCCTGGTGCGACATGGCGTTCGTGAAGATGACGTAGATGTTCCTGTGATCTCATTGTACCCGCGCCGCCATGCGCCCGATACTCGCGCACGGTCCCCGTCAGGGCAATCGCATGCTCAGCATGCCAACACGTGTGGCCCTACGAAGAAACGATGTCCAAGGCCCGACGATCGATCCCGATCAGGCCGAAGCCTCCGCCGCAACCGCATCCATTGCGACGCCAGGCGTCGGAAGGACCTCGAAAACCTCCGTCCCAGTCTCGGACTCGTCGTCCTCCGCAGCCTTTTGCTCGCGGAAGACGAGATCGTCATCGGAGAGGCGCTGGGCCTGGCGCAACAGCCGCAACCACGTCGTCTCGTTCCGCACCTCCGGCAGGGGGATGAGCGCCGGGTGCCCGTGATGTCGCATCAGCCAGCGGTTCAGGATCGCGTGCTCATCCACCATGTGATGATCGAGCAGGGCATCACCCGCGGCGGCATGCCGCATGTCGGCCCGCACGATGCGCCGGACCACGTCTACCAGTGGTGCGAGGTCGCTGGAAAACACATCGTCCTCGTCTGCCACGTTTGTGGAAACCGCGCCCATATCGGCCCGAACCGGCATCACGGCCAGCACCGCGTCATCTGCCGGGTCCGGGACGAGGCTGCCCTCCACCGACGCATCGCGTGGCATCCGGAAGCGCGCCCAGATCCGGCCTCCGTAGATCAGCGAGAGGTCGCGGTATGCCGGATCGGCGGCGGGCAGCACGAGCAGCATCGTGTGCGTGACCTCGGCCTCGCGCAACTTCTGCTGGTGCTCCACCAGTCCGAGCACCGAACGCAGGTCTCGCCGAAGAGACGCCGCCTTCTCGAAGTCGAGCGTCTCCGCCGCCCGTTCGAGTTCGGCCCACAGGCGCTCCATCAGCGCCTGGTCGCGTCCATCGAGCAGTTGCGTCACGTCATTCACGATCCGCAGGTACTCGTCGCGATCAGCCTTGCCGGTACATGGTCCCAGGCACTTTCCCATGTCGAGCAGGATGCACGGATGTCCGTAACTCCGCGCATTCCGGAACGAGCGGGTGCAGGTCCGCAACGGCAACGTTCCGTTGATGACATCGACGGTCCGGCGGGCGCTGCTGGAGCTGCGATACGGTCCGAAATAGGCCGCGCCGTCGTCCTTGCGTTGTTTGGAGAGCGAGACGCGCGGCCACGGATTCGAGGTGTCGACGCGGATGTAGGGATAGTGCTCGAACGACCGCATCGCCGTGTTGTATCGCGGCTGGTAGCGGCGGATCAGTTGGGCTTCCAGCAGCAACGCCTCGATCTCGCTGCCGACGACATGGGTGTCGATCTTCACCATCGACTCCAGCAGGCCGTCCATCTTCCGCGTGTATCCAAGTGGCTGGTGATAGTAGGAGGAGACGCGCTCGCGCAGGCTCTTCGCCTTGCCGACGTAGATGATGTTCCCGAACTGGTCGTGCATCAGGTAGACGCCGGGCTTGCGTGGAATCTCCCTCAGCCACGCCTTGTCCATCACCGCCCGGCCACGGCCAACGTCGTCGCGCGGTTTCCGCTCGGTCAAGGTGGAGACACTCTTCAGCTGGTCGACCGACGTCACGCCCTGGCGTACCGCCTCGCCGACGAGCCAGATCGCGACCTCCGCGGTCAACGCCGCGTCGCCTCCCGCACGGTGGATCTTGCGCGGCTGCAACCCGACCTGCCGCGCGACGCTGTCGAGGCTCGCCTTGCGCAAACTTGACAGGAACCGCCGCGCGATGCCCATCGTGTCGATCCGCTCGTTGATGAGCTTCGCACGGTCGCAGCGTTCGAGTTCGGCGTTCATGAACGAGATGTCGAACGCGATGTTATGTCCTACCAGCAACGCCGTGTCGATGAACTCGGTCACGCGGTCCGCGATCTCGTGGAAACGCGGCGCATCCTCCACATGGGCATTCGTGATCGTCGTCAGGTTCGCGATGTAGGCGGGAATCTCGCGGTCCGGGTTGAGCAGCGACTCGAAACGCTCGATCTCCTGCCCACCTCGGTATCGAATCAGTGCGACCTCGATCACACGCTGCTGGCGCGGCTTCAGGCCGGTCGTCTCCACATCGATCGCCACAAACTCGTCCAGGAGTAGGCTGGGCAGTTCGTCGAGCGCGCCCGACCCGCGCAGCGCCCAGGTCCCGTCCGCCCGGAAAAGCACGCGGTCATCGGCCTGCAGGACATTGCGCAACAACGGCCGCCACATGTCGAGCGAGCCGGCATTCCCAAAGACGTGTCCAACGAGCAGATCCTCCGGCACCGCTCCCCCGCGCTGGACGACGAAGGCAACTGCCCGCTCGCACAGCGCACTGTAACGCGGCGATTCCTGGACGGATGCCGTTTCCTCGGGATCACGGTCGTTCGACGGAGCAGGATGCGACATAGACGTGACCTGACAGCGGGACGATGGATGACGGGCATCCGCTATGTGGAGGACGCCGACGCGGGGCCGGCCCTCTACCGGGAAAAACCCGAACCGGATACCAGAACGGAGGTGCTACAATCCGGAAATGTACGGACACCTCCGGAACGAACAGATGTTTGTATAGCATAGCCAACACGTCAACCCCGATTGCCGCACAACGCGATTGATGGAAGGAGCGGCGGCCCGATGGCGCCACCCGACGAGGACCTGCAGCGACACGTCAACGACCTCCGGCAGACGCTCGACCGCTATGCCTACGAGTACTTCGTCCTCGACGCTCCCACCGCCACCGACGCCGAGTACGACGCGCTGATGCAATCACTCCGCGCGATCGAGGCGGAGCATCCGGAACTCGTCACGCCGGAATCGCCCACCCAGCGTGTCGGCGCCTTCGCCGAGTCGGACTTCCCGTCCGTCGTCCACCCGCGCCCGCTGCTCTCCCTCTCCAATGTCTTCAACGAGGAGGAGATGCGCGCCTGGAACCAGCGTGTGGAGCGATTCGCCGGGACGTCCGACTTCCAGTTCGTCACCGAACCGAAGATCGACGGCTTGGCCGTGGCGCTGACGTATGTCGATGGCGTCCTCGATCACGGCGCGACGCGAGGGAATGGCGTGGTTGGCGACGACATCACGCCGAACATCCGCGCTGTGAAGTCGATCCCCGTCCGCCTCCGCCAGCCGACATCCTGGCCGATGCCGCAGACGATCGAGGTGCGGGGCGAGATTTACATGCGGAAGTCGGAGTTCGCCGCGCTGAATGCGCGGATGGAGGAGAGCGGCGGCAAGCTCTTCATGAACCCGCGCAATGCCGCCGCCGGCTCCATCCGGCAGAAGGACCCGCGTGTCACCGCCCAGCGTCCCCTGCGCCTCTTCACCTATCAGGTCGGCTACATCCTCGGCGCGGGCGACTGGCCACGCACGCACTGGGACTCCCTTGCCCTCCTGCGCGAGCTCGGCTTCACGACCTCGCAGGACGCCGCCCGCCTCGACACCATCGACGAGGTGTGGGCACGCAGCCAGTGGTGGCTCGGCCAGCGCGAAGCCCTCGACTTCGAAATCGACGGCATGGTGATCAAGGTCGACAATCTCGCGCTGCAGGAGGAGATCGGCTACGTCGCCCGCGATCCGCGCTGGGCCACCGCCTACAAGTTCCCCGCCATCCAGCAGACAACGAGGGTGCTCGACATCCAGATCAACGTCGGCCGCACCGGCACCTTGAATCCACTCGCCGTGCTGGAGCCGGTCAATATCGGCGGCGTCACCGTCAGCCGCGCGACCCTCCACAACGAGGACGAGATCGCGCGGAAGGACATCCGTATCGGCGATACGGTCGTCGTCCAGCGCGCGGGCGATGTCATCCCCCAGATCGTGAAGGTCGTGGAGGAACGCCGCACCGGCGTCGAGGTGCCCTATCACTTCCCGGACGCATGCCCCGTCTGCGGCACACCCGTCCACCGCGAACCCGGCGTCGCGATGCGTTACTGCACGAACGCCTCCTGCCCGGCACAGTTGAAGGAACGCCTGCATCATTTCGTCAGCCGTTCCGCGATGGATATCGAGGGGCTCGGCGCGAAGCTGGTCGACCGCTTCGTCGATCTCGGCTGGCTGCACAACGCCAGCGATATCTACCACCTCGACTGGGAGCAGGTTGCGGCGCTGGATGGCTTCGGCGAGAAGAGCGCCGAGAACCTGAAGGCCTCCATCAAGGCAAGCAAGGACCAGCCAGTCTGGCGGCTGCTGCACGGTCTCGGCATCCGCCACGTCGGCGAGCGTACGGCGACCCTGATCGCGGACCGCTTCGGCTCGTTCGAGGTGCTTTTCGCCGCCCCGGTCGAGGAGATCACCAGCATCGCCGGGATCGGCGATATCGTCGCCCAAAGCGTCTACGACTTCGCGCAGGAGCCGGTCAATCAGGCGCTCGTCGCCCGTCTCGCGGCCGCCGGAGTCCGCGTCGCCGAGGAGCGGGACGGGCACGCAACGAGCCGGCCGCTGGAAGGACTCACCCTGGTCCTCACCGGGCGTTTCGACACCATGACACGCCCGGAAGCCGAGGAACGCCTACGCCAGGCCGGGGCGAATGTCACGAGTTCCGTCTCGAAGAAGACGTCCGCCGTCATCGCGGGCGCGGATGCGGGCAGCAAGGCCGAGAAGGCCGCCTCACTGAAGGTTCCGCTGCTGACCGAGGACGACCTGCATCTGCTGCTGGCCGGCACGGTGCCAGCGGTATTGCAGTCCTGATCTGGCTGGGGAGACGTTCTGGACGAATCCGGTGTCCGCTCACAGCGATTTTCTGAGATTACGTGATACCCTGTAACCATCGTTCCGGATCGATGCGCCCGCACCGATACCGGCATATCCATACGCCAGGCCCGTATTTCAGGAGCGCCCAATGTCCGGCTACTCGCTGTCGTCCCGGGAAGACGATCCCACGCAGACGGTCCGCACGATTGGACGCATCGCGCAGATGCTGATCGAGCTGCGCGACGAATACGTTTCCCGCCCGCGCGAGGACACACTGCAGCAGATCGAGCAGCGTCTGAATGACCTCACCGAGCTCCGCGCCGAACTGCAACACAAGATGGCGAAACAGGCCGAACACTCCTGATAGCCAATCGGCGCCGCAAGGACAAGCGACGGGCGGGATGCTGCATGCATCCCGCCCGTCGCTTGCCGTATATCGCTGGCGACGCTACTTGACCGCCGTCGTGCCCGGCTTCGTGACCGGGATCGCAGCGAGCCAATCCGGCACCTCGTCCGGTGCCCACGACTCGACCTCCAGATTCGCCAGCGAGATGACCGGGATATCCCCGAACGTCACCTTGCCGCCGCTGCGGTCCGCCAGCAAGCCGATCCCGACCACATTCACCTTGTGCGGCATCAGCGCTTCCAACGTCTCGCGGACACTGCCACCAGTCGTCATGATGTCGTCCACGACCAGCACACGAGACCCTTCCGGCAGGACCGTCCCACGCCGGAGTTCCCGCGCCGTGCTGCCGCCCTCGGCCCGCTCGGCGTAAGCCGCCGCAACATCGAGCTGGCGCGCCGTCTCGAAGGCGAGCAGAATGCCCCCCGTCGTCGGACCGACCACGACATCAACGGCCTTGTCCTTCGCCCAGTCCGCGAAGCCCGTGCAGACTTCGGAGGTCGCGACGGGATTGCGCAAGAGGTCGAACTTCTCGATGTAGATGGCGCTGTGGCGTCCGGACGAGAGCAGGAAATGCCCCTCCTTCAGCGCGCCAGTGGACTTCAGCAGGTCGAGGACATCGGTCGTGGCCATGCGTGGGCTATCTCCTGTAGCGGCGATTCGGACAACTCGTGGCCGCTCATCGGGAGCAACCGACCCATCATGCCACGACCCTGCCCCAGCATCCAGATGCACACATCCAGATACCGGGGCAGGACGAGCCGGGAAGCGGGCTACTTGACGTTGTCCGCCGCTGCGGCGAGGCTCGGGATGAAGCGGTCGAGCATGTATGGGATGGACAGCACCGAGAACGCCGAACTCGCCATCACCAGGTCCTCGCCGACCACTGCCACGAACCGGTTCTCCTTCACGGCCGAGATCGCCTGGAAGGCCGATACGTCCTGGGCCTTCTTGTACTCGTCCTCATTGCCGAACCACATGGCGACGATGTCCGCATCTACCGTTGCCGCCAGCTCGAAGCTCACGGTGGCGAAGTACTTCTCGGGGCCTGCCTGCTTGTCCATGCTTTTCGTGAAGTCGCTCGGCACAAGACCGATCGCGGTCAGGAAGATCGAACGAATATCGGTCGTGGTGTAGAAGTTGAAGGTTGTGCCATCGCCCATGTTGCCGTAGGCGAAGGTCTTGCCCTTGATCTGCGGGTATTTGTCCGTCTGCGAGGCAATCAGGGTCTCCGTATCGGACACCAGCTTCTCGGCAGCGGCGCTCATGCCCAGCGCCTGGCCCGTAATCGTCTGGTCATCCTGCCACGATGTGCCCCATGCGACCTCCGGATAGGCGACCGTCGGTGCGATCTGGCTCAGCGTATCGTATTCATCCTGGGTGATACCCGAATAGGGGGCGAGGATGACATCCGGATTGAGGCCGATGATGTCCTCGAACGGGATCCCGGTGTCCGTGTTGAACGTCGCCGGGAGCGTACGCCCCTCCAGCGCCGCGCGCGTCCACGGCAGGAACCCATCCGCGTCGCCGTCCCACGCCTGGAACGGGATCCCGACCGGATCGACGCCGAGCGCGATCACGGCATCCTGCGTGGACCAGCCGATCGTGACCACGTGCGCTGGCGCGGCCTCGATCACGGTTTCGCCATAGACGTGCGGGACGGTCACCGGGAACGTATCCGTCACCACCGGGGATGCCGCCGGAGACGCGCCTGGATTCGCCTGGGCGAAGGCAGCCGGAACACCAAGCGCCGAGACCACAGCGGTCCCTGCGGCGGCGGAGAGCGTCGAGATGACAAGGTGGCGGCGTGTGAACGTGGACATGGATAATCTCCCGCACGGGAATGAATCACGTCGATCGGGGCGGTCGGGGTGCGAACACCTAAATCCTATCTTACGGGTCGAGATTCGGCGATCCGGTACTGGCTTCGTACCTGGCAAAATCTCACGACGAAACCTCGACGACATGGCAAGACATCACGCATGGGCAAATGCCGGGCTCATCGCCTTCTGCGCCAATCTGGACGACGAGGCACAGAACACCCCGATTCCAGGCACCTACGGCTCGATCGTGGAAACCCTGCGCCACCTGATCGACGCGGAGATGTCCTACCTGTTTCGCCTTACCGGAGCGTGGCCGGAACGCCCATGGCAGGACGGAGAGCCGGTCGGGTTCGATGTCCTCGCCGAACGCGCGGCCAGAATGGCCGACGCATTCTTCGCCTACCTCGCGACCGCCATCGACATCGAACGACGCAGCGAAGCCCGGAGCGACAAGGGCGAGGTCTTCTCCGTTCCCACCGGCGTATTCACTACTCAGATCTTCCATCACGCCAACCTGCACCGCGGGCATGTCGGCATCCAGCTCGGGGCCTTGGGCATTGAGGCTCCCGACTTCTCCGCCTGGGATTACGCCATCGAGACTGGCCGATCCACCCTCGACCGGATCGAGATTCCAGCCAACCAGAAATGACGAGGAAGGCCACGATCGCTCGATCGTGGCCTTCCTCGTGGATAACGGCGTCAGGCGATGGCCGACCCTACGGCACGTAGTAGAACGCCAGCGCCACCACCGCGTAGAGCGCGAGGAGCTGCGCTCCCTCCAGCCAGTTCGTCCGCCCATCGACCGAGACCAGCGTTGCAATCAGCACCGCGCCGACGAGCGCCGCCAGTTCGTAGTTATTGAAGACCAGCGACATCGGATTCGGACCGACGAATCGGCTGACGAGGACGAGCACTGGCGCCACGAAGAGGGCGATCTGGATCCCCGACCCCACCGCAATGCCGATTGTCAGGTCCATCTTGTTCTTGAGCGCTGTCTGCACCGCCACGAGGTGTTCGGCGATATTCCCGACCAATGGCACCAGCATCACGCCGACGAAGAGGTCACTCAACCCCCATTGCTCCGCCGTCGGCTCCAGCGCCCCAACCAGGATCTCGCTCATGAAGACGATCGCCAGCGTCGAGACGAGCAGCAGCCCAAGCGCCTTGTAGAGAACCTTCCGGTCGTGGCTTGCCTCCTCTTCGAAGTGAGGCGCTTCCGCCTGACCGGATTTCGTAAAGATCGTGTAGACGAGGTAGAGCACGTAGAGGACGATCAGGACGATCGCGGCGCCATCGCTGAGCCGGATCAGGTCGTCGTGCGACATCGCATCCTCGGCAGGCGCGAGATAGAAGATGGCCGGGATCATCATCACGATCACCGCCAGCGACATCATGCTCGCGTTCGTGGAAGCGATCTTCGCGTCGAACGACTGCTCGCCATTCTTCAGCCCGCCCAGCAGCACCGCCGCGCCCAGCACGACGAGGATATTGCCGATGATCGATCCGGCGATGCTCGCCTTCACGACGTTCACCAGCCCCTCGCGCAAGGCCACGATGGTAATGATGAGTTCCGCCGCATTCCCGAGCGTCGCGTTCAGCAGGCCACCGATCTTCTGCCCGGTGAAGACGGCCACCTCTTCCGTCGCATTGCCGAGCACCGCCGCCAGCGGGATCAGGGAGAGCGCCGAAAGGATGAACATCGTCGGGTGGTTCCCCACCCCTGCGATCTCCATCCCCAGCGTCACCGGCACGAGAATCAACAGCAGGTAGAGGAACTTCATCCGATCACTCCCCGATTCGACCAATCGTTCATGCGGAAACAGGTGAGCATCAGGTGAGCAAACGTTGGGAATGGCTGAAAGCGTATCGTTCGTTTGTAGGGGCCGATCGCGTGTCGGCCCGCTTACACTGCCCGATCACTCCCCCAGGTCCACCATCAGGTCGAACGCCTCGACCGCCGACACGCCCCCCGGATGGGTGAAGCGCGGATTCGCCACCCCAACCAGATCCCGCAAAGCCAGCACCCCATTTGCCGACATCCACTCCGCCAGGTCGTCGACGAGCCGCAGCAGCACCGTCGGATCGGTGAAGATCGCCGTGCCCACCTCAATCGCCGATGCCCCCGCCATGAAGAACTCCAGCGCATCCTTCAGCGTCGCGATGCCTCCGAGACCGATCACCGGAATGTTCACCGCCGCCGCGACCTGATAGACCATCCGCACCGCAACCGGCTTCACCGCCGGTCCGGAGAGGCCACCGGTAACGTTCGCCAGCACCGGCTTCCGCCGCCGCACATCGATCTGCATCCCCACCAACGTGTTGATAAGCGAGACGGCGTCGGCACCCGCCGCCTCGACTGCCTGCGCGATGCCGACGATGTCCAGCGCACCCGGACTCAGCTTGACGATCACCGGCAACGTCGTCGCCTGCCGCACGGCCTGCGTCACCTCGGCGGACATGTCGGCATCCCATCCGAAGCAGAAGCCGCCGGCATTGACGTTCGGGCAGGAGATGTTGATCTCCAGCGCCGCGATTCCTGGCACCTCGTCGAGCTCCCACGCCATATGCGCGAAATCCTCGACACTCTCCGCCGAGACATTCACGATTGCCGGGACGTCCCACTGCTCCCAGATCGGCGGATACTTCTTGATGAAGCCGCGCAGACCGGGGTTCTGCAACCCGATCGCATTCAGCATGCCCGCCGGGGTCTCCGCAATGCGCGGCATCGGGTTGCCAGAGCGCGGATGCGGCGTGATGCCCTTCGACACAAACGCGCCCAGCCGCTCGACATCGACGAAACTGCTGTACTCCGTGCCGTAGCCGAAGCACCCCGAGGCCGGGATCACCGGGTTCTTGAGGACGAGTTCGCGCGGGTTGCGTGGCGCAAGATCGACACTGAGGTCGGGCACGAGGCCATCGGTGACGGCGCCCTGAGGTATCTCGCTCATGACCACACCACCTCGTCCATATCGAAGACCGGACCATCCACACAGGATGTCACCATCCCGCGCCGCGTCTCCACCACGCATCCGAGGCACGCCCCGAGCGCGCAGGCCATCGTGCGCTCGACGGAGAGCTGCACGGGCGGCTTCTTGCCCATCCGGTGCTTCAACACCACATTCCGTAGGGAATGGAACATCGGCGTTGGGCCGCAGGTGAAGACCTGGTCGGCCCATTGCAGGTACTCGGGGATGAGATCCGTCACGAAGCCGTGGTGCCCCCGGCTGCCATCGTCGGTGGCGACGACGTACTCGATCTCGCCCCGGAAGGCCGAAGCAGGCAGCAACCCTTCCTCGGCCGCGGAGCCCATCAGGTAGGTGACGGACATCCCCTTCTGCACCGCTTCCTCCGCCAGCATCAAGAGCGGCGCGGCGCCGACTCCCCCGGCGACCATCAACAGGTTCGTGGAGCGCGGCGAGACCTCGAACTGATTCCCGAGCGGTCCGAGCACGTCCAGTGCGGTTCCTTCCGGCTGCGAGGCAAGCCAGGAGCTGCCGCGCCCGAACGGCCGCACGAGGATCGTCAGCTCGCCGGTTTCCGGATCGGCGCGGTAGATCGAGATCGGGCGGCGTAGGAGCGGATCGTAGGCGCCTTCGCCCCGGCAGAGGATGCTGACGAACTGGCCAGGCCGCGCCTCACGCACAAGGTTCTGCGGCGCGGTGAAGCTAATGAGCGACGAATCGCCCATGATCGGCGTCGTGGCCGTGATGGTTCCGGTGAAAAGACGCGATGGCCCCTTCGGCGCCGTCGATTCGATTGTGGGCATTGCTGTCGTCATGTCCAAACTCCGCGTACCGACTTCGAGCTCACCACACACCAACTCTCCATGTCATGTTGAGCGAAGCGAAACACCCCCGCGCGAAGCGATCCACCAATCGACCGTAGGTCGATATCCCCGTTCCATAAACGGCGCCCGAGCGAAACGATCCAGATCGTAAGACAGCGTTCGCGCCAACACCGACTTCCGGCTGCGCCGGACGTGCTTCGCACGGGGGTCCTTCGCTGCGCTCAGGATGACATGGGGTGTTGAGCGCATACGAGGCCCTGTTCTGCGCCCGCTAATACCCGATGGATCCCTTGCGATAGGAGGGCAACGGTTCGATCGAATACGTCGCGCTGGCCTGCTCCATCGCCGCGATCATCGTCTTCGCCGTATCGATGGAGGTGATACACGGAATCCCGCGTTCCACCGCCGTCCGCCGGATTTCCATCCCGTCGAGGATCTCCTTGTCGGCTCGCCCAGGCGTGTTGATGATCGCCTGCACCGTGCCATCGCGGATCACATCGAGCATATCCGGCTTGCCCTTGCCGATCCGCTTCGTCACCATCTGCACCGGAATCCCGATCCGCTCGATGAACGAGGCCGTGCCCTCCGTCGCGTAGAGCCGGTATCCCATCCGCGCCAGACTGGTGATCCATTCCACCGCATTCGCCTTGTCCTCGTCGGCGAGCGAAATCGAGATCGAACCATGTGGCGGGATCGAGAGGCCGGAGGCAATGAGCGCCTTGAAGAAAGCCGATTCGAAGGTGCGGTCGATCCCCATCACCTCGCCGGTGGACTTCATCTCCGGACCGAGGTTGACTTCCACACCGCGCAGTTTCGCCATCGAGAAGACGGGCGCCTTCACGGCCGTGAGCGGCTGCCGCGGCCAGAGGCCGCCCTCATAGCCCTGGTCCTTCAGGCTCTTGCCGAGCATGATGCCGGTCGCCAGCTTCACCATCGGCACGCCGGTCGCCTTGCTCAGGAACGGCACCGTGCGCGACGAGCGCGGGTTGACCTCCAGCACGAAGATGCGCCCGCCGTGAATCACGTACTGGATGTTGATCAGGCCACGCGCTTCCAGTCCGAGCGCAATTCGCGTCGTGTAATCGACGATGGTGTTCACTTCCTCCGGGAAGAGGTTCACACCGGGATAGACCGCGAACGAGTCGCCGGAATGGACGCCTGCACGCTCGATGTGCTCCATGATGCCGGGGATCAGCACCCGCTCGCCGTCGCAAATCGCGTCGACCTCGACCTCCTTGCCGAGCAGGTACTTGTCGACCAGCACCGGGTGATCGTGCGTCATGTTGGCCTGATTGCGGATGTAGCGCGCCAGTTGGTCCGGTCCATAGACGACCTCCATCGCGCGCCCGCCAAGCACGTAGGAGGGCCGCACCAGCACCGGATATCCGATCCGGTTCGCCACTGCCTCCGCGTCTTTCAGCGAACTGACCGCGCCGCCAATCGGCTGCGGAATGCCCAGCCCGCGCAGGAAGGCCTCGAAACGCTCTCGGTCCTCCGCAAGGTCGATCGAATCGAGCGAGCTGCCGAGGATATGGGCGCCGACATCGGTCAGCGGCTTGGCGAGGTTGATCGCCGTCTGGCCGCCGAACTGGACGATCACCGGCGGCATCTGTCCATCGGCCGGCTCCGTGCCCGGATGGCCGTTCTCGTGGCGCATCATCTCCTCGACGCTCTCGGCATCGAGCGGTTCGAAGTAGAGGCGGTCGGAGGCGTCGAAGTCGGTGGAGACCGTCTCCGGGTTGGAGTTGATCATGATCGAGGCGATGCCGTTCTCGCGCAGGCTCCGGGAAGCCTGCACCGAACAGTAGTCGAACTCGACGCCCTGCCCGATCCGGATCGGGCCTGACCCGACCACCACGGCGCGCTGCCCCTCGATCGGCGTCGCCTCATCCTCCTCCTCGTAGGTCGAGTAGAAGTACGGCGTCTGCGCGGCGAATTCCCCGGCGCAGGTATCGACCATCTTGTAGACCGGGTTCATGCCGAGTTCGCGGCGCATCGCCTTCACGTCGGCTGGCTTCGAGCCGTTCAGCCGCGCGATCTGGACGTCGGAGAAGCCGGATCGCTTGGCCTCCCAGAGCAGCGGTGCGGTCAGTTCCTCGCTGGCAAGCGTCCGCTCCTGCGCGACAAGACCCTCCAGCTTCCAGAGGAACCAGTTGTCTATCGCGCTCAGCTCGTGGATCTGCTCTACGGTGACGCCACGACGCAGCGCCGCCATGATCGCCCACAGCCGGAGATCGGTCGGGCGCTTCACGAACGACAGGATCGTGTCGAGGTCGCCGCCCCAATCCGGATCCTCCCAGGCCAGGTCCTTGCCGGTCGTCTCCAGTGAGCGAACGGCCTTCTGGATCGCACCCTCGAACGAGCGGTCGATCGCCATCACCTCACCGGTCGCCTTCATCTGTGTGGTGACAGTGCGATCGGCCTTCGGGAACTTGTCGAACGGCCAGCGGGGGATCTTCGCCACCACGTAGTCCAGCGCCGGCTCGAAGGCCGCCGTGGTTTTGCCGGTGACCACGTTCGTCAGTTCGTCGAGCCGCATCCCGATCGCGATCTTGGCGGAGAGGCGGGCGATCGGATACCCGGTCGCCTTCGACGCCAGCGCCGAGGAGCGGCTGACGCGCGGATTGACCTCGATCACGCCGTACTCCATCGAGTCCGGGTCCAGCGCGTACTGGACGTTGCACCCACCTTCGATCCCGAGCGAGCGGATGATGTTCAGCGCCGAGGTCCGCAGCATCTGGTACTCGCGGTCGGAGAGCGTCTGCGATGGCGCGACCACAATGCTGTCGCCCGTGTGGACGCCCATCGGGTCGAAGTTCTCCATATTGCAGATCGTGATGCAGGTGTCCGCGCCGTCGCGCATCACCTCGTACTCGATCTCCTTCCAGCCGAGCAACGAGCGATCCACCAGCACCTGGTGGATGGGGCTGGCGTTGAGGCCGGAGGTGACGATGCGATCGAGGTCCTCGTCGGTGTAGGCGATGCCGCCCCCGGTGCCGCCAAGCGTGTAGGCCGGGCGAATGACGAGAGGCAGCGGCACTTCCTTGGCGAACTCGCGCGCCTCCTCCACGGTATGCACGATGGCGCTGGGGATGATCGGCTCGCCGATCCGTTCGAGGAGATCCCGGAACAGGGCGCGGTCCTCGGCCATCTGGATCGCCTCCAGCGGCGTCCCCAGCATGCGAACGTTGTACTGGTCGAGGATGCCGAGTTCCGCAACCTGCACGGCGAGATTGAGGCCCGTCTGCCCACCGAGGGTCGGCAGCAGCCCTTCGGGCCGCTCGCGCTGAATGACGCGGCGGATCACATCCGGCGTCAGCGGCTCGATGTAGACGGCATCGGCCACATCCTCGTCGGTCATGATCGTCGCCGGGTTCGAATTGACGAGGATGGTGCGGATACCTTCCTCACGAAGCGCGCGGCAGGCCTGGGTGCCGGCGTAGTCGAACTCCGCCGCCTGGCCGATCACGATCGGCCCGGAGCCGATCACCAGGACGCTCTCCGGCTTGCCGGGGCGTGGATTTGTCGCTGGAACTGTCGCCAACCGTGTTTCCTCTCAGCGCTTCGTTCGCGGAGACGGGCCGACACGGGGTCGGCCCCTACAAACGACCGATGTCCGGTCAACCGTCTTGTTGGGGGCCGACTTCATGTCGGCCTGGCCTGGGCGATGGCTGCGCTCAGAACGCGATTGCCGCCTTGCGATGCTCGATCATACCGATGAACTCGTCGAAGAGCAGGCCATTGTCGTGCGGGCCGGGCGATGCCTCCGGGTGGAACTGGACCGAGAGTACCGGCATCGTCTCGTGCGCGAGGCCCTCGACCGACTGGTCGTTCAGGTTGCGGAGCGCCACCTTCCAGCCGTCCTCTTCGGGCACGCTGTCGTCATTCACGCGGTACGAGTGATTCTGGGCAGTGATCGTGACGCGGCCATTGCGCTCGTCCATCACTGGGTGATTGCCGCCACGGTGGCCGAACTTGAGCTTGGAGGTCTCTGCGCCGATCGCCCGCGCCAGCAGCTGGTGGCCGAGGCAGATCCCGAAATACGGGCGTCCATCGTCCAGCACCGCGCGCACCACGTCCAGCCCCTCGTCGAGGTTGGCGGGATCGCCCGGTCCCGGCGAGACGATCACGCCGTCCGGATCGAGGTCGCGGATGTGATCGTAGTGCGTGCCGTAGGGAACGACGGTGACGCGCACGTTACGGATCATCAGCGAACGGATGATGTTCCGCTTCACGCCGCAATCGACCACGACGACATGGGGACCGGTGTTCTCCTCACCCCAGACGATCTGCTCGCGCTCCTGCACCTCGCCGACGACATCCTGCTCGCCCGGGATTGGCGCCTGCTTCGCCAGGGCGACCAGTTCGTCGTCGGTCATCGCCTGCGTGTTGTGGACGATCACCGCGCGGGTGTCACCGACGTCGCGGATATGTCGCGTCAGGGCGCGGGTGTCGATCCCGGAGATGCCGGGGATGCCGTACTGCTTCAGGTAGGCGTCCAGCGGGCCGATCGAGCGCCAGTAGGAAGGATGCGTACAAGCCTCGCGCACGACCAGGCCGGCAATCCACGGGTTGCGCGACTCGTCGTCGTCCGCATTCACCCCGTAGTTGCCGATCAGCGGGTAGGTCATGCAGACGATCTGGCCGCGGAAAGAGGGATCGCTGGCGACCTCCTGATACCCGGTCATCGTGGTCGTGAAGACGACCTCGCCCTGGGCGTCGGAGCTGCCGCCGAAGGCCATGCCCCGGAAGACGCGGCCATCGGCGAGAGCGAGGGCAGCGTCAGAGGGCGGCGAATAGTGCTTGGGATCAGCCATGGTAGCGCGCTTCTCCATTGACGAGGGTGAGGATCGACCGGCCGCGCAGCGTCATGCCAAGGAGCGGGGTGTTCGCGCTCTTCGTCTTCAGGTTCTCCGGCATCACGACCCATTCGGCGTCCGGGTCGAACACCGCAATGTCCGCCTGTGCGCCGACGCTGAGCGTGCCGAGGTTTGTCCGCAGGATCTCCGCCGGCTCGACCGTCCACAGCCGCACGAGATCGTTCAGCGTCAGGTGACCGGCCCGGACCAGCGCGTAGGTGGAGGGGAAGGCGAACTCGAGCCCACTGAGGCCGAATGCCGCCTGCTCGTAGCTCGACCCGGCTTTCTCCGGCTCGGCATGCGGTGCGTGATCGGTGCCGAAACAATCGAAGACGCCTGTTTTCACCGCCTCTAGGAGCAGCTCTGTGTCGCGCACCGGACGCAGCGGAGGATTCACCTTCGTGTTCGGATCGCCCGGCCGCCCCGGCTCGCCAGCCGGCTCGTTCGTGTTGTGGAGCGTGCGCACGCCCTCCACCCATTCGTCGCTCATCACGAGGTGATGGGGCATCACCTCGGCGGTGACGCGCACCCCGCGCTTCTTGGCCTCGGCAATCAACTCCGCACCCCGTCCGGTCGAGACATGGCAGACGTGCAACCAGCCACCGGTCAGCTCCGCGATCATCAGGTCGCGCGCGATGATGATCTCCTCCGCCGCCGCTGGAATGCCCGGAATACCAAGCCGCCGGGAGATGACGCCCTCGTTCATCGCGCCATTGGCGAGCGCCTTGTCCTCGCAATGAACGATGATCGGGCGGTCGAGCCGGGCCGATGCCTCCAGCGCCTCCCGCATGATCGCACTGTTCGCGGTGGTGTCGCCGTCGTCGGAGAAACCGATCGCCCCGGCGTCCTCCAGCGCATCGAAATCGACCGCCTCGCCACCGGTGCGCCCCTGGGTGATCGTGGCGATCGGAAAGACGCGGCAGACGCCCTCCTCCACAACCTTGTCGGCCAACCAGTCGAGCACCTCGACGCTGTCCAGCGCCGGTTTCGTGTTCGGCATGCAGGCGAAGGCGGAGAATCCGCCCGCGACCGCCGCCTCGGTGCCAGTCCGCACCGTCTCCTTGGCATCCTGCCCCGGCTGGCGCAGGTGAACGTGGATGTCGATCCAGGCCGGGCAGACGATCTTGCCGGTGGCATCCACTTCCTGCACGCCGTGGACCTGATCCGGCGTCCCGACCGCCGCGATGGTTCCGTCGCGCACGACCACATCCATCACGCCGTCAATGCCGTTGGCCGGATCGACGACATGTCCGCCGCGAATCCACCAATCCCGATTGGCCAGTTTCTGTTGCTCGTTACTCATCGGCGTGGCAATCCCGTCTCGCATGGACCGGCCCGCCAGACGTGCGGGCCGGATAAAAAACCGCCCCCGAGGTCCGGCAAGGACCCGAGGGCAGGGCAGATTCAGGGTTGGCAAAAGGAGGTAAATGCACGAGGGATTCCGTCGCTCCGATGGTGCGCCGCAGCGCATCGCAAAATCGCCCTAGTGTACCTGAACGGACACCCCTTCGCCAAGGATGTGTGATAGGGCTGCCTGAAAATTGGGCATCAAGGGGTCGGAGGTCGGGATCTTACTTCGGTTGCTGGCGGGACCGTGCCATCGGACGAGTTCCCAACCGGCATGATCCATATCCACAACAAGATGCTCGCGACCACAATGCCTGCCACGAGCACAACGAGGAGCACCCGACCGGACGCAGCAGGAGAATACCCTTCCCGGTGTCTCCTGAACATCGTGATCACCGGAACGATAATGAGCACGAGAGCGATCAGAAAGATGCAGAGAGCGATTGTTGTTCCCATGCTTCATGCCTCCCAGTGGCTGGTTGGCGAGATGGTGATAATCGACCGAAATCAGTGGGGCAGTGCACTGCCCCACTGATTTCAATAATGCGAAGATCTAGAGGGGACCCCAGCCAGCATAGGCGCCTGAAGGTTCAGCCTGCTGATAGACTTGTGGGTTGTGATAGGCACATGGTGGAATGAGTGCAGGACACGCTTCAAAATTGGCCTAGGAGAATTTCCTGACCCAGTTCCAGCCAATGCCACCACCGGCCGTTCCACAATATGTCGTCCATCCGGTGAAGTTGAACGGCCAGGCAGTAGGTTGTCCCCACGCCGAGCAGTTCGCCTGTGTGATCGCCCCACCGGAACCACACCATTCCAGGTTCTGGCCCATCTCATAGACCTTGGCCCCAAAACCGTTGGTCGCAGAGAACGTCTGCGTACGGTACCAACAGGTGGCGGCGATGGGCACCGTCTCCACAAGAGGTCCGATCTCCACCTCACCAACGACGGGCACCATCATTTCTTCCAGTGCCTGCTGAGTATCCAAGGGGAGAGAGTCATAGAGCGCGTACGCACCCTCGGTGTCACTCGAAAGCCATAGCGCATTGAGTTCGTCCAAAGCACTCGTGGCGTCAGATTGTGCCAATGCGTGTGGGATGTTGAGCTACGAGACGAGTAGCGCTACGGCGGCGATGACGTAGACAATCCTGCGGGCAGTCATGGGACCCTCCGTTTTTGAGAACGGCCTGACAGATGCGCATCAAGTTTATTTCTAGCTAGAGAGATTCTATTATACTGAAATGTTTCACATGTCAAGTATTTGTGCTTCTTGATTTTGGTTCAGTGGTAACTAGACCGTACCCATCTTGCTCCGGAGCCACCGATGCCCGATCTGCCCAACCGGAACCGCCTGCGCTTCGCCTCCATTGCCGACGACCTCGACGCGCTCTACGGCCCGTTCGTGCTGAAGCCGACCGGCGAGCCGCTCGAGCAGTTGATCTCAACTATTCTCTCCCAGCACACCTCCGACGTGAACACCGCCCGCTCGTGGGCGTCGCTCCAGGCGCACTTCACGACCTGGCACGCCGTCATCGCCGCCGATCCGGCGGAGGTTGCCGACGCCATCCGCATGGGCGGCCTCGCGAACCAGAAGGCGCCGCGCATCCAGGGCGTACTGGAAGAGGTGGAGGAACGCACCGGCGGTTTCGATCTCGGCTTCCTCAGCGATCTGCCGCTCGAGGAGGCAAAGACGTGGCTAACATCGCTGCACGGCGTCGGGCCGAAGACGGCCGCTTGCGTGCTGATCTTCGCGCTGGGCAGACCCGCACAACCCGTCGATACCCACGTCCACCGGCTCTCGCTCCGGATCGGGCTCGTGCCGCCGAAGACATCTGCCGAACGATCCGAAAACATCCTGGAGGCACTTCTCGGCGATAATTCCCAGACGACCTACGCCGCCCACAAGGGACTCATTGCCCACGGGCGCGCGATCTGTACGGCACGCGCTCCGCGCTGCCCCGATTGCATCCTGAAGGACCGCTGTGACTACTACCGCCACATCTCAGACATCCGGAACGCCGATTGATCCAGCCGTCTCCGATGAATCGATCGCGCCTCGCGTCTACGACCTCATCCGTCATCCGAAGCAGGGCGTGACCAACCTCTACCTCGTCCGGCACGGCCAGACGGAGGGCAACGCGAAACACCTGTTCATCGGTTCCACCGACATCCCGCTCGATCCGCTGGGCGAGCGCCAGGCGATTGAGGTCGGCAACCGGTTCGCCGCCATCCCCATCGACGTCCTGATCTCCAGTCCCATGCTCCGCGCCCGCCAGACCGCAGCCGAGATTGCCCGCACCACCGGCAAGGAACCAGTCGTCGTGGAAGGGCTCTCCGAGATCGACTTCGGCATCGTCGAAGGTCTCACCATCGCGCAAGTGCTGGAGCAGTTCCCGGAAATGCGCGCGAAGATGGACGACATCTCGAACGTCGACCTCCAATGGCCGGAGGGCGAATCGCGCGTCACCTTCAACGACCGCGTGCTGACTTCATTCCTCGGCATCCTAGAACGCTATGTCAACAAGACCGTCGCCGTCGTCTGCCACGGTGGCGTGATCGGATCGTTCGTCGCCCAGGTCGAAGGCGGTTCGCCCAGTGACTTCGTGAAGTATGCGGTGCAGAATTGCAGCGTCACGCATCTCGAGGTGATGCCGGACCGCACGCTTGTCCATTTCAACAACGACTACTCCCACCTCGCCGCCGTCCAGACCGAGCCGCTTCGGCTCTCACCGAATCTGATGGATGGCCCGGATGACAATGCCTGATCCTTCCCACATGCAGGAGCCAAGCATGACCGCACCCTCGCCCACCAGCCTCACCATCCTCGGCGGCAGCGCCGCCGGCGTCGGGACGGGCTACGGCTGTTCCGGCAGTCTCGTCCAGCACGACGGCACCAGCGTCGTCCTGGATCTCGGTCCGGATACGCTGCTGGAACTACGCAAGCAGACCGACATACGGGCACTGGATGGCATCGTCGTCTCGCACCTGCACCTCGACCACATCCTCGATCTCTTCGCGATGCGCTTCACCCTCGCCTATGCGCCCGTGCCACTCGAACGGAAGATTCCGCTCTGGGTGCCGCCCGGCGGCATCGCGTTCTTCGAACGGGCCGGCGAGCCGTTCATGGTCGGTCACGAGCACGAACCGTTCATGGAACTTGCCTTCGAGATGCACGAGTACGATCCGCAGGAAGCGCTCCAGATCGGCGCGCTGACGATCACCTTCCAGCGATCGGAGCACCCGATGGCTTGCTGGTCGATGCGGGTCGCCATACCCGGCGGGCGCGACTTCGTCTACACCGCTGACACCGCCGACATCGAACGGCTCTTCTCGTTCGGCAAGGATGCGCACGTCCTCCTTTCGGAGGCCACCCGCAAGGAGACGCCCGAGCCTGGAGTGGTCGAAACGTCCCACATCTCCCCGGCAATGGCGGGAACGCTGGCGACCGAAATCGGCGCGCAGGTGCTCATCCTCACCCACATGTTCGAGGAAGACGACCCACACCGGGCGATCGCCCGCGCGCAGGAGACCTTCGGCGGCGACGTCCTTCAGGCGCTGCCAGGAGTGACGGTCCAGTGGTAACCATCCAGGCAATTCCCAACGATGTCCCCGGCGTGCAGGTCGGGCACTATACGGATGAAGAAGCCCTCACCGGCGCGACCGTCATCCTGTTCGACGATCTCGCCCCCACGGCGGTCGAGGTCCGGGGAGCCGCACCCGGAAGCCTGAACACCGCCATGCTCGAACCGGGCATGGCGGCCCAGCGTGTCGATGCGATCGTGCTGACGGGTGGCAGTTCGTTCGGCCTGCGCACGGCCGATGGCGTAATGGATGCGCTGAAGGATCGCGGGCGCGGCATCCCGTTCGGCAGCATGACCGTGCCCCTCGTCGCGGGCGCGGTCATCTTCGATCTCATGAATGGCTCTCCCATCTCGCCGGATGCCGCCGCTGGACGCACTGCCCTCGAAGCCGCCGAGCCGCTCTCGCAGCTGGCGTCCGAGCACGTCGGCGTCGGCACCGGCGCCGGGGTTGGCACCGCCGATGGACCGGGACGCCGGC
>JASGDN010000095.1:0-53190 GCA_049841275.1 Thermomicrobiales bacterium
GGACGATCATCGGCGTGGTCGGCCTGCCATTGCCGCCGACGCTGGACGAGATGTTCAGCGTCTACGAGGGCGTCGAGCAGGTGGTGCGCGTCACGAAGAAGTTCAAGCTCGCCGGCTGGGACTTCCACCCCCAGAAGACCATCATCGACCTGGGAGACGGCGTCACCATCGGCAGCGAGGAGATCGCGATCATCGCCGGCCCCTGCTCCGTGGAGTCTGAGGAGCAGACGCTGGCGACCGCCCACGCTGTCAAGGCAGCCGGCGCCACCATCCTGCGCGGAGGAGCCTACAAGCCGCGCACGTCACCCTACGAGTTCCGCGGCCTCGGCGTGAAGGGGCTCGAAATCCTGGCGAAGGCTCGCGAGGAGACCGGCCTGAAGGTCATTACCGAAGTGATGACCCCCTCGGACGTCGAGGTCGTCGGCGAGTACACCGACATCTTCCAGATCGGCGCGCGGAACTGCCAGAACTATCTGCTGCTGGAGGAAGCCGGCAAGGCTGGCAAGCCGGTGATGATCAAGCGCGGGCTCTCCGTCCTGATCGAGGAATGGCTGCTTGCCGCCGAGTACGTGATGGCGCAGGGTAACCCGAACGTGATCCTCTGCGAACGTGGCATCCGTACCTATGAGACGGCCACGCGGAACACGCTGGATGTGAGCGCCGTGCCGGTTCTGCAGAGCCTCTCGCACTTGCCGGTCTTCATCGACCCGAGCCACGCGGCGGGCAAGCGCGCGTTCGTGCCCGCACTTTCGCTGGCGGGGATCGCCGCTGGGGCGGACGGCCTGATCATCGAGGTGCATCCGAACCCGGACCACGCGCTTTCGGACGGCCAGCAGTCGCTGAACTTCCAGGAGTTCGACGACCTGATGCCGAAGATCGCCGCCATCGGTGCGGCAGTCGGCCGTACCCTGCACATCCCGGCTCCTGCCACCGCCTAGCCAGACAACCCGCTACAGCAGAATCCGAAAGCGTAGCCAACCCAGAAGGGACGTTCCATGTAGGGGCGATCACGAGGATCGCCCGGGATTGCATCTGCCACCTCGGGCGATCACTGGCCGCAGCAGTTCCTGCGAAGATCGCCCCAACCGACAATGGCAGCCATTTCAGAATTGACGGTAACGTCCCAGAGCAGACGTGCCCCGGGTGGTGTTTTCCTCGTTCCGGAATTACCGCCGGTAGGCGGGGCGAGCTTGGCGGTGCCCGATGATCTGCATGAGAAGACAGACCACCATCACCGCCGCTCCAACGATCCCGATCGCGAGTGCCCACTCCCGCAACGATGCCGTCACCGCACGGGCCACCGCGATCGCCGCATCGCGCTCCACCGGCTCGAGCCCCTGATCGAGGAGAAACCGCAACGCGATCGTCAATCCCACAAGCGAGACCGCCATGCTCAACAACACGGTCAGCCCGATCACCGCGCCGGCCAGCGCCTTCCGTTGCGAGATCGCCAGCACGAGCAGCGCCAGCACCCCGGCGATCACCGCGAGGGGGATCGCCCACCGATCGATCAGGCGGGCGATCCGTTGCGTCGTCTGCAGCGACGACGAATCGTAGATCGTGAGGGAGGTGTCGTCGATCTGGGCGGGAAGCACCCGCGTCACGTCGATCCCCTGTTCCGTCAGGTAGTGCACCAACGCCACGTAGACCGGCGCGAGATCCAGCCGGATCGCGCCATCCGTCCCGGACACCACGGCGGTATCGTTCCCAAGCAGGATATCCCGCACCAGCGGGTGAGCCTTCTGGTTGATCGCGATCCAGACATCAGTAAACGCCGGCTGGTGCATCAGGGAGCGCGTCTGGTCCTCCACAAAGCCATGCACATCGACGTTCATGGCCAGCACCTGGTTCCGGATCGTACGGTTATCGACCGTAGATGTGACGAAATCCTCCCACCCCATCGACAGGCGGCCGCTTACCGCATCGCCGACTGCCCGTGCCACCGCATCCTGCACATCCGGGTCTGCCGGCAGGCCTCGCACCGAAGCAACCCACGCATCGGTGTCCACGACTTCTTGCCGCACCCAGATGCCGATCAGCGATACCGGCAATATCAGGAAGACCGCCGCCAGCAGCACCCCCTGGACCAGACGCTTGCCCATCCTCCGCACCTCACCCCACCGACACGCGCGAACGCCTCACCCACGAACACCATCATGCCACGATGGCAAACGGCGTGACCGTCCTCACGCCCGACGAATGGTCCGAGGCACACACCCTGCGTTTCTGGTCCGCATGAACGCAACGTCTCCGGCGGCCTCCGCACGCCGCCATCCGTCCCGATTCGATATCGACCGCGCCATGTCCCGCATCCGGGAAGCCATCCGGCCATTCCCGAAGGCGGCGATGTTCGAACTGCGAGACGAAGGCTACGCCTCGGTCTTCGAGCAGGTGATCGCGTGCATGCTCTCGGTCCGCACCTACGACGAGGTGAGCATCGAGGCAGCCCACCGGCTCTTCGCCATCGCCCGCACGCCGGAGGACCTCGCGGTGATGCCGGAGGAGGAAATCGATGTCCTCATCAAGGATGTCACCTTCCACGAACGCAAGGCCCCGCAGATCGTCACGATCGCGAAACGGACGCTGGCGATGGGCGGCGAACTCCCCTGCGACGACGCCGTCCTGCAAGCGTTGCCCGGCATAGGGCCGAAATGCGCGCATCTCGCGCTCGGCATCGCCTGCGGGCAGCCGGTCATCAGTGTGGACACCCACGTTCACCGCATCACGAACCGCTGGGGGTACGTCCAGACGCGTACTCCGGAACAGACGATGACGGCGCTGGAACTGAAGCTCCCGAAACCGTACTGGGTGTCGATCAACGAACTGCTCGTCCCGTTCGGAAAGCATATCTGCCTCGGCCGGAAGCCACGTTGCAGCGTCTGTCCCGTGCGCGACATGTGCGAGCGAATCGGCGTCACCAGCTCGCAATGACCGATCCTACGAATCCCAGTCGTCCACCCATTCTTCCCTCGGAACGAACCGCCGTATCAGCGGTTTCTGCAGGACCAGCAACAGCATCGCGAAGTACCCCACCGCCGGAATCACCAGCACCAGCAGCACGGCGAACGCCAGCAACCCGGTCACGATCCACGACCCGCGAAGGTGCAGGGTGTACGGCGGCGTACCCGGATACAACAGGTCTGGTTTGCGGGACAGGATGGTGACCGAAAGCGTGAGCGCGAGCGAACTGAGGCCGACGTTCGCGATGTAGATCGGCGCCGCGATCGACTCGTTCCCGTGGAGCGCCGTGAGCGCAGTCGTGAACACCAGGAAGACGATCGTCAGCAGCCACCCGAGATTCGCCCAGACGAGCGGGCGATTGATCGTCTCGACGTTCTGGAAGATCTCCTGGTGACGCAGCCACATCACGGCGATCACGGCAAAGCTCAGCAGGAACCCATAGATCTGCGGCCCCGATTCACGCAGGATCCCCGAGACGGTCAGGTCATCCGCTCCGATATCGGCCGCACGCTCGACCACCGGCAACACCAGCAGCGTGATCGCGATTGCTACCACGGCATCCGTGAAGAGCAGGAAGCGGTCGAAGCCGCGCTTCTTCCGCTCCTGGATCCGCTCCGCACGGACTTCGTCCTCCGATGAGGGCGCCCGCTGCTGGCTACCGCTCATCCCGGTAGAGCTCCTTGAGGGCGTAGAGGCGTTCGGCCAGCACCTGCTGCTCCACCGCGTAGGCAGGCTCGCCGTAGACGTTCCGCAATTCCATCGGATCGGACGCCAGGTCGAAGAACTCCCACTCCGGCGGCGTCGGCTGGTCGATGGAGTCGCGGGTTCCCAGCGCCTCGCCGTAGTAGTAGATCAGCTTGCGATCCCGCGTGCGGATACCGTAATGGGCCGGAACGTGATGGTGGGAGAGGTGCATCCAGTACCGGTAGTAGAGCGCATCCGGCCAGGCCTCGGGCATCGCTTCGCCGCGCGCGATCCCGGCGAAGCTGCCGCCCTGCATCGCCGGTCCGGCCTCCACGCCCGCCATGTCGAGGAAGGTCTGCGCGAAATCGAGGTTGCTCACCATCGTCTCGACCACGCTGCCCGCCGGGATCACCCCCGGCCAGCGCATGAGGAACGGCATGCGGAGCGATTCCTCGTACATGAAGCGCTTGTCGTACCAGCCATGATCACCCAGGAAGAAACCCTGGTCCGACGTATAGACGACCACGGTGTTATCTGCCAGACCCTGGCGATCGAGATAGTCGAGCACCCGCCCGACGTTGTCGTCGATCGACGCCACGCAGCGCAGGTAATCCTTGATGTAACGCTGGTAGAGCCAGTGCTTGCGCTCGGCCGCGCTCAACCCGGCAGGAACGTCCGCCTTCACGTCCTCAAAGGTGAGGTCGCGGTCGATCCGCATCTTCGCGTTCCGCGCCGCCTCGGACCGGTTGCTGTAATCGTCATCGAACGTGGGCGGGATGGGAATGTCGATATCGTCGTAGAGGTGCGCGTGCGCATCGTCCGGTTCCCAGGGCCGGTGCGGGGCCTTGTGGTGCACCATCAGCATGAACGGCCGTTCGCGGTCCCGCGCGTCCAGCCAGTCGAGCGAGAAGTCCGTGATGAGGTTTGTGACGTACCCCTCGAATCGTGTCAGCTCGCCATCGACGTAGAACTCGGGATCGTGATAGAGGCCCTGGTCCGGCAGGATCGACCAGCGGTCGAACCCGGTCGGATCGTGATGTCCGCCATGCCCCAGATGCCATTTTCCGAAGATCGCGGTCTGGTAGCCCGCCGCCTGCAGCCGCTTCGGGAAGGTGTCCTGCCGCCCGTCGATCTCGTCCGAGAGGGTGAGCACACCGTTCAGGTGGCTGTGAAGGCCGGTCAGGATTGTCGCCCGGCTGGGAGCGCAGAGCGAATTCGTGCAGAAGCAATTGTCGAAGCGCGCGCCCTCGGTCGCGAGACGATCGATCTGCGGCGTCTGGTTGATGACGCTGCCGTACGCGCCGATTGCGTGGGCGGCGTGGTCGTCGCTCATGATGAAGACGATGTTGGGTTGCTGGCCGGTGGGCGTGGACATGGGTTCTCCCGCACGATACATCGTCTGAACTAGCAGCTCCCGGCATACGCTGGCCGCATCGACGGAATTGCCTTGGGCCTCACACTACGGCTCGTCGTCGCCCGGTTTCAGTTCGAACGAGAAGCCGTCGAACACCCAGCCGGAGATGCTCCCCCGTCGCCAGTCGGGCAAACGCCCGCTCACGATCTCGCCGACGCCCGCCGCCATGCGTGGCAGGAGGTCCGGCGACATCGGGCATTCGTTGTGGCATGGCAGCACCATTCGCAGGTCCGGCGCGAGCGCCGCCAATCGCTCCAGCGAACGCTGGTAAACCGGCAGATCGTCCCGCGCATAGACGTAGAGAGCACCTGCATAGGCGACGTCCGTGCTGAAGAGCAGACCGTTCACCCGGTCGAGCAACGAGATGCCGCCCGGCGAGTGGCCCGGTCCGTGGATCACCTCCAGCATGCGCCCTCCGAGGTCGATCGTCTCCCCGTCCGCCAGCAGGTGTGTGGCCCGGCTCGGCGGAATCGCGATCGTCTCCGCCGTCACCCTGTCCGGCAGCGGCCCGGTGAGGTATTTCGGGGCGAACCAGGGGCGGAGCACCGCGTTCGGTACCCCGCCCTCGAGGTCCGCCGCCTCCGCCGGGTGGATGGCGATCTCCGCGAACAGGTGATTGCCGCCGATGTGATCCCAGTGCGCGTGGCTGTTTACCACCGAAACCGGAAGATCCGTCAACGTCTCCACCACAGCGCGGATGTTCGCCACACCCATGCCGGTGTCGAGCAGAATGGCACGCTCGCTCCCGGCGATCAGGTACGACTTGACCTGCTCGACGTGGAACGGCTCCTCGATCACCCAGACACCGGGATCGGCTTCCCGCACATCGAACCAGCGGCTTGAGTCATCCAGAGTCATGGGAACCTGGACCGCCGCGATGGCTTCGCCCATCTGGCGGAGCGCCTGTTCCATCATGTGGCGCGGCATCGCCAGATTGAATCGGATACAACGCCTGCCGACAACACCGCAAGCGCTGCCATCGGTGATGGCCACCTTGGCTTCCTCCCGGAAGAACACACCGAGATCGCCGTCCAGCGGCGTCTGCGTCAGGTCGATCCACGCCAGGTACGTTCCTTCCGGCATGGAATACTGCGCTCCCGGCAGGTGCTCCTCGACCAGGCGACCGAGCAGCTTGCGATTGCCATCGAGGTACGCGATCACCTCTGCCAGCCAGTCGCGCCCGTCGTTGTAGCCCGCAGTAGAGGCCACCACCCCGAGCGTGGAGGCGCCATGGTTGAAGGCTCCGGCAACCTTCCAGACTTCGGCATCGGCGTCGTTGGAAATCACCAGCTGGGCGCATTTCAGCCCAGCGATGTTCCACGCTTTCGAGGCAGCGATGGAGGTGACCGTGTGCGACGCGGCGACATCGTTGATCGAGGCATAGGGGATATGCTTCTGCCCCGGATAGACCAGCGGCGCATGGATCTCGTCGGAGAAGACACGGCCGTTGTGGCGCGCAACAACCTCCGAAAGCGCCTCCATCTCCTCACGATGGAGCACCTTGCCGATCGGGTTGTGCGGGTTGCAGATCACCAGCAGCCCGCCACCATCGGCAAACGCCTTGTCAATACCGTCCAGATCGTAGGTCCACGTGCCATGCTGATTGAGCATCGGCACCTCGATCACCTCACGACCGAGCACTCCCGGCAGGCTGAGGAACGGCATGTACGCCGGAGTCGGCACGATGATCTTCGATCCAGCGCGGCTGAAGTGCTCGATCGTATATTGCATGCCCGTGAGCACATCGGCGATCACGGAAATCCGCGACGCCGGAACGTCCCAGCCCGTGAGATCGCGATACCATCGGGACGTGGCCTTCTGCAGGTCGTCCAGCGCCTGCTGGGGAACGTACCCGAAGAAGTTGGCCTCCACCGCATCGCGCAGGGCTTGCTGCACGGCTGGCGCGGTGCCGTAATCCATTTCCGCGACAAACGCACCGATGCAATCCGGGTAGCTGGTCCACTTCCGGCCAAGCACTCCCGTCAACTGCTCGGACGTCAACGCATCGAACGTTTCTGCAATCGCCGCCATTACCCTGTCACCCTCACACAACGCAATCCGCCACCCGCCTCGGACAGGCCGGCGCGCAGGTCGCCGGCCCGAACGGCATCTCTCTGAATGGTCGCGATGGTAGCACGGTTCCCGGCGCCATGGACGACGGGAACGATACCCGGGGCCGCGCTCATTCCCGTCGGGACGGGAACGCAACCGGCAGGTCGTGCAGACCGTGCAGGATCGCCCCCGGCCGCCATACCGGAGCGTCCGCCGCCCAGGTCATCTCGGGCGCGCCGGTCGCCAGCGTGCGGAAGGCGATCTCCCCTTCCAGACGGGCCAGCGGCGACCCCAGGCAGAAGTGGATGCCCATGCCAAACGACATCACACGGTCCACCTTGCGCACCAGCTCCAGCCGGTCCGGCTCGGGGAAGGCCACCGGATCCCGGTTCGCCGCACCGAGCACGAAGATTACCTCTGTCGCGGGCGGCAGGACGATGCCATCGTCCAGCTCGATCGGCTCGTAGGCGACACGCGTGGTCATCTGGACCGGACTGTCGTAGCGCAGCAGTTCCTCGGTCGCGTTCCGGGCAAGCCCAGGATCGGCGACGAGCACATTCCACTGGTCGCGATGGCGCATCATCGCCAGTGTGCCATTCCCGATGAGGTTCACCGTCGTCTCGTGCCCGGCGACGAGCAACAGGATGCAGGTGCCGATCACCTCGTCCTCGTCCAGCCGCTTGCCGTCCTCGTCGGCAGCGATCAGCCGGGAGATGAGATCGTCCTGCGGCTCGGCCTTGCGCAAGGAAAAGATCCAGCGCAGGTATTCGGCAAGCTCATGCGTCGTCCGATCCACGCGCGCCTGCAGCTCCGCCAACCCTTCGAGCTGGAAGTCGATCGCGGCGGCGATATCCCCGGCCCAGCGCCGGAACTTGCCGAAATCCTCCGCCGGAATCCCCAGGATCTGCGCGATCACCAGCGTAGGCAGCGGATAGGCATACGTCATGATGAGATCGGCGCTGCCCGCTTCCGCCGCACGATGCCTGAGATCGGCAAGCAGTCCGGCCGCAAGGCGTTCGACCTCCGGCCGCATCTTCTCGACCTGGCGCGGCGTGAACGCGAGATTGGCGAGGCCGCGCAGGTGCGTATGCACCGGAGGATCGCGGAAGAGCATCCAGTTCCCGGCAACGGCGTGGAAGCTGTCCGGGTCCGGCGGCGGCTGGTCGGCGTCTGCCGGGAAGAGCTTCCGCCACTCCTTCCCGAGCCGGTTGTCCCGCAGCAGGCGGAACACATCGGCATGACGAAAGAGGCTCACCGGCGGCGAGGCCCATTCGCGTTCCGGCCCGAAGGAGACAGGATCGTGCTCGCGGAACCACGCATAGGTTGCGTAGGGATCGCCCGTCGCGAATGCCTCCGCAATGTCGAACGTCCGGCGCGAACGCCCCTGCTGATCGATCGCCATGCGTGTGCCTTTCCTGCATGAAGATGGTATGCCGGCCTCTCCCCACGGCCAGAGTCTACCGCAGGCATCCTTTTCCCCGTCGCGGTACCATGTCCGCAGGCATCCGTCGTTACCACCGGATCGCTCGCGAGCATGGGCCAGTAAGCACGGCCAGTTTCCACCGAAACGCATGCTCGTACTGAACGGTATATAAGGAAGGACACCCGTCGCCGCACGTGCGAATCGGCCACCCTCAGGAACCAGGACGCCCCATGCAGACGCAGAGCACGCTTCCCGCCATCACCCCGCTTGGCCAGACCGCAACAGCAGGCCCGTGGGCTATTACGGTCCTGGAGGTGGCTACCGGCGACGATGCGGCAAACCGCATCGCCTCCGCGAACGCCGGCAACGCCGAAGCGCCGGATGGCGTCGGCTACCTGCTCGCCCACGTTCAGGTCACGAACACGGGCAGCACACCGCTCATCCTGAACATGGCCGATTTCACCGCCACCGGCAGCGACGGCGTGCTTCGACCCGTCGCCAGCCTCGCCGGTCCGACGCCGGAATTGCAGGGAACCGTCGCTCCCGGCGCCTCCCTCGACGGCTGGCTCCCGATGCTCGTCGACGATCCGGCCACCGCGACGCTGTGGTTCGAAAGCATCCTGCTCGGCGGCGACTGGAGCAGCGCCATTCTCGGCCTCACCGATCAGGCTGCCATTCCGACATTCGCCGCCCCGGCCGAACCGGACGCAAACGCCGGCTCCGACCCGGCGAGTCCCGCTGCGGTAGGCACCGCCGTCCGCGCGGGCGACTGGGCCGTGACCATCATCCGCACCGGTGACGGCCAGGAGGTCTACAACAACTCCGACTACGGCCTCCGTGCGCTCGCGCAGAGTGGTGACGACGTGTCGACCTGGCTCGGGGTCTACCTGAGCGTCACCAACCTCGGCGATCGCCCGGCGGATTTCTCGCCGAACGCCCTCATGCTCTGCGACACCGACGGCTCGGCCTGGGACAACGTGATGGCGCTGAACGCCCCGGCCCCGGATGTCGCCCGCCGGCTCGTTCCTGGCGCGACTCGCGAAGGGTGGGCGGCCTTCCAGCTCAAGCCCTACTCGCCCGGCACGCTGGCCCGGGTGGCGCCGTCCGTCGTTGCGGACGCACCCCGCTACGTATCGCTCGGCGGAAGTGCGGCGACAACTGCCGCGACCACGCCAACTGGAACCCCGGCCTCGCTAGATGTTGTTGCCGGCGACACCGTCGTAACGACCGATTCCGAGATCAACCTTCGTTCGGAACCGTCATCGTCCGGCACGATCGTCACCGAACTCGCGAAAGACACGCAGTTGACCATCACGGGTGATGCCGTCGAAGCCGACGGTCACACCTGGTATCCCGTGACCGTGGTCGAGACCGGCGAAAGCGGGTATGTCGTCAGCACCTATCTCGCGAAGGCACCCTGACCCCCGCTTCGGCGATGTCCAACGCACGATCTCGCCTCACGCATCTGCTGTGAATCGCCCAGGCGTTTCCGAGCCGAAATCCAACCGGGACATGCCGCCCGATTCGTCGTGGCATCCGGATTCGCGCCAGTGCCCTCCATGAACGGGGCGCACGTACAATCGCGAAACTGCGCCGAACCCCGTACACTTATGAATTGTTGCTAGCAGGCAACGCCCTTCCCGCAGGAGCAAGCTCGCTACGGCTCCCGCTCGCACACCGAAGGATTTTCCTGTGCGAACTGCCGTCATCGTTCTCATCGTGCTGGGCGGCTTCGTCCAGTACAGTCTCACCTGGCTCGCCATGAAGGATCTTGTCCGCCGGCCGCGCGTGCGTGGCGACAACAAGATGGCGTGGGCGCTTGTCGTGCTCTGCGTCCCCATTCTCGGCGCCCTCTACTACGACTGGAACGGCAAGATCGGCTTCCGCACCCGAGCCGGTGCACGGCCCGCCGCGTCACACCGGGTCGCCCTCAGACCGGACGATCTGCTGCCCTCCCTTCCCGATCTGAACCCGGCCCCGCCCACCAACGTGACCTCCATTCGCTCGGCGCGCTCGTATCGCGAACGGCAGGCGACGATCGTTCCGCTCCGCCCTGGGCCGCGCCCATTGCCCATCCGTGAATCGTTCGCCGGCCCGGCCCGGCCAGGGGTGTCCGGCTCCGACGCGTCGACACGGTCGGTCAGCCGCCCGACGGGGTCGTGATGCCTGGAGATTCCTCCGGACGCTGCGTCGCAACAGCGGTGGTGCGCGATCCACAAACGTTCGTCGGGCACGACACCGGCGATCACCCCGAGTCGCCGGGCAGGATCATCGCCATCGAACGGACACTCGCGGCATCCGGCCTGCTGCACGACCGTCCCCTGCCGGCCTATTCCCCCGCAAGCGATGAGGCAATCCTGCGCGTCCATACCCCAAGCCTGCTCGCCCGTCTGGAGGCGTTGACGGCCCAGGGCGGTGGCTGGATCGACGGCGACACCGTCGTCGGCCCGGATTCGCTCGCCACCACCCGCGCGGCAGCCGGTGCGGCCATCGCGGCGGTCGATGCCGTGCTCGATGGCATCGCTCCACGAGCATTCGTCCTTGGCCGGCCGCCTGGCCACCACGCGACACCGAACGGGTCAATGGGCTTCTGCCTCCTGAACTCGATGGCGATCGCCGCCGGGCATGCAATCGCGAGGGGACGCGAACGCATCGCCATCCTCGACTGGGACGTGCATCACGGAAATGGCACCCAGGATACGTTCTATGGAAGACGCGATGTCCTCTTCTGTTCCTTGCATGAATGGCCGCTCTATCCTGGCACCGGGTCGGCTACGGAAACCGGCGCCGGCGCCGGTGAGGGCACGACGGTGAATGTCCCGCTGCCAGCGGGCTCCGGCGATCCCGAGTACCTCGATGCGCTCGACAGCATCGCCCTTCCGGCCATCGAGGCATTCACGCCAGACCTGCTGCTCGTCTCGGCAGGGTTCGACGCCCACTGGCGCGATCCACTCGCCCGGATGCAGGTCACCACAGAGGGATTCGCAGCGTTCGCGGCGCGCGCCGTGAACCTGGCGGAACGATGCTGCCACGGAAACCTCGTCGCCGTGCTCGAAGGCGGGTACGATCGTGATGCACTCGGTGCATCGGTCGCGGCGACCATCGCCGCGTTCGACAATCATCCTGTCCGCACGTCCGGCACCGGGCATGAATCCATCGGCTGATTGTGGGAGTCACAATGGCAAATCGCGCAAAGTCCTTCATCTTCGGCATCAACCCTCGTTCCGTCCGCCCCCAGGTCCCCACACCAGAGGACGACCAGCTGGAAGACGGCGACGAGGACATCGTGGACCTGGAACCGGCGAACGAGACACCGGCGCTCCCGGCCGCCACGGAGACTGCACCGGTCTTCATTGATGACGCCGACTACATGGACTACGACGACGCAACGCACGCTTCGTCAGCCATCCCGGAGGAACCGTCGTCCCTTCCCTCGGCAGTGGTTCCTGCCGAGCCCGGAACGCGTGCGCTCGCCACGGCGAGTATGCAGCGCCAGGACGAGGACCGCCGCCGCGACGAAGTCCGGATCGCCTCCTTGCAAAGCCAGGTCGACGAACTTCGTGCCGCGTTGCGGGAGATGGGGTCCCGTTCCGTCCGCGAGCAGGAATCGGCCAAGGCACAGGACTCGGCCATCGCCCAGATGAAGCTGGCGATGGAGCAGATGCGGCAGGAGTACGAGCAGAGTGCCCAGGCGCGCGCGCTGGACGAGAACCGCACCCGCCAGATGATTCAGGATCTCGAAGCACGCATCGATGACAGCACCCGCCCGATCCGCTCGTTGCAGGCACACGTCACCGACCTCCTCGATTCGTCCCGCAAGAAGGTCGACGACAGCGCCCAGAACCAGCAGCGTTACGACGAACTGGTGACGATGATCGAGCACCTGTCATCCCTGGGCGATCGCACCACCGCCGTCACCCACAACCTGCGCGACAGCATCGAAGGGGTCCGCTCCGATGTCGATACGCTCCGGCGGGATGTCATTCGCACCGACGATTCGATCAAGATCGTCGATCAGGAAGCACGCCGCCGCGTTTCTGACGTGAAAGATGTTGCCGAGAGCTACAACACGCGGATCGACGAACTGCGCGCTGACCTCGCGCATCTCTACGACACGCTCGAAGAAACGCGGCGTGGGCTCGTCCACGTCGATCCGACGCTCGACGAGCTGCGCGCCGGCGAGCTGGCGCTCCGCCAGGAACTCAACCGCCTGCAGGCGACCGCCACCGAGCGCCACGAACTGCTGATCGATATGCACGACGACGCGCGACAGGAGACGGATTCCCGCTTCGAGCAAGTCCGCGCCACCACCGAAGAGCGCCTGGAACGGCTCAATGAACGGCTTGACGAGGCCAACGAGGCACAGCGCGAGCTGGCCTACAAGATCACCGACCTCAACGCCCAGCTCGAAGAGCTGCGGCAGGTCGATGCCTCGCTCCATCGCGACATCTGGTACCTGCACGAGCAGCGCGTCCGCGTACGGCTCGAACAGGTCCAGGAGGAGCTCGACGTGGCGACCTCACAGCGCCGCGACGCCGAGTCGGAGGCCACACTCGGCCTCGGCAGCCGCCTTCGCCGGCGCACGGGCAACCGCGACATGATCGACCACTGAACCTCCCCGGCAGCGTATCGCCTCCCAATCGGAAGCGATCGTTCCGATGAGGGGCCACCTGCCAAGGCAGGTGGCCCCTCATCGCGTATCCGGGATGCATCGGCGAAAACACCTTTTGCCGATCCACATACATGATTCCATCTCGTGGACTTTTCGACATCCCTGCCCGACACATCGTGCACGAATGCCCGATTCCAATCTTGTATTTTGTGACTCCTTGTCCCATCACCGACTTATCCACAACCACACGGGGCCGTACGTTCGGATTGATGCGACGCCCCCGTGCCTCACCGTCATGCGCAGACCGCCTACCGGAGGGGGATGCCGCACCACACTGGGCTTTTACGTTCCGATTCCGTTCATCACCGGCTTGACTTGCCGTCCAGTCACCGCGCGATCGGATCGAAAGCGCGTCACCCACAATCGGGCATCCAGGCATGGACAACGAGTCCAGATCGGTCCCCACACGGCTCGCCACGGTCATCCAGGCCACGCGTGACACGCTTGACACTGCCGAACGCGCTTTGCTACGGTCCAAGCAGTCCCGTAGGAGCGATGGGCTCCGGTGTGAAGGACATGGCTGGAAATCACACCGGGTTCGCAGGTAGCTTCGGGATTCAGCACCCAGGAAGGTCGCAGGTTCGGGTCCGAAATCGAATGCCCGACGGCAATGACGCCGCAGGAATTCGTTCGGACGTTTGCGATGCACAGGTTCCTGGTGGTGTCTGGATCGGGAGCCGCCGTGGCGGGCGCAGAAAGCAGGACAATCCGGAACCAATGCGGAATACCCTCATGCTTGGCTGGCGCGAGGGGCGCCCAGGGAGCAATCGCTCGTTGCGTGCAAGCATCGATTCCCGTCCGGCATTTGCGTTCGCAAGCCGCATCGCACACCAGCTGACAAGGGCGTCAGGGATAGCGAAGAGGATGGCCTTCGCACGCACCGGGGGCAGTACCCGGTCGGAACCCACGGGTTCCGGGCCGGTAGCCTTGCCACGATGTCTCACGGCATCACCCGAACTTGACCACAGGCCGAGGGGCTGCTTGGCCTTGGAATCACACGAGGAGGGGGAAGGGGTGACAACACTCCTGTCGCGAGTCCACCGTGGACTCTTCATTGCGGTCGCGGCGTTGCTCATGCTGTCGACGATCGCGCCGACCCTGGCAATCGCTCAGGAAGGCGGAGATACCGCCGCTCTCGGGACCCCCGATGCGGGGACCGTTCCCGAAACAACCGAGGTCACGGAAGCTCCTGTCGAACAGGGCGTTCCGTGGGCACAGCCGATCGACTATGGCGTTGTTGTCAACAACCTCAACGTCGGCGGCCTTCCTGGCGAAGGCCTTGCTGTGCGTGTGGCCGCAAGCCCGGACGCCACGGTGCTGGGCCGCCTCTGGGAAGGCCAGCGCGTCGAGGTGACCTCCCAGAAGGTCTGGAGCGGCGACACCCCCTACTACACCGTCAACTATGGTGATGGCGGCGGTTACGTCAACGCCAACTTCATCCTGCTCGACAGCGAGGCCGCACCGATCGTCACCGAGGCGCCAGCCGAGACCATCGCCCCGACGGAAGAACCGTGGACCGAGGTCCCGGTCGAAACCGTTGCGCCAACCGACGTCGTGACCGACGTTCCGGTAGAAACGGTCGCGCCAACCGAGGTGGTGACAGACATCCCCGTGGAAACGGCCGCACCGACCGATGTTCCGGCGACAGAGGTCCCAACCAATGTTGTCGTTCCCATCGGCACGATCGACGCGACCGTTCCGGCCGCGGAGACCGAAGCTCCTGCAACCGAGCCGGCCACCGATGGCGCCGCCGGTACCCCAATGGTCACCGAGACCGCTCCAGCCGAGGATGTCGAAACTCCGGCGGATGCCAATGGCACGCCCGCAGTGACGGTCGTCGAAACGGAGACCACGGTCGCCACCGACGATACTGAAGGCACCCCGGCCACAAGCGAAACGGCCGCGTCCACGGAGACCCCGGCTGAAACGGCCGGGACCCCGGTCGCATCGGTCACGGACGAAGCTCCGGCCGATGATGCAAGCACGCCGGTCGCGTCGGCCAGCGAAACCCCCGCCGAGACGGCCACGCCGACTGGCCCGGACCTTTCCAAGGCCATCGGGTCCGCGACGGTCACCGGCACCAATGGCGAAGGCATCCGCTGTCGCGTGTCGGCGGACAACGACGCCGCAACGATCGTGGTCCTTGCGGAGGGCACCGTCGTCCAGGTCTTCGACACTTCCACACCCGGCTGGCTCCAGATTTCCTGCGGCGGCCAGCTTGGCTACGGCGACGTCAACTATCTCTACACGGGCGGCGCCAGCGACGACCAGATCAACCAGGGCGGTCGCCTGACCGTCTCCGGGACCGGTGGCGGTGGCGTGAACTGCCGCTCCGGCGCAGGCACCAATTACGGCGTCATCGCGCTGATCTCCGAAGGAACAGCGCTTACCATCCGCGGCCAGGCCACCAATGGCTGGACACCGGTCACCTGCAACGGCCAGAACGGCTACATCTCCTCGCAGTACATCGCGGTGAGCGCGGTGACCGGCGGCGAAAGCGGGGGCGGGACAACCGGCACCACGACCGTCACCGGCACAGGTGGCGACGGCGTTCGCTGCCGCACCGCCGCCAGCACCAGCTCCAACACGATCATGCTCGTTCCGGAAGGCACCGCGGTCTCCGTTCGCGGCGCGAGCAGCGGCGGCTGGACGCCGGTCACCTGCAACGGCCAGAACGGCTACATCTCCTCGCAGTATCTCGGCTCGATCACCGCAGGCACGAATACGCCAGCGGCCACCAAGACCGCAACCGCCACGACCGCACCCGGCGGTTCCACGGGCACAGGCTGGGTGAAGGTCACTGGCAGCGGAGGTGGCGTGAACTGCCGCTCCGGCGCAGGCACCAACTATGGCGTCATTGCCCTCATCTCCGAGGGCGGCACGGTCCAGACACGCAGCGGCTCGACCAACGGATGGCAGGCCGTGATCTGTGGCGGCCAGAACGGCTTCATCCTCGCGGATCTCACATCATCGACCACTGGCGGCAGCGGGACCGGCACAACGCCGACCCCGACCGCGACGGCAACCACCACACCGGATGGCGGCAGCGGTGCCACCGGCACCGCGACGGTGGCCAATACGGGCGGCGACGGCGTCTACTGCCGCGTCAGCGTCCCGAGCGGCAACCCGATCACGATCCTGTCGGAAGGCTCCACAGTCACCCTGCGTGGCACCGCCAGCAACGGCTGGCAGCCTGTGATCTGCGGCGGCCAGAACGGCTACGTCTCGAGTCAGTACCTGACGCTCGGCAGCGGCACGACGCCGACCGCCACCGCCACCACGACGCCAGGCAGCGGAACGGGCAGCGGCCTCGCGAACGGCGACCATGCCAAGACGCAGGCAGATGTCAACCTCCGGTACGACCCGTCGACGAACAGCGCGCCAGCGATGACGGTGCCGATCGGCATCGTGGTCCTGATCACAGGCACGCCGAGCAACGGATTCTACCCGGTCAACTACGACGGACTCACGGGCTGGATCAGCGGGGACTATCTCGCCAAGACCAGCGACGCCCTCAGCAAGCGCGGCGGTTCGGCCAATCCGGGCACGACACCGACGCCAACTACCACCACAACACCCGGAGGCAGCGAGGGTAGTTCCGCAACGGGCAACGCGCTGGTCTCCTTCGCGATGGGCTATCTCGGATACCCCTACGTCTCGGCGACCCACGGTCCAGCCTCGTTCGACTGCTCCGGCTTTACGTACTGGGTGGTCTACAACGTGACCGGCCAGAATATCTGGTACGGCCTCTGGACACAGATCTCGGCAGGCACACCGGTGGACCGCAACTCATTGCAACCAGGTGACCTGGTCTTCTTCCAGAACACCTATCAGGCGGGCCTCTCGCACGTCGGCATCTACATCGGCGGCGACCAGTTCATCCACGCGGAGAACGAGGACACCGGGGTACGCATCAGTTCCCTGAGCTCGTCCTACTACTCCTCGCGGTACTACGGAGCACGCCGCATCGGATAGTCCGGACAACCCGGATCGACGGCAACGAAGGGGAGGGACGCAATGTCCCTCCCCTTCCGCGTTCCCAGCCCCCGAATGGAGCCACGCATGCGCATCCACACGATCGCCTCACCCACGTATCCCGAACCGTTCCGCATCGCGTGGCTCGACCTGCCTGGCACCTACCGGAACCGGACTCCGCGCGTCTTCCTGCACGGACTGGGCTCGTCGTCCATCGCAACGTTTCCGGAACATGCCGTCCAGGGGGCCCAGGATGCCCCGAGAGCGATCCTGATCGACCTTCCAGGGTTCGGGTACTCGCGCAACGCGCCGGAGGCGTGGAGCTTCTCCATCGAGGATCAGGCCGATCTCGTCGCGGCCATGCTCCAGCACCTCGGGATTGGTCCGGCGACCGTGATCGGGCACAGCATGGGCGGCTCGATCGCGATCGCCCTCGCCTCCCGGCATCCGCAGGCCGCCGCATCGCTCATCGTCGCGGAACCCAATCTCGATCCCGGCGTCGGGACGCTCAGCAGCCATATCGCGAATCAGCCGGAGGCGACCTTTATGGCGCGCGGATACGACCGGCTCGTCCACGCGACCGCCAACCAGGCAGCGCGCGGCGAAACCGGCTCCGCGATCTACCTTCCTGCGCTCCAGCAGGCACTTCCAGTCGCGATGCACCGTGCTGCCGTCTCGTTGCTCGCCGACCGCACGCCGACCTTCCGCGAGCAGCTCACTGCACTGGCCTCACGCATTCCGGCGACGTTCATCTTCGGCGACCGCACGCCCGACCTGACCGGCCTCGATGCACTCGCAGCCGCCAGTGTGACCCTCGCCGAAATCCCGAACGCCGGACATGTGATGATGGACGACAACCCGGCCGCCTTCGTCGCGGCCCTCCTCGCCGCCGAGGATCGCACCAGCCGCTAGGTGTTGAGTTGCAAAAGGTTGTTGTGGAATGCGGAGATGCGATCCATGGGTGGGACGCCTCCGATGCCGGTGTGGGGTCGGGTCGTATTGTATGACTCGACCCAGCCGGACAAGGCCTTGGCTCGATCATCCGCGGTCTCATAGGCCGTGGCATACGCCCACTCCCGCAACGCCGTCTGGATGAATCGCTCCGCCTTCCCGTTCGTGCGAGGCGTGTAGGGCCGCATCCGTCGATGCTGGACGCCCAGCTCCACACAGGCTGCCCGGAAGGCGTGGGAGCGATACCATGAGCCGTTGTCCGTCATGATCGCGATGACGGCGATTCCCTGCTCGCGATACCAGCCCACCGTGTCCTGCAGCATCTGCACGGCCGCGTCACTGCGCTCATCCGCCAGGACCTGAACCTGCGCGACCCGGGAGTGATCGTCAATCGCCACATGCACCGCCTCCCAGCCGATGCCACGGCTCTGCCGGGTCCGATCCCCGGTGATCCGGTGTCCCGACTGATCGAAGCGGCCCAGCTTCTTGGTATCGAAATGGATCAGCGCCCCGGGTTCCGGCAGCTCGAAGCGATTCGGCGGCATGATCGGTTCCAGATCCCTGGCGCGGGACAAGCCCGCCCGCCGGAGATAGCGGCTCACCGTGGATCGGGAACACCCATGCGTCACCGCCAGCTGCTTCCCGCTCTGGCGTTCTCGTCGTCCAGCCTCAATGGCCGCGACCTGCTCGGGCGCGATCGGGTTCCGCACCTGGTGGGGACGGGACGAACGATCCGCCAAGGGATCAATACCGGGCAGGACCGGCGCATCCGCACGGTGCAGCCACTTCCGGACTGTCGTCTCCGAGATCCCGAAGGCTGCCGCCACCTGGTTCACTGACTGCCCCTCCTCGCGAACACGCTGCACGATCAGCGCTCGACTCCACGGGGTCGTTCTGGCACCCGTATGGACGTTCATCCGGTTCCTCCTGGCTTGCTGAAGACGTCAGACATCCCAAGCGTCCATGATCCGAACCGGATGAACAATCCCCTTCCTCACCACAACCTATTGAAATCCCACAGCTAGGTCATGGTTTCCATTGGAATCGTCGGTGCCGGACGCATGGGAAAGGCGCATCAGGCTGGCTTGGCGGCATTCCCCGAGGTACGGATCATCGGGATAGCCGATGTCCAGCGCGCTGCAGCCGAGGCGATGGCCGGGCAGACCGGCGCCACCGCCTACACCGACTATCGCGATATGCTCGAGGCAGCGGCCGGACGCTGTGTACTTCTGCACGCCCGCCGTCGATCGCCGCGAGCAGGTGGAATTCGCCGCTGGGCTGGGGATCAACGTCTTCATCGAGAAACCGGTGTCCTCGAATGTGGCCGATGCCTTCGCCATCGCCGACGCTGTCGAGAAAGCCGGCATCCTCTGCTCCGTCGGCTACCAATGGCGCTACAACCCGGCGACCCAGGCGGCACGGGATGCCCTCGGCGATCTCTCCATCACCATGCTCGGCGGCTGGTGGTACTGGACGGTACCGGTGGTGCCGTGGATCAAGGACCGCCGCTTCGGCGGTGGCCAGATATTCGACCAATGCACGCACCTGATCGACCTGATGCGCGACTTCGCCGGCGATATCGATACCGTCTATGCCGCCTACTCGAAGAATGCCCGCACCGAGGAGGAATTGCCGAACTGGGATTCCTACGCGCTGACGATGGCATTCGCCAATGGCGGCGTCGGCACAGTCCACTCTACCTACGCCACCTTCCCCGGTATCCCCGAAGGCAATGGAATCGATGTCGTCGCGCGCGAACCGTTCGTCCGCATCCGTCTGGGACATGTGACCGTTCGTCGCCGCGACAGCGAGGCGGAAGAAACCCATATGCCACCGGGATGGACGATCGATCGCCCATTCATCGATGCGGTGCGCACGAACGATCCATCGCTCATCCGGGCCACCGCCCGCGAATCGGCAAAGAGCATCGCCGTCTCCCTCGCGGCTACCTACTCCGCCACGACTGGCGGGGTCATCGACATGAACGACTTCGCCGCCAACCCGCCTCCTGCAAACGAGCTCTTCCCGAACGCGCAGCCAGCATTCGCCGTGGCACCGTCGTCCTGAAGCCACCATCCACGACCGTCCGGAACGGTGCACCAAGCATGCTGAAGGATGCGGCCCGCACCGATCGCTACACCGAAAGACACCGCCGATGACACACACAACCGACGCCCAGACCAATCGCATCCTCACTCCCGGCCACGGCACTCCATCGAACGATATCGTCACCCCGTTCGATCCCGAGGCCGGCACGACGGTTCTCCAGCCACTGGGCGAGGGGAACGGCTGGTGGGTCGGTGCGCCCAGCGTGTTCTACGACGGCGATGCCTGGTATCTCTCGTTTCGCACGCGGCGCCCGCAGCCGCAACGCGGCGGCCTCTTTCAGATCGCCAGAAGCACCGATGGCGAGCACTTCGATGTCATCGCCTCCATCCGCAAGGAAGACCTCGGCACCTCGTCGATCGAGCGAGGGGCGCTCCTGCGCACGGACGACGGAACGTGGCGGCTCTACCTGAGCTATGTCGACCCGAAGGACGACCGCTGGCGCATCGACCTGATCGAGGCGGCCACACCGGAAGGCCTGACGGCCGACAAGCGCGTACCGATCCTCGGCGCTGCCGACATCGCCGCCGAAGGCATCAAGGATCCGTGGGTCGCCCGGGTTGGCGACACCTGGTACATGATCGTTTCCTGGGCTCCCACGCCAGATGGTGTCTCCCATGCCGACATGCACGGCAGCCGCGACATCTATAACACCGGCACCAGCAAATCCCTCTCCGGTCTCGCGACGTCAAAGGACGGGCTCACCTGGAAATGGCATGGCGCCATCCTCGAACCCTCTGCCGATGGCTGGGACACCTACGCCGCCCGCATCAACACCGTCTATGTCGAGAACGGCCAGTTCGTCGGGCTGTACGACGGCAGCAAGAGCGTGACCGAGAACTACGAGGAGCGGTGTGGTGCGGCCACCTCTAAGGACCTGAAGACCTGGGTTCGCGTCAGCACCGACGGCCCGATCGTCGGCCCCAACGGCGGTCCGGGCAGCGTGCGATACGCCGAAGCCGTACAGGGCGATGGCTGGATCCGCTTCTACTACGAATACACCCGTCCCGATGGCTCCCATGAACTCCGCACCATTCGCGTCGATCGCTGAGCAACGACCAATCTGGATCAGGCAGGAGACGAGATCATGCCGACCCCGGCACTCGCGACGGTAGCCAACCCAGCCGGACAGCCGAATGTCCTGCTCATCTGCGTCGATCAATGGCGGCGCGATTGCCTGGGCATCGATGGGCATCCGGTCGTGGAGACGCCCTATCTCGACGAACTCGCACTGGGCGGTGTCCGCTTCACTCGCGCCTACACCGCCACACCGACCTGCATTCCGGCTCGCGCCACCTTGATGACCGGGCTGGACCATCACCACACCGGCCGCATCGGCTATCTGGATGGCGTCCCCTGGAATTACCCGGTCACCATGGCTGGTGAGTTCACGGCCGCCGGCTACCAGACCGAGGCAATCGGCAAGCTTCACGCCTATCCGGAGCGCTCCCAGCTTGGCTTCCAGCACGTCCAGCTGCACGACGGCTTCCTGCACTTCTCGCGCAATGCTGCCCGCAATACCGCCATGCTCGACGACTACCTGCCCTGGCTGCGTCGTGAACTCGGCCCCCAGGCGGACTACATCGATCACGGCGTCGACGTGAACGGCGTCACGGCCCGCCCGTGGGACAAGCCGGAATACACCCATCCCTCGACCTGGGTCGCCACCCAGGCCATCGATTTCTTCCGGCGGCGCGATACGCGGAAACCCTTCTTCCCCTACCTCGGATTTCACCGCCCGCATCCGCCCTACGATCCACCGGCCTGGGCCTTCGAGCAATACCGCGACCGCCCGATGCCCGATCCCGTCACCGGCGACTGGAACGAGAAACTCGCCCCCTGGCGCGACGGCACCACCGTCACGATCGAGAACCCGCGCATCAACCGCTGACCGTCCTGCCGCCCGGAACCGCGTTCCGATACCGCCCATCGACCATACGCGATCCCATACGAAAGGCATCACCCCGTGCATCTCGCCTGCCAGCTTCGTCCCTGGATCCAGACACTCGGCCCCGAGGAGTTCGCGAGGGAGCTTCCTGTCATTCTCCGTACGGTCTCTGGCATCAGCTTCACTGGCTTCGAAACGGCGTTGCCAGCACTCCTCTCGGTCGACGCCGGGACCTTGCGCCAATGGCAGGCGGATACAAATGGCATTGCCATCGCGGCCGCCCATACCGGCGCACGCTGGTGGGACCTTCCGGCACCACAGCTCGACGCCCTCCTTGGGGATCTGGAGCGTCTCACCGAGCGCGGAGGAGATCGGCTCGCGGTGAGCATTGGCAAGGAGATCGTCGACTGTTCGGATGCCGATATCCGCCATGCCGGTGAGACCCTGGCGACCCTCGCCGAGCGCGCACCGGTCGAGATCGTCATTCACAATCACTGGTGGGAGATCGCCGACGACTGCCGGGTGCTTCGTGCTATCCTCGCCGCCGCCGAGGGTAGTCCGCTTCGCCTCGGCCCCGACCTTGGCTGGGTGGTCCACGCTGGCGCCGATCCCGTCGCGTTCGTCCACGAGTTTGCACCCCTGATTGCCTACACACACGTCCGCGACTACGCTGATCGAGGCTTCATCGAGATCGGACGCGGTGCCATGTCCTGGCCCAGCCTCATCGCTGCCCTGCACGAGATCGGCTACACCGACTGGCTCACCGCCGAATCGGAGTTCAACGACCTCTGGTGTGGCGATCCGGATCCCGCCACCTCGGCCCGTCTCCAATTCGCGGGTCTCGCAACGGTTGTCCAGGAATAGCAAGTCATCCGCCCGTATATTCACCGGTCGTATCGATTCGTCCCTTTACAGCAGAATCCAGAATGATGGCCACGCATGCGACATCGTGGCGCGTAGGGGCGATCACAAGGATCGCCCCTACATGGAACGTCCCTTCTGGGTCGGCAACCCGTTCGTATCCTGCTGCAGGTTGCAGTCCGCAATGGGATATGTCGCTCGGCGGCGAACGCAAAACCACCCCGGCGAATATGCTCCGCCGAGGTGGTTCGCATTGATGGGATATGACGCATCAGGAAAACGCGATCACGCCATCCTCGTCCGCATCCGCCTCGTTGCCATCGAAGGCCAGCCGCCCGGAAAGTTCCGGCGACGCCGCCTTGATCCGATCCCGAATGTCGTCCAGCACGTCCTGGTTCGCCTTGAGGAACTCCTTCGCGTTCTCACGCCCCTGCCCCAGCCGTTCCTCGCCAAGGTAGAACCACGCACCGCTCTTGCGCACGATCCCAAGATCGGTGCCGACATCGAGCACACTGCCCGCGACGGAAATGCCCTCGTTGTACATGATGTCGAACTCAGCCTGGCGGAACGGCGGAGCGACCTTGTTCTTGATCACCTTCACCCGCGCCCGGATCCCGATGGCATCCTGCCCGTTCTTCAGCGTCTCGATCCGCCGGATGTCCATGCGCACCGAAGCGTAGAACTTCAGCGCCTGACCGCCCGTGGTGGTCTCCGGCGAGCCGAACATCACTCCGATCTTCATGCGCAACTGGTTGATGAAGATCACGCAGGTCTTCGATCTGCTGATGGCGCCCGTCAGCTTGCGCAACGCCTGGCTCATCAGGCGGGCCTGGAGGCCGACATGGGAATCGCCCATGTCACCTTCGATCTCCGCCTTCGGCACCAGCGCCGCCACCGAGTCCACCACGATCACGTCCAGCGCTCCGGAGCGCACCAGTGTCTCCGTGATCTCGAGCGCCTGCTCGCCCGTGTCCGGCTGCGAGATCAGCAACTCGTCAAGGTCGACGCCCAACCGGGAAGCGTAGACCGGATCCAGCGCATGCTCGGCATCGACGATCGCCGCCATGCCGCCCATCTTCTGCGCCTCGGCGATGATGTGCAGCGCCAGGGTCGTCTTCCCGGACGATTCCGGCCCATATACCTCGACGATGCGCCCGCGCGGCACACCACCGATTCCAAGCGCCAGGTCGAGCGCGATGCTCCCCGTCGGAATGGCATCGACCTGCATCGGGTTGACCTCGCCGGGGGTCATCTTCATGATGGACCCCTTGCCGAACTGCCGTTCGATCTGGGCGATGGCCATGTCGACCGCCTTGCCGCGGTCCGCTCGATCAGTCATGAAACAGAACCCTTTCCCAAATGGAAGCCGGGGCGGCCTGGCCGCGTTCACGATCCGCGGCTTCACGGCGCTTGTGCGCTCGATGTGGGATCAGCCGGAACACCGGCGGAAATGCACGAAACCCGATGATCGATGCGACCACACCGGGCCGCACGGCATCGAACCAGCCGCACCATCCGTTCCCTGGCCGAGAATCAGAACATGCGTTCGATTCAATCGCTCAATCATACTCCGTTCGCGCCGCCATTTCAACGCCGGGATGGCAGGAATCCGGAGGTCGTTCGCCTCCGGATTCCTGCCATCCAATGCCTTGTCAGGCGCCTACGGAGCGGTTGCCTCGACCGTTGCCTCACCGCCATCGACAGGTGTCTCGACCGTCTCGGACGGTACCTCGGTCTCGACGGGCGCGACCGTTTCGACCGGCGCCGCCGTCTCTTCCACCGGCACGTCGGTCGAAATCTCCTCGACCGGCTGCGTCGGCTCGGGTTCCGGCGTCACCGGCACACCGAACGCCGTCAGCGGCAGTGCATCGCCATTCGGTGTTGCCCACAGATCGATCTGCCGGATCCCGCCGAACGATGCGAGACCCGTCTGGTCCGCATGGGGCACGACCACCATCACGAACCGCGTCCAGTACCCAAGCGGCACGGTCGCGGGTACATCAGGTTGCAAGCTCGCGCCATCGATCTGCGTGACGTTCCACCAGGTCACACCGTCGTCCGACAGCCAGATCTCCGTGTACGGCAACGTATTCCAAGCGTCCGTCTCCAAGGTCAGATGGTCCACCGGCTGCGTCGTACCCAGGTCGATCTCCAGCGTCACCCGCGTTGGGGAGAGCGACGGCCAGACGGTCCAGCTCGTGGCCGGATCGTTGTCCACAGCGGACCATCCAGCGCCGCTCTGCTCGCTGTCGGAGACGTTGGCAATCGGCAGCGGCGTCTCGGACGGCGTCGCCGTCGGCTCCTCGGCAACCTCCTCGGTCGCGACCTCCGCAGTCGGCTCGGCCGTCTCGATCCCCGCGCCATCCACGGTCGGCTCGGCGGTAACCGTCTCGTCGGCAGATGGCAACGTCGGCAGGAGATCCGGTGTCGGGATACCACCCGACGACGCATCGGCGATCGCGAGGAAGTCCGCCGAGACGTACCCCGGCGCACCATCCGCGCAGGTCACCGGCACCCAACCGTCAACCGGGGGACCCGTCACCGGGACCTGGGCGCCCTCCGGCAACGTCAGGAGCGCCGCCCCGTCGCTGGATGCCGCGGACCGGCAAACGACGCCATCGCCCCCGGTCCCGGTCACCGTCCCGACCTGCATGGCGTTCTCCGACGCAGTCGCCGACGGTTCGTCGGTTGGAGCCAGTGTCGTGGTTGCCGTAGGCTCGGGTGTCGAGGTATCCGTCGGTTCAGGCGACGCAGTGGCCGTGGATGTCGGCTCCGGCGTCGCGGTAGACGTGGGCTCCAGCGTCGGAGTGGCAGTCGCGATCGTGGTCGCAGTCTCGGTTGGGACGAGAGTTGCCGTCGGTGACGGAATCTCCGTGGAGGTCGCCGACGGCGTCCCGGTCGGAGCAACCGTCTCCGTAGCCGTACCCGTCGCAGTCGTGGTGGCGGATGGAACGACCGTCGGCGCTCCCGATCCCGAGACGATGGTGATGTAGTCCGAGGAGACCCACCCGGCCGTGCCACCGCAGGTCACGGGCTGCCAGCCACCGGACGCATTTCCGCGCAAGGGCACCGTCGCCCCTTCCGTCAACACGGTGATGACGCTGTACCCCGTGCCCGCACCGGAACGGCAATTGACCCCGATACCGCCCGTTCCCGTGATGCGTCCCGTCCCGGACGATGTCGGGGTAGAAGTCGGCGTCACCACTGATGTCGGCGTGCGCGTCGGGGTTGGTCCCGCGACGGTCGGCGTGCGCGTTGGTGCGGGTGTGGCCGTCGATGGCTGCGTCACGATGGTGATGTAGTCCGAGGAGACCCACCCGGCCGTGCCACCGCAAGTCACGGGCTGCCAGCCGCCGGATGCGGTTCCACGCAAGGGCACCGTCGCTCCCTCCGGGAGAACGACGATCACGCTGTAGCTGGTACCCGGACCGGTGCGGCAGTTGACGCCACCACCGCCAGTGCCGCTAACCCTTCCGGTTCCCGGACTCGCGGTCGGCGCGACGGTGGGGGATGGTGTGCGCGTGGCAGTTGCGATTCCCGTCGGCGTCCGGGTCGGCGTGATCGACGGGGTGACGCTCGGCCCGATCGTCGCGGTCCTCGTCGGTGTCCGGGTCGCCGTCGCTGTCAGGACAACAGTCGGCGTGCGGGTCGGCGTCGGAGTGGCCGTGGACGGCGGCGTCACGACCGTGATGTAGGCCGTGGAGACATATCCGGCGCGCCCTCCGCAGATCACCGGCTGCCAGCCATTGGCAGCGGAACCATTGAGCGTCACCGTCGCGCCTTCCGGAAGCACCGTGATGACGCCATAGCCGGTTCCTGGCCCGACGCGACAATTGACGCCGTCACCACCGGTCCCCGTGATGCGGCCGGTACCCGGATTGGCGGTCGGCGCAACCGTCGGCGCCAAGGTCCGTGTCGGCGATGCCGTCGCCGTTGGCGTCCTGGTCGCGGTTGCCGTGGCCGAGGCGCTGGGAGTACCGGTTGCGGTTGCGGTTGCGGTTGCGGTGAGCGTCGTAGCAATCGTCGCGGTTGTAGTAGACGTCGCGGTCGTCGTTGCGGTGGCCGTAGGCGTCCTCGTCGCCGTCCCCGTAGCGATCGCGGTGATGGTTGCCGTCGTGGTCGTGGTTGCGGTTACCGTGGTCGTACCCGAGGGTGTCGGTGTCACAACGGTGCTGCTGAGGTAGAGGACCGGGCCTGCACTCTTCGCCCCCGAATATCCTGCCGCCGACGACTGCGACATCGTCGCCGAGGAAAGCAGCCAGCCGAGCGGGTCGCCTCCACCGCCAGCGATGTAGTTTGCAACAACGCCAGTCACCAGCGGGGAGGCCATACTCGTTCCGGAGAGATAGGCATACCCGCCGCCGAGATAGGTCGAGATGATGCAAGCGCCCGGCGCGGCAAGTTCGGCCAGGGCCCCGTAGTTGCTGAATCCGGAAATCGTGTCGTCCGGGCCGTCGTTCGTGCCGGGGCAGTACGACGGCTTGCTGGCGCCCCCGCCCGGCATGCCGTTGTAGTCCGTGAGCGAGGCAACCGAGATCACCTCCGGGTAGGCCGCCGGGATGATCCCGCCCGTCGCACTCGAGTTTCCTGCCGCCGCGACAATCGGCACGCCCGCATTCACCACCGCACAGATCGCCCCATGCAGGGGATCGGACGCATCACTGCAAGAGGTCGCTCCCGAACCACTGGTGGTCAGGCTCATATTCGCTGCGTCGACCATCCCGGCATTCGCGGCAACCCAGTTGAGCCCGCAAAGGACCGTACTCAGCGTCCCGCTCGGGTTCGACCCCGCAGAACCGTCGAGCACCTTCACGGCCCAGAGGCTTGCTCCCGGCGCCGACCCGATCGAACTGCCGCCAGTCGCCCCGGCAATGCCTGCCACATGCGTCCCGTGACCGGCATTGTCCCCCCAGGCATTCGTATCGCCGCCCATGCAGTTGTAACCGCCAGCGATATTCAGCGCGCTATGCGGGGCAATGCCGGAGTCGATGATCGCGATACTCGCACCCGATCCCCCGCCGGAGACGTAGTCCTGCAAACCGGCCCGTGCGATGGACGGCGGATAGTCGGCATCGCCGTAGAAGGTCACATCCGGCACGATCGCCGCAACCTGCGGATTCTGGCTGAGTTCCGCGATCTGCGCGCCGTCGAGATCGGCCGCGAACCCATTGAAGATCGTGTCGTAGACCTGCGTCGGTTCCACATCGAGTTGTTCGGTGACGCTCGCCCCGCGAAACGATGCCTGGTTGTTGAGCACAACAACCACTGGACCGCCGGCTGGCAGGGCCTCATCCCCGTCCTGCGCGATCGCCGGGGGTGCCCCCGCGACCACCGCGATCATCGACATCAGCAAGGACCCCACGACCACGAGCCGCCGGACATCGGTTCCCCGACACCGGATACCCGGACACCGTCTCCCTAGCTTCATCATCCCCTCCACCGAACCATCCGCTCATCCACGGCTATCAGCCTTCATCCACCATGCAAGAACGACCAGACAGCCGCATGCCATCATTCAACCGTCCGCAATCCGTTTCCGCGACTCCCTCCCGAGTTCACCAAGGTCCAGGATCGTCTTCCCAATGGCAGATGCATGTCAGTGACATGATCTCATCCTGCCCGGCGACACCGCGTGTCACCCCACAGGATGCAGCCGCAATCCGAACGCATCACGCACCATTGTCTACGCAAATGCGGTGAATTACACTCAATGCGTACTGTACGCCCCAATTCCAGATACGTCGTGTCGGCCAACGCGACGTTCTCCCTGCTCCAGATGGTCATCTGGACGTCGGACTGTATCCCTTTCACCGAAGGAGGTCCCATAGACGAACGACACGCCGAATCGGACGATCGATCCCGCTCGACATCACGACGCTCGTTTGTTGCCGGGGCAATGGTCCTGGGGCTCTCGGCAGGCGCCGCGAATGTCCTTGCGCCGCCCGTGTCGCCGCCCAGACACCTGCCGCCTCCCCCACCGGCGGGGAAGTCGACGCAATGGCGCTGGCCGACGACACGGTGAATGGGACCTTCCCCCTCGTTGACGAAAAAGCCACCCTTCGCGTGATGATTCCGTCGAGTGTCGATGTCGGCAGTTTCGAGGACAACGATTTCACGCACTGGTACGAGGAAAAGACGAACGTCCACATCGAGTGGGATGTCGTTCCCGGCGATGATGCGGCGACCGCACTCAACGTCCGGCTGGCCTCGGGCGACTATTCCGACATCCTCATGGGATTCAACCAGAAGCCCGCCGCCCTCCAGCTGTACGGTTCGGACGGCACCTACGTCGCGCTCAATCAGTACATCGACCAGCACGCCGTCGAATTCAAGCGCATGGTGGAGCAATATCCACTCACGACGCAGGTCATCACCTCGCCGGACGGCAACATCTACTCGCTCCCCTATGTGAACGACTGCTTCCATTGCGCCCAGGATCGCAAGCTCTGGATCTATCAGCCCTGGCTCGATGAGCTCGGACTGGCGATGCCAGAGACGACCGACGACTACGCGAACGTGCTGCGTGCCTTCAAGCAGCGTGATCCGAATTGCTTCCCGCTCTCCACTTGCCTCTCCACCCTCGGCGGTTGGAACAGCGAGTACGACTTCAACCTCATGAATGCCTTCGTCTTCAACCCCGGCACTCCGTGGGTCTCGCTGGTAGACGGCAAGGCCACCGCCGTCTATACCACCGATGGCTGGAAGGCCGGCACCCAGTGGTTGGCCAGCCTCTACGCCGAAGGCCTGATCGATCCGGAGAGCTTCACCCAGGATGCAAAGGGCCTGCAAGCGAAGGCCAACCGCGAGGAAGGCACCCTCGTCGGATCGGTGCCGGGCGGATCGTGGGGCGTCTTCATCACCTGGACCCCGAACGACGCATCCCAGCGCTGGGCGGAATACGCGCTGATGCCCCCACTGAAGGGGCCGGATGGCGTACAGATTGCCCCGTTCAATCCCTATCTGCCCTATGCGCCTGGCGCTTTCATGGTCACGGATCAGTGCGACAACCCGGAACTCGCCTATCGCTGGGCCGACGGCCTCTACGATCTGGAAACCACGATGCGCGCCGTCCAGGGTGTGCTCGACACCGAGTGGCGCTGGGCCAAGGAGGGCGAGATCGGCCGCAACGGCGAGCAAGGCATCTGGGCCAATATCCCGCAGCCGACATCCGACGTCCCGAAATCCACGGGCTGGGGCCAGCGCGGCCCGTCGTTCCGGTCCGGCAAGGTGCGCAACGGCGAGATCCTGGCGACCGAGGGGCTCCGCACATACGATCTCGACAACATCACCCAGCAGATCCTGCGCCCATACAAGCAACCGGACGAGTGGTGGCTACCGCCGCTGTATCTCTCGACCGATGATTCGCAGACCGTCGCCGAGATCGAGACCACCATCCTCCCGTTCGTCACCCAGACCTTCGCCCAGACCATCACCGGGCAATTCGACCTCGAAGGCGGCTGGGACGATTACCTCGGTCAGCTCGATTCGATGGGCCTGTCCCGATATCTCGAGATCACGCAGAGCGCCTACGACAAGCAGAAGGCCGCCGCGGGCTAAAGCGGCCGGCCCTTGTCTGGAGGAGCGAGAAAAACCCTCGCTCCTCCAGCACCCGTCGCACGTCCGAAACGAAACGTCCCGCGCACATCAGGCCAGGACCAATCGCGGCTCCATTCCCGCTTGGCGAACATGCCTTACGCCGGGTATCATCCATTCACGTTTGCGGGAATGTATACAGTAGACAGAATACGGCACCGCGTGACGTTGCGTTCGGAATGCATTTCCGGTGTCGGGGAGGACCGCTCCAGAGCACGATCGTTCCATGCCCGGAAGCAGACTGCATGGATCCCGTGCTTCGCTGCGGCGAACAGGAGGAGGCCGTCGGATGAATACGATGGGAATTCGCGATCGTGGCAGCGACCGCATCTTCAACATCGCCAATCACATCATTCTCTTGCTTTTCCTGGTCGCGGTCGCCTATCCGCTCATCTACGTCGTCAGCGCCTCGCTCAGCGATCCCCGTGCCGTGATCTCCGGCAAGATGTGGCTGTGGCCCGTGGATGTCACCCTCGAAGGCTACAAGGCGGTGTTGCGGAATCCGAAGATCGTCACCGGATTCCGCAATTCCCTCTTCTACACGGTCTCCGGCACGTTCGTCAGCGTGGTCCTCACCCTCCTCGCCGCCTATCCGCTCTCCCGCCGCGACCTGAAGGGCCGCGGCATCATCATGGGCCTCTTCCTCTTCACCATGCTCTTCAATGGCGGCCTGATCCCCACCTACCTGACCGTGCGCGCGCTCGGCATGATCAACACCCCGTTCGCCATGATCCTTCCGACCGCCCTCTCGGTCTATCAGGTCATCATCACCCGCACCTTCTTCCAGACCACCATCCCTGACGAATTGCTCGAAGCCGCCCACCTCGATGGCTGCAGCGACTTCCGCTTCGTCCGCGACATCGTGATCCCGCTCTCCGGGCCGATCATCGCCGTCAACGCGCTGCTCTACGCCGTGGGCCAGTGGAACAGCTTCTTCAACGCCCTGATCTACCTCACCGACCAGAGCCTCTTCCCGCTGCAGCTGATCCTGCGCGAGATCCTCGTCCAGAACCAGATGGATGTTTCCCAGTTCGGCGACATCGCCAAGCAGATGCAGCGGCAGAACCTCCAGGACCTGCTGAAATACTCCCTGATCGTCGTTGCCAGCCTGCCGGTCCTCATCATCTATCCGTTCGTGCAGAAGCACTTCGTCCAGGGCGTCATGGTCGGCTCCCTCAAGGGCTGATGCCCGCACCAGCGTGCCGATCATTCGCCAGGAGCGGAGAATCCCGATGCAGAACACCTCCACCGGTCCCGCCGGAACCACCCAGGCCACCATCCACCAGGCAACGACGACATCGTCCACCAACGTTGCCCGACAGCCCATGACGGCGCCCCTGCCCACCACGACGGTGAAGCAGAGCCCACGCTTCGCCAGTTTCCGAAAGACCTGGCAACTCTATGCCATGCTGGCCTTGCCCATGCTGTGGCTCATCATCTTCCAGTACATCCCGATGTGGGGGGTGCAGATCGCCTTCCGCAACTACAAGGCGCGTGGCGGATTCGCCGGACTCTGGAGCGCCGAATGGGTCGGGATGGAAAACTTCGACCGCTTCTTCCACTCCTACAATTTCTGGCCGATCCTCCAGAACACCCTGGTCCTGAATATCTATTCGTTGGTCGCGGGGTTCCCACTGCCGATCATCCTGGCGCTTGCCCTGAACTACGTGAGCCGGATCTGGTTCAAGAAGACCGTCCAGATGGTCAGCTACGCACCGCACTTCATCTCCACCGTCGTGATCGTCGGCATGCTCCTTCAGCTGCTGTCGCTGAACGGCATCCTGAACAAGCTGCTCGGCCTGTTCGGCATGGACCCGGTTGCGTTCATGGCCAAGCCGGAGTACTTCAGTTCGATCTATGTCTGGTCCGGTGTCTGGCAGAGCGTCGGATTCAGCTGCATCATCTATCTCGCCGCGCTGGCCGGCATCGACCCGGCCTTGCACGAGGCGGCAATCCTCGACGGGGCGAACAAGATCCAGCGCATGCGCGACATCGACCTGCCGGGCATCCTGCCCGTCGCGGCGATCCTCCTGATCCTGAACATGGGCACGCTGCTCAGTTCCGGATTCGAGAAGATCATCCTCATGCAGAACTCGTTGAACCAATCGGTCTCCGAAGTGATCGACACCTACGTCTACAACGTCGGTCTGGCATCGCAGGTCCCGCAATTCTCCTATGCGACGTCGATCGGCCTCTTCAAATCGGTCATCGGCCTGATCCTGCTGCTTTCCGTCAACTGGATCGCCAGGCGGTTCCGCGCGGCCAGCCTCTTCTAGCGCTTCATCGCATCGCATTCGGCACATACCCGGCGAGACGATCCTCGCCGGGTATGTGCATATCCTCCGGCACCGGCAAACCGGCGGAGCAGACGACGGCACCGCACAATCGCGCTATCATTAGGAATATGGCGCGGGTCCCTGAACGCTGGCACCGGAATGCAACACTCCCGTCGCGAAAGATGCGCGGCCTATGCCTGAAGCATCACCATCGATCGTCTCGCACGAGTTCGACTCCGACACCGTCCCCTCGGCGGACCGGGTCGATCTCTGGCGCCACGGCCTGATCAGCACGCACGTTGTTCAGCTAGACGAGCGTGTGCCCTTCCATGCCTTGTGCCGCGTCTGGAAGGTGGGCGACTTCGTCCTGACCGGCGGCACAATGACACCACAGACGCTCCGGCGTCCGTCGGACCTGATTCGCAGGGATCAGATCGACCACTACGGCCTCTTCACGGTGGGCAGCGGTGCGCGCATCGCTATCATCGATGGGGCAGAGACACGCATTCAGCCAGGCGACCTCCAGATCTTCGACTTCTCGCAACGGGAAACGTCGGTCTTCCTGGGCGGCCAGACGACGACCCTGTACCTTCCACGCGACCTCATCGACGGGCTCATCCCTGGCTTCAGCCGTTTCCACGGCACCGTCCTGCGGGACACCCGGGCCCAGATGCTTGCCCGTCACCTCGTAAGCCTCCATCGCTATCTTGGGGAGATCGGGGAGGCCGAGGCCGAATCGCTGGCAGACCTCACGATGACCTTCGCCATCGACACACTGACGCAGCATCTCTCGCCCGGTTCGGGCGATCATCCACAGACCATCGTGCAGCGGGCCGAGATTGTCGCCTACGTCCGCGCCCACCTCACCGACCCGGAACTCTCGCCGGCGACGATCCTCACCCGGTTCCCGCTCTCCCGATCGTCGCTCTTCCGCCTCTTCGAACGCGATGGCGGGGTCGAACGGTTCATCCGGGCCGAACGCCTGCGCGCCGCTCGCGCCTGCATGCTCGATCAACACGACGTTCGACCGATCGAACAGATCGCGCTCACCTTCGGGTTCAGTTCCGGATCGAGTCTCACCCGCGCGTTCCGCGAGACCTACGGCCTCACCCCCGCCGAGGTGCGCGCGGACGCCAGCACCCATCTCCAGGACACGTCGCCGGACCGCACCCCAGGCCCCTCGATCCGCGATCTCATCCTCGCCTGACCTCGACCCTCCATCCTGCCCGATGCGGAACGTCCCAAAACCTGGGACGCTGCGCGTTGGTGTCGCCTTTTGACCGCTCCTAGGATGACGTGGACTGCCATGCCCATCTCCTCCGGCGATTCCTGGCGCCGGATATCCGAGGGAGCCATCCTATGCACATCCGCCGGACCGGAGCATTCGTCTCGCCCATCGTCATCTTGCTCCTGCTGGCCGCACTCGTCGTGCCCGCTCTCGGGACCGCGTTCGCGCAGGATGCCAGCCCGGTCGCGGTCGATGACCCGGTCGTCACCGACCCTCCAGCCGGCGACCAGGAAACGGCCGAACCTGTCATAGCCACCGAGACGCCCACAGGCTTTTCTCCCGTCGAATCATCGTCCAGCGATGCATTCGAAGCCGCCGCCATTGGAGGATTTACCCTCAATGGAGAGTCCGGCAACGTGACTGTGGTCCTGCCCGACCCTGTCACGCTGACGGTCGATGCGGACTATTTCGTCTCCGTTTACACCAATCCGCTCTGCGTGATTGGGACCAGAATCCACCTCGGACCCACGACTGATCAGATCTATTCCAACGGCCATGGCCAACTCTGGTTCCGGTCAACGCACGATGACCTGCCATCGTCGGATTGTCGTATGGTCACCTTCGTCAGCCCGACTCCCACTCCCGAGAACTGGACCCCATCGCCCACGTCGACCCCAATTCCCCTCGTCCTCTCGCTCAATTTCACCCAGGGCAACGTGGTGGTCCCTGTCGGATCGAGCGTCCTCGTCCAGGCCACCGGCGGAAACACCAACAGCGTCGTCCTCGACCGCTGGGGCGGTGGTGCCTGCCAGGGGTCGCCCACCTCGACCTATCCAGGAGACGGCGTGTTCTGGGGCTCCTACACCGAGGCGACGTATGCCTTCAGGGCGCGTGACACCGCCAATCCGGCCCGCGTCAGCGCCTGTCTGGTCGCGCGATGGAGTGCGAGCGTCGTGGTCACCCCGACAAACACGCCTCCCGGACCGGGCGACCAGGCGATTACCCTCGGTCCGGGGTCGGCATCTGCTCTCCCCGGCGACAGTACGACGTTCACGGTGACCGCCTCGGGCATCGCAGGCCAGTCGACGACCCTGGTCTACATCGACACGACCCTGCCCTATGTTGCTTCCGGCACCAGCGCAAGCTGCTCGGCCACCGGTGCGACGTGCTCCGCCCAGGCGTGGGGTACAACCACCGCGACATTCGTCGACGTTGTCTTGGACACCACCCCGGGCCAGGCGTTTTCCGCGTCGATAACCGTCACGTACACGATCCCCGACGCCGCCGCACCCGGCACGACCTATCCGGTCACGGCCTACTTCTTCGATGAGGCCACCGAGTCGCAGGGAGCCACTGCCGAGGCGGCAATTGTCGTCGCCGATGGGGTTCCATCCACCACCGCCACCCCCACGCACACCGCCGTGCCGACGGAAACATCAACGGCAACGGCCACCATTCCACCGGCATCCACTGTCACGTCGACCTCAACCGAGACAGCGATCCCGACCAGCACCCCAACCCAAACACCCACGAACACACCAACCGCCACGGCAACAGAGCCCCCGACGACGACCGCGCTGCCGACGGAGACCTCAGCGAGCACAGCCACGCCAACGGAGACAGCAACAGCCACCTACACACCAACGGTGTCACCCACGAGGACTCCAACGCTCGATCCGTGCGCGCCGACTCCTGGAATCGCGCCCGCCGCCGACGATCCCTCAACCTGCGTCACTCCATCCCCGACCGCCACAGCCACGGAAGCGCCCACAAATACGACTACCGCGACGGCGACCGTCACCAACACCGCCGTTCCGACCCATACGCCGACAGAAACGTCCACGAACACCCCGACGACCATATCCACCAGCACCCCGACGGACGCATCAGAACCGTCCCCTACCAATACCCTGACCGCAACTCCGACCGAGACGCCGGAGCCAACCCCAACAACCACCGCTCCCCCAACCGCGATCTCGACGACCAAGGCCACGGCCAGCGCGACCGTGACATATGCGCCGACCTCCACCGCAACGGCAACAGCGTCCCCAACCTCCTCGACCACGCCGACCCCATTCCCGCCGACGCAGACACCCATCCCACCGGACCCGCCAACCGCATTCCCCACGACGCAGGTTCCCGTGACCAGTCTCCCCAGCACCGGCACGGGAAACCCGGAATCGTCCAGGCTCCCCTCCATCATTCCCGTTGTCCTGGCCGCATCCCTCGCGAGTCTGCTCATTGGCTCGCATACGAGGCGACGCCGGCAGCGCTCATGACGCCCACCGTGGCCCCGAGTCAGTCAGCATGACGAAGCCGGACGATCACAAGGATCGTCCGGCTTCGTCATGCCCACAGCGACCGCTACGCCTCGACGGCGATGATGTGCGCCTGGATCTTCCCCTCCACAGCTCCATCCCCGAACCGATCCTCCAACGCAGCCGTCACGATATCCGTGACATCCGCGAGCCGCCCCGGCGCCCGTGCCTCGATTTCGCCTCGCAGCGGCGATCCCTGGCAGTACGCAACGGCGACTCGTTCCGCTGACTTCGCGAGGCTCCGGGCAGCGAAAGTAGTCGTTTCCGCAGGCTGCGTGAAGCCGCCCTCTCGGAGGTCCCCAGCGACCGCCGCAAGATCGTGATAGCCATGCGGCGTCCGGGCCATGAAGCGGGGCGGGTCGTCCGGGAACACCGTCGCCAGCGTCTCCGTGACAGCGTTGGCGAAGTCGTTCTCCTCGATCCGGTCCCAGACGTTGAAAAGGAACACACCACCCGGTTGCAGGACGCGCCTCGCCTCGGCGTATGCGTGCGCCCTGTCCGGAAAGAACATGACCCCGAACTGACAGAGAACGAGATCGAAGGACGCATCCGGAAACGGCAGGTCCATCGCGTCCGCCTGACGCCACTCCACATGCCGTGCGATGCCTTCCGCGGCAGCCTGGTCGAGCATCGCCTGACTCAGGTCGGTCGCGACGATGGGGACAATCGATGGCAGCATGTCCGCCAGATGGCGCGTCACCACACCCGTCCCGGCGGCGAGCTCGAGCACGCGCGAAGGCCGACGCTGGGCGGCACGACGGGCGAGGTCGACCGCGTACGGCTCGAAGATGAGCGGCACGAAGAACCGTTGATAGCGTTCGGGCACCGAGCCAATGAACGCCGTGTCGACACCGGGAGTGTCCATGCACGTCTCCTCTGCAGTCAGCCGCCGCTGCGCCGTCGGACCGCGCCTGACGATCGGCGTCTGGCCAGGCAGTATGCGCCTCCCGATGGGGAACGCAATGGGCAACTCCTACGCAAATCCCGACGCACACGCTCTGGCGGCGCCCTCGCATCGCACCCGGGGTGTCACCCCCTTGCGCATCGCCCCCTGATTCGCGACGATGCCGCCACACCGACCCATCGCCCCCGGCCTTCGCGGCCCGGAGTCCTGCCATGACTGCGCTCGTCGCCCCAGAAACGTATGCCACCCCGGTCACCTTCTCGTCCGCCGCCCAGTGGATCTGGGACGGGGGCGATCCCAGCCCGCGCAACGCCTGGCGCTGGTTCCGCCGGACGTTCGACCTCACCACTCCCGCCCCCGCCGCGACGATCCGCATCACGGCGGACACGCGCTACCGGCTCTGGGTGAACGGGACGCCAGTCGGCCACGGCCCCGTGCGCGGATTCACCGCCCACTGGTTCGTGGACACCTGGGAGATCGGGCACCTCCTGCGCTCCGACCGCCCGAACGTTGTCGCCGTCCACGTCCTCCACTTCGGCGTCGCCACGTTCACCACCTTCCGCGAGCGCGGCGGCCTGATCGCCGACATCGACCTCGGCGGCAACCCCATCGGCACAGACGCGGCCTGGAAGGTCCTGACGCCACCCATCCACGATCCCCGCGCCAGTCGCATCTCATGCCAGCTCGGATTCACCGAGCAGATCGACGCCCGCGCCCTCGATGCCGACCTCGCCTGGACCGACCCCGCCTTCGACGACACCGCGTGGCCGAACGCTGTCCCCTTCGCAGCGGCGAGCGATGGCCCGTGGGGAGCACTCTACCCGCGCGACATCCCGCCGCTGGAGGAGGCGCCGGTCCGCCCGGTGGGAGTCACCCAGCTCGCATTCGTGAAGCCGCCGGTGCTCACCGCCGGCATCGACATGCGCGCGCAGATGGCGCCGGACGCCGCGAACCACGCCAATCACGTCGGCTACACAGGTTTCCTCGTCTCCGTCATTCGCGTCGCCCACCCGACGACCGTCACGGTGCTCCTGCCCCAACGCAAGCCCGGACTCGGCATCGCCGGCGAATGGTCATCCTGGGAAGAACTCGACGAACGCGACCAGGGAGCCCGCTCCCGCACCGTCCATCTTCCGGACGGCGACCACTTGCTCGTCGTGGACGTCAGCTTCGTGGACCACGGACATACCGTGCATCTCGTGGTGGACGCCGACGATCCCGAGGCGATCACCCTTATCTCCCCGCAACCGTTCGGCGAAGCGGACCTCCCGGAGACCCCCTTCATCACCATCGGCCCGATCACAGACATTACGATTGGAACGATCGAGGAAAGCTGGCCGCAACCGGATCCGATTCCCGCCCAGATCGCCTGTCGCGCCGAGGCGATGACCGAAGCCAGGGACCTTCGTGCGTTCGGCGACATGGTGCGGCCGGTGCCGACGGCGCTGGTCAGCCCGGCCAGCCTCCTCGCGAATGCCGTCCACCCCCGCGAACGAACCCTTGCGCCGGTGTCCGCTGAACTCCAGGCCATCGCGGCCGGTAACGCCGTCCAGATTCCGGCGCATCCCGGCTCCGACACCGAGCTCGTACTGGATCTCGGGCGAGAATTCTCCGGGTTCATCGGGTTCGACATCGAAGCGCCATCCGGAACGGTGCTGGATGTCTATGGGTTCGAATACCTCGACTCCCTCTCGGGTCACCGCGAGGACTCGACCGGCATGGAGAATGCCTTCCGCTACACCACGCGCGAAGGCCGGCAGACCTACCAGTCACCCATCCGACGCGGCATGCGCTATCTCCAGGTCACCGTCCGCCGGCCGGAAGGTGTCGATCCGGACGAGCCGGTGATCCTGCACGAGCTTCACGTCACGGAGAGCCACTTTCCGGTCTCCCACACTGGGCGCTTCCGGTGCAGCGATGCCCGGCTTGACCAGATCTGGGAGATGAGCCGCCGCACCGTCATCGCCTGCATGGAGGACACCTACGTCGACTGTCCCGGCTACGAGCAGGTCTTCTGGGTCGGGGATTCCTACAGCAGCGCGCGGTTCGCCGCCTACCTCTTCGGCGCAGAAGCGCTCACCCGCCGCTGCCTGCGCCTGGTGCCGCAATCCGCACCGCAATCCCCCCTTTACTGCTCGAACATCCCCTCGGCCTGGGACAGCGTGATCCCGAACTTCACCTTCTTCTGGACGCAGGCGGTGGACGAGCACTGCTTCCGCACCGGCGACGCCGCCTTCGCCGCCGAGATGTGGCCGCAGGTACGATCCGCCCTGGAGGCGTTCACCGCGTATCTGAACGCCGACGACCTGCTGGAGATCACGGCCTGGAACCTGCTCGACTGGGCGCCGATCGACCAGCCCAATGCCGGTGTCGTGACGCACCAGAACTGCCTGATGGTGATGGCGCTGGAGGCCGCCGGCCGCATCGCCACGATGGCGAACGAGGACGCGGATGCAGTTCCGTTGCTCGATACCTCCGCCCGCCTGCGCCGCGCGATCGATACGCGCCTCTGGTCTGACGATGCACAGGCCTACATCGATTCCATCCATGCCGACGGCACGCACTCGACCACGATCAGCGTGCAGACGCAGATGTTCGCGCTGCTGGCGGATGTGCCGGGGGATGAACGCCGCGACCGGATCGAATCCGTGCTGGTCGATCCGCCCGCCAACTGGGTCCAGATCGGCAGCCCGTGGATGTCGATCTTCCTCTACGACGCCCTCGCCGAGCGCGGACACACAGCCGCCGCACTCGCGGACGCCCGGCGCAACTACGGCTTCATGCTCGATCGCGGCGCGACGACCTGTTGGGAGATGTTCCCGAGCTCGAACTTCGTCTCGGGCAGGGGCGTGCTCAGCCGCAGCCATTGCCACGCCTGGTCCGCCGCCCCGGCGGCACTCTTCCCGGCGCGCCTGCTCGGCATCCGGCCTCTTGCGCCGGGGTGGGCGAAGGTGCTGGTCGCCCCGGAACCGTGCGGACTCATCTGGGCGGAGGGCAGCGCCCCGCACCCGGACGCCGGGTCGGTCGACGTACGCTGGGACCTCGGCACCGATGGAGCGATGGCCCTCCGGATCACCGTTCCGAAGGGTGTCGAGGTGGAGACGCGCCTCCCGGATGGCATCCAGGCGAACGTCACGGTCGTCGAGGTGGGATAGAAGGCCCAGCCAAGCTGGGTATGGGCGATGCTCCGCTCACGCTCAATATCCACGTCATCCTGAGCGGAGCGCTTCCGGCGAAGCTGGAAATCCGGCGTGGCCATATGCGATACCAGGCCCGTGAGCTTCGTTCCGTTTGCGAATAAGGACACCACGGTGATATCGACCTGCGGTCGATCGTGCTTCGCACGGGGTCCTCAATAGGCGGTTGCATCGCAACCGAGCGGGAGCGGCCCATCGCTCCGCTCAGTAGACTGTCTATGCCGACGTGTCAGGTTGAGCGTGCGTTTGATCGTAGGGGCGATCACCGGGATCACCCTCACACGAACAGGACACATCGATGGAGACAATCCACTCAGGATGACAGGGAACGTTAACCATGCGATAGCACATCGAACGCCACCGCAAGCTGGGATCACGATTCAGGACGACACAGGATGTTGATTGAATGGACCGCTGGCCGGAACACTTGCCAGCCAAAACACCCCGCCCTACTGCAACTTCCCACGTGTGAGTGTCGGCCAGAGGGCGATCACGCGGTCGTCCCGTACAACGATCAGGTTCTCGTGCAGGTGGATCGCCTGGTCGCTGTATCCGACGTGCAGCCGCAGGCGATCTCCCACCCGGATCGTCTCGTTCGGTTCGGCGAGGCGGATCGTGCCGTGCTCGGCCGACAGTGCGACCCCGGCGACGCCATCCAGCCCGACCACTTCCGGCACCACGTTGGACGGATCGACCGTCTTCCGCCCGGCGTCCACGATGATCCGGTCCGGAGCCGGGCGGCTCGTCACCGTCACCATCACGGACAGCGCAGGCTCCACCGGCACATCGAGATCGCGGTAGAAGCGGTCGCCCCAGATGCCACCACCAGCCTGCACCTCGGTCACGCCCTCCAACTCCCGGCTGGTGAGGAATGTTCCCGTCCCCCCGACCGAGACGACCTCCACCGGAATGCCCGCTGCCCGGATCGCGTCCGCCGTCGCAGTGACGGCGGACACCGCCTCGCGGATCGCATCCTGCCGCGCCGCGAGTGGCGTCACCCCCAGCGTATGTCCTTCCCACGACATCAACCCGGCGAACCGGATGCCCGTCATTGCGGCCAGTTCCTTCGCCAGCGCGACGGCGGGTACTCCCGGCGCGACACCCGCCCGCGTCATCCCGGAGTCCAACTCGATCACCACGCGCGGATGGCTGTCGAATGTGCGCGCCGCCTCTTCGAGCTGGCGGGCATTCTCCAGCGAATCGGCGGCGACCATGACGTCGCAATACGTCGCCAGCGCCGCCAGCCGCCGGGCCTTGATCGGCCCGACCACCTGGTTCGCGATCAGGATGTCACGCACGCCGGACGCCGCGAAGACCTCCGCCTCTCCCAGCTTCGCGCAGGTGACGCCCAGCGCCCCCGCGTTCAGCAGCCGGTGCGCGATGGCAGGACTCTTGTGCGCCTTCGCGTGTGGACGCCAGCCGACACCGCGAGAGGCAGTCGCCTCGGCCATGATGGCGATGTTGCGATCGAGCGCGGGCAGATCGACGAGCAGGGCCGGCGTATCGATCTGATCGAGCGGCAGGCCAACGAGCGTGGTCAGCATGATCGAAAAACCCTCGTGCTACGAAACGGCAGGACCGGATACGGCGTCACGCAATACCGGGCCGCATTGTAACGATCATCCCGAAGCACGAACAGATGCCGCGTCCTCGCGCCGGCCGCACACGTAGGTCAGCATTCCTTCCCAGTCTGGCTCGACCGAAACCGGGCGGAAGCCGAGCGATGCAAAGAGCGCCCGGCTTCCCTCGTTCTCCGGCTCGATCCCGGCAACGAACGATCCGGCCAGATCCAGGTCGGAATGGGCCATCCAGGCCGCGATTGCCGCCCGTCCCACGCCCTGTTTCCGGCGCTCCGGATCGACCACGACCGCCACCCCTGCTTGCGGCCTCCGCACCGAGTCGGTGTCCTCGAAACGCGGTCCATCCGGCCCTTCGCCCGCATACCGCGTCTCCCGGTCGTAGACCTCGCCAGTCACCAGCGCTATCGGACGATCGCCGTCCAGCAAGACACGATTGACCGTTGCCAGCACAATCGCCCCGCGAAACACCTCGCCGGGAACCGAGTGCTCCTGCTAGCGAAGGATCGCTTCCGGCCATTCCCGGCCCCCGAGCCAGCGTCGCGTTTCCGGGTCATCGAACCAAGGACTGACGATCGGCAGGTGGTCCCGCGTGAATGGCACGAGGCGGAAGGGGGCCGGCGATGAAATCACGACCACTCCTAACGCGAACACCGGACTGGGATAGTCCCCAGCCCGGTGCCGCAACCAATTGGATCCCTCCGCGACCGCTATCCCGACGTCACGTCGCGACGGAGGAAGACACGATACGTCAGCGCGACGAAAATCGCCGTATAGAGTAGGAGCACACCGACCGAGATCCAGTTCTGCTGCGATCCACTCCAGTCGAAGAGCACTTTCTGGACATTCCAGTTCATCCCGCCCTTCTCGATCGTCTTGAACACGTCGTTCACCAGCTTCAGCGTCGCGAAAAGTGGCACCTCAATGAAGCTGAGGCCGATTGCGACCCCGATACCGGCGGCGTTCGACTTCGTCCACATCCCCACCATTACGGCCAACGCGAGATACGGCAGGTTCGTGAAAAGCAACCCGAACACGAAGGCGGCGTTCTTGCCCAGTTCCTCCGCGCTGAAGTTCCAGTGCCCACTCGCAACGAGGGTCGCAATGAACGAGATCAACCCCGTCAGGATCGCCAGTGCGATCGTGAAGAACGTGGCGTAGAGGAAGACCGTCACCAGCTTGGCGGTCAACAGCGACGTGCGGCTACGCGCGCGGGCCAGCAACGGACGGATGGTGTTCCAGCTGTATTCGTTGCCAAAGATGCCGGCGGCGAAGATGGCCAGCATGATGCCGCCAAAGAGCGAGTTGAAGCTCAGCCCGAACTCGCGCAACTTGTCGAACGCGATCGTCTCGCGCAGGTCATTTGCATTGCTGCTATTGGCGAAGAACGTGCCCACCGTCATCCCGCCATAGATCAGCGCGACGAAGAGGGTCGCGAGCGCCAGCATCAGCCACGATTGCGGGCGCTTGCGAACGCGGAACAATTCGCTGCGAAGCATGGTACCCATGATGTCACTCCATACGTGAGGTGTCGGCAGAAGGAGATCAGGCGTTGGCAGCGGGAGCCGGCTCGTCCCCCTCGGTCATCTCCAGGAAGAGGTCTTCCAGCGTGCTGTGCTTGGACGTGATGGCGCTGGCGATCATGTTCTGATCGAAGAGTGCGCGGTTGATCGCCGCACCCGCGTCATCCGGCGCCACCACGATCAACCTGCTGTTCTCCACGGTCACCTGCTCCACCACCGGCACCCGGCGGATCGCCCGCAAGGCAGCCTCCGGATCGGCGCCAGGCACCACCACCTCGATATAGCCGCCACGCCGCAGCAGGTCGTCGACGCTTCCCTCGGTGATCAGCTTGCCGCGCCGGATGATGGCGACACGGTCGCTCACCTGCTCCACCTCGTGCAGCATATGGCTGGCGAGGAGCACGGAATGCCCCTCATCGGCCAGCCGGGGGATGATGTCGCGGATCTCCCGCTGGCCCGCCGGATCGAGTCCGTTCGTCGGCTCGTCGAGGATGACCAACGCCGGGCTGGTCAACAGCGTGGACGCAATGCCCAGCCGCTGCTTCATACCCAGCGAATAATTCTTGAACTTGTCGCCCGATCGCTCGTGGAGGTTCACCAACTTCAGCAATTCGTCGATACGGCCGGCGGGGACATCGCCCACCGCCAGTGCATGCGCCGTCAGGTTGTCGCGCCCGCTCAGGTATGGGTAGAAGGCCGGGTTCTCGATGATCGCCCCGACATGGTTCGCCACCAGCGCCGAATCGTCCTTCAGGTCGGTGCCCATGATCTTCACGGTGCCATGATCCGGATGGATCAGCCCGAGGATCATGCCGACCGTCGTGCTCTTGCCGGCGCCGTTCGGCCCCAGAAAGCCAAGCACCTCGCCCTGCTGCACGTTGAAGCTGAGGTCGTCGACGGCGGTGAAATTCTTGAACCGCTTGGTGAGGCCGATCGCTTCCAGCACCGGTGCGCCGGTTGTCCCCGATTGGCGGAGGTCCCGGCTCGCGATCTCGCGAATGCCCATCGTGGCGGAACGCGCCTCGGGCGTGACGCCTGACGTAACAGGCGGCTGCACACTATTCATCTCGGGTGAGCTCCTCGAATTCCTGCATCGTGCCGCATCGCATGTCGACGATCACCATGCCAGCACATGGCGGGTCACGCGGCTTCGCGATTCTCAGACTACGATACGGCGGTGGAGGCTTTACGGCTCGATTGTGTCATTTCTGTGGCCGGACCACCGGGTCCGCCTGCATTGCGGTTTCGGTGACCTTCCGGAAGAACGGCACCATCGTTCCAAGGGTTGCGGCCGCACACAGGGCGTACAGCACCGGAATGCCCAGTTGCCCCGCAATGACGCCGCCGGCCGCCGCACCGATGGCCTTCGCACCGAAGCCCAGCACCCGATAGGCGCTCGCGACGCGGCCGCGCAGGTCCTCCGGCACATTCCGCTGCTGCCAGGTATTCGCGGCAATCGCCCACCCCGGCGCACCAAAATCGCCGAGCAACAGGGCGAAGGCGATTGGCCACACCTCGGATGTCGCCGCCGTGATGCCAAAGAGCGCCGCATTTCCCAGGATATTGATCCCGATCGCCCACCGCCGCCCGGCCATCCGCTGGACCGGCAGCGCGAGCGTCGCACCGAACAACGACGATACCGTACCGACGGTCATCAGCATACCCAGCCCGAACGGCGTCAGCCCCACCGGCCCCGGCGCCAGCACGTACAGCGCCCAGACACTCCACCACGCCGCCCAGCACCCGTTGATCACCGCCGACGCCAGGGTGATCGTTCGCAGCGGCTCCGTGGCGAGAATGACGTGCATGCCGCCCGCAATCGCCCGCCCGGTCCCCCGGATACGCTCCCCGACAGGTCGGTCCGCGGCACGGTCCACCCGCGACGTCCCGGCGGCAAACGTACCCCGCATCCGGCGATACCCATCTCCTGCCATCGCGAACCCGAGCGCCGCCGCCAGCGCCGCGATCCCGAGGCCCAGCGAGGCGAGGGCGCCGGAGACGACCTGGGCGATGTTGTCGGTGATGGTACGGCCGCCGATCACGCGGGCATTCGCCCGATCGAGGTGCGCGCGCCGGCTGACCTGGGGAATCGACGCCATCAGCGCCGGTTCGATCGCCGTCTCGGTGACACCGACGACCAGCGCCACGATATACAGCAGCGGCAAGGAGGCAAGATCGCCCAGCAGGGCGACGGCCAGCAACAGGAGCGCGACGAGCCGGACGCTCTCCGCCGCAACGAGCAGTCTCCGCCGATCGACGCGATCGACGAGCAGACCGGCGACCGGACCGACGATCAGCCACGGCACCGTGAGGGCAACCGTCACCGCCGCAACGTGGACTGGGGACGAGGTCAGCGTGACGGCAACAAGCGGCAGCAGGAAGGTGGCGATACCCTTTGCAAGGTCATCGGCGAGCGCCGCAACGAGCAGCGACCGAAAGGAGCGCGACGGCCCCAGGAGGGAAAGAAGGCGTTGCATGGACGAATCGCTCCACCGGCCACCCTGGGCCGGTTTCCGCCGGGGCCTGATACCCCCGGAAGGGGCATGGCTTCCGGCGTCACGTGCAGCCGATTCGTCGCGAATCCGTCAAGGGCCGTCGGACACAACACCACCACGAGCGGATTCGCGACCGCGCCCGTGGCGTCCGGGGAGCGCAGGATTTGGCCCTGCCGATGACGGTGTGTTCCCCCCGCACGCCTCAGGCGCGGGGGCAAAGACTCTCGCGAAGCATGCACCCTCCATTGGTGCGCCGGCGTGGCGAGTCGCTCGCCACGCCCGATGGTCTCCTTCCTGCATTCTGCCGGAATAGCGTACGCATGTCCATCTGCACCGCACGCCGAGGGGCGGCTGCGAATCCGCATGCCGCCCCTTCCGGCCATTCCCGGGACACGCCATGCGCTACCGCGCGGCGCGAATCGCCCCCGCCTTGAGCACGTTCTTCCAGCTCGGCTTCTGCCCGTACATCAGCACACCGACGCGATAGACCCGGCTCGCGAAGAGCACGCCGCCCAACGCCGTGATGGCAAGCAGCACGATGCTGAGAATCAGTTCCCACGCCGGGACATCGCCCACGATCGAGCGCGGGACCATCGCGAACGGCGCGGTGAACGGGAAGATCGACAGGATCCGCGCCGGCAGGCCTCCCGGCGACGAGATCGTGAAGAGCGCGCCGAGGTAACCGACGATCGTGAACGTCATCAGCGGCGAGACTGCCTGGCTCACCTCTTCCTGCCGGCTGAGCAACGAGGCGATGGAAGCGTAGAGCGACGCGTAGAGGATGAACCCGAGCACGAAGAAGATCGCGAAGAGCCCCACCGCCTGCGCCGAAATCGACCCGAAGTCCACGTCGAGAATCGTCGAGCTGGAGACGTTCAGCGCGTCCGCCAGGCGTGGCTGCAATGCGAAGGCGATACCGCCGACCAGCATCATCGGGACCAGCTGCGTCAGCGCCGCCAGCCCGATGCCGACCACCTTGCCGGCCAGCAGATCGCGCGGGGTCGCCGCGTTGATCATGATCTCCATGATCCGCGAACTCTTCTCCTCCACCACACCCTGGGCGATCCACATGCCGTACATGATGATCGCCATGTACATGAGGATCGCGAAGACGAACCCGATCGCATAGCGGGCGCCATCGTTCGCCGAGTTCTCGTTCTGCGATTCCGTCGCCTGGATCGTGAAGGAAGGCGGTGCGGCGGCGCTCGCGAACTCCTGCTCGCTCACGCCTGCCTGCTGCAACCGGTCCTGCATCGCAATCGAGGCAACCGCCGCGTAGATTCGCTGGGCCAGTGCGTCGGTATCTCCGTCCTTCGATTCATAGGTGAACGCAAGGTTGCCATCCGAGCCGTGCGTCACGACCAGGGCCGCATCGACCTTGCCATCAGATACCTGCTGCCGGGCCGCATCCGGCGTATCGCTCGATGCCTGGACATCGACGGTATTCGTCGCCGAGGCATCATCCCCCTTCACCGCGAACAATGGGGCGATCCGCTCTGCCACCCGTGCATCGCTCTGGTCCACCACGATCACATGATCGACCGAGGTGGAATCGCCCGCAAACTTCGCGACGATCGTCGGCAGGCACGCCCCGATCAGAATGCCGAGCACCTGCACGAGGGTGACGATCCGAAAACTCCGCTGGGCGAAGCGAGTCGACCACTCGCGCTTCGCCACCAACCAGACTCGCTGAACATCCATCTCATTGCCCCTTCATGCCCAATGCTGCGCGCCGGCACCTGTCCAGCTAGACTGCGACCGGCTCCGACACCGCCGCGGTGGCCGGCTGCGGACGATCGTCCGGCTGCATCTCCTTCACCGACGCCAGGAAGACGTCGTTCAGCGACGGATAGCTGATCTCGAAGCGCGTCACCGGCGCTCCCCGCCGCACCGCCTCCGCCAGCACCGTCCGTGCGACCTCTTCCGAAGGCACGTTGAGTTCGACGTAGTCCTCCCGCCTCCGAGCCACACTCACGTTGGGCACGGAATCGAGCCACGTGATCCCCGGATCGTCATCGATCGCTAGCCGGACGACCTGCTGGCCCACGCTGCGCCGCACCTCGTCCACCGTTCCCGCAATCACCAGCCGTCCGCGATGGATGATCGACACGTTGTGACAGAGCTCCTGGGCATCGTCCAGCTGATGGGTGGAGAAGATCACCGTCTTGCCCTGGTCGCGCATGGCGATGAAGGCGTCCTTCATCTGCTGCGCATTCACCGGATCGAGCCCGCTGAACGGCTCGTCCAGGATCAGGATCTGGGGATCGTGCAGGATCGCGGCGAGAAACTGGATCTTCTGCTGGTTCCCCTTGGAAAGCTGCTCGACCGCCTTGTGCCGGTTCTCGGTGATATCGAGGCGCTGGAGCCACGTATCGAGGTCGGCCTCGGCCCGGCGCTTGTCCGCGCCATAGAGTTGGGCCAGGAAGAGAAGCTGGTCGTCCACCGGCATCTTCGGATACAGACCGCGCTCCTCTGGCAGGTAGCCGAAATCGTGGCGCGGCACATCGCGGGTCGGCGTACCGTTCCAGGTGATGCTCCCCGTATCCGGACGGATGATGTCGAGGATCATCCGCATCGTTGTGGTCTTCCCGGCACCGTTGGTTCCAAGAAACCCGAAGATCCTTCCCGGCTCCACGGTGAACGAGATGTCGCGAACCGCCGGAAAATCCCCGAAGTTCTTGCTGATTCCATCGATCGTCAATGCCATGCTGGCTGGTCCCCTCCGCGTATCGCCGGGTCCAATATCTATCCTGGCGAAGTGATGCTCCCGGATGTTCTTACCAAAGTATGGGCGAGTCCTGTCACAAAATTTTGTACGGCACGTTCCGCACCAGGCGACCGGACGCCCCGCGTGCCGTATCATCCTCCGCAGCGACATCCGATCTTTCCGTTGTCCACCGAGGAGCAGCCATGACCAACGCCACGACCCCGCAGATCGCGCCCTACGGCAGCTGGGCATCCCCCATTACCGCCCGCATGCTGGCCGAAGCGGGCGTTCGCCTGATGGAGCCGGGTGTGGACGGCACGGACCTTTACTGGCTCGAATCCCGGGCCCAGGAAAAGGGCCGCATGACACTCATGCGTAAAGCAGCCACGGATCGCAAACCAGTCGAACTCACGCCGAACCCCTTCAATGTCCGGTCCCGCGTCCATGAGTATGGTGGAGGCGCCTGGACCGCCAGCGGCGGTATCGTCGTCTTCACGAACGCGGTGGACCTCCGCCTGTACCGGCTCGATCCGGGCAGCGACGAACCAGTCGCGATCACGCCGGAAGGCGGCCTCCGCTACGCCAACCCGATCATCGATCTCCCGAACCGGCGCGTCCTCGCGATCCGGGAGGACCACAGCTTTCCCGAGGCCGAGGCAGTCAACACCCTCGTCCAGCTCACCCTGGAAGGCCCGAACGAGGACGGCGGGGCGATCCTCGTCTCCGGAACCGATTTCGTCGCCTATCCGACGCTGAGCGCCGATGGCACGCGACTGGCCTGGATGACGTGGGACCACCCGAACATGCCGTGGGACAGCAGCCAGCTGTTCACCGCGGACCTGACGCCAAACGGCACGATCTCCGATGTCCGTCTCATCAATGCCGGCAAGGGCGATTCCGTCGGCCAGCCACGCTGGCTGCCGGACGGCGCACTCGGCTACATCGCCGAGACCACCGGCTGGTGGAACCTCTATCGCATCCACGAAGGCGGCAAGCCGGAGGCCCTCGCCCGACGCGAAGCCGAGTTCGGCGTCACCCAATGGGTGCTGAACCAGTCCAACTGGGACATCGTGGACGACGCCACGCTCGCGGTCTCCTGGACGCAGGACGGAGAATGGTCGCTCGGCCTGCTGGATCTCGCGAGCGGCGACCTGACCCGCCTGGATCTTCCCTTTACCGTCATCTCGCAGGTCCGCATGCAGCCGGCGACTGGCAACCTCGTCTTCCTCGCGGCGTCGGCGACCCTTCCTCCGCGTCTTGTCCGGCTCGACCTTGCTGCGGTACGCGGCGGAACCGCACCGTCCGACGCACTGGAGACGATCCGCGTCAGTGCCGACGTGGATATCGACCCCGGATACTGCTCCGTCCCGGAAGCGATCACCTGGACCGCCGGGGACGGATCGCCGGTTCATGGCTTCTACTACCCACCCACCAACAAGGACTTCCGCGCGCCCGATGGCGAATTGCCGCCGGTGATCGTGGAGAGCCATGGTGGCCCCACCGGCGCGACGAACTCCGCCTTCAGCCTCGCCACGCAGTACTGGACGAGCCGTGGATTCGCGATTCTCGATGTCAACTACGGTGGCAGTACGGGCTACGGCCGCGCCTACCGCGAACGCCTGCTCGGACAGTGGGGCATCGTCGATATCGACGACTGCATCGCCGGCGTCCAGCACCTGGTCGCGGAAGGCAAGGCCGATCCCGACCGCCTCGTCATCCGGGGCGGCAGCGCCGGTGGCTACACGACACTCGCCGCGCTCACGTTCCGCGATGTGTTCACCGCCGGCACGAGCTACTTCGGCGTCGGCGACCTCGAAGCGCTGACGACCGACACGCACAAGCTGGAGTCACGCTACCTCGATAGCCTGATCGGTCCATATCCGGAACGGAAGGATCTCTACGACGCCCGCTCGCCGATCCATCACACCGACAAGCTGAGCAGTCCGATGATCCTCTTCCAGGGACTGGACGACCTCGTCGTACCGCCGAACCAGGCCATCGCGATGGCCGATGCCGTCCGCGGCAAGGGTCTGCCGGTGGCGCTCTTCCTGTACGAGGGCGAGGGTCACGGTTTCCGGCAGGCCGAGAACATCATCCGCACGGCAGAGGCGGAACTGTCCTTCTACGCGCAACTCTTCCGCTTCCCGCTCGCGGACGGCATCGTGCCAATCGCGATCGACAATCTCCACCTCGCCGGGGAGCGCAACGACTACCTGTGACGTGGGAGGGGAGAGATGAGAGAAGTGAGAAGTGAGCGTGCCAAGCAGTTCGGTCGTTCGTAGGGCCACCGTCGCTCTTCGGCCCCCGTTGTCGGCCCGGGCTCCCGGATACCCGCCGGGCCGACACGAGATCCGGTACGCCGGGCTTTCTCGGCGACACGCCGTCGGTCATCACTCACTTCTCTCACCTCTCCCCTCCCTCCGTTCTCACTTCTCGTCTGGAGTTCTCAATGCCAGCCTATCGTTCACGAACCACCACTCACGGCCGCAACATGGCCGGTGCCCGCGGCCTCTGGCGCGCTACCGGCGTCAAGGACGGCGACTTCGGCAAACCCATCATCGCCGTCGTCAATTCCTTCACCCAGTTCGTACCCGGCCACGTCCACCTGAAGGACCTCGGCCAGCTCGTCGCCCGCGAGATCGAGGCGGCGGGCGGCATCGCCAAGGAGTTCAACACCATCGCCGTGGACGACGGCATCGCGATGGGTCACGACGGCATGCTCTATTCGCTGCCCTCGCGTGAGGTCATCGCCGACAGCGTCGAGTACATGGTCAACGCCCACTGCGCCGACGCGATGGTCTGCATCTCGAACTGCGACAAGATCACGCCCGGCATGCTCAATGCAGCCATGCGGCTGAATATCCCCGCCGTCTTCGTTTCGGGCGGCCCGATGGAGGCCGGCAAGGTCGTACTGAACGGCATCACGCGCTCGATGGACCTGATCGACGCGATGGTCGCTGCTGCCGATGAGCGTGTCTCCGATGCCGACGTGCAGGTGATCGAGCGCTCGGCCTGCCCGACCTGCGGCTCCTGCTCCGGCATGTTCACGGCAAACTCGATGAACTGTCTGACCGAGGCCCTGGGTCTCTCGCTCCCCGGCAACGGGTCGATGCTCGCCACCCACGCCGACCGCGAGCGCCTCTTCACCAATGCCGGGCACCTCATCGTGGACCTCGCGAAGCAGTACTACGAAGGGGACGACGATTCGGTCCTCCCCCGCAACGTGGCGAACAAGGCGGCCTTCGAGAATGCCATGTCGCTCGACATCGCGATGGGCGGCTCCACCAATACCGTGCTGCACATCCTCGCCGCCGCGTACGAGGGCGGGATCGACTTCACGATGGACGACATCGACCGCCTCTCGCGCCGGGTGCCCTGCCTCTCGAAGGTCGCTCCGGCCAAGGCGGACGTGCATATGGAAGATGTTCACCGCGCTGGCGGCATCATGGCCATCCTCGGGCAACTCGACGCGGCAGGCCTCATCAATCGCGATTCTCCAACCGTCCACACCGCCACCATCGGCGCGGCAATCGACCGTTGGGCCATCGACCGTACGACAGACGATGGCGTGCGCACGTTCTATCGCGCGGCGCCGGGCGGCATCCCGACCCAGGTCGCTTTCAGCCAGGATGCCCGTTGGGACGAGCTCGACCTCGACCGCGAGAAAGGCGTCATCCGCTCGGCGGAGCATCCGTTCTCGAAGGACGGCGGCCTGGCAGTGCTCACGGGCAACATCGCACTGGACGGCTGCATCGTGAAGACGGCGGGCGTGGACGAGTCGATCCTGACATTCACCGGCCCCGCCGTCGTGTACGAAAGCCAGGAAGCCGCCGTCCGCGGCATCCTCGGCAAGGAGGTCAACGAAGGCGACGTGGTCGTGATCCGCTACGAAGGGCCGAAGGGCGGTCCTGGGATGCAGGAGATGCTCTATCCCACCAGCTACCTGAAATCGCGCGGCCTCGGCAAGGCCTGCGCGCTCATCACCGACGGGCGATTCTCCGGCGGCACCTCGGGTCTTTCGATGTGCCATGTCTCCCCGGAGGCGGCGCAAGGCGGCGCGATCGGCCTCGTCCGCAATGGCGACACGATCCAGATCGACATCCCGAACCGCACGATCCACCTTGCCATTTCCGACGACGAGCTGGCCGCCCGGCGTGCCGAGCAGGATACCCTCGGCTGGAAGCCGGCCGAACCGCGCAAGCGAAACGTCAGCACGGCCCTGAAGGCCTACGCAACCTTCGCCGCGTCCGCCGACAAGGGTGCAGTCCGTATCCTGCCGGAGTAGTCCTCCGCAATCGGCCTGCAAACAGAGGGGCGGCCTGCCCCAACCAGGGAGGGGCCCCCCAGGTTTGGGTAAAACCAACAGAGAGGGCAAAACCACCCCC
>JASGDN010000096.1:0-36787 GCA_049841275.1 Thermomicrobiales bacterium
CGGATGAGCTTGATGTCGTAGAGCGGATCGGCCGCAAGGGGAAGGAGATGTTCGGGTAGCCGGGCGGGGGGGGGGCTGGCGCTTCCCCGACGTCGCATAAGCGCAATCGCGTCCGATCTGTCACCATGGGGATATTGGCACGACGGGGATTCGGGGAGGAGCAATGCGATGACCGATACACTCGCCACGAAGACACGGACCGGATCGACGGCAGAGGCGGCCGTCGTGGTGCAGGATGTCGTGAAGCGGTATGGGGACTTCACGGCGCTGGATCATGTGTCGCTGGAGATCGCGGACGGGGAGATCTTCGGCATCATCGGGCCGAATGGCGCCGGGAAGTCGACGCTCGTGAACATCGTCGCCGGGCTGAAGGATGCGACCGCCGGCACGGTGCGCGTGCTCGGCCGCGATCCGCAGACGGATCAACACTCCCTACGCGAGGAGATCGGCATCCAGTTGCAGGAGGCGCAGCTCCAGGACCTGATCACGGTCGAAGAGGCGATGCGACTCTACGCGTCGTTCTACCGGGATCCGAACCCGTGGGAACCCTTGCTCCAGCAATGGAACCTCACCGACAAGCGCAAGACCCGGTTTGGCCAGCTTTCCGGAGGCCAGAAACAGCGGCTCTTCATCGCCCTGGCGCTCATCAACCGGCCGAAACTGGTGATCCTGGACGAACTGACGACCGGCCTCGATCCCCAGGCGCGTCGCGAATCGTGGGCGCTGGTGCAACGTATCCGCGACGAGGGGGCGACGGTGATCCTCGTGACGCATTTCATGGAGGAGGCGGAACTCCTCTGCGACCGGATCGCCGTGGTGGACAAGGGCACGATCCGGGCGATCGGGACGCCCGGCGAGCTTTCCGATCCACACGATGGGCTCTTGCGGCTTCGCTTCACTGCCGACGAGCGGTTCGACCCGGCGACGATCGAGGGGCTGCCCGGCGTGCACTCAGCCGTGCGCGAGGGACGCGAGGTGACCGTGCGTGGCGAGGGATACCTGATGGCGACGGTCGCGCAGGCGCTTGCCAGGCAGGGGCTGAATCCCCGCGATCTGCGGATGGACGTGCCATCGCTGGAGGATGTGTTCATCCGGCTCACCGGTTCCGACGTGCGCGACTAGATCGAAATCCGGCCTGGTAGCCAGGGGGCAGGGCTATCCATTGTCGGACGATCATCGATCGCAGCAACCACTGCGGGGATCGCACCTCCACGGAATGACTTGTCTGGGTTGGTAACCCTTTCGGATCCTGCTGTAGCGTTTGCCGCCTGACCTTCGACAACGACCACCAGGAGCGATAAACCATGCGTGGCCTTGGCCAGTTGATCCGGACCGAGTTCCGCCTTTTCCTGCGTGAACCGGCGGCGGCGTTCTTCACCCTCGCCTTTCCCTTGATCCTGCTCTTCACCTTCGGATCGGCGTTCGGCAACGACCCGGATCCCGATTTCGGGGGTTGGGGAGCGGTCGACAACTCGGTGATGGGCTATTTCGGACTGGTGATCGGGACGGTGGCGCTGATGGGGATTCCCGTGACCATCGCGTCGTACCGCCAGTACGGCATTCTCAAGCGCCTTCGGGCGACTCCGGTGAGCGCGGCGGAGATCGTGCTCGCGCAGATCGTCGTCAATGGCATCACGACGGCGATCGGAACGGTGCTGTTGCTCGTGGCGGGCAAGGCCGTGTACGACCTGCGCATGCCCGAGATGAAGTGGCAGCTGGTGATCGCCTGGGTGATCGCCTATTTCGCGTTCGGAACGTTCGGCTTCCTGCTCGGTGGCATGAGCGCGACCTCGCGTTCGGCCCAGGCAATTGGCAGCGCGCTCTACTTTCCGCAGATCTTCCTCTCCGGCGCGTCGTTTCCCCGGCAGCTGCTTCCTCATTGGTTGCAGCGTACGACCGAGTTCTTCCCGATGACCCAGATCTACAACCTGGTCACCGGCCTCTGGAAGGGGGAGGGCTGGGACTGGACGGCGATCGTGGCGCTGATGGCCATCGGGATCGTCTCGGCGGTGTTGTCGTTCCGCTTCTTCCGGTGGGAGTAGCGCCGCCTTCGAAACGGCAGCCACTTCGTAGCGGCACAGACGAGCTGAATTGCTACGGGGTTCGCCATCATGTTGAGTCGGCTGTAGGGGGTGTCGACTCGCTGCGGCGTGTCGCGTAGCGGCGATCCGTGTGTCGGCGGCTATGCATCCAACCCGTCCGATGAGAGAACGCGAAGGGCGGTGAGGCATGTGCCCCACCGCCCTTCCTCGCGCACCCGATAGACGCTCCCGCTACGAGACGAGCAGGGAGACGACCTCGAATGGGCGCAGGTCGAGCGTGACCGTGTCGTTCTCGACCGCCAGTTCGCCGCCCGCGATGTCCTCTTCGAGCAGATTCACGCGGCGGACGGAGCCGACCGGACGCCCGAAGGTGAGGGTCGCGGTGCCGCGGTCGCCATTCGGCTCATAAACGCGCAGGACGACGCCCTCGCGATCGTGCGCCTTCTTCAGCGTCGCGATGCCAAGCTCCAGGCCGTTGATCGTCACGAACGAGTCGTGCGTCGGAGCGTCCGCCGGAGCCGCAACCGCCACCAGTGGCGAGTTGAGCGCGCGGGCTTCTTGCGTGACGCCACCTTCCGTCCAGTTCCCGAGGTGCGGGAAGAGGCTGTAGGTGAAGTGGTGCTCGCCCTCGTCCGCGAACGGATCGGGATGGAGCGGGCCGCGCACCAGGCTGATGCCGAGCGTGCCGCCGAGTGCGCTGAATCCGTACTTGCTGTCGTTCAGCAGGGCCACGCCGTAGTGCGGTTCCGAGAGATCCACGAAGCGATGGGCGCCGACCTCGAACTTGGCGCGGTCCCAGCTCGTGTTGCGATGGTTCGTGCGGCGCTGGACGCCGAACATCGTCTCGAACGTCGCCTCGTGGGCGTGGATGGTGGTCGGGAAGAGTGCCCGCACCAGCACCAGCCGCTCGTGCCAGTCGACCTCGCCGACGATGTCGAGGCGGGCGGAATCGGCGAGCAGGCGATAGGTCTGCGTGAAGGTCGAGTTCCGCCACGAGCGTGTGACGCGAACGGCGGCCCGGAGCGGACCCTCCTCCACGAACTCGATGCGGTTGACGGTGGTGATCTCCTCGCCGATCGTATCGTAGGTCTCGTCGATGTCCCAGGCGTCCCAGGCCCGCGGGCGGTCCATGTAGGCCCAGAGCTGGTTCGCGCGGTCGGCGAGCGTCTCGCGGTTCACACGCTTGTCGAAGAGCTCGTGGATGGTGCCATCGGCACCGATCACGGCCTTGATCAGGTCGTTCTCCAGGACGGCGCCGCCGTCCTTCGCCTCGACGGTAACGACGGGACCCGCTGCCACCGCGTCGCCGCCGGCGGCAGCCTCCAGCGTGCGGGTCGAGAGGCCGGAGACGACCTGCGTCACGTCGTGGACGAGTGTGCCGCCCTCGACCGCCTGGGCCGGGAGGTCGGCCGGGGCATCGATGCCTTCCGGCAGCATGACGGTGAGCGAACGCGGGTAGAGCGTCGCGTTGCCGACGATGATCTGGCCATCACCGGAACCGCTCGCGAGTGCTGCATCGCGCAACTCGGTGGCCGTCGCGACGACCTCCTTCAGGTCGCGGTGGGCATCCTGGTAGACCTCGTTGATCGAGGAGCCGGGCAGGATGTCGTGGAAGTGGTTGAGCAGCAGCTTCTCCCACGTTGTGTCGATCGTCTGCGTCGGGTACTCCACCGTGCCGTCGTCGAGCAGGGCGAGCGTGTTGAAGATCTCGGCCTCGGGCAGGCGGTGCTCCGACTCGCGGACGAGGCGCTTCACCAGCGCCTGGGTGGTCAGCGTCGCGCGGTGCAGTTCGAGATAGAGCTCGCCAACGAAGGTCGGGAGGCCCTCGTGCGGCAGGCGCGCGAAGAAGTCCTCCACCATGCCGAACTGGAGTTTCGGCAGGACTGGATAGTCCTTGATGCGGGCGTAGTTCTCCAGCATCTCCTCGCTGGGACCGCCGCCGCCATCGCCCCAGCCGATCGAGAGCAGCGTCTGGTCGTGGACGCGCTTGCCCTTGAACTCCTGCCAGGTCTGGTAGGTGTCCAGCGGCACGATGTTGCCGTTGTAGCCCTCGCCGGGGTTGCGGAAGGTGTGGGTGAGGACGCGGGTGCCGTCGTTGCCCTCCCACCAGAAGAGGTCGTACGGGAAGGCGTTGACCTCGTTCCACGTCACCTTGATCGTGAAGAAGTTGTCGATGCCGCCGCCAACGAGCAGCTGCGGCACGCTGGCGGAGAAGCCGAAGACATCTGGCAGCCAGGCGGTATCGTTGCGCAGGCCGAAGAGGCGTTCGAAGGTGCGCTGGCCGTAGAAGAGGTGGCGGACGAACGACTCGCCGCCGGTGACCTGGCTATCCGGCTCCAGCCACTGGCCGCCAACCGGTTCCCAACGCCCTTCCTTTACTTTTTCCTGGATTGCCTTCAGCAATTCCGGATCGTCTTCCTCGATCCAGCGGTAGGCCTGTGCCGACGACTGGTTGAAAGTGAAGTCCGGATACTGTTCCATCAGGCGGATGACGCTGGAGAAGGTTCGGCGTGCCTTGCGGCGGGTCTCCGCAACCGGCCAGAGCCAGGCGAGGTCGATGTGGGCATGGCCGGTGAGGAGGATATTGCCGACCGGCGGGTACTTCTCTCTCAGCGCGGCAAGGCCAGAGGCGATGACGCCACGCGCCTCGTTGGCGGCAGCGATGGCCTCCGCTGGGGCAGGCTCCAGCGAACCGGCGGCGGGCGGGATATGCCAGATACCCTGGACGATGAGACCACCCTCGTAGGCGGGCCGGCGATAGTCGCCCATGCCGATGTCGAGCGTGTTTCCACCTTCCGCATCGCCGGAGATGTAGCGGATCTTGGCCGTCTCGGTGCCGGTCGGCCAGGCGGGGGCGATCGCCTTGTACGCCTCGTCGACCAGGTCGAGCAGGTGCGGGAAGATCTCGTGCTTCTTGAGCTGCTCCGAGGCCTCGATCAGGTTGCGGATGTCGCGTTCCAGCGCACGAATCTCGTCGTGCGGGATGGCGAGCAGGGCGCGGGCGATCGACGGGTGAGCGTTGTGTGTGCCGAAGAAGCCCTTCGGCATCACCTCGGCCTCGATCTGGAAGGTCTCGCCACCTGCCGCCGCGTCAGTGACACGGAAATCCTCGTGGAAGGGGTTGAGGCCGGTCTGGTAGCCGGGAGTGATCCGGACGAATCCCTCGCCGCCGAGCCAGAGCTGGATCTCGACGGGTTGCCCCTTCCATTCCTGCGGCACGGTGGCGGTGGCGGTGAGCGTCACCGGGCGGTGAGGATCGACCACGGGCCAGGCGTCGCCGGCCTTGAGCTGGGAGACGTTGCCGTTGGCATCCGTGAAGGTCCAGTCGGCGATGGGACTGACGCGCGCGTTGCGCCAGGCGTGGAGTTCCTTGAACCAGCGTTGCTGACGCTCATGCCGCCGAGCGTCGAAATCCGCGAAGACATTCACCGATGATGTGTCCTTTCCCGAGGCCCGCCAACAGCGGCGGGCCGGAACGCGCCAAGCATGCTACATGAATCCTGACGTGCCCGGCGGTGAATGTCCACCATGAGAAGCGAGGAACGAGGAACGAGGAAAGGAGAAAGTAGGCATCGGGCGGCAGGGGTATCGTGTCCTGAGGTGCTGAGGGGCACGGTCGGCGGAGCAAATCGGTCGTACGCAGGGGTCGATGGGCCGACACGGGGTAGCCTGATCCTGCCCAAGCAACGCGCCTCTGCAGCGCCCAAAACTCTATGTCTCCTGAGCGGAGCGAAGGACCCCCGTGCGAAGCACAATCGACCGAAGGTCGATAGCTGCAACCGCCGCTTGGTGAACCTGCTTTCACGGAACGATTTGGGGTGGGCTACCCGAATGACGCCCCCGGTTTTCCGGCTTCGTCGGAAGTGCTTCGCACGGAGGTTCTTCGCTTCGCTCAGAATGACATAGGAGGTTGAATGCGGCGAGGAATGCCGGATTACAGCACAGTTCGAAACCTTGGTCTGCAGCTGCGAGGGCTGCATCGACGGCTTATGGTGGCAATCATTTCGAATTTGGCTATAGCATTTGGTGGACGAACCACCAACCAAACGCGTCTACGGCCCAGCATAAGGACACGCGAAGACGCCTCTCCGATTGTCTCGGAGAGGCGTCTTCTTGCCGGGAGCCGGCGTTTGCGCTACTTGATGCTGCCGACCGAGATGCCGCCGATGAACGACTTCTGGAAGAGCAGGAACAGGATGATAACAGGCAGGATCATGAGGGTGGACATGGCCATCATCAGGTTGAACTGCACGTCGTAGGCCTGCGCCTGCCGGAAGTAGGTCAGCACGAGGGCCAGCGTGTACTTCTTGGAGTCCAGCAGGAAGAGCAGTGGACCCATGAAGTCGTTCCAGGCATGCATGAAGGCGAAGATCGCGATCACGCCGAGGGCTGGCAGCGTCTGTGGGATCACGATCTGGGAGAAGATCTGGAACTCGTTGGCACCATCCAACCGGGCGGCATCGGAGAGATCCATCGGGATCTGCATCATGAACTGCCGCATCAGGAAGATCCAGAAGGCGTTGCCGAAGAACATCGGCACCACCAGTGGAAGGATGGTGTTCACCCAGCCCAGCTTCGAGTAGATGTCGAAGAGAGCGACGATGATGACCGGAAACGGCATGAAGACCGTCGCCAGCACGATGAAGAACACCTTGTCACGGCCGGGCCATTCGAGGCGGGAGAAACCATAGGCGATCAGCGGATTGGCGATCAGCGCCCCGAGGATGGTGAAGAAGGTGATGAGGGACGTGTTCCAGGTGGCGCGCCAGAAGGGCACCGTGTCGATCGCCTTCTGGAAGTTGCCCCACTGCGGATCGTGCGGCCACAGAGTTGGGGGATAGGAGAGCAGTTCGGTGTTGCTCTTGAGGCCGAGCGAGACCATCCAGTAGAAAGGCAGGATGAAGATCAGGCACATGATGATGAGGACGATACGCGGCACGACCTGTTTGCCAAGTCCCTTCTCCGCCCTGCGGAAGGTGCGGTTGGGAGTCTGTGGATTCAACTCCGGCATGGTCGGCGGCAAATCTTTCGGAAGGAGTTGCCCGGTGTTGGTGGGGTTTGTCGCCATGGACATCGTAACGTTCCTCTCTTCTTGATCGGCCCGGCGAAGCGATCGGCTAGTTCAGGTCGTAATTGACCCACTTGTTGGATGTCGAGAAGACTACCCCGGCGATGAGGAACGTGATAACGAAGAGCACGACGCCCTGGGCCGAGGCGTAGCCCATGTTGGAGTACCGGAAAGCATTGTCGTAAATGTAGTTCGCCATGAAGGTCGACGCTTTCGCGGGTCCGCCCTGGGTGATGACGAAGGCTTGGGTGAAGACCTGGAGGCCGCCGCTGATGCCGAGGATGAGGTCGTAGAGGATGACGGGGGTCATCAGGGGCAGGGTGACATTCCGGAAGCGGGAGAAGACACCGGCACCATCGAGCATCGCCGCTTCGTAGAGCGATTGCGGGATGCCTTTCAGACCGGCAAGGAAGACGAGCGCGACCTGGCCGGCGGTGAACTGGGCCATGACGACGATGGCGGGTTTCACCCATTCCGGGCTGCCGAACCAGTTCGGAGTGCCGAGTCCGACGGTGCCGAGGATCTGGTTGATGATGCCCTTCTGGGGATCGAGCAGCGCCATGAAGATGAAGGAGAGGGCCACCAGCGGTAGCACCGAGGGCAGATAGAGGATGGTGCGGTAGATGGGAATCTCGGGGAGATCGGCGTTCATGCAGAGAGCGAGCACCATGGCGACGACCACGCCGATCGGCACCGCGAGCAACACATAGTAGAAGGTGTTGTAGAAGACCTTGCCATAGACCTGATCGTCGAAGAGCCGCTGGTAGTTGGCGAGCCCGATCCAGACCGGATCCTTGAGGCCGTTGTAGCGGGTGAAGCTCAGATAGACGGTATAGATGATCGGGTAGAGCGTGAAGCCGATCAGGCCGATCAGCCACGGCAGGATGAAGATTGAAGCAATTCGCAGCTGCTTCCATTCGAGACTGGTGAAGAGGAATCGTCTGCGGAGTGCCGGTGGTGGGACCACCTTGGTCGCGGAATCAGCGCCAGCAGTGGTGCTCATGTCGATGTCTCCTGATAGGTAAGTGGCGCGAGAGTAAGATCGCGCCACGCCCGAGTTCGTGATGGCGAATGCCGGTTGAACTCGCCATCACGAACACACCACGAAGTGGCGGGATCCGGAGTTCCGGAAAGCCGTTGCCTAGGAGGCCGGAGTCGCCTCCGGGCTGGCCTCGCTGACCTTCGGCGCGGCGATCGGGCAGAACCCGCCGGCGTCGAGCTCCTGCTGGACGTTCTCCTTGCACTGGCCGAGGGCGTCCTCCGGCGAGGCCTGGCCGAGGTAGATGGCCTCCCAGGCCGACTTCAGCTCGTCCCAGTACTTGGCGCCGACCGGCAGCGGCGGGCGGTTCTTGGTCGTCGGGAAGAGGTTCTCGACGAACCAGGTGAGGTTCTCGTCGAACAGGGACTTGTCGGCGAGCAGCTCGCGCAGCACCGGCAGGTTGTTGTTCATCTTGACGTAGGTCGGCATGCCCTGTGGGCCGGTCAGGAACTGCAGGAAGGCGAAGCCGCCCTCCGGGTTCTTGGCGCCCTGCGGGATCACGCCGGACCAGCCGCCCGCCCACGTGTAGGAAGAATCGCCTTCCTTTGGGGTCGGGATGAAGGTGTAGCCGATCTTGGAATCCGGAATGTACTTGCGGAAGCCGGCGAACTGCCAGTTGCCGTCGATCATGCCGCCGAGGCGCTTCTGGATGAACGGGCTGTCGGTTGGGGCAGCGCCGGTCTTGAGGGCGGCAGCCACGAACTTGTTGACCTTGTCGTAACCGCCGATGGTCTCGATGTAGTTCTTGCCCCAGGTGGCCGCGGCGACGACCTGCTCGTTGTCCGGTGTGACCTGGCAGTTGTCGTAGTCGAAGAACGAGCCACCCCAGGCGAAGCCGTCCGTATAGATCGAACCGGCCTGTCCGAAGTAGGGGCAATAGCCCAACTGGGCGAAGTTGTCTCCGTCGTCCGTGTTCAGAGCCTGGAAGATCTCCCCCATCTTGTCGTAGGTGGTCGGACCGTTGGCCTTGTCGAAGGCGGTGTAGTCGACACCGGCAGCGGTCAGCAGATCCTCGTTGTAGAAGAGGGCGCGCACGTCTGTGTCGAACGGCAGGGCGTACGGCGTGTTGTCCCAGGTTGCCTCGGCGGCGGCGAAATCGACCCACTTCTCGGAGAGGTCGGTATTCTCGCCGGCGTCGGAGAGGTGCTGGCTCAGGTCCTCGAGCAGGCCGTTGGCGGCGCGCTCGGCGACGATGAAGCGGTCTAGCAGGTAAGTGTCCGGGCCTTCACCGGCGCGGACGGCGGTGATGAGACTGGAGGAGTCGGTGACGTCCGCGTCCGGGCGCTTGACGACCTCGACCTCCCACTTGTCGCTCTGGGCGTTGAAGTCGGAGCCGATCTTCTGCAGCGCCTCGAGACCGGTGTCGCTGTGGGTTGTCCAGAACGTCACCTTGCCCTTCTCCTGACCGAGGACGGTCGGGGCGAAGAAGGTGGCGCTCGGGGCACCGACGGCGGCAACGGCGCCGGCCACAGCCGCGCCCTTCACCAGACCGCGGCGGCTGACCTGCCGGCCCGCGAACTTCTGAACGATTGCATCTGCGCGCTTGGAATCCACGGTGGAAACTCCAGTTCTGATCGATGACTACCTGCCAAACGGGGGAGGCAGCCTCACGAGCGATACGCGACGTTCTGGACCCGTTTCAATCCTCGTCTTCTGGCATCGTTGCCAGAACGATCCCACGGCAACGTGCCGCGGGTTATCCGGTGCTCCTCCTGACGCAGCCGGATCCGGGACTGGCGAGAGACATTGATTTCCACACATTGATTCGCCGGAGGGACACGGGCGCCATTTGGGGCCTTCCGTGTGCTCGTGGATCTTCTCATGCAGAAATCGAAAGAAAGGTACTGACTCGGTTGGGTGATTGTCAATGGTATTGATGCACAGATGTCCGGGCCGCGCTCAGGCCAGGCGACCGATTCGGTGTGGGCAACGCATGAAACCGATTTCTCCCTGGATTGCGGGTTCTGTGGGGTGTGGGACAATCCGGGCCGGAAGGTGACTGTCGAATCTGGCAATTCGCTGGGTGTGACCCCGCATGAGGCTGGAAATAGGGGAGGGGTAATGGGAACGACCGCGATTTCGCTCCGGGATGTGAGTGTCTGGACGAGTGAGCGCAAGGTGCTGATCGAGGACGTGACGTGGACGGTACGACCCGGTGAGCGCTGGGTGGTGATCGGGCCGAACGGCGCTGGGAAGACGACGCTCATGTCGGTGGTGGGAGGCGATCGCTTTCCGAGCGCCGGCGAGGCCGTCGTTCTCGGCGAGATCTTCGGCAAGACCGACATGCGGGCGTTGCGGGCGCGGATCGGACGCGTCGATCCGAACCAGCGGATGCTCGACTGGGTGAACGCCGAGGAAGCCGTCCTGACTGGGCTGAAGAACCAGGTCTGGCCAAAATGGGACGAGTGGACGCCAGCCGATTACGCACGGGCGCGGGACCTGCTCGACCTGGTCGGGTGCGCCGACTTCACCGAGCAGGAGATCAAGCTGCTTTCCCAGGGCGAACGCCAGCGCATTCGCATCGCCCGCGCCCTGATTGCGAACCCGGCGCTGATGCTGCTCGACGAGCCGACGACGGGGCTGGACTTTCCGGGGCGAGAGGCATTGCTGGCGACGATCGACGACCTGACCGCCACGCATCCGGACCTGCCGATGGTGATCGTCTCGCATCACCTGGAGGAACTGCCGTCGTCCATTACGCACGTCATGCTCATGAAGGAGGCCCGCGTGATTGGGAAAGGGCCGGCGGCGGAGATGCTGACGAGCGCCTGGATCTCGGAGTGTTTCGGCTTTCCGATCGAGGTGCAGGCATTCAACGGACGCTGGTCGGCGCGGGCAGCAGCCGGCTGGACGGCCAGCACGAAGCGCCACGTTCCCTCCGTCGTCGATTCCGCCGCTGTCGATCCCTATCCGGATCAGGAGTAGGACGGGAGACGGGACGCCCACGCATACCCTCTCGCGGGGAGTGGGGTTCTTCGGTACGATGCGCCGCACGTTGAGGCAACGTTCACGGACGTTGTCGTTGGCAGGTGAAACAGACCAAGGAGCGGGATGTGGCGGATGAAGAACGCGGCGCGACCCGGTTCGACACGGTCATCACTGGTGGCGAGCTGGTCGATCCGGGAGCGGGACACATCGGGCGATTCGATATTGGCATCCGTGATGGCAAGGTTGCAGCGGTCGAGCCGTCGATCCCGGCGGAAGCCGGCGACCGGGCGATCGACGCCAGCGGTCAGGTTGTGACGCCGGGGCTGGTCGACCTGCATACGCATGTCTACTGGGGGGCGACCTACTGGGGCATCGAGGCGGATCCGGTCGCGGCGCGGTCCGGTGTCACGACGTGGCTGGATGTCGGGAGCGCGGGTGGCTACAGCTTCCCCGGCTTTCGCGAATGGATCGTCGGCGGAAGCACCGCGAAGGTCTACGCGCTGCTGAATGTCTCCTCCATTGGCCTGATCGCGCCGACGTGGGAGCTGACGAATCCGGACTACTGGGATGTCGATCTCGCTGCGCAGGTGGTCGAGGAGAACCGCGACATCATCCTTGGCATCAAGGCCCGCATCGACCGGAACACCACGCGCGGCGTGGGTATCGCGCCGCTGGAAAAGGCGCGCGAACTGGCGGACCGCGTCGGCTTGCCGTTGATGACGCACATCGGGAATGGGCCGCCGACGATCGACGACGTGGCGGCCTGGCTGCGTCCGGGCGATATCCTCACGCACTGCTTCACCGGCAACGACATGGCGATTGCCGACGAGCACGGCAACATCCGTCCGGAAATCGCGCAATTGCAGCAGGACGGCCTGATCCTCGATATCGGGCATGGCGCCGGGTCGTTCGGCTACCGTGTGGCGGAATCGATGCTGGAACACGGCATCCTGCCGGATGTCATCTCGTCCGACATTCACCAGCTTTCGGTGCAGGGGCCGATGTTCGACCTGCCGACCACGCTTTCCAAGTTCCTCAACCTCGGGATGAACCTGCCGCAGGTGGTCGCCTGTGCGACGGTCAACGCTGCCCGCGCCGTGCATCTGGAGGATGCCGGAACACTGGCGCTCGGCAAACCGGCGGACGTCGCGCTCTTCCGGATTGAGGAGGGTGAGTTCACCTTCTACGATTCCGTCATGACGGCCCGCACGGGATCGAAGATGCTGGTCAATACGTTGACCCTCGTGGACGGTCAGGAGCTTCCCCGGAAGGCGGAGCGCCCGCTTCACTTCTGGTCGCGTCTCGACGAGAAGCAGTGGCCGATCCTGTGGGTGAAGGGGCCGGGGCAGGCGGTGTCCGAATCCGATCCGAACGCGTAATGGGGAGACACGTCGTTGACTGTGGATGAGACGAGATTCGCCGCGTACGAGCGGGATTCCGGTGTGCGCTTTGGCTTCTACCTGCGCCCGTCGTATGCGATGAGCCGGGCGCAGGCGGAGATGCATGCCTTGCTGCTGCGCCAGTTCGGCCAGGTGACGGCAGGGGCCTTCATGCCGCACGCCACATTGAAGGGATTCTTCCGTTCCGATGCGGCAGTAATGGAGATGATCGCGGCGCTGGATGCCGCGGTCTGCGGCCAGCAGCCGTTCACCGTGGTGAACAACGGACCGATCGCCTACGGACGTTCCTCCGTCGTGCTGAATGTCCAGCAGGACGAGTTCGGGGAGACGAATCCGGCGATGCAGGCATTGCACGAGGCGGCTTTCGGGGCGTTGAAGCCGTTCGTCCATCCGGACTGCAATTTCACGCCGGTTGAGTGGGCGGGTTCATCCTTCTTCGCGCATCTCACGCTGCTGCAGGGCCTGACCCGGCCGGAATTCTTCGACGAGGTCTTCGCGTTCATCCAGGACGCGGAGCCGATCGGGCCGCGCCGGTTCCTCGCCGAGTACGTCCACCTGTACGCCTTCCGCAGCGACGATTGGTTCGGTGATTGGGGGCAGACGTTGCGGTGGGAGATACTCCAATCGTGGAAGCTGGGAGGCTGAGCCGATGGAGGAGGGAATCCCGGTCATCGATTCAACCGATCCACGCGTCCGGTTCGGGCTCTACTTGCGCCCGTCGTATGCGATGGCCCGCGCGGTGGCGGAGATGCACGAACTGATGCGACGCCAGTTCGGGCAGACGCGGGCGGGGAAGTACATGCCGCATGCCACGATCGGCTTCTTCCAGTCGGCGTTGCCGTGGCAGGATCTGGCGGCGGCGGTGACACCGGCGTTGGCGCGTCATGCGCCGTTCGTGGTGCAGAATCACGGCCCGGTGGCGATGGGGCGGAGCGTGGTGCTGGATATCCATCACGATGACGCGGGCGGTGTGAATGCGGCTCTGCAGGCGCTGCATGACGACGCGCACGCAGCGCTGGCGCCGTTGATTGCGGACGATCTGGAGGATCGGTTCCGGTGGCCGGCCGAGAAGTTCCAGGCGCATATCACGCTTGCTCAGACGATCCGGCCGGACTGGCTGCGCGATGATGAGGTGATGGCCTTCGTCCGTGAGGCGGAACCGGTCGGGCCGCGCCGATTCATGGCGGAGTACGTCCACCTGTACGCGGTGCTGAGCGATGACTGGGATTCGGTCGACTGGAGCGATTCCCTCACATGGGATCTGCTGGCGTCATGGCGGCTGGGGTGAGCGCGGTGTTCGACCGGAGCAGTTCGGAGTATGCTCTGCACAGCAATGAGGCGAGTGATTCGCTTTCCTGTGACCTGGTCCCGGCTGCTGCCGCGGACGCTTCGAGACGACCAATCATGAGTGACCTTCGCCCGATCGGTATCTTCGATTCTGGCCTCGGCGGCCTGAGCGTCTACCGGGAGATTCGCGCCCTCCTGCCCAACGAAGATGTCGTGTATTACGCCGATTGTGGATTCTGCCCATACGGAACGCGACCTCCGGGCGAGATCAACGAACGCAGCGAGATCATCTCGCGGCTCCTGATGGAGCATGACGCGAAGGTGATTGTTGTTGCGTGCAACACGGCTAGTTCGGTGGCGATCTGGCACCTGCGGGAGACGTTTCCGGATGTCACGTTCATCGGGCTCGAACCGGCGGTGAAACCGGCGGTGGAACGCACGAGGTCCGGGAAGGTCGGAGTCCTCGCGACGCCGCGCACCGTTGCGGGTGAACGCCTGCGCTGGCTGATCGAGCGGTTCGCGAATGGGGTGGAGGTACACTCTGTGGCTGCGACCGGGCTGGTCGAACTGGTCGAGGCCGGGGTGCTGGAGGGCGAGGCGGTGCGTGCCGCGTTGCGCCCGCTGCTCGATCCAATGGTCGAGGTCGGTGTGGATGAAGTCGTGCTCGGATGCACGCACTATCCCTTCCTGCGCGACGAGATCGAGCGATACCTGGGCGATGGCGTCGAAGTGATCGACAGCGGTCTCGCGATCGCGCGGCGGACGCGGTTCCTGCTCGCCGAGGCGAATGCCATGAGCGACCGTCTTGGCGACGGCGATTTCCAACTATTGACGAGTGGCGATCCGGCGGATGTGGCCGGTGTGGCGGAATCGTTGCTGGGGTATCCTGTTGCTGCGACGGTGCCCGCGCCCTGATCTTGCACGCCTTCTCCCAATGTCATGCAAACGGCCCGCCAGTTGGCGGGCCGTTGTCGTTCGTGGGCGTTGGTGTGTTACCGGCTGGAACGGGCGTCGATCACGTCGGGTTGAATGGGGAGGGTTGCGTTGAACGCGGGTGTGTCCCCGAGCTGGTCCTCCTGCTCCTCGTCGAGCAGGATCGCCTCGCGGATCACCTGATCCATGGTGCTGACGAAGAAGAACTCCATCTCGTCGCGGACGTTCTGCGGAATATCGCGAAGATCCTGCTGGTTGTCCTTTGGGGCAATGAGGCGGCGATAGCCATGACGGTGCGCGGCGAGTGCCTTGTCGCGCAGCCCGCCGATCGGCCGGACATGGCCGCGCAGCATGATCTCGCCGGTCATTGCCGTGTCGCTTCGTACCGGGCGCTTCGTGAGCGCCGAGATGAGGGCGGTCGCCATCGTGATGCCGGCAGAAGGACCGTCCTTCGGTGCGGCAGCCTCCGACAGGTGGATGTGGATGTCCAGCCGCTCGTGGAAGTCGCGCGGAATGTTCAGCTCATCGGCGCGGGAACGGGCGTAGGAGATCGCCGCGTGCGCGGATTCCTTCATCACGTCGCCGGCCTGTCCGGTGATGAGGACCGAGCCATGACCCGGCATGGTGGCAACCTCGACCGGAATGGTCTCCCCCCCGATTTCGGTCACGCCGAGCCCGACCGCAAGCCCGATCCGGCTGCCGCCGAGGTCCTGCTCGAAGCCGTACTTCTTCGGTCCGAGGAAATCCTCCAGGGTATCGGTCGTGATGACCAGGGGCAGGGATGGATCGAGTTTGCCACGGACGATCTGTGTTGCGATCTTGCGTCCAAGGTTGGCGACCTCGCGGTCCAGACCGCGGACACCGGCCTCACGCGTGTAATCGCGGATCAGCTTCTTCAGGGTTGGGATGTCGATCTCGACGCCAGCCATCTGTGGAGCACTGGCGGCGATCTGGCGGCGTAGAAGGTGACGCGATGCGATCTCGGCCTTCTCGTCCTCGGTATACGCCGGGACCTCGATCATCTCCATGCGGTCGCGGAGTGGCCGGGGAATCTGCTGGGCATAGTTCGCCGTGGTGATGAAGAGCACCTGTGAGAGATCGTAGGGGACATCGAGATAGTGGTCCACGAACGACCTGTTCTGCTCTGGATCGAGCACCTCCAGCATGGCGGCGGTTGGATCGCCGCGATAGTCGGAGGCCAGCTTGTCGATCTCGTCGAGCAGGATGACCGGGTTCATCGTGCCCGCGGTCTTCATCGCGGAGATGATGCGTCCGGTCTGGGCGCCAATATAGGTGCGCCGGTGGCCGCGAATCTCTGCCTCGTCGCGGATGCCGCCGAGGGAGACGCGGACGAACTTGCGGCCCATCGCCTGCGCGACGGAGCGGCCGAGGCTGGTCTTGCCGACGCCTGGCGGCCCCCACAGGCAGAGGATCTGCGCCGAGGCCTCCGTCCCGGCCTGGAGCGTGAGCTTGCGAACGGCGAGGAACTCGATGATGCGTTCCTTGACGGCTTCGAGGCCGTAGTGATCGCGGTCGAGGGCTTCCTCCGCCGCCGAGAGGTCGATGCTGTCGTCCGTGGTCTCGTGCCACGGAAGGGCGAGCATCGTCTCGATGTAGGTGCGGGAGACGGTCGACTCGGCGGAGACGCTCGGCATGCGTTCGAGGCGGGACATCTCCCGCGTCAGCTTCTCCTCGACATAGACGGGGAGGCCGCGTCCCCTGATCTTGTTGCGCAGGGTCTGGAACTCGTCGGCATCGTCGCCGCCCAGTTCCTTGGCGATGGCTTCCTGCTGCGCCATCAGGTAGTGGCGGCGCTGCTGCTCGTCCATCTGGGCGCGGACGCCGTCGCGGATCTTCTGTTCGAGCGCGAAGACCTCCAGTTCACCGGAAAGATGGCCGCCGATGCGTTCGAGGCGGGCAAGGGGATCGGCGGTCGCCAGCAGGTCCTGCCGTTTCTCGAAGTCGTCGATCAATTGCGTGGCGAGCAGGTCGGCGAGGTGCCCCGGATGCGTGGCGCGCTGGATCATGTCCAGGACTTCCACGCTCAGGACACCGTGTGCATCGGCGTAGCGGCCGGAGAGTTCCTGGATGTGCTGGATCAGGACATCGACCTGCACGGGATCGACCGTCGGTTCGGGAATCTCGCGCGGGGAGGCCATGAAGAAGGGACGCGAGAGGTCGATCTGCTCCAGTTCAATGCGATCGATGCCTTCGAGCACGACCTGGAGATTGCCATCCTGCTGCCGTTCGACCGAGAGAATGCTGGCGAGCGTGCCGTAGCGGAAGAGATCGGCCACGGTTGGGTCTTCGGCCCCGGTGTCCTTGTAGGAGGTGACCGCGATCATCTTGTTGCCGAGCATCGCCTCTTCGACCGCGTGGATCGAGCGGTGGCGGAGCAACAACATGCTGATGACGTTGCGCGGAAAAACCACGACGTTCTTCAGTGGCAGCACCGGCATGCGGCCCTTGCGCAGGCGGCCGGAACTGACTGGCAGATCGTCATGTTGTCGCATTGGACAACTCTCCTCGGAGTAGGGGCCATTCGTGCGTGAGGGTGATGACTGCAATGAATGAACGTTCGCCGTCGTTCCCAGGTTACCCACACATGGCGTGGAGGCCGAAATCGGGTTTGGGTTTCAGCAGGTGGCCATCGACTGCGGGCTCATGATACCGCAGCATGCCGGTGCCTGCATGGCCCGGTGGGGAGGTCGGATGATCGATTGGTGCGTCCGTTCGCGGATGGCGCCCCGGAACAGTCAGTGCATCTCCTCTGCGATGGCGTCGATCAGCGTTCTGGCGGCGAGTTCGATGTCGTCGGTCAGCAGGACCAGGTCCCGATCCTCCGGTGAGACCATGCCACCGGCGATCTGGACATCGACGATCCAGTCGAGTAGGCCGCTCCAGAATGCGACGCCGTAGAGCACGATGGGTGTCTGGGTGAGTTTGCCAGTCTGCATCAGGGTGAGGATCTCGAAGAGTTCGTCGAGCGTGCCGAAACCGCCGGGGAAGAAGACGAACCCCTGGGCGTACTTCGCGAACATCGTCTTGCGGACGAAGAAGTACCGGAATTGCAACGAGCGGTTGACCCAGGCGTTGTTGCCCGTCTCGAACGGCAATTCGACTCCCACGCCAACCGAGACGCCGCCGCTCTCGTCGGCACCCTTGTTGGATGCTTCCATGATACCGGGCCCGCCGCCGGTGATGACCGTGAGCCCCGCGCGGACGAGTCTGCCAGCCAAATCTTCAGCCGCGGCGTAGGCGGGATGGTCGGGGGTGAGCCGCGCCGAGCCGAAAATGGAGATCCCGGGACCGAGATCGGCCAGGTCCTCGAAGCCGGAGATGAATTCGCCCATGATGCGCAGCACGCGCCACTGGTCGGTGTGGGTGAACTCGGCCGCTCGCTGGCGGTCGGCCTCGGTCCATCGGAGGAAACGCTGGTCCTCCGTTTCCCGCGTGTGTGGCGAGGTCGCGGGACGTGTGCGGGAGCGTCCTGGCGGTTGCGACGGCTGCGACATTGAATCTCCTCGGACCAGATGGAATGGACGATGCTGGATCGAGCATACCCCGATTCGGCGCAGGGTGATGGCCGGCAGGCCTCCGTGTGCGACCGGGTACAATCGCGGCGATCGATCGACGGGTTCAGCGCGGTGGACCGGACCGGTAGCGCATGAAGGAGCGGGTCGAGTGCCAGGGACGAGGCGGACAGGAAGGTTCGGGCGGCGGTTGGGTGGATATGGTCGCGTGCTCGTGGTGGGTGCGTTTGTGCTCGCGATGCTCGTCGGATGTGGCGACTCCGGCGGCGGTACGAAGCCGACGCCGACCGCGACGGCTCCTGTTCCGACGGCAACCCAGCCCCTGCCAGCCACGCCTGCGCCGACGATCGCGCTTGGGGACATCGTGTTTGCGCTGGATGTCGATCCGGCGACGGGCGGCCCGGCGACCCCGGCGACATCCTTCGGTCGCTCGACGCCGACGATCCATGCATTCGTCCAGACCGATGCCCTGGCGGCCGGGACGACGATCCGCGCCGATTGGTCGATCAACGGTGTCGCGGTGCCGACGCTGATGCAGGAGGTCAGGCTTGATGCCGCGCGCCCGGCCGGGTGGCTGGAATTCCACCTCACCCTGACGGCGGAGCAGCCGTGGCCAAGCGGCACCCTGGGGGTCACGATCACGGTCGATGGGGCGACGGCGAGCGGCACCGCGGAACTGACCGGGTTCTAGCAGGACTTCGAAACGCTCCGATCTTCCAGTAGGCCGGTATCCGGGAATGCGTGGCGGTGCTTGAATCGACGAAAAGTGTTTCTTGGGGTCGTATCGGGCCGATACCCTTCGTCCTTCGACTGCGCTCAGGAGCGCTCGGGTCCAGCTTCCTGGGCGGTCCCTTCAAACGGCCGATGTGCTCCGCCATGCCCGATGGCCCCTTCTCCCCAATATTGGGCGGACCCGCCAATTAGCCATTCTCATGGGATGGCATTGTGACCTGGGTAACGGCGCGATCCGGCCGAAAAGCGTCGAGGCGTGGATCGCGCTTGCCGGTGACGATCTCCCGCGCCGCGATATGGCCAAGCAATGGACCCATCGTCACCGCACTGTGCGTCACTATGAGATAGAGACCCTCGGCGCCGGAAATGGCGCCGATCATCGGCAATCCATCGCCGGGAATCGGACGAGTCGCAACGCGCATTGCCTCGATCCGGATCCCGGCGATTCCCGGTAGGGCTGTGGCGACACGTTCCACGAGCTGATCCAGGAACGCGGGCACCGGGTGCTCGGTCATGTGCGGGGTGCATAGTTCGTCCAAGTCGTAGTGACGCATCATGATCCGCCCCGACCCGTCTGGATGGATGTGCATCAGGTCATCGTGGTGTACCGCCTTCAAGCGAACGGCGGTGGGCGTCGAGACGGCGACCATGCCGGTGGTCGGCGCCATGACCAGGTCGATGCCGAGTTGCTCCAGGAGCGCCGGGGAGACCGCCCCGGTGGCGCTCACGACGACATCGGCTTCGAGGCGCTCGCCGGCAGTGGTGACGACCATGGTGATGCGATCCCCCTCGGTGATGAGTTCGGAGACTCGCACTCCGGTGCGGATTGTGACGCCGGCTCGCATCGCCAGTGTGGCGAAGTCCCCGATCATATCAACCGGGTTGATGTACCCCTCCTGCGGGTAGTAGGCAAACTCCTCGATGGAATCCGGGGCGACAAGATCCGGTTCGAGATCCTTGAGCTCACCGATCGGGAGCAGTTCGGCCGTGTAACCCCAGTCGCGAAGCCGCGCGACCTTGGCCCGGATCCTGTCGGGACCGCCATCCTCGCCATTCCACTCGACATGCCCATCGAAATGCAGCCATCGTGGATGGTCCAGTTCGACGCTCAGCCGGTGGTAGTAGTTCATGCCATCGACATTGAGTTGGTGATAGTCCTTCGGGGGTTTGTTGCTGGCGTTGAGCCAGGCGAAGCTGGCCCGGGAAGCTCCCGCACCCAGCGTCGGTTCGGCTTCGAGCAGCGTGACGGCGACACCATAACTCGCGAGCCGCCACGCCGTAGCCGTTCCGAGAATGCCGCCGCCAATGACAATCGCCGTGCCCATATTCCATGTCTCCCCGCTGGCTGGTGTTGACGAACGCCGTCGGATACGCCAGTCATTCTGCATTGCCCTAACTTGGGAGGCGCCAGCGACGCTGTCAAGAGGGGTGGTCGCAGCCGGTCAGGAGCCGCCGGGTATCGAGTCATTCCATTGGTCCAGTACCGTGCGTTCAGATGTCTTCGGGGAATGTGCTGTGTGGTCTCTGGATCGTGATGACACCGATCCGCCGTGGCGCTATGATGCGGCGATCTTCACCGTCGAAGCGAGCGAGCGCAGGTCCTGGCGACTTCGGGACCGGAAAGGGGAAACGCGATGGCGTTGCCGGAGCATCGGACGCAGCGGAACTGGGGAGCTCGGGTTCACGACATCGTCTGGCACGGGATTCCCACGGTGGTGATGGAGAACGAGCTTCTGCGCGTCTCCATCCTCGCCGGAAAGGGCACCGACATCGTCGAGCTGCTCTACAAGCCGCGGGACCTCGACTTCGCGTGGCTGACGCCGGGCGGTATCCGCAACCCATTGGCGTATCTGCCGTCCTCGCCGGACCGGATGCCGTTTTCCGAGTTCTACCCCGGCGGTTGGCAGGAGCTCTTTCCACACGGCGGCGTGCCCGGCGTATCGAACGGGACGACGTTCGGACAACATGCGGAGGTCTACGCCTTGCCGTGGGATGCCGAGGTCGTGCGTGATGAAGCGGCGGGCGTGTCGATTCGCTTCACCGTATTCGGACATCGCACGCCAGTCCGCATCGTGAAGACGATCCACCTCGATGCCGGGTCGCCGGGCATTCGCCTCGAAGAGACGTTGACGAACCTTAGCGGGCAGCCGGTGCAGGCGATGTGGGGGCATCACATCACGTTCGGTCTGCCATTCATGCACCCTGGTACCCGCCTGACCCTACCGGATGGGATGCGGCTGATTGCGCATCCGATGGCGGATGGCGTGACACGGCGGATCGACGCGCATGCGGACCTTTCGTGGCCGGTGACGCCGGCGGCGGATGGATCCCCGCTCGACCTGTCCGTGGTGCCGGAACGCGGCACGGCGAGCGAGATGCTCTATCTCACCGGTTTCCCGGACGGGACGGCCTGGTATCACGTCGAAGACCCGTCCACGGGCATGGGCGCGACGGTGCACTGGGATGCGGTGCAGATGCCGTATCTCTGGTACTGGCAGGAGTTCGGCGCCAGCACGCAATACCCGTGGTATGGCGATGCCAATGTGATCGGATTGGAGCCGTTTTCCAGTATGCCCGCCAACGCCTTCCCCGATGCCGAGGAGAATCCGACCGCCTTCACGTTGCGCCCGCATGAGGAGCGCTCCTTCTGGCTGACCTGGGAAGTCACCGATGCGTCCAGGGGCGGCGATCATGCCTGAGCGTGAGTTCGAGGGCAAGGTTGCGATCGTTGCCGGTGGGTCGCTCGGGATTGGGCGGGCAGCCGTGATCCGGCTGGCTTCCGGGGGGGCGAAGGTCGTGGTTGCGGCGCGGCGGCAGGAGGCGATCGACGCGGTGGTCGCCATCATCCGGGAGGGCGGCGGCGAGGGGACCGGCGTCGCGGCGGATGTGTCCGAGGAAGACGGAGCGCGTCGCGTGGTCGCATCGGCGGTCGATGCCTTCGGCGGTGTCGATGTGCTGGTGAACAGCCAGGGCATCCAGCGTTACGGCACGGTCGAGGAAACCGACCTCGCGTTGTGGAACGAGGTGATCCGGGTCAACTTGACCTCCCAGTACCTGATGGCGCGGTTCGCGATCCCGGCGATGCGCCAGCGTGGTGGCGGCGTGATCGTGAATGTCGCCTCGGTGCAGGGGCTGGCGACGCAGACGCAGGTTGCCGCGTATAGCACGACGAAGTCCGGGATCATCGGACTGACGCGGACGATTGCGGTAGATTACGCGAAGGAAGGCATTCGCGCGAACGTGGTGCTTCCGGCGTCGGTCGATACGCCGATGCTGCGCTATGCCGCGGACCTGTTCAAGGGTGACGCCGACGAGGATGCCGTGATCGCGTCGTGGGGGACGATGCATCCGCTCGGGCGCGTTGGGACGCCGGAGGAGGTGGCCCAGGTGATTGCGTTCCTGGCGAGCGACCGCGCGTCGTTCATCACGGGTGCGGAGTACAAGGTCGATGGCGGGATGATGGCCGCGCTCGGGGTCGTGTTGCCGGAGTAGGCGGCTTCTGCAATCCTGGACCGGCATGAAGCCGGCCTTTACGAAGGATCGGTCCCATTGGCTGACGATGCGAAATCCTTGCCCCGTAGCGGCGCACCCTGTGCGCCGCTACGGGGCAAGTGGCGCTCACACCCGAGCGCCACTTCCTGCGCGCTGGTGCCCTCACGCGAAGGTCAGGACGACTGCGCGGGTCTCACCGGGAGTGATGGTCACCGCGATCGCACCGTCCCGGATCGGGGTGTCGGCCAGGTCCGTTTCGAGGAAGGTCCCCACTCTTGCGCTCGTCATGGGCAGAGCAACTGGATCGACATGGAGCGTCGTTTCGACAGGTTCCTCCGCCTGTGAATAGAGGAAGACCGCGATGCCGCCATTCCTCGCCGGGCTGAGGTGGGTGATCTCGACCGCCGGATGCTCCACGCTCGTGAAACTGCCGGTGTCTGGGAGATCCATCGGTGCCGTGCCCGCCGGTGCGGCAACGCCGACGAGGGGATGCGTGGCAGCGGCGCCAGTGTCCCGGCCCAGTGCGAGGGCGTCATTCCCGCCCGTTGCGATGACGTAGGAGAAGCGCAATTCGCCTCCCTGGGCGGGTGGGAAGTTCGTGTCCCAGATGTTGTTCAGCGCCCATGAGTAGATCGTCGCCGGGTCCTGCTGCCATTCCGGGAGCGTGGACATGAACGGCGCATACGGCAGGTGGATGGTGCCGAACTGCGTCAGTGGCGCTTCGGCGGTCGCCCACGCGATGGGAGGTGCAGCCGGGCTTTCCACCGTCGCCCAGTGGCGGACGGTGCGGAACCAATCGAGCGATCCCGGTACGTGCGGGCTGTCCGGTTCGACGATGCCGCCGGTGATCTCCGTCTTCACGACCGGGTCGGATGCCGCGAAGGGGAACGCGACGTAGAGGCTCTCCTTCTCCATGCTTACCGGCTTGTGCAGGCGATGGTCGATGTGCAACCGTGATGTCCCGTGTGGGAGCGTGAGCGTCGTCTCCACCCAGTCGGTACCATCCAGTTCGAGCCGCATCCGGATGCGCTCGCGCACCGCGTTCGACTCGCTGCTCAGGATATGACCGTAGCGTTCGGCCCGGCGCTTGCCGAGCAGCCACATGCCGGCGCTTTGGCCGAGCCGGCTGGAGAGGTGGTTGAAGCCGGGCGCGGTCGTGTAGCGGTCGTGGATGACGGCGCCGAAGCCGAATGGCGCGTCCGGGTTGACCAAGTCGCGCCCGGTAGCCCGGTCAATCAGGTGGAGGACACTGCCGGCCGAGGGGCCGATCTCGATGGCGAGGTCGCCGGTCGCGATGGTGGGGGCGGCCGCGTGTCCGGTCATGATCGTCGCCGGCGTTGTATCGCCGCGTACGACGCGGTAGCGCCGGTAGCCGATGGGCGGGACATCCTTCGCGACGAACTCGACGATCCAGCCGTGAGGGCGATGCGTCGGGTTGTCCGTCGGCCCGAAGAGCGCGGGAACCGGCTCGCCAGTGGCGGTATCGACCAGCGCCAGCTCGCTGCCATCGAGCGTCAGGTCGTGCTTCGGGACGAAAACGCGGGCGAGGTCGGTCCTCGCCCAGGAACTCGGGTTGAAGACGACGAGCGAGGAGACCCGATTGGCGGCTCCGGAGGTAGCGGCGAGCGAGGCCATCCGCTGCAGGCCACCATTGTGGAGCAGCGTGGTGCGTTCCTCGGCGGTATAGGTGAATGCCTCCTTGCGCGTCCACTGGTAGGCGCCGGAGGAGAACATATCCGCCTCACGATCCCACGGGTTCGCCGCGCCCCAGGTGTGCTCGTCGAAGAGGGCCATCTCCTCGTAGGCTGCCTGGACATCGGCGGCAACAGAGGGCAGTGGCTCGTCGGTGACGACATCGGCGAGGGCGTTCAGGGTCTGCGCCGTGCGGAGGTCCGCCTGTGCCTTGCGGTTCCGGCCCAGCGCGAAGGCCGCCGAGCCGACACCGATCGCCCACCAGTCGGCCCAGTCGCCGGAGAACGTGTCCAGCTGGTCGCCGATGCGCGCTTCCATGTCGGCAAAGAAGTCGCGGTCGAGCGACGACCGGAGTTTCGGCCAGGCCCAGCGTGCATTCCACTCGCGGACGATCGTGGCGGGCATCAGAGACGACGACGCATTGTCCGCGAAGGCGCCTTGCACGCGCAGGTGGAGGATGTCGTACGGGTACGGCTGCTTGCGGATCTTGAGGCCGTCGAGGGCGACGTTCATCCAGTTGCCGGGCTGTGTGTGGGGGTATCCGAGCTGGGCGACGGCGTTGAGGTATTCCGGCAACGAGGCGAGGACGTCGTCGTAGCCGTGGCCGAACCCATTGTGCATCGCCTCCATGTAGGCGTCGCCGATCAGGGTGTCGGTATACCAGACGAGCAGCTTCTCGCCATCCGGCGCCTCCCACCAGAAGGGGCGCGTCAGGTCCTGGCCGTCGTTGAGGAATGGTACGGAGAGCCCGGCGTAGTTGTGGGCGACGGCCAGATAGCGGATGCCGGCATCGGTGAGCAATGAGGCGAGGCCGACCGTGCAGCCGGGGACATCGGTCTGCATGGCGGAGACGATGTCCATACCCCAGCCCTCGCGCAGTTCCCGCGTGAACGCGAGCTGCTGGGCGAGTTCGTCTTGCGAATACGCTTCGGTGTGCATCGAGAAGGGAAGGGCATGCACCTCGAAGCGGCCTTCGGCGATCCGGCGCAGCAGTTCGTCGCGGCGGCCTTTCGAGCGCGTGCGGAGCCAGTGCTTCAGTGGCCAGGTGACCTCGATGTTCCAGCGGAACTTCGCGTCGTCCGGCCAGTCGTCGGTGAGGGTGGCCAGGTCCAGCGCGTAGTCGATGAAGGCGAGTTGCGACTCCAGGACCGTCGATTGCGGATCGGTGTAGCCGATGTCGTAGTGCGAGTGGTGGACGAGGTGGATGGTGAACTTGCGCTGTGGCGCGACGACGTGTTCGACGGAATGCTCCTCGTCGCCGACACGGACCGTGACGAACGTAGTGATGTCCGATTCGGCCTCTGGCACGAAGAGCAGGACCGATTGTGGCTCGCCGGCGAGCGTGGTGGTCACGGTGTCGGCGGGAGCATCGGCGTCCGGGAGGAGAATGCTCGCCTCGACGGCGGTTTTCTCGTCTCTGGCAGGGAGGCGGAGGCGGACGCCTTGCTGGAGACCATCGCCAGCCGGTGCGTTACGGAAGAGCGGGACGTTGCTGATGCGAACGGTGCCAGCGGGTATGTCCAGCAGGGTGGCATCGGTGGATTCCACGTAGCGCTGGCGGACGGCGGCGATGCCTTCCAGGGGACGGAGATGTTGCTTGTTCGGCATGGGTGGCTCCTGTGGTCGAACATGGCGTTTGACAAGCTGCAATTGAACGAGACTTGCCCTGCCATCTTGGGTGGACTATCTATGCCGAGGTGTCTGGGTGCCGTGCGACGGACCGACCGCGTGTCGATCCCTACCAACGACCGATTTCGCTCCGAGCGTCACGTGTGGGAGGACACCTTCATGGCAGCCTGGACGTTACTTTTGCGTAGACAATTCACTGAGCCTAATGAGGTGCTGCTTGGCATTAGCGATGCCTTCCGCGCGCTCAATCTCCCATGTCATCCTGAGCGGAGCGAAGGACCTCCGCGCGAAGCGTTTCCGGCGAAGCCGGAAATCGGTGCCCGCACGCGTGATGCTTCGTCTTTCAGATCGTTTCAGATGAGGCATTCCTTGCGAAATATCCGTTTCTGGATATCGACCTGCGGTCGATTGTGCTTCGCACGGGGGTTCTTCGCTTCGCTCAGAATGACATGGAATGTTGCGTTCAGGGTGTGTCGTCTTGAATGCCATATCGATGCCTACATAAGCGAGGGAATGTCTTCCACGGTGGGGTCGGCCCAACGGGTGCGGTCGTTCGGGATGAGCGGGTACCACTCGCGGCGGCCGGGATCGCGGTCGTAGGGGTAGCCGCCGAGTTCGCGATAGAGTTCGGCATATTGCGCCAGTTTCTCCCGGTCCAGCGTGACGCCGAGTCCGGGGTCGTCCGGGACGCGAATCGCGCCGTTCTCGTAGGGCAGCAGGCCGCCTTCGATGATGTCGTCGGCAAGGTGGTGGTAGTGGGCGTCGGCGGCGAAGGTAAGGTTCACGAGGGATGCCCCGAGGTGGAGCATCGTCGCGAGCTGGATGCCGAGTTCGCCTGATGAATGCACCGCAACTCCGAGCTGGAACGTCTCGCAGACACCCGCCGCCTTGACGCAGGGCCGGATGCCGCCCCAGAACGTCGTGTCGAGCAGGATCACGTCGACTGCCAGATCGAGGATATTCGTCGCAAGCTGCTCGAAGTTGACGACCACGGTGTTCGTAGCGGTCGGGATACGGACCATCGAGCGGACGCGGCGCATGCCGTTCAGTCCCCAGGTCGGGTCCTCGAAGTAGTCGTTGTTCAGGCCTTCGATGGCGTGGCCGAAGTGAATGGCGTCCTCCACGCTGAGCGCGGCGTTCGGATCGAAGCGCAGGCGGTCTTTCGGGAAGGCTGCTGCGAGCGCCTTGTAGGCTTCCAGTTCGTAACCGGGTGGGAAGACGCCGCCCTTCAGCTTGTGGCTGGTGAAGCCGAAGCGGCTGCGCAGGGCGGCGGCCTCTTCCACAAGCTGGGCGATGGTGCGGACCTCCCCGTCGCCGGTTTCCGGGTTCGGATAGCGCCAGAAGAGATAGGAGGCGAACGGAACCTCGTCGCGGAGTTTGCCGCCGATCAGGTTGTAGACGGGCTGGGACAGCTTCTGGCCGATCAGGTCGAGGCAGGCGAACTCGATGGCGGCGAGGAGCTGCGTGCGGTTGTTGTAGAGACTGGCGGTGGGGTTCGCGATTGCGAACCGGAGCGCCTCCAGCTGGAAGACATCGTGCCCCACGAGATAGGGCTTCAGGGCGCGGAAGGCGGCTTCGGCGCTCTCGCCGCCACCGCCCATCTCGCCGAGTCCGATGCGCCCATCGTCCGTTTCGACCTCGACGATCGTCCGGACGAACCGGCCCCAGTGCGCGCCGTTCGAGTGGCGGAGTGGGGCGATGAGGGGAACCGTGACCGTGGTGGCGCGGATGTCGGCGATCTTCACAGGGGCCTCTCTCGGGCTGACGCATCGGGGCGACACTATCGATTCGGGATTGTATGGGGAGATTCAACGCCGGGGCGGGTGTGGTGTCAACCATCGGGATTGGTGCCGACTCCGACCATCCGATGCACCTCCGTTCATGCGGTGACACCTTGGCGCTGTATTTTGGGAAGTGATAGGCTTTCCGACGTAATCGGTTGCATTGCCACGCGGGCATCGCATCCTGGGCGGTGGGCCAGGGGCGATCGGTTCGCAGGGACATGGCATGCGCCGGAAAGGGCAGATCGCGATGTGTCATCCGATATCCGGGCAGGGCGCCGAGCACCGCTGTGGCGCCCGATCAGAGAGCGGCGTGCGTCCTGTATCCGGGCGTATGTCGTTGGGTCCGCGCGCGGGAGGAGCGGATTCGGAAACCGTCCTCGCACCGTTCATCGTGCAGCGTGGGGGAAACCTGTTCTTCATCGCCCTGGAGCCTGCCGGCTGGGTAGTGGCGGAACTTCGGTTCGACCTGGCGCCCTGCGCCTATGCCGAGGTGCGCCGGATGCGCTACGACTGGCCGCGCGAGGCCTTCGGCGCCCTGCTGAGCCGGGTTGCGGTCGTTGGCGAGGTCGATCCCGGCATCGTGGACGAGACGAGCCGGGATTTCCTGCGCTGGCTTTCGGCCCAGTTCCGGGCGCGGGACGAAGAGACCATTCCTCGCGCGTAGGAGTGCTGTCTCTTTCGGCAACGAACCACGGCCCATGAACAGGGAACCGCCCCGGACGAGCGTCCGGGGCGGTTCCCTGTCGTACTGCTGGAGCCGGGTGGGTCAGTGCTCGCCGGCAAAGTCGGGCATGGTCTCGCCGGCGTGGATGCGCACCTTCGTGATGTTCTCGAAGGGCGGGATCGGGCAGGCCCAGCCGCTGTTGTAGGCGCACATCGGGTTGTAGGCGAGATTGAAGTCCACCACCAGCTTGCCGCTTGGGGTCGCCTTCGGGTCGAGATAACGCCCGACGGCGTACGTTTCCTTGCCGGCGGTGCCGTCGCGGAAGGGCAGGAAGAATTTGCCCGTCTTCGGGTCCTGGAAGACGCTGAGCGTGATTTCCTCACCATCGGAGAGGAACTTCACGCGGCCGGCACGGACATAGGTTTTGTGCTCGCCATTCACGGTGCCGACGGTCAGTTCTTCGCCGATGCCAGGCCCGGTGGTGTCGAGTTCCAGTTCGAATGAGAGTTCGACGTTCTCTGGGAAGTAGGAGAGACCATTGAACATGGTCTTCTGCTCGTCGGTGAGCGGGGAGTTCGGATGCTCCCGGTAGTAGGAGTCCTTGCGTTCGCGGTAGCCGGCGAGGCGGCTGGTCGTTGCCATGGTGTCCATCCTCCGCAGGGCCAGTTGTCACACTGGTCGCTGATTCCAATGCTTTACTATTGATAGTATAGCAAATGCGTCAAGCCGAATCCGACCCTGCGGGATGGGCAATAGGCTGCGTCGGGGTCAGGAGTTGGCTGCCTCGGGATGCGCGGCGCGGTACATATCGCGGCTGCGGTCGACGCGGCGCAGGGTCTCGTCGAGATCGTGCCAGCCCATGATGTGGGTCTCCTTGCCTTCGAGGATCTTGTAGGTCTCGAAGAAGTTGGAGATCTCCTTCAGGATGTGATCGGCCAGATCGTTGATGCCGTGGATGTTGTTATAGCGCGGATCGTGGGTGGGAACAGCCACGACCTTGAAATCGTCGCCCTTCTCGTCGGTCATGTCGAGACCGCCGACCGGGCGGGCATCGACGAGGCAGCCGGGAAACGATGGTTCGTTCATGAGCACGAGGATGTCGAGCGGGTCCCCATCGTCCCAGAGACTGTCGACGACGAAGCCGTAGTCGGCCGGATAGTGGACGGAGCTGAAGAGGACGCGATCGAGGCGGAGGCTGCCATGCTTGAAGTCGAATTCGTATTTGTTGCGGCTGCCCTTTGGCGTTTCGATGTAGGCAAGCACGGTAGGAAGGTCCTGCTTGGCTGATTTCGCGTCAGCGTTCGGAGCCGGATTGGAAGCATCGGACATCGACTGGATTCTCCATGTGCGACGGCGGGGAGACATGACCCGTCCGCCATCATCGGTTATCGGGTGCTGCGCTGAAGCAGGCCGACACTATAGAACTCGTACGAGGCAGCCGTGTCGGGCACGTCCACCAGATGGACCGTGAACCGGCAAGGCACCCCATTTTCCGGAAGCTCGTCGGCGAAGAAGCTGGAATACGCTTCGGCATAGGCAGCGCGGAGGCGCTGTTGTTCGGCGGCGAACCCGGCAGGATCCACATGCGGATTCGGGGATTTGGGTTGGCACCCGAAGGCATGGACCTCGATGAAGTCGATCTCCTTGAGACTGTCACAGATGCCGGCTTCCTGCAGCCACTTTTCCCAGCTGCGGAAGACGAGCGGAATCTCTCGGTGCGGATCCATCGTCACCAGTTCGTCGAGCCCAAGTACGCCTTTCGCCGAATATCCCCCGGTCAATCCGGCGAAGTATATCCGAAGATCGCCGTTGCCCTCGTCCTCGGTCACGAGCGCCGAAAGCACCGGGCGATCGCCGGTAAAGTAGTAGGTGAGCCGACCGCGTTTCTTCACGTTGAACGTCACGAATGTGCCTTTCCGGAAGCGTCCTTGGCCCAGACCAGAGCAGGAAGCGGGCCATTCCTGTCGCGGGTCAGCTGAGTGGGAGACCTGCACGCGCTGCCAGATCGCGGGTGCCGTCGATGCAGGCGCGCGTCGCCGGTTCGGCCTGCCCATCGATCCGGTAGTGCGTCTCGATGGACAGCACGCCATCGTAGCCATCGGCGACGAGGCGGCGGAACTGGTCCTCGTAGGCGATGGCGCCGTCGCCCATCTTCACGAACGGCGTGCCTGCTTCGATGCGTGCCGCATCCTTCAGGTGAATATGATGGATGCGGTCCTTCACGGCATCGTAGCCGCCGGGATAGGGCACGGAGCCAAGCGCGGCCTCGTTGCCGGGATCCCAGATCAGGCCGAGCGTGCGGTCCGGAATGCGGTCGAGATACCGGGCGGCTTCCTCTCCCGTGCCGATGATGCAGGCGTGTTCGTTCTCGAGGCCCAGCAGCTTGCCGCGGGCGGCCACGCGGGCGGTCGCTTCCTGGAGCGTTGCCAGCAGATCCTCGCGAACCGGGCCCGGATCGGGCAGACGCCAGAAGCTGAAGGTACGCACGAGTGGCGCACCGAGGCATTCGGCGATAGCCAGCGAGCGGTCGAGGATCGCCCATTGCTCGTCACGCGACGCCTCCGTGGCGGAGTGCATGCGTCCAGCGACTCCCTGGGTGTCATCGATATGGCACTTCAGGAATGGTGAGGCGATGCTGCAGACCGAGACGCCGGCGGCTTCGATGGCGGTGGCAAGGCGGTCGACCATCGCATCGTCCATCGCGACGATGTTGGTCGACCACACGCTGCGCAACTCGATTTCCCGGATGCCGAGTTCGGTGCAGACGGCCAGCACGTGGTCGAAATCCTCGCTGATCTCATCGGTTATCACGCCGAGTCGGGGCACACCTCGTCCTTTCCCTGAACTGTCTGCCACGATCGTTCATCGATCGCGGTGCTTCTGCCCGTGCCTTCCGGTTGCGGGTCCCGGCGCATGCTAGCGACGGGGGTCGCGCATCGTCAAGCAAGCCTTGACCCCTTCTGGCTCGTTCGGTCGCGCACGAATGCCGCGAGCCGGTAGATGTCGGCAAGTTCCGGCCTGCCGCCGTACCGAAGCGCCTGGTCCGCCTCGTCCACCGACACGGCCCGCACCTCGGCGATCTGTTCCGCGCCCTCCGGGTTGGTGGGCAGGCCAATGCGCTGCACGTCGGCCCACGCGAGCGCTCGCGTGAAATCCGGATGCATCAGGAATGGCCGCCAGGGCGTGGCATCGTGGGAATGGCAATCGAGCCAGCCGAAGGGATGACAGGAGACGAACGTGACGCCGGCTTCTTCCATCAGCTCGCGCCGGCCGGTTTCCTCCAGCGATTCTCCGTCCTCCCGCGTGCCGCCGGGAAGCTGGTATCCTCCGTGCTCGTCGATGATGAGCAGACAGCGATTGCCCTCGAACGGGACGACGTTCACGCTCTGCACGGTCTCCAGCAGCGGCCACGACGGGACGAGGTGGAACCCGGTGAGGTCGATATTCCCCCAGCGACGCGGCATGAAGAGGGTGGGATACTGCGCGCGGAGTTCGGCATCGGAAAGCAGTGGCATGTGCGGTAGGGTCATGGTCAGCGGCGGCTCGTGAGCAGCGATTCGCGGATGCTCATCAGCTGTCCGCGCAGGTTGACATCCGTTTCCAGCAGGGCTTCGATCTTCTCGATGCCGTGGATCACGGTCGTGTGATCGCGCCTACCGAGGATTGCGCCGATCTCGCTCAGCGAGCTGTCGGTTTCCTCGCGCAGCAGGTACATCGCCACTTGGCGGGGCAGGACGATCTCCCGTTTGCGCTGGCGACCGAAGAGGTCCTTTTCGGAAACCCGGTAGTGAGCGAGGACGGCGCCGATCACGTCGTCGCTGCGGATGGCTCCGGTGCGGTTGGCCGTGGCGATGTCGGAGAGCGCTTCCATCGCCAGCTGCAGGCTGAGCGGCCGGTTCGCGATCTGGGCCATCATGAGGATCTTGTTGAGCGCCCCTTCCAGCTCGCGGATGTTCGTCTGGTCCTTGCTGGCGATGTACTGGATGATGTCATCGCCGATGCGGATGCCGCGCTCGTCGGCCTTGGAGCGGATGATGGCCATGCGCATTTCGTAGTTCGGGGATTGCACGTCGGCGACAAGCCCACCGGCAAAGCGGGAGCGCATGCGTTCTTCCAGCCTGGCGATGGCCTTGGGGGGCTTGTCGCTGGAGAGAATGATCTGCTTGCCGCTCTGGTAGAGCGCATTGAAGGTATGGAAGAACTCCTCCTGCGTGCTCTCCTTGCCGGCGATGAACTGGATGTCGTCGATCATCAGGATGTCGATGGAGCGATAGCGTTCGCGGAACTGCTCCATCTGCTGGTTGCGGATCGAGACGATAACATCGTTGGTGAATGTCTCCGACGTGACATAGGTGATGGTCAGGTTGGGCTGGAGTTCCAGCGCGCGATGCCCGATGGCGTGCATGAGGTGCGTCTTGCCCAGCCCAACCCCGCCATGCACGAAGAACGGGTTGTTCTCTTGCAGGCCTGGTCGCTCGGCGACCGCCAGGGAAGCGGCGTGCGCGAACTGGTTGGACGGCCCGACGACGTAGGTTTCGAAGGTGAGGCGCGGGTTGAGGCCGCTGGCGGACGATTCCAGGGCCAGCTGGCGGTTGGCGAGATGGCTGCCGCCGTTGCCACGATCCGAGCGGGTGGCGTGGCGGGCATCGCGCGAGAGTGCAGGCAGCGTAGACGATGGTTGGAGCGGCTCTGCCTCCGGTCCGGACGGCGGGTCGGGCACCTGATCGCGGGGGCCGACAGACCGGCCGCGATTCAGTGGGCGGCGTGGCGTGATCTCCACCCCATCGGCGCGTTTGCCGACGACGAAATCCGTGGCGAGACGGCGGCCGAGGATGCTCTCGATGGTGCGCTCGATCTGGGGACGGAAGCGTTGCTGGAGCGTGTTGGCCGTGATCGGGCTGGGTGCGGCGATGGTGGCGGCCTCGTCGTCCATCGCGATCAGCTTGGTGTCCTGGAAATAGTTGCGGAAGGAGCTGGCGGACACGGTCTTCTGCAACTCGGCAAGCGTCGCCTGCCAGAGCTGGCTGCGTCCGACGCTGACGCCGCCGGATGGCTCCCCGCCTTCTGGTGTCTGGTTTCCGGGTGAATCCGTCGTCACGAGCCGTCCCAACCCCGCACCCTTGGCTACAGAGTGTACGTACATGATAGTCATTGTATAGTGTGCCATATCATCGGCGATCTGGCGAGAGGGTTCGCCAATTCCCTCTGTCCACATGCTACACTCTGCCCGCCATCGCATAGACGGGGAGGCTTGGTTGTTGTACTCGTCATGCTCCTGCCATTCCTCTCCAGGCGATTCCTCATGAGCATACCCAGCACTTCTCCCACCATCGACAGGCTCGACGATCTCGCTCGCCACGACGTGGCCCACCTGCTGACCGAGGACAAGATCGGTTCGCGTGACGGCGTCGGCAAGACGGTTGTCGTTGCCATGAGCGGCGGGGTCGACAGCGCCGTGACCGCCCTGCTGATGCGCGAACGCGGCTACCGCGTGATCGGCATGAACCTGCGTCTCTTTTCGCCGGACGATGAGGATCACCGGGCGAACCCGTGCTGCGGGATTCCGGCGATGGATGATGCCCGTGCCACCTGCGCGACGATCGGCGTGCCGTTCTACGCGGTGAACATGGAAATCGAGTTCGGCGGCGCGGTGATCCAGAAGTTCGTGGACGAATATGCCGCCGGGCGGACGCCGAATCCGTGCCTGGAGTGCAATCGTCACGTCAAGTTCCGCCATCTGGTCCAGCGGGCGCGATTGCTTGGGGCGGATTGTCTCGCGACCGGGCACTATGCGCGGATCGTGCGCGATGAGGATGCGGACGGGATTGCGCGCTACCGGTTGCTGCGGGCGGTCGATGCGCGCAAGGACCAGAGCTACGTCCTGTACACGCTCGATCAGGAGCAGCTGTCGTTCATCCAGTTCCCACTCGGAAACCTGACGAAGCCGGAGGTGCGCGCGCTCGCGCGCGCTTATGGGCTGCCGGTGGCGGACAAGGCCGAGAGCCAGGAGATCTGCTTTGTCGGCAACCGATCCTACGCCGACTTCGTGGCGGAACGACGGCCGGACGTGACCGTGCCTGGCGAGATCGTGACGACCGACGGGACGGTGATCGGGAAGCATCGGGGGCTGGTTCACCATACGGTCGGCCAGCGGCGAGGGATCGGGATCGCGGCGCCGAAGCCGTATTTCGTGTTGCATCTCGATACCTCGGCGAATCATCTCGTTGTCGGTGAGCGGGAAGAGGCGGAAGCGAAGACATTGATCATTGGCGATGTCTCCCTTACCGCCGGGACGTGGCCGGCGGACCCGTTCCCTGCCGATGCCGTCGTCCGCTATCGCGGGGCGCCGGCGGCGGCCCGAATCGCGCCTGGGGATGCAGAGGCTCGCACCGCAACGGCTGCCCTGATCGGCGAGCATGGTCCGATCGCATCGCCCGGACAGGCCGTGGTCTTCTATCGTGGGGATGAGGTGCTTGGTGGCGGCACGATCCAGGCTGTCGAGCGGCGTGGTGCGGCGCGCTCCGCTGAGGATACGCTGGCGGCCACGGCATAGCGTGCTTCGCATCCTGGCCCGATCCCTGCGATTCCTGACGGAAAGTCGCAGGGATCGGCCGTCTCATGCACAATAGGTCACGATGAATGCAGCGGCGACTAGACGGATCTGGCCGCGTGGATGACGGTAACCGACAGGGGGGACGAACGCTCGTATGGATGGCATCAAGAAGAAGGGGATCATTGCCGGAGGCGCGGCGCTGGTGCTCTTCGTCATCATCATCGTCGTGCTCTACCTGCTTGGCGGCGACGGCCAGTCGGCCCTGGAGCGGCTGCGCGACATCTCGATCATCTTCATCACCTTCCTCTTCCTGATCTCCGTCGTGCTGCTTGCGGCGGTGGTGGCAGCGTTGATCTTCCTGGCGATCCAGCTGAAGGACCGCGTGATCCCGCTGTTGGAGGAGACCACTGGCACGGTGAAGCAGGTGCGCGGCACCACGGAGTTCATCTCCGAGGAGGCCGTGAAGCCGATCATCTCCGCGGCCGGGAAGTATTCGAAGTGGCGGTCGATGAGCAAGGTGGTGGCTGGCAAGGCGAAGCGTCCGAAGATGTAGTCAACGATGGCAGGGCGTGTGTTCGCCCTGCCATCGCCGTTTCATGACCGCGCTCGCGCGAGCGGAAGGAGGCCCAGCATGCCCACGATGTCCGATCTCGTCGCACGGGAGGCATCCCGCCAGCTACGCAAGCGGCTCGATCAGCTCGATCTTTCCTCGCTGACAGATCGGGTCGATTTGTCCGTGCTGGCCGAGCGCATCCCGAAACAGGTGCTGCTGGAGTCTCCGGTTGTCCGGGATATGGAGGATCGCGCTGCGAATCGCGGGTTCGTTGGGGGATTCCTCATCGGGGCAGTGGTGGGTGCGGTCCTCGCCCTGATCTTCGCGCCCCGTCGTGGGGCGGAGACGCGGGACCTTATCGCGCACACGGTGAGCGACGTGACCGAGAAGGTCTCCAGCGTGGTCGGGGTCGGGGACACGCGGGAGGATGCGTTCGCGAACCTGAAGGAGAAGGCGGTGGCGCGTGCCGAGCAGGTCTCCGCCGCGATCGACGATGCGAAGGAGGCCGTGAAGGACGCGACTGCCGAGGTGCAGGACGAAGCCGCCGAGCAGGCGAGCGACGCCGATTCGTCGTCTGACGACCTCTCCGGGGAGATCGATTCGAAGCCTGCGTAGATCTCCTGATGTCTCCAGCGAAATTCAGCATGGCGACCCTGATCCCGAAGCGGGTCAGCTTGTCTGACCGATTCGGCGAAGCCGGATCGTCGATCGACCCAGCTGGCACTATCGGCCTAAGGACGATGGCGCAGACCAACTGGAGGTTCGCTGCTACCGTTCCGGGATTCGCTCACATTCAGTAGGACATATCGAAGGGAAAGGCGGCAGGCCCCATCGGCCTGTCGCCTTTCCCTTCAGAACGATATTCGGCCGTCTGCGTCGAGCCGGGCGATGATCGCGTCCAGCTTGCGTTCGATCCGGGCGAGTCGTTGCGCGATGTCGGGTTCAGGGACCGGGGCAGGTTCCGGATCAACCTCGGAGACTGGTTCGAGGGCGATGGCGAAGCGATGGATGCCGGTCGCGCCGGTTCCCGTGCTGCGCAGGTCGAGGTTCCCGACGCGCATGCGGCGTGGCGGCTCGTCGCCGAGCGTGACTTCAAAGGTGTCGCGGTCCATGATGGACCGCAATTCGTCGTGCGATCCGGATCCACGCACGACGACGACCAGCGACAACCGGTCGCCGTCGCGCGCGATGGAGGTGAGGCGCACCGCCTGGCCGTCGATGAAGATGAATTCTTCGTCCCGCATGGTGTTCGCTTCCTTTGTCCGTCGCCGGCATTCACGATTGCTGACCGCGAGTGTACGGCGCCTGGGCCAGAATCGGGTGTGGATGCCCAGGGCAATCGCATTCTCAGGAGAGGCCGAGGATGGCATAGAGGATCGTCATGTCCCACCCTGCCCGTTTGCGCTGGACCCGGATACTCCGCGTCCCGCGGGTCGGATCGTGCCGGACGAGATTGAG
>JASGDN010000097.1:0-40804 GCA_049841275.1 Thermomicrobiales bacterium
AATCCAGAAGTGGGCTGATCGCGCCATGGAGCAACCCGGCGCCACGAATGTCGGCAAGGGTGGTGGTGGCAGCCAGTACGAGCAGCGCTCGATCCGCAACTGACCCTTATCCACAACGATCAAAAGAAGGGGCCGCGCCGAATCTGGCGCGGCCCCTTCTCATCCCGGGACATCCCGTCGCACACCTATCGGGAACGAAGTATCCTGAACGCATGAAACGACGTGAGCACCACCCCTCCCCCACGATCGATGCCGAGAAATCCTACCTTTGGTGCGATGCCTGCCGGCGCAGCTTTCGCCTCGAAGACGTCGAGGGCGAACACTGCCCCTTGTGCGAGAGCCAGCTCCGCGCAATGGGCAAATTCTCCGCGATCGTGCGCGGGTTCATGTCGAACGAGTTGTCCGCGTCCCCATTGGAAACGAAACACCGGCAGCTTGTCCGGTTGATCTGGACGCGCAACGGGATGGGCGAAGAGTATTACCGGGTGATCGCGCCGGAGATCTCGTACAACCGGTTCGAAGCCCGTGTGACCGACCTGCTCTGTCGCGGCGCTCGCGAAGGCTGGGTCCGCTTCGTCTTCCCGCCCGCTCCCAGTGGCGACGAATCGGCCTATCGCCTCGAATTCGATGACGAAGACCGGTTCATCACCGAACTCCAGCTTCTGTTCGACCCCGCTCCGGAGACCCCGTCCGCATGACTGAATCCTTACCCCGTCCCATCGCCGGCCGCACGATCGGCGACTACGCGGCAGCTGCTGGCTCCAGCGAACCGATGCCGGGAGGCGGCAGCGTCTCCGGCGTCGTCGGTGCCCTCGCTGCCGCCCTCGCCCAGATGGTCGCCAACGTCTCGGCCAAGCATCAGGACGATCCCCGGTTCGCGGAACAGGTGGCAACGCTCCAGACGCGCGTCGACGCGTTCCTCAATGGCGCGGAGGCCGACGAGGCGGCCTATGGCGGCTATCTCGCGGCAACGCGCCTGCCGAAAACGACCTCGGAGGAGAAGGCAACGCGCCGCACAGCCGTTCAGGCAGCCCTGCGTGAGGCGGCATTCGCCCCGCTTGCGATCGCCCGCAACGCCACCGGCCTGCTCGACGACATCACGCCCGTGATCGAGCTCGGCGCCCCGAACATCCTCTCCGACGCGGAAGTCGCACTCATCCTTGGCGAAGCCGCCGTGGACGGCGCGCTGGTGAACGTCCGGGCGAATCTGCCGTGGCTCAAGGACGAAGCCCTTGTCGCGGAACTCACCGAGGCTATCGCAGACACCGAGTCCCGCGCCCGCATCGCCGTCGAACTGGCCCGCCAGACCCTCGCCTCCCGCCGCGCGTAGGGAGCGCAACCCATCGCTGATACGGGCAATCACGAGGATCGCCCGCACTCAGGACGGAGACCTTCGACCAGGCCTTGTTCTGGCCTGCACGCTACGCATCCGCCTGCCGGGGCCGATATTGCAGCGCCTCCGCGACGTGCGTCGTCAGCACCGCCTCCGATTCCGCAAGATCCGCAATCGTCCGTGCCAGTTTCAGCACCCGGTGATACGCCCGCGCCGAGAGGCTCAATTGCCGGACGGCCGCCTTCATCAGGCTCTCTCCGGCGGCATCCAGCCGCACGAACTGCTGCACATCCTTCGGCCGCATGTCCGCATTCGTCAGCACGTCGCCATCGCGGAAGCGATCTCGCTGGATCGCCCGTGCTCGCTCGACTCGCGCTCGCACCACCGCCGAGCTTTCGCCTGGACGCCGGTCCGCGAGCTGCTCGTAGTCGATGCGTGGCACTTCCAGGTGAATGTCGATCCGGTCGAGCAATGGTCCGCTGATCCTCTTCTGGTACCGTGTCACCGCTGACGAAGAGCACCGGCACTCCCGCACCGGATCGCCGAAGAAGCCGCAGGGGCACGGGTTCATCGCCGCCACCAGCGTCACATTCGCGGGAAAGGAGATCGTGCCGGATGCCCGTGCAATCGTCACCCGTCGGTCTTCCAGCGGTTGCCGCAACACTTCCAGCGTCTGCGTACCGAACTCCGGCAGCTCGTCGAGGAAAAGCACACCCCGATGCGCCAGGCTGATCTCGCCCGGACGCGGCCACGTTCCACCGCCCACCAGTCCAGCATGACTCGTTGTGTGATGCGGCGACCGGAAGGGACGTGCCCGCACCAGTGGCGTCTCCGGCGGCAGCAATCCGCGCACGCTGTAGATCCGCGTCACCTCCAACGCCTCGTCCAGGCTCATCGCCGGCAGGATGGACGGCATCGCCCGCGCCAGCAACGTCTTGCCGGACCCCGGAGGCCCGCTCATCAGCAGGTTGTGCGCGCCTGCCGCCGCGACCTCCATTCCCCGCTTGACATGCTCCTGCCCCCGCACATCCGCGAAGTCCGTCGCATGCTGCCAGGCATCGCTCGTGGCGTCATCCAGATCCGGACGCACCGGAGCGAGCGGCACATCTCCAGCCAAGTGATTCACAAGATCGGAAAGCGTCCGGATACCATAGACCTCCACGCCTTCGATCAGCGCGGCTTCCGGTGCATCGACCGACGGGACGAATGCCCGCCGCAATCCCTTCTCCGCCGCAAGGGAGACCATCGAAAGGATGCCCGGCGTATGCCGCAAGATGCCGTCGAGCGAGAGTTCGCCCACCACCAGCGCATCGCTCATATCCGCGAAGACCTGTCCCGAGCTGAGCAGGATACCGAGAGCGATCGGGAGATCGTAGGTCGGCCCAGCCTTCTTCAGGTCGGCAGGCGCCAGGTTGACCGTGACCTTCCCGAATGGAAACTTGCCGTTCGAGTTGCGGATCGCCGCCCGCACCCGCTCCTTGCTCTCCTGCACGGCGGCGTCCGGCAGGCCGACGACGATCATGCCCGGCTGCCCGGACCCGACATCGACTTCCACCTCGACCAGCACGCCATCCAGTCCGACCACCGCGCAGCTGAAGACCTTCGCGAGCACCGTCTCCTCCGTCAGCCTGCCTGGCGCCTCTGCGCTGAATCCTGTGGAATACCATGCGCACTGTACCATGAAAAGATGTCCATGCGAACACCTGTTCCGCTCAAGCACAGGAATCCCTTGACCCGGGTTGTGGAGCCATGAACGATCATGGTACAAGAACCTGATTGTTCAGCCGGGTCCCCCACGGTTCATGCCGGCTGCCCTGCGCCGGGATCGCGCGAATCCGGGAAACGTCCACCTTCATGTCCGCTGTCATCACGCCCGCCTCACCAAGCGAGAATGCCGACTCCATGCCCACGTCACGCCTCCTCATCAACGGGAACGACCAGCTCCGCCTGGCCGTCCAGCGGTCCGGTCGCCTGACGGAACAGTCGCTCGAACTCCTGCATCACATCGGCCTCAATTTCGAGACCTACGGCCAGCGTCTCTTCTCGAAGGCGCGCAACTTCCCACTCGCCATCCTCTATGCACGAGACGACGACATCCCCGACTATGTCGACCTTGGCACCGTCGATCTCGGTGTCGTGGGGCGCAACCTCGTTCACGAGAAGAACGCCGATGTCGTCGAGCTCCTGCCGCTCGGCTATGGCTATTGCTCGCTGGTCGTCGCCGTGCCGAACGACTCCGAGTACACCGATCCGGAGCAGCTGAAGCACGCACGCATCGCAACCTCCTATCCCGAATCTGCCCGCAAGTACTTCGCATCGATTGGCGGCGATCCGGAGATCATCGAGATCAGTGGTTCGGTCGAGGTCGCGCCGGCCCTTGGCGTCGCCGATGCGATCGTGGAGCTGACCGCCACCGGCTCATCACTTCAGTTGAACGACCTGAAACCGATCTATACGATCCTCGAATCGGAGGCCGTTCTCGTCGCCAACAGCGAGGCATTGGACGATCCCATCAAGCGCCCGATGATCGATCGCCTCCTGATGCGGATCAAGGCGGTTCAGCTCGCGGCGCAATATAAGTACGTGATGATGAACGCCCCGGAGGACGCGCTGGACGCCATCCGCGCGATCCTGCCCGGCCAGAAGGCGCCCACCGTGGTACCGCTCGCCGATCCGGGCTGGGTCGCCGTGCATTCGGTGATCGAAGAGGAGGTCTTCTGGGAGAAGATCGAGCTCCTGCGCGAGGCCGGCGCCAGTGCCATCATCGTCTCCGCCATCGACAAGTTCCTCGTCTAGCATTGGCGTATCCATCCCGACTTGGCTTGCGGTGTGCGTCGAAAACGCCCAACGTTTCATGTCATTCTGCGCGACGGTCAGAACCCCCGCGCGCAGCGAAGCGAGAGCGCTTCCGGCGAAGCCGGAATTCGGCGTTGGCAGAGACTATGCCTCGTCCATCCGCACCATTCGGCAGAAGCCGTTGCCTGGAACGTGCGCTCTGGATATCGATCGCCGGTCGATTGCGCTTCGCGCGGGGTCCCCAATAGGCGATCGCTTGTGATCGAGCGGAGCGGCCCATTACTGCGGTCAGGATGACATGGGGGTTACGCCAGAACGGGAAGCGTTGCATGCAAGGGCAGCACACATGACCATTTCCCAAAGGCGCGAAGCACGTTGGGAAAATCTCGGATAGAATCGGGGCATCAGCATGCATCACCGTCGATGCCCTCCCCGCCGCCTGTCCCACGAGGTCTCCCCCATCCATGACATCCCCCACGGCCTTCACCGCGCCCGAGTCGATGATCCGCTCCGGTGTCAAGCCGGTCACTGGCTACCGTCCCGGCGCTTCCGATCTCACGGGCGAACGCACGGCTCGCCTCGACTGGAACGAATCGCCCTTTGGACTCTCGCCCAAGGCGCAGGCAGCCAAGGACGCGTACGACAGCGGCAACCGCTATCCGGACTACATGCAGGCGCCGCTACGGGAGGCCCTCTCCGCGTATACCGGCGTCGCGGTCGACCGCATCATTCCCGGTGCCGGCCTGGACGATGTCTTCCAGACCCTCGCAATGCTCGTCATCGAGCCGGGCGACGAGGTCATCATCCACGAACCGACCTTCGGCGTGTACCGCAGCCTGTTCTCGCTGAACGGCGCCTCCATCGTCAACGTCCCGCTCGGTCCTGCACCGGACTTCGCGCTGAACGTCGACGGCATCATCGGTGCCGTGACGGAGCGCACGAAGCTCGTCATCGTCTGCCAGCCGAACAACCCCACGGGACATCTCTTCCCGCGTGAGGATGTCGAGCGTATTGTTTCCTCCGTCCCGTGCCTGGTCGCCATTGACGAGGCCTACGCCGAGTTCAGCGGTACCAGCCACCTCGACCTTGCGGACACGTACGACAACGTGATCGCCCTGCGCACGCTCAGCAAGTTTGCCGGGTTGGCCGGGTATCGGGTCGGGTACGGCATCTTCCCGCAGTGGAGCGTGCCATATCTGGCAAACGTCGCGCCGCCGTTCTTCAACATCTCCGCCATCTCGTCCGCCATCGCGGCCGCCTCCCTGGCCGATCTCGATGTGCTGAACGAGCGGCTGGCCCAACTCCTCGCGGAACGGAACCAGCTTGCTGCAAACCTCGAAGAACTCCCCGGCGTTCACGTTTACCCCTCGGCAACGAACTTCATCCTCGTGGACCTGCCGGTGGAGAGCAGCGAAGGCCTGTTGAAGGACCTCGCAGAACGCCGCATTTTCGTCCGTCGCTTCGGGCAGCCCGATCACCACCTGGGTCACTGCCTGCGGATCAGCATCGGCTCGCCGGAGGACAATCGAATGGTCCTCGATGCAATCACCGAACTGCTGCCGAACTACCGCGCATAAGTCCGTAGCGGGTCAGCTCGTCTGACCCATCGGCCATAGGCCGATCAGCCGGAGCTCTCGCATGTCGCCCAACCCACGCACCGCCACCATCGCCCGCCGCACCGGCGAGACCGACATCGAACTCACGCTCGACATCGACGGGTCGGGGGAAGTCCATGCCGATACCGGCGTGCTCTTCCTCGATCACATGCTGCACGCATTCGGCCGGCATGGGCGGCTCGACCTGATGGTGAAGGCGACGGGCGATGCGGCGATGGACCCCCATCACACCGTGGAGGACGTGGGCATCGCGATCGGGCAGGCACTGAAGACAGCCTTCGGCCACCGCACCGGCATCGAACGCTACGGCTTCGCCTACGCCCCGCTGGACGAGGCCCTCGCCCGCGTCGTAATTGACGTGTCGGGCCGTCCCTTCCTTCACTTCGAGGGAGACTTCCCGGAAGCGGTTATCGGCGCGGACTTCGCGAGCAGCCTGGTGGAAGAGTTCTGGCGCGCAATGGCCGTCAACGCCGGCCTGACCATCCATATCGACCTGATCCGCGCCCGAAACAGTCATCACGCTGCCGAGGCCATCTTCAAGGCAGCGGCAGTCGCCTTCCGCGCCGCCGCCCGCCAGACCGGCGTAGCCGGGAGCGTGCCATCCACGAAGGGGATGCTCGCATGATCGCCATCATCGACTACGACGCAGGAAATCTCCGCTCGATCCAGCGCGCCCTGCTCGAAACCGGCGCCGACGTGACGATCACCGCCGATCCCGCTGAGGTCGTTGCCGCCGATCGCGTCGTCTTTCCCGGCGACGGCCATGCGAAGACAGCAATGGAAACCCTCAGCGCACGCGGCCTCACTGAAGCAATCCACACCAGCGTGAACGCCGGCAAGCCCTTCCTCGGCGTCTGCGTCGGCATGCAACTCCTGTTCGAGGAGATGGAGGAAGGCCCCACAACGGGCCTCGGCCTGCTGAAAGGCACCGTCCGCAAGTTGCCAGATGTGGTGAAGGTGCCGCAGATCGGCTGGAACACGGTCAGCTTCCGCGACGATTCGCCCCTCGCCCATCTCGACGGCGCGTACTTCTACTTCGTCCACTCCTTTGCCCCGCAGGCCGAGCGTGAGGACGATATCGCCGGTGAGACGGATTACGGCGTGCGCTTCACCAGCGTCGTCATGCACGACAATGTCTGGGGCACCCAGTTCCACCCCGAGAAGAGCGGCGAGGATGGTCTCGACCTGATCCGCACCTGGGCCACCTGGGGGCGGGAGGGGAGAGGCGAGAGAAGTGAGAAGTGAGGGGATGGAGTCATGTTCGTAGCGAATGATTCTCAGCCCTAACCTCGCTCAATGCCAACGACGCCGATGCCTCTCTCACTTCTCTCGCCTCTCCCCTCGAAGGACTGACACCGTGATCATCTATCCCGCAATCGACATCCGTGGTGGCCGCGCCGTCCGGCTCGTGGAGGGCGATTTCTCCCGCGAGACGCAGTTCGACACCGATCCGATCGATGCCGCCCGCCGCTGGCAGGAGGCCGGGGCTGAGTGGATCCACATCGTCGACCTCGACGGCGCGCGCGACGGCACGGGCGCCAACCGCGACGCCATCGCCCGCATTCGCAAGGCCGTCGATGTGCGGATCGAGGTGGGCGGCGGCATCCGTTCGAAGGCCGACCTGGGAGCGCTGAGCGCCATGGGTGTCGACCGCTTCATCCTGGGTTCGATCGCCATCACCGATCCCGCGTTCACCGAGCGTGCCATAGCAACATACAGCGACGCCATCGCCGTCGGCATCGATGCCCGCAATGGCAAGGTCGCCACCCAAGGCTGGTTGGAACAGACCGACGTGGACGCCATCGAGGTCGCCCGCCATTTCGCCGATGCCGGCCTGAAGCACGTCATCTTCACGGACATCCTGCGTGACGGCACCTTCCAGGGCCCGAACCTCGATGCCCTCCGTGCCCTCATCTCCGCCGTCCCGATTGACGTTATCGCCTCGGGCGGCGTCGGGTCGCTCGCCGATGTCGAGGCGATCGCCAGCACCGGCGCTGGCGGCGTCATCATCGGCAGCGCCCTTTACCACGGAAAGATCGCCCTCGCCGACGCCCTCGCCATTGGCGCCGCGTCGGCAACGGTCAACGCCGGAGATGCCAGATGAACGCGACCTCTATTCCAGATACCGCCCCCGCACCGGTCGCCGCCGGCAACAACCTCACGGTCCGCGTTATCCCCTGTATCGATGTGATGAACGGCCGCGTCGTGAAGGGTGTCGAGTTCCTCAACGATATCCGCGACGCCGGCGATCCCGTCGAGATGGCCAAGGTCTATTATGCCGAAGGCGCCGACGAGTTCACCTTCCTCGACATCACCGCATCCTCCGACAGCCGGGAGACGATGGTCGATGTCGTCGCCCGCACAGCCGACCAGCTCTTCATCCCGCTCACCGTCGGCGGCGGCATCCGCACCGTCACGGACATGAAGCGGATGCTCCACGCCGGCGCGGACAAGGTCTCGGTCAATACCGCCGCCATCGCCCGCCCGGAAGTCCTGGCCGAGGGTGCAGAAGCCTTCGGCTCGCAATGCATCGTGATCGCCATCGACGCCCGGTTCCGCCCGCAGAGCGGTCACTGGGAGGTCTACACCCACGGTGGACGCAACCCGACCGGCCTCGATGCCGTCGAATGGGCCTATCGGGCAGCCGAACTCGGGGCGGGCGAGATCCTGCTCACCAGCATGGACCGCGACGGCACGGGCCTCGGGTACGACACCGATCTCCTGGAGGCCGTCGCGGCCGCCGTGAACGTCCCAGTGATCGCCTCCGGCGGTGCAGGAACCCTCGATCACTTCGTGGAGGCTCTGCGTCCCGGCCGCGCCGACGCCGTGCTCGCCGCATCGCTCTTCCACTTCGGCACGATGCGCATCCGTGAGGTGAAGGATCATCTTCGCGCCGCCGGCCTCCCCGTGCGTACCGAAAGCCACCGTTCCGACAGCGAACGGGCATCCACATGACCGACCGACCGATCCCGATCTCCTTCGGCGAGGATGGGCAAGCACTTATCCCGGTGGTGACGCAGGAAGCAACCACCGGCCAAGTCCTGATGGTTGGCTTCATGAACCGCGAAGCCCTCGACCGTACCCGCGAGACCGGGCTCGTTCACTACTGGAGCCGCAGCCGGGGAAAACTCTGGCAGAAGGGCGAAACCTCCGGTCACGTCCAGAAGGTGCAAGCGATCTATGTCAACTGCGAGCAGAACACACTCCTGATCGAGGTCGAGCAGGTCGGCGCCGTCTGCCACGACGGCTATCCCACCTGCTACTATCGCCGCCTCGAACCGGACAACAGCCTGACCGTCGTGCGCGACCGCTGGTTCGATCCGGCGGACGTCTACGGCAGACAGGATGCGCCGGGCACTCCGAATGGCCTCGAATCCGTCACCCGCGCCTGGTGGGAGACGCTGACCCTCCTCCGTGACCGCGACCTCACCGCCGAGTCCGGAACGTCTCGCATGCTCCGTTCGCCCGACGACGCCATCACCCCGCGCATCGCGGATGAGCTCGGTGAACTGGCCGGCGTCCTCGATGGCACGCACGTCCACACGACGCAGGCCGACGATGCCGCGCTCGAAGGCGGGCAGGTCTGCTACTGGCTCGCACTGAAGGGCATCCACGCCGGCATGACGTGGGAGCAGGTCCGGCCCGACCGGGCGTTGGACGTCCCCGGTGACGGCGATCTTCCTTCCAGAATCTCACTCGCCACGATGCTTCGCGCGCATGCGGCCCACTGGACGCCGGAAGATCGCAGCGAACACGATCTCGCGGCAAGACTGCACGAGACGTTCGCGCTGGCCGCTGCGGCGATGGCAAGTGTCGGAATCGAACCGCTGGCCGTCGTCCGGGCCGACCTCGACTCGTTGCACAGCCGGCCCTATCTCGCGGACCCAATCGGGACGAAGGCATGAGCGAGGAGCACATCGAGCGCGTCACCGACCGCGAGCGCCTCTGGACGCCCTGGCGAATGCGCTATATCGCCAGTGGCGGCGAGAAAGAAGACGGCTGCATCTTCTGCAACCGTCTTGCCCGTGAAGACGATGTCGACTCCCTGATCCTGCACCGCGGCGAACGCGCCTTCGTCATCATGAATCTCTACCCCTACAACTCCGGCCACATCATGATCCTGCCCAACACGCATCTGGACGATCCCACCGCGCTCGATACGGCGACGGTCCACGAGATGGCCGAGTTGATGCCAGCCTGCGTGCGAGCACTACGCCGCGTCTTTGCCTGCCAGGGATTCAACATTGGCTACAACGTCGGTTCCGCTGCCGGGGCGGGCATCGCCGAGCACCTGCACCAGCACATCGTTCCGCGCTGGAATGGCGATGCGAACTTCATGCCCGTCCTCGCCTCGACCATCGCGATGCCGGAGCTGATCCCGGCGAGTTACGCGAAGATCCGCGCCGAAGTCGAGCGCGAACTCCACGGAACGACCGACGCCACCGCAATCGTGCTCGCAAACGACGATCGCTCCATCGTGACCTGGAACGGCCGGCTCCCCACCGTCACCGCGGAGCCGGATCAGCCAATCTGGCGGGCCGCGATCGCTCCGTTTCGCGGCTGGATGGACGAGCTCGAGATCGCGGGTTGGGGTGGCGCGACAGACACCCGTACCGAACCCCGGCAGACGGCATTCGTCCTTCGCGGGATCGTCCGCGAGATCCCCGTCATCCCGGATGGTTTCGCGGTGACGGACATCGGGACCGCCAGCCTGCCGCAGGACGATGCCCAAATGCTGGGCCGGGCACTGGCCCACCTTGCGCCCCGGATCGCGCCACCGCCCTATCTCACGTGACCGGCGCCGGTGCAACATCGACGGTACCGCTATAATCGGCGAGGAATGTCCCCGCGCATTGGGCCGCACGCACACAGGGAGTTTCGGTGGCTTCGATCCAGGGTCCCTCGCAACCAGCGACACGCAGCATCTCGCACCTGACGCGTTGGGATCGCGCGGTAAGTTCGTTCCTGCGCTCCATCACCGACACACTCCTCGACCCGGTGATCATCCTCGCCGCAACGCTCTTCATGCTCGGTGGGTCGCCCGCGCAGGTCGCCGCACCAGCGGCGGTCACCGCCTTCCTCTGGGCTGCCGGACCGTTCGTCATTCCGGCAATCGCCCGCCTTGTGGGGGCGGTCATGCCGCTCGCCATCGCCGGGGTCGTCCTTCGCGTTGGTGCAGCAATCCTCATCCTAGCGATCGGTCTCCGTATCCAGCGGCTCTCGTCTGGCGATGCCGTCGTAGCGATCCTCCTCTGCTACACCTTCTTCCAGCTCGGTGTCGCCCTTACGGACGAGACGTGGGGATCGCCATGGGCAAACGGCAACGGACGCCGCATCTCCGCATTCGGCTGGGTGACGCTGGTTACGGCCATCGTCTCGTCGCTGGCCGCCATCGCTGCTGCCCGCACGCTCGATCCGATGCGCGTCAACTTCCCCCACTCGGTCGGGCTCCTCTTCGTGCTCGCCGCACTCGCCGCGCTTTCCGCCTGCTGGTTCCTGGTACTCGGCGAGTTCATGCAAACGGACGACGACCTCCCCGACTCGGCGAGCGAATCCGATGTCCGCCTGCAATCGTCATCGGGATACCGCTATCTCTCCTTTCAGATCCTGTGGGCTGTCTCACGGCTGGCCGATCCGTTCGTGATCGTCTTCGCCCTCAGCGAGATGTCGCTCTCCTTCCGCTATGTCGGCGGTGCACTGGCCAGCTACGCCTTGCTACGCGGTGTCGGGCAACTGATCGCCAGCAGCCGCCCGCGCGCCCTGCCGCCTGCCCGCATGCTCCAGCTCGGCTCGTTCCTGCGCTTCGTCTTCCTCGTCGTGGCAGGCGGAATCTCGGTCGCCGCCTCCAGCACCTGGTATCGGACCGAGGTGCGGGATTCCGATGCAGCGTCATGGGCGCTCGCCCTCGCCTTTGGCGCCCTCGGCGTGGCGGTCGCTTTCAGTGACGACGCCCAACGGCGCTATCTCGGCCACCTCGAAGGCCGCACCGCGCCGGACGCGACGGGAATCGGCCTTCCCGGCATGCTGCTCGCCCTGCTGTCGCTCTCCCCGTTCGCAGGCGCGTGGATCGTCGGACGCTTCTCGCTGGAAGGTGCGATCGTCAGCGCCGCGATCGTATCCTTCCTTGCAATGCTCGCCAGCGCCTTGCTCGACATGCCGATCCGCCGGCGCCGGGTCCCCATCCGCCGGACTTCCCGCCGCCGGAGATAGGCCACAGCGTCATCCATCCAGCGCGGAGACCAAACGAAAACCAGGTCCGCTGCGGGAAACGCGGAAAACAACCGGGGGAGGATGCATGAAGCATCCTCCCCCGATTTCCGTCGCAACTGGCGCCGATTACGCGTCGACCACTACGCAGCGCCCCTGCTCGCGCAGGAACAGCGGCACGTAGCGATGCCCGAGCGCGCCCTTGCCGGAGGAACCACTGCCCTTCCAGCCGCAGAACGGCTGGCAGCTCGGCCAGGCGCCCGTCGTCGCACCGCCAGCCCGGTTCGCGTAGACCACGCCGGCCTCGATCGTGTCGAAGAACTGCTCGATCTCGTCCTGGTCCTCGGTGAAGATGCCGGCGGTCAACCCGTATTCCGTATCGTTCGCCTCGTCGAGCGCCTGCTCCAGCGAATCGACCGGGCCAACGACCACGAACGGCAGGAAAAGCTCCCGCTTGAACAGCTCGTGATCGAGCGGCAGGCCATCGACGATGGTCGGCGCGACGAAGGTGCCCTTCGCCAGGTCGCCATCGGTGATGCGGCTGCCGCCGAACCGGATGTGCCCATCCTTCGCCGCCAGCGCCGCCGCTTCCTCGAACCGCGCGACCGCCGACTCGTCGATCACGGGGCCGACAAAAACCTCCTTGTCGGTCGGATCGCCGATCACCATCGAGTCCGCCCGTTTCACGAGGCCCTCGATGAACTCGTCGTAGATCTCACGGGCCACGTAAACGCGGGAGCAGGCCGAGCACTTCTGGCCGGAGAACCCGAACGCCGACCGCGCGACCCCCTCGATCGCCTTCTTCAGGTCCGCATTCTTCGTCACGATCGTCGGGTTCTTGCCGCCCATCTCGGTGATGACCGGCTTCGGGAAGTCCTGCGCGAAGGTCGTGTAGACCTCCATGCCGACTTCCTTGGACCCTGTGAAGACGACGCCTCCAACATCCTTGTGATGCACCAGGTAGTCGCCCACCTCACCGCCACCACCAGTGACGAACTGCAACGCCTCCACCGGCACACCCGCGTCGTGCATCGCACGGGCGAGTTCGTAGCCCGAGATGGCCGTCGCGCTCGCCGGCTTGAAGACGACCGTGTTCCCAGCCAGCAACGCCGCCGAGATCGGACCGCCCGCCAGCGCGGTCGGGAAGTTGAACGGCGAGAGGATCGCCCATACGCCGAACGGCTTGAGGACAGAGACGTTCTGCTCGCGCGGATCGAGCGAATCCATCACCTGCGTGTATCCGTTGGCCACCTCCATCTGGTTGGAATATTCGTCGAAGAGGTCGGCGACCTCCTCGACCTCGCCGATCGCCTCGGTGCGGGACTTGCCGGCCTCGCGGATCATGACGGCCGCCAAGTGGAACTTGCGCTCGCGGACGACCTCAGCGGCCTTGCGGATGATCGCGACGCGCTCCTGCCAGGGCATCTTCGCCCAGGTCGGATAGTAGGCCTTGGCAGCGGCGACCGCGTCGTCGACATCGGCCTTGGTGCCTTTCGGAAAGAACCCGAGCACGAGGTTCACATTCGCCGGCGCCACGACCTCGAAGACCTTGTCGCTCGTACGGTCTTCGCCATTGACGATCATCGGATACGTCGTGTTGAACGTCTTCTCGGCGGCATCGAGCTCGCGATCGAACGTCTCGTGCATCGCTGCGATCTCTTCGGGGGTGGAGGTATAGGTGATCTTGGGGGCAGCTGCCATGCGGAATCCTTCTGTACAGACACGAGAAAACGGGACACGTCCTGCACGAATTATACGTGCAGGACGTGTCGCTCCTGACAGTCTATGGCAGTTCCGCAAGCAATACGCCGTGCTGGGCTTCACCCCCATGTCATTCTGAGCGGAGCGAAGAACCCCCGTGCGAAGCACAATCGACTGCCGGTCGATATCCGGAGCGAAAATCTGCTACGCGATATCCCACGGGAGAGATTCGGCGGGCATGACATCGCACAGGCCGACACCGGTTTCCGGCTGCGCTTCGCACGGGGTCCTTGGCATTCGCTCAGGATGACAACGGGATGGTGCGTTGCTCGCCGGCTCTGCGGAGTCCGCCTCAGTCGTTCTCGTCGTACGGGCCGGTGATCTGCGTCACCTCGAACCGGTTCTGGAACGGATCGCGCAGACTGAATCGCGGGCGATTGTGGATGGGAGGCTCGGACAGGACCTCCAACCCAGCTCCCACGGCGACAGCACGAGCCGCCTCCAGATCCTCGACTTCGATGCAGAAGTGCTGGCGCGGCGAGTTCGGCCCGAACGCCTCTTCCGCGAAGACATGCAACTCGTCACCGTTGTCGCCCATCTTGTACCAGACCAGCCGGTCGCGGTTCAGCGTCGACGGCGGCAGCACCTCTGGCAGCCCCAGCACACTGCCGTAGAAGGCCCGCGCCTCGTCGTTCGCACCGACCGGCATCGGCACACTCACATGCTGGACCCGCTTGACCTTCACGCCCATGGGGTTCCCCACCTCTATCCGGCCGTCTCGCCGGACCTGAACTCCGCGATCAACATCGGCACGACCTCGAACAGGTCCCCGACGATTCCGAACGCAGCAATGTCGAAGATCGGTGCGGCAGGATCGCGGTTGATCGCCACGACGTATTCCGATCCTTGCATCCCGACCAGATGTTGCGGCGCCCCACTGATGCCAACCGCGAGGTAGAGCTCCGGAGACACCGAATGCCCGGTCGACCCCACCTGGATGTCGTGCGATTGCCATCCCTGCCCAACGACAGCGCCCGATGCACCGACCGCCGCATCGATCAACTCCGCAAGTTCGTGCAGCATCGCAAAGGCGTCCGCACCCTGCAAGCCCCGGCCACCGGAAACGATCCGCTTCGCCTCCGTCAGTGACGGTCCGCCTGGCTTGTGCTCCGTCACCTCCAACACCTGCACCCGCCTGTCAAGTGCCGAAGAATCGACCGGGACGCGCTCGATAGGAGCGGCGGAACTCCGGGCGGCAGCCTTCGCGAACGCACCGGGCCGCACTGTCAGGAACGGCGTCGTTCCCGCCGCAACGGTGACCGTCGTCTCCACGCGACCGCCGTAGACCGGCCGCCGCACCGCGAATCCGTCGGCATCGGCCACGACTGCGGAGATGTCCGCTGCCATCGGTACGCCGAAGCGGACGGCCACCCGAGGTGCGTAGTCCCGCCCGGAGATACTGCCGGGGAAAAGCGCGGCAACCGGTTCCCGCTCAGCGAGAATTCCCCCGACCGCACTCGCCCACGTCGTCGCCGTCCACGGCAGGAACGCCTCATCCGTCGCCGCCAGCACGCGATCGACGCCATCCAGCGACGCGAGGGCCTCCGCCGCGCATCCATCCGTCGAAAGCACGATCCCGACGAGGTCGCTCCCGGCTGCCTCGGCAACAGTGCGTCCGGCGGTCACCATCTCCGCGCTCAGCGAACGCAAGACCCCATCATCGGCGACATCCGCCACAAGAAAGACTGACGCCCGCTCGTTCATACGAGATGCTTCTCCCGCAGCCATGCGGCCAGCGCCTTCGCGGCCTCTGCCGCAGGCTTGCCCTCGACGATGATCGCTTCCCGCTCCCGGACCGGTGCGACCGGATCGCTCCACGTCATCACTGGTTCGCCAACCGTCGATGGATCGATCGCGACGACATCGACCGGCTTCCGCTTCGCCTGGATCATCCCCTTCAACGTCGGGTGCCGCTGCTCACCGTCGCGGCCGGTCAGCATCAGAAGCATCGCGGGAAGCGCGACGCCGATCACCTGCTTGCGGCCTTCGCTGTCGCGCCGGATGCGTAACGTCCGCGCGGCCACATCTGCTTCAACGCTCGTCACCAGCGAGACGTGCGGCAGGTCGAGCAGCGCCGCGACCTGCGGGCCGACCTGCCCCGTCTCCAGATCCTCGCTCTGCTGCCCGGCGAGAACGAGATCGAACGCCTCACCACGCAAGCGGTTCGCGATGAGCCGTGCCAGCGCCAGCGAATCGAGCCTCGCCAGCACGTCCGCATCGGCCTGGAGGTGGATACCGCGATCTGCCCCGGTCGCCAGCCCGCGCAGGATCGCTTCCCGCGCACTCGCCGGCCCGACCGTCAGGACCGTGACCTCGCCGCCGTAGCGCTCCTTCAGTTCGATCGCCTCAGCAACCGCGTAGGTGTCGTAGGTGTTGACCGCCATCGTGCCAGAGAAGACCGGCCCACGCGTCTCCGGATCGACGGAAACCCCGTTCGGATCGGGAATGTATTTCACCAGCACGGCCATCTTCAGGCCGGTGGATGCCTCACTCATGGTCGAACGCCGCCTCCCGTTTCGCGAGGAAAGCATCCATGCCCTCCCGCTGGTCGTGTCCACCGAAGACGCTCGCGAAGGCATGCGCCTCCTCGGCAAGTGCCGCCGCCGGAGCCGCTTCCCGGCTGCGCTGGATCAGCCGCTTCGAAAGCCGCACCGCACCGCCGGCGTTATCCGCGATCGCTACCGCTGTGAGGCGAGCCGCTTCCAGCACTTCCCCCTGCGGCACCACGCGGTTCACCAGCCCAACGCGCAACGCCTCGTCCGCCTTGACACGCCGTCCGGTGCAGATCATCTCGGCGGCGAAACCTTCACCGACCGCCCGCACCAGCCGCTGCGTCCCGCCCCAGCCGGGGGGAATCCCCAGCCCGACCTCCGGCTGCGCGAAGACCGCATTCTGCGAGGCGAACCGGAAGTCCGCTGCCAGTGCGAGTTCGCATCCTCCACCGAGCGCAAACCCGTTCACCGCCGCGATCACCGGCTGCGGCGCCTGCTCGAAGGCCGCGCCCACCGCGTGCCCGAGCCGCGCGAATGCCTGCGCCCCATGCTCGGACAATTCAGCCATCTCGCTGATGTCCGCCCCGGCAATGAACGACCGGTCGCCCGCGCCGGTGAAGACGATCGCACGGATCGCGTCGTCCGCCGCCACGACCCGGATCGCCACGTGGAGCTCCATCAGGAGCGTGCTATTCAGCGCGTTGAGGCGGTCAGGATTGTTGACGGTGATCGTCGCGACCGCACCGGTCATTTCAAGATCGATTGGCATGGATCAGCCTCCATCGGACCGATATAGGGCCGGTCCCTACGAACGACCGGCATTCCCGATAACCGTTCGTATGGAGGGGCCGACCCCATGTCGGCCCGAATCCATCACGGATGATGTTAGGTCAACGACGCGGATCCTCCTCGCCCTCCACCTGCTCGGACGTCACCGTGGACCGTAGGTCGGCGAGATAGTTCCGGCTCACCCGCACGTAGCGTCCGCCGATACCAGCGATCCGCTCCTGCTGCTCGGCGGAGAGCGAATCCCGCTGCTTCGCCGGGATACCCATCATCACCGCACCGTCCGGAACTTCCATCCGCTCCGGAATCAGCGCCCCGGCCGCCACGACGACGCCGGAGCCGATCCGCGAATACGAGAGCACGATCGCGCCCATGCCGATCATGCTGCCGTTGCCGATCGTCGTACCGTGGATCAGCGCGCTGTGGCCAACCGTCACCTCATCGCCGATGACCGTCGGCGCGTCCATGTTGACGTGGACCACCGTGCCATCCTGCACGCTGGATCGTACGCCGACGCTGATCGGCGCAATATCACCCCGAAGGGTGGTATTGAACCAGACGCTCGACTCCGCACCGATCGTGACGTTGCCGATCACAACCGCGCCCGGCGCCACGAACGCCGACTCGTCGATCTCCGGCCACGCGCCGAGATACGGCAGCACGATCGCGCCCGGCCAGTGCGCCGCGTACCGGTCGATCATCGCCTGGCGCTGCGCCCGTTCCTCGTTCATTCGCCCACCTTCACCACGATGGCGTCGCCCTGGCCGCCACCGGTGCAGATCGCCGCGACACCGATCCCACCGCCGCGATCCTCCAGCTCCTGGATCAACGAGAGCAGGATACGTCCACCGCTCGCCGCCAACGGATGCCCGAAGGCAATCGCGCCGCCGTGGACGTTCACACGATCGAGGTCGATGCCGAGGCGTCGCGCCGAGATGAGCGTGACACTGGCGAAGGCCTCGTTGATCTCGAACAGATCGACATCGGAGACCGAAAGACCGGCTTTCTGCAGCGCCTTCTCGGTCGCCATCGCCGGCGTGTAGGCGAGATATGGCGCGTCCCACGCCGCCTGTGCATGCGCCAGGATGCGCGCTCGCGGCGTCACGCCGTTCGTCCGTGCCCACTCTGCACCCGCAACGACCAACGTCGCAGCACCATCGTTGACGCCGGGCGCATTCCCGGCCGTCACGGAACCGTCCGGCGTGAACGCCGGCCTCAGGCGAGCCAGCGCCTCAGCGCTCGTATCGCGGCGCGGCGCCTCGTCTTCTGCAACGGCGACGGTCGCCTTCCGTCCAACGACCTCGACCGGCGCGATCTGCCGCGCCATCCAGCCGGAATCGATCGCCTCCAGCGCAAGGGTGTGCGACCGCAGCGCCCATGCATCCTGCTCCTCGCGGGAGACGCGCTCCTCCGCCGCAACGCGATCGCCATGCGCGCCCATCGCGCACGAATCGAGCGCGCACCAGAGACCGTCGGCCATCATCGCGTCTTCCAGCACGCCATCGCCCATGCGATACCCACCGCGGGCACCACGCAGGAGGTACGGTGCCTGCGTCATGCTCTCCATGCCGCCGGCAGCGACCACCTGATGATCGCCGAGACGGATCGCCATGTCCGCCAGTGCGACCGCCCGGATGCCGGATCCGCAGACATGGTTGATCGTCTCCGACGTGACCGCGCAGTCGAGCCCGACTGCCGCGCTCACCTGCCGCGCTGGATTCTGGCCCGCTCCTGCCTGGATCGCCTGCCCCATCACGACGTGCCCGATCGCCGCCGGGTCGATTCCGCTTCGCGCGATGCTCTCCCGCAACGCGACCGTGCCAAGCTGGACGGCAGAAAGACTCGCCAACCCGCCGTTCAGCTTGCCGAACGGCGTCCGTACCCCACCGAGGATCACGGTTCCGGATTCGCGATTCATGAACACCCCCGTCGAGAGGACTCAGGGCGGAGGACATAGAACAGAGTTTGACTATGCGGTTCTATGTCCTCGGTCCTATGTCCTCATTCCTCGAACCCTTGGGCGGGCTGCTGCGGATGGCTGAGCGGCTTGTCCTGCCGGTACCCAAGCGCATATTCCGCCTGCAGGATCGTATGCACCTCGCGTGTGCCCTCGTAGATCACGGCGCCGCGCGCATTCCGCAGGAAGCGCTCGACCGGATACTCGTTCGAGAAGCCATACGACCCGTGGATCTGCACCGCATCGTCCGCCGACTGCAACGCGACATCGCAGGCATGCCACTTGGCAAGCGAGGTCTCCTTCGTGTTGCGGATGCCGCGGTTCTTCAGCTCTGCCGCCTTCATCACCAGCAATTCGGAGGTCTCGTGCCCGAGCACCATCTTCGCGATCATCTGCTGCACGAGCTGATGCTTGCCGATCGGCACGCCGAAGGTCTGGCGCTGGTTGGCGTAGGCCACGCTCGCATCAAGGCAGGCCCGCGTCAGACCGACTGCCCCAGCGGCGACGGTGAAGCGCCCCTGGTCGATGCAGCTCATCGCGATCTTGAAGCCCTCGCCCTCCTCGCCGATCCGGTTCTCGACCGGCACGCGGACGTTGTCGAAGGCGATCTCGCCAGTGTTCCCGGCCCGCACCCCGAGCTTGCCCTTGATCGTGCCCGTCGTCAGCCCCGGCATCCCTCGCTCGACGACAAATGCGGTGAGGCCCCTGTGCTTCAACGAGCGGTCGATGGACGCAAAGACGAGGAAGTGATCCGCGACATCGGCCAGTGAGATCCACATCTTGTTGCCGTTGAGGATGTAGGAATCGCCGTCTCGCGTCGCGGTCGTCGCGATCGCTCCAGCGTCGGAACCCGCGCCCGGTTCGGTGAGGCCGAAGGTCGCGATCTTCTCTCCAGTCGCCTGCGGCACCAGCCAGCGTTGCTTCTGCTCCTCGGTGCCCCACTGCAACAGGGCGAGACTGTTCAGCCCGACGTGGACGCTGAGGACGACGCGGAGGGAGGTATCGACATACTCCGTCTCGTCGCAGGCGAGGGCAAGGCTGACGTAGTCGAGGCCGAGACCGCCGTATTCCTCCGGAATCGGCAGGCCAAGGAGTCCGGCCTCACCCATCTTGTCGATCACCTCGCGGTGATACTCGCCCTTGGCATCCCACTGCTGGATGTGCGGCGCGACCTCTCGCTGCGCGAACTCGCGCACCATGTCGCGCACCTGGATCTGCTCGTCGGTCAGGTCGAAATTCATGCGGACTCCACGCTAGGCTTCGGAGCCAGGCATGCCCGGCACCATTGCCCATGCATGCAGACACTGGCTCACTGGCTCGATGCCGGAAGTATACAAGGCACCGAACTAGGCCCCGCAGGTCGAAGTGTCCCTACACAACGCGACGGCTCAAGAACGAGTATCCCAAGACAGGAAACGCTCTCCCCACTCCGAGTCCTCTGGTTGCCACGTCGAGGGCCGTCCGGTGCAAAGCACAATCGACCGCCGGTCGATATGGGGTGCAACGATCCTACTCCCGCAACCGCGGCCCCCGCGTCAGGTCTCCGGACACGATGACGGTCCGCTGCCCCCCGACATCCAGCACCAGCGCGCCGGAGCGCTCCACCCCGGCCAGCGTTCCAGTCACGATCCGGCCACCGTCCTCCACATCGACCACTTCATCACGGTAGGCCAGCGCACGATCGGCCGCCGACCACATCCCGTCCATCTCGCCGGAGGACAGCGCTTGCAGTATCCGGTCGAGCCGATCCAGCAGCAGCGCCCGTACCGCATCGAGATCGAGCGAGCACCCGAGCGCCACGGAGAGACTGATACCCGTCTCCGGCAGCGCCGCGATGGGCACATTCACGTTCAACCCGATCCCGAGCACCACGACTGGCGGCTCTCCCGGCACGAGCTGATGGGTCCGTGCAAGAATGCCGCAAACCTTCTTCCCTCGGATCTGCACGTCGTTCGGCCATTTGATCCGAACGTCGTCTTCTGGAACCCCGACCGATAGGGCTACCTCCCGCACCGCCAGCGCAGCCAGTATCGAAAGCGGCGACAACGCGTGCGCGGGGAGATATGGCCGCAGGACGACGGACATCAGGAGCGCGGTTCCCGGCGGCGTCTCCCACCGCCGGTCCGCCCGTCCCCGACCCGCCGTCTGCAACCCTGCCACGACCGCCGTTCCATGCCGCGCGCCAAGCCGTGCGAGCGCGAGTGCATCGTCCATCGTGCTGCCAGTCACATCGAGGCGGATCAGCGGCCACCCGAACGGCAGCATCATCGGACCGATCCGAGACTCGGTCCAGCATGATTGGATGGACCAACCAGATTCGAGAATGCACGAAAGGCTTTGCCGAGCCTGCAGCGTAGCCCGAAATCTTGGCCCGTAGGCGCGGCCCTGAAGCTTGTCCCGAACGAAGCCGGAGGGGCCAGCCGCTCCAAGACAGCCACAAGGGCCGCGTCCACGGAGAATGCGACGGTCACTTCGGCCCTTACCGCAGCCTGGTATATCAACATGGGCGCTCCATCCAGACTAACCCGACATATCATGCTGGGTCCTTCGGCTTGGCTCAGGATGAACTCCGCGAAGAACCCCATGACGTGACATTCACGATGCTCACCCTATGCCTAACTCCCGTGTCATCCTGAGCGGAGCGAAGGACCTCCGCGCGAAGCGCTTCCGGCGAAGCCGGGACTCCGGTGTTGGCAGAGACAATGCCTCGTCCATCAGCACCGTTCGGCAAAGGCCGCTGTCTGGAATGTGCGCTCTGGATATCGACTTCCGGTCGATGGCGCTTCGCGCGGGGGTGATTCGCTGCGCTCACCATGACATGGGGAGTTGGGCGTAAGGTAGGCATCGTGAATGCCAACATTGGACCGACACTTTGGCTACGCTCAGGGCAGGCTTCTTGTCGGTCCCTACGCATCCTCGCCCAGCTCGTCCGCCTGTCCGTCGTCGCTCGCACGATCGCTGTCGCCGCGTCCGAACCGGCGTCCGGAATGCGGCTCGTCGGGCGCCGGCTTCGGCAGTCGCGTGATCCGCAGCCGACGAACGCGATGCCGTTCCACCGCCAGGATCTTGACCTTCACCCCTTCTGCCTCGAACACATCGCCCTGAATTGGCAGCCGCCCAAGATGCTTGTGGACGAACCCGCCAAACGTGGCGAAGCTCTCGTCCTCCTCGAACGTCACGCCGAGCGCATCCTCCACATCCTCGATGGGAAGGCGGCCATCGGCCAGCAGCACATCCGGTTCCGGCTGCTCGAAGAGCGGCAACTCCGTGTCGTACTCGTCCTGGATCTCGCCGACGATCTCCTCCAGGATGTCCTCGATCGTCACCAGACCGGCCGTCCCGCCGTATTCGTCCGCGACGATCGCGATATGGATCTTCGCCCGCTTCAGTTCGGCGAAGAGTACGTCCAGCTTCTTCGATTCCGGCACCACGAACGCCGGCCGGATCAGGTCCAGCAGCGGAATACTCCGCGTGCTGCCGATCACCAGCGGCAACAGGTCCTTTGCGTAGAGCACACCGAGGATACGGTCGATCGACCCCTGATAGACGGGCACGCGCGAATGCCCGGCCTTCGTGATGATCTCGATCAGTTCCCGCGGCGCGACGGTTCGGTCGACCGCCACGATGTCGAGGCGCGGCACCATGATGTCGCGCACGGTCATCTCCTCCAGGCTGAGAATACCGTCGATCATCTCCCGCTCGTGCGCGCCAATCACCTCGTCGTCGGACTCGTAGGAGCGCGGCTGCAGTTCCTCCTCCAGCGCCTCGACCTCGCTTTCATCAAGCCGTCCCGGCAGGACGCGCACAAAGAGCAAGGCGATCCGGTCGACCAGCCAGGTCACCGGCTTCAGGATCGTCGTCAGGACCTGCGCGATGCGGATGACCGCGTTGAGGAAACGTTCGAGATCCTTTGCCGCCAGCGCACGCGGCAACGCCTGGCCGAAGACGAGGTAGAGCAACACAACGATCAGCGACGAGAGCCAGCTGTAGTCGTCGCCCTCCCAGTGCTCGTTGAACAGCGACTCCATCTGCACGCTGGCCACGATGGCCGCGACCACCTGCACGAGCAGCATCGTCGCGAACAGCGCCCGGCGCGGATCGGCAATCGACTGCACGGTACGCTGCCCGCTCGTCGGCTCCGGCCCGGACACCAGCCCGCGCAAGCGCTGGCGGCTGGTCACGCCGATCAACGTCTGCGCCACACCCGCGAACGCCATCGCCGCCACCGCCAGCGCAATCGCAACGATCCGTTGCCAATCGTCTCCGCTCAGATTCACCGCGCCTCAACTCCCGGTTCGAGATACCCTGGACTCTCGGTGCAATCCAGAAACGTCGCCACGCACGCGACACCGCGGCACGCGGAAGCGATCCTTCGGCAAGATCGCTCATTCCTGGCAATGATGACGAACGCTGCCGTCATCAGGAATGACTCCATGCTACGTAAACAGGGCCGAAACGCTCAGTCCCTTGTGTGTCCGCATGATCGCCTCCGCCAGCAACGGCGCGACGCTGACAATCTCCACGCGCCCGATCCCTTTCGGCGAGAGGGGGATCGTATCGGTCACGAAGATCCGGTCGATCGGCGATTCCTCCAGCAACTCGAAGGCATCGGCGGCAAAGATGCCGTGCGTCGCGGCGACGTGAATCTGCTTCGCTCCCCGCGCTACAAGCATGTTCGCAGCCTGCACCAACGTCCCGCCAGTGGAGATCATGTCATCCACGATCACCGCGACCTTGCCCTCGACATCGCCAACCATGTCGAGGGTCTCCGTCGCCTCCGGGCGCGGATGCTGCTTCGAGATGATTGCCAGCGAGCCACGAACGCGCTGCCGGAAGTCCTGGGCACGCGCGACACCACCCGCATCCGGGCTGACGACAACCACTTCCTCGCCGATCTCACGCCGGAAATGGTTCGCCAGCAACGGCGTCGCCCGCAAGTGATCGACGGGAATATCGAAGAATCCCTCGATCGCCGCCGAATGCAGATCGACCGCCAGCACGCGATCGGTGCCGGCAGTCGTCAGCAGGTTGGCCACGAGCTTGGCCGAGATCGGTTCGCGGCCGGTCGTCTTCTTCTCTTGCCGCGCATAGCCGTAATAGGGGATCACCGTCGTGATGCGTGCAGCCGACGCCCGCCGCACGGCGTCGATCATGATCAGCAGTTCCATCACGTTCTGGTTCACTGGGTCACACGTCGGCTGGATGATGAAGACATCCGATTCGCGGACATTCTCCTCCAGCTTCACGCGCGTCTCGCCGTTCTGGAACGAGCCGACAATTGCCCGCCCGAGGGGAGTCTCCAGCTCGTGAGAGATCGCTTCGGCGAGCGCCCGGTTGGCATTGCCGGAGAATACCTGGAGCCGTCCTTCCATCCCGCGATCCCCCTTACACGATCTGCAGCTCGTCGCCAATTCAGGATCCGGTCGAACCGCCAGACGTGCGCGGGCGAGCGGGGACACCGACCACCAGCGTATCGGGATCGACATCGTGTGTCACCACCGCGCCGGCCCCTGTCCGCCCCCGGTCACCGATCGTCCTCGGCGCCACCAGCACGGAATCGCTGCCGATGAACGCATCGTCCCCGATCTGCGTGCGATGCTTGGCAACACCATCGTAATTCGCGGTGATTACCCCGGCGCCGATGTTGACCCGTTCACCGACCGTCGCGTCGCCAAGGTATGCGTGATGTCCGGCCTTCGTGCCCACGCCCAGCTGGGAGTTCTTGACCTCGACGAAGTTACCGATATGCACGTCCGGCCCGATCGTGGCACCCTGCCGCAACCTGGAGTACGGCCCGACGCTGCTGCCCACCGCAACCGAGGAATCGACCACCGTCGCCCCAATCACGGCGACATCGTCGCCGATCGTCGCACACTCGATCACCGCATGCGGTCCGATCCGGCAGTTCGCGCCAATGGTCGTCCTCCCACTGATCACGGTAAACGGATGGATGACAGTGTCCTGCCCGATCTCGACGGTCTCATCGATGAAGACCGTCTCCGGCCCAAGGATGGTGACGCCGCTTTCCATCAGGTGATCGCGCACCTGTCGCCGTACGATCGCATCGGCCTCGGCGAGTTGCTGGCGCGTGTTGACCCCAACCGCGACCTCTGGTTGCACGCCTACGCTCTGGACCGGCCACGGCTCGCCGTCCCGATGCTCGGAGACCGCCAGTTCGATCAGATCGGTAAGCAGGAATTCGTTCGTCGTCGCATCCAGCTGCAACCGGGTGAGCGATTCTTGCGCCCAGGCGCCCTTCAGCACCATGATTCCGCTGTTGATCTCGGTCGGGCCGACGCGCTTCGCTGGGTCGTCGTTCTTCTTCTCGACAATCCGCCGAAGCCGGCCGAGCCCGTCGCGGTCGATCCGCCCATACCCCTGTGCATCGTCGACGATCGACGTCAGGACGGTCACGAGAGATCCCGTCTCCTGGGCGCCCGTCACCAGTTGCCCGATCATGTCGCCGGTCAGCAGCGGATTGTCGCCCAGCAAGGAGACCAGCCATTCGCAGGAGCCGATCGCGGCCAGAGCATGGCGGACGGCGTCGGCAGTGCCACGCGGCGTTTCCTGCAGGACGACATCGACGTGTCCCTCCAGGCCCAGGCGCACCGGAAGGTCCGCGAGGGGCGGACCAACCACGGCCACCAGCCGGTCGGGGGAAACGGCAAGCCCCGCCCGGATCACTCGCTCCACGATCGGCACCCCGCCAACCGGGTGCAGGTGCTTGGGGATGGAAGACTTCATGCGGGTGCCATGCCCGGCCGCCAGCACAGCAACGGCAACACCCACCGAAGCGGGCTGCGGCGGGTTTCCTGCATCCAGATGGGCGTTCAAGGGAAGGTCTCTTCCGGGTGAGAGGCGTCGTGAACCGGGTGTTCGTCAGCACCGGTCCGGCCTGCCGAGAAGGAGGGTGGGCTCGCGGGCCAGGATTCGAACCTGGAATAAAGGTTCCAAAGACCCTTGTGATACCATTTCACCACCCGCGATCGCGGCCCCGGTTAGTCTACGTCAAGCCGCTTTCATCGCGCCACACGGCGCCGTGGACGCTGGTTCCGGTTCGCTCCGGACGCCAGCAACAGCACCTGCCACGCCCCGTCAGCGTTCTGCGTGCGCACCCGGTTCGTCAACGCCGTCAGGGAGGGTGATCCACGCAATGAGCGATGCAGGCCCCCCACTGGATGCACCCGCCAGTACGGACTTCAGCGCCGACGCCTCGCAACCGCCGTTGCTCGTCTGCGTCGTCCCGTTCCGGATCGCAAGCGGCATGCTCGAGATCGGCATCGGCATCGAATCCGACGACCGCTACCTGTTCGCCGCGGCGCCGGCCACCGCCGAATCGCTCGACATGACAGCCCATCGCATCGTGTCGCAGGCATCCGGTCGTCGTGCCGGCTACCTCGAACAGCTCTATACGTTCAGCCCGCGAACGGGCATGCTCCGCCATGTGGTGATTACCTACATCGCCCTCTTCCGCCAGGACGACACCGCCCGGCCCGAACCCGGCACGCAGCGCGATTCAGCATTCGCATGGCTGCCAGTCGCCGATGCAGCCCTGCATCGGGCATTCGACCGCACCGTGATCGACTACGCCGTGGTCCGTCTCCGCGCAAAGTTCGGCTACACCACCATCGCGTTTCATCTGCTCCCGGAAACGTTCACCCTGACAGACCTCCAGCAGGCCTACGAGGCCGTGCTCGGACACCCCGTGGACAAGCGGAACTTCCGCCGTCGCATGAGTCTCACCGGCATCCTCGCCGACACGGGCGAGCAGCGCCGCGACGGCAGCCATCGTCCCGCCGCCCTCTACCGCTTCGCCACACGGGACGATCAGGCAGCCTACCTTACGCCGTCGTGGGCCTCGGAGCGCCCATCATCCAAAAGCGGAGATCCGGAATGACTACCTCTTCGCAACGCATCGGCATCATCGCAGCCTTCAGCAAACCGGAGGCGCACCTTCTCGGTGAGGCGATTGTGGACTGGCTACAGGCACATGGCCATGTGGCCGTCCCCGAACAGGCGTTGCATGCGGCCCCGACGGAGGCCATCGACGCGATCGTCGTCCTCGGTGGCGATGGCCTGATGATGCGCGCGGCCAACAACTTCCCCGATGTCCCGCTGCTCGGCATCAATTTCGGCAAGGTCGGGTTCCTCGCCCTCGTCGAGCAGCAGGACTGGGAGCTGGCGATGGCGGCCCTGGTCGCCGGCGAATTCACGATCGAGGAGAGTTCGACCCTCTCCGCCACGCTGCTCCGCCACGGCACGCGGGAAGACCAGGGGTGGGCGATCAACGACGTGGTGATCCGCTCCGGCAACCGCATGATCGATATCGAGCTCTACATCGATGGCTACTGGGTGAACACCTATCCCGGCGACGGCATGATCGTCTCCACGCCGCGCGGCAGCACCGCCTATTGTATGGCAGCTGGCGGCCCGATTCTCACCGCGGGCGTCCGCGGGTTTGCGGTCGTTCCCATCAACTGCCACTCCCCCATCCGCACCCCGATGATCGCCTCCGAGGATGTGACGATCGAACTTGTCCTGACGAACGATCACGACGCGCAGCTGACCCTGGATGGACGCTCGACGGTCGATCTCGGCCTCGGGGATACTGTCACGATCCGGCGCGGCAAGCACACATTCCAGCTGGTCAAGATCGGCAGCCACAATTTCTACGAGGCGGTGCGCACGAAGTTCAACTTCCAGATCCGGCCGGATGCGATTCCGACCCGGTCGCTGGAACAGCAGCAAGCCTTCCGTCGCCGAGTCGCCTCTTCGTGAACCGGGCATCGTGATCCATAGCGATGCAGGGTGTGCGCGCCACCGGATGAGCGTGGCTCTTCGCTCGCACGCGTGCCCCACGCATGGTCTCCAGCGAAGGTGGAGGGAGCCCCGTTCTTGCCGACGGCTTCGCAGTTGTCTTCCGGGCGCCATTCATGCCAAGCGCCACGAACAGGTAGCCAAACGAGCAATCCAGCGCCCACGTCTCATGCGGAATGGGCCTCCCGGCTGGGGGCCCATTCCGCGTCTTCTGCTCCTGATTTGAATCGGGTTACTTGACCTTGAACCGCTCCGGGATGGACGTCTCGTCGGCGTCCACATCGCTCGCGGGCGAGTCCGGCGCGGCGATATCGTCGAGGTTGGGCAACTGCGACGTGCTCTCGGTCGCCGTCGGAGCAGCATCGTGCCGGTCGCTCGCCCCATTGGGGGACGGAGCCACGGACGCCGTCCCAACCGAGGACGAGGCTGGCGTAGCACCGTTCGTCCCGTTCGGCGAACCATGCCCGTTTCGGGACGCTGCGGTCGTCGCCGTCGCCTCCTCCAGCCGCCGCAACGACTGCATGAGACGATCGCGGTCCTCTGCCGAAAGGGCCGTAACCGCCGGCAATGCCCGGGATTCCTCCAGCAACCGACGCTCCTCCGCCGTCCGTAGCCGCTGCTCGATCGCGACAGGATCGACCCACCGCTCACCCGGCAACTGGGCAGCCTCGTCGTCCGCGTGATCGTGCGTGTGCTCCGATCCGCAGTACGGGCAGACATCCCACTTGAGGTCGATCAGCTGGCCGCAGTTGCTGCACGGCTCGCGCAGTTGCGTCGCACAGTGCGGACAGATCTGCCACTCGTCCTGCACCAGATGGTTGCAGGTTGGGCAGAGCGGCATCTCCTCCAGGTCCTGAAGCAGATACTCCTCTTCCAGCGAGCGCTGGTAGGCCTCGTCCAGCGTCTCTTTCGGGCGCAGCAACCAGTAGAGAAGCAGGCCCGGCACCCAGAAGAGCACCACGAGCAGCGTGGAGAAGACTTGCGTCACCACGCTCTTGCTGCGCGACTCGATGTCACGGAACGTCCAGATCGCGAGCACGAACCAGGTTGCGATGAGATAGGCACCGCCCAGGGCAAGCAGGATTTGCAATCCGCGTGCGATGAGCGCCTCGATGTCCAAGATGATGGCTCCTTGCGTCGCGAAGGGATCAGGCGATGGCGGCGTGCGCGCCGATTCGTTCGTAGCGGGCGATATTGAGGACGAAGAGTGTGGCTCCACCGATCAGGACTTCGATCGGACTGGGAGCATAGAACTCACCCGGCTCGATGATCGGCATCAGCGGGTTCACGAAGCGAGTACGAGCGTGACAGTTCTGACGGACGATTTCCCGCACGGCCGGCACCTGTCCATCTTCAACGCCGACCAGCAGGGTTACGTTTTGCTCCCGAAGAAACCCGCCCGAACTATTGATCTGCGTAGCCCGGAACCCGTGGGAGACGAGCGCTTCGAGCAACCGCTCCACGTCCGAGCCCTGAACCACCGCAATGACCAGCTTCATGATGCCCCGTCCAGACCGCCATCCGTCGAACGCAGGGGACCCCATTGTCCGCCCTGCGGATTCCCTATGCTAGCCTGTCCCGTACGGACGCGACAACATCGGCCGCCACCTCGTCGATCCCACGGGACGCATCGATCACCACCCAACCGGCCGGATCGCGGGCCACCAGCGCGAGATAGGCCGCGCGCACGCGTTGGTGAAAGGCGATATCGTCCTGATCGATCCGGTTGACGCTCTCCGGATCGGCAAAGCGACGCCGCAAACCTTCCTCCACCGGCAGATCGAGCAATATGCGGAGGTGCGGGGTGAGGCCACCGGTCGCGTACTGCTGGATCGGCACGAGCGTATCCAGCGGCACACCGCGCCCCCCGCCCTGATAGGCCAGCGTCGAATCCACAAACCGGTCGCAGATCACATCTTCTCCCCGCTCGAGCGCAGGGACGATCCTCTCGCGGACATGCTGCGCGCGGCCGGCGGCAAGCAGCAGCACCTCTGTCTCCGGCATCACCTGCTCGTCCCGCACCCTCAGGAGCACCGTGCGAATTTCGTCGCCAATCGCGGTACCGCCCGGTTCCCGCGTCTGGACGACGGACCGCCCTTCCGAACGCAGAAGCGCGGCAAGCCGGTTCGCCTGAACCGACTTGCCCGCGCCCTCCGGCCCCTCGAAAACGATGAACCGCCCGAGTGCTGTCACCTATTGAATACCCCGTCGGTAGATCTCGACATGCCGGAAGGGATCGCGTCCCCGGCTGCGCGACGAGAGATTGTATCGCTCGGCCAGCTCGTGCTGCATGCGGCGGATTGGCGGCGACTGCGGGCTGAGCGCCGTCGCCGGGGCGCCGCCCATGACGGCGGAAATCGCGCGCTCGGCCTCCGTCAACGCGACCACGATCGGATCGGCCTTTGGCGCCTTGCTGCCACCCCCGCGCACTGGTGCAACGAAATCCGGCTCGTCCACCGGCTGCGGATGGGTTGGGGCCACCGATGTGCTGGGCGCGGCCATCGCGCGCGGACCGGGGAAGAGCGACAGCAGCACATGCTCCATCTGCGTCGCCGTATTCGAGCGAAGCACGTAGACGGGCACGCCACGGGCCTCGACATCGCGGAGTGTCGCCGGCTTCTGGCGGTAGGCGTTCTTCAACGTCATTACGATGTCCGCTTCGCCGGCGTCGCGCACGATCATCGCTGGCACACGAAGCTGCTGGATCGTCTGCTCCAGCCGGTTGCGGCTGATGGCGAACGGGAAGACCCGCAGCGGCTTGGCCGGCGTTCCCCGCCCCTTGGCGATCGCCGCAACGGTCGGGGCCACGGCAAGCTCGGCCTCGGACGCCGGTGCCGGACCGGGTGCCGGCGTTGCCTCCTGCGGGACGCGCGCCGGGAAATCGACCACGGACGATCCACGCTGTTCGTCGTGACGCAGCCACGACTCCGGCACATCGTGCTGGCGCGATCCAGCGCTTGCCACCGCGATGCGTTGGGATGGGTGTTCGCGCTCCTCACGCTCCCGATGCTCCCCATCGCGATGCGCGGACGGATCGCGCCGGGCATCGTCGGAGCGGCTCAACTCGATCGTGCCATCTTCCCGGCGAATGCGGCGCTCGGACCGCACCGGCGCGTTGCGGAGCAGGGCATCGACGGTCGAGGCCACGTCCGGGTGGACGATCACCTCATCGCGGTTGACGATCTCCACCATCACGTTGAAGGTCGGCGGCGCCTTCCGCTCCAGGATCGACTTCTGCGTGCCGCGTCGCCGCGCCTCCTCGTCGGAGAGCGTCACCGACTGGATGCCGCCGATGAGATCGGAGAGCGTCGGATTCAGCATCAGGTTCTCGAGCGAATTGCCATGCGCCGTGCCGATCAGCTGGACGCCGCGCTCGGCGATCGTTCGCGCAGCCAGCGCCTCGAGTTCGGTTCCGATCTCGTCGATCACGACCACCTGCGGCATGTGATTCTCGACGGCCTCGATCATCACCCCATGCTGGGCGGTTGGCGTCGGCACCTGCATCCGTCGCGCACGACCGATCGCCGGATGCGGAATATCGCCATCCCCCGCAATCTCGTTGGAGGTGTCCACCACCACGACACGCTTCCGCAGCTCGTCGGCCAGCACGCGCGCGGTCTCGCGCAGCATCGTCGTCTTGCCGACGCCTGGCCGCCCGAGAAGCAGGACACTCTGCCCGGACTCGACGAGGTCGGCAACGATTGCGATCGTGCCGTAGACGGCGCGCCCGATGCGGCAGGTAAGGCCAACGACCTCGCCGGAGCGGTTGCGGATAGCAGAGATGCGGTGGAGCGTACGCTCGATGCCGGCGCGATTGTCGTCGCCGAAGGTTCCGATGCGGGCTTCGACGTGCCGCAGATCCTCACGGCTGACATCGAGATCGGTGAGCGTCACTTCGTCGTTCTGGAACCGTGCCTCGGGCGGCCGTCCGAGATCCATCACGATCTCGATCAATTCACCCAGCCCCGCGCGGTTGTCGAGGGCAATCAGCCGTTCCGTGATGTGCGGGGGGAGAACAGCGAGAAGATCCTGAAGGTCATCCGTCACTTCGAACTCGAATCCTGACCGTCGATCGGATGCCGGGGACTCATGTGCGATGCTGCCCAACCCTGACTCCTGATCCGGCGGCGCGCCAGCCGGGAACCCGACCCCCGCTGCCATGCCGCTCGCTCATGTTCCGGACCACCGTGCCGACGCAGAACACCTGGAACCTGTCCTGCACTGACCCTCTCGCCTACTGCATGCCAACACCATCGGACGATGGATCGGGATTCGCCTTCCTGATGAACGTGGGGACACGCTTCGCGGACGGCTCCTTCACGTCCACACTGAACGGCGAGAGGTTCACATTCGATGTTGCCGCTGCGGCAGGCGCGGTGGTGTACTTGATGTGAACATCCTGTTCGAGATGCACGCCCATGCCAAACTCCTCCAGCACCGAACCCAGCTCGGCCTGGTACCCACGCAGCGTGAGGTAGACCCGCCGCGCAGACATCTGGCCGAGTTCGGCAAAGACTGTCGCGAGCACCTGGCGGAAGACCTCACGCTGCTCCGGCAATACCAGAACCTCGATCGCGTGGGCGGCTGGGTACGAGAGAACCCGCGCATACGCCGCGACCTGCTGTTCCCCTTCCGCCAGCCAGCCCCGAACCCGCACGCCACCCGGCAGGCTCTGCGCGGCAAGATCCCAGCTGTGGCTGGTGATCGCCTCGGCGTACTGCACCTGGCGCGGCACCACCGCCATATAGAGCTGGTGAATCGACCACACGTCGGCCTGTGCCTGGCGCCGCACCCCGCGTCGCCGCGACCACTGCGCCACTGGCACCAGCGCCGACGCCCAGACCGTCTCCGAGACGTACGGTGCAAAACCGACACGCCGCGCCGCCGGAATCACCGGACAACCCGACGGTAGCCGGGCAAACAGGCGCTTCGTCCCGTCCAGCCCCGCCGTAACGATCGCCCCACGGAGCAACTCCTCCCAGAGCGGATCGGCCTCGAAAATCCCCATGTTCGACCCAACGCCGCTAAGCAACCAGCGCTGATCGGGTCCCACGATCTGGAAGGAGGCGTACCCGAGCAACCGCCGGTCCGCCCGCGCGACCACCATCGGATGATCGTGGCGCATGAACGGCACGACCTGACGCAGGCCGACACTCATCGGGTCCGTATCGGTCATCTCGCCAAAGGGGAGATCGAGCGGAAAGCGCTCCGATATGGAATGGAGGGGCAGGAGATCCCGCAATGCGACGGGGCGCACATCAATGGGGATCTGTGGCTCGACCGTGCCACGCTGCTTCGATTGCCGAAGCGGCACGTTCGCCTGGTTGGAGGGGCGGACTGCCTTCATGAGCATGGCCCGCGGGGCGATGATCGAGAGAAGGTGCGCGTGTGCGGAACGCAGCAGAGCATTCATTCCTCTGATTCTAGCCGTTCCCTCCCCAGACCTCAACAGGTGCCCGCCAAAATGGGCAGGGCCAGATATGGTGCCAGCGCTGGATGACAGGCCTAGATCGCGCGCCGCCCGGTCAACGCGCGACCAAGCGTCACGTCGTTCGCGTACTCGAGATCGCCGCCCACCGGCAGGCCCGTCGCCGGCCGCGAGATCGTCACGCCCAGCGGCGTCAGCAGGCGATGGAGGTAGGTCGCGGTCGCCTCACCGGGCAGGTCCAGGTTCGTGAAGAGGATGATCTCGTCCGGCGATTCCCGCTCCACCCGCTCCACCAGCTCCCGGATGCGGAGCTTGTCCGGTCCCACGCCATCCACCGGCGACACTGCCCCATGCAGGACGTGATAGCGGCCACGGTATTCGTGCGTCCGTTCGATCGCGAGCACATCCAGTGGCTCCTCCACCACGCAAATCCGTGGCTCGCGGCCCGGATCGGCGCAGATCGGGCAGGGATCCGTCTCGGTAATGTTGAAGCAATTCGAACAGAGGCGAACCCGCTCCTTCACCTCCAGGATCGCCTCGGCAAGCGAGACTGCCTCGTCGCGCGGCACTCGCAACAAGTGGAACGCCAGGCGGGACGCCGTCTTCGGTCCGATCCCGGGCAACTTGCCCAACTCCTCGACCAACCGCACGACAGGCTGCGCCGTTGCGGAACTCGAACGTATCGACACACCAATCCCCTGTCGTACACCATGCGAACCGGAGTCCGGGATCATCGATTGCCGCAAGCGCATCGTGCGTGTGATTGACGATGCACGCCGTACCAGAATCCTACCATTCGCACTGGCGATCGCATCCGGACAGTTGTCCAGCCCTGCCGCCGCCCGCGAACGAACCGACATGCACCTCACGCCACAATGCACAATCAATGGACACATAGAGACAACTTGCCCATGTAGCCACCCGATGTGTCGCAATAAACTAAACAAACCCCTTGCCAACGGCATGGTCCGATGGTAATGTGGCCATACAAAACCACTGGCCCGATACGATGTCCACGCCCTTTCGGCGAACTTCCGGGCTACGGTGACGGGGTTTCATACCTAGCGCAAGGGGTCAGCCGAATGACGTTCGTGGACAAGACGTTGTCGTGCCGCGAGTGTGGCAATCCATTTACCTGGACAGCTGGCGAGCAACAGTTCTACAAAAACCGCGCGCTTATCAATGTTCCCGCTCGATGCCCCAAGTGCCGGACGGCACGAAAGGCACGGCTCGGGCTCCCCTCCAGTGCCATGACCGAGGTGGTGTGCGCGCAATGCGGCCAGCCGACGACGGTCCCGTTCGTTCCACGCAATGGCAACCCCGTCTACTGCTCGACGTGCCTGGTGACGATCCGCGCCGAGGCTGCCGCCCAGGCCCCTCCCCCCCCCGTCGCTGCGGAATCGCTTCAGCAACTGGCCTGACCATTCCACGAACGGACCCAAAGACCGCCCGGAGTGAATCCGGGCGGTCTTTCGTCATGTGTCCACAATGGACGCACCAGGACTCGTCAGTCGTGGCCGATCAGGACGGGACGGCCCTTGCTCGTCCCATCTGCCTGGCCGATCACGCCGTCGTCCTCCATCTGCTCGATCAAGCGCGCCGCCCGGTTGTACCCAATCCGCAGCCGCCGTTGCAGCATGGAAGCCGAGGCCGTGCCCTGGCCGCGGATAATCTCCAGCGCCTGCTCCATCAAGGGATCCTCACCCCCCTCGCCGTCGCCCTCTCCACCCTTCTCGGGATCGCTGCTCGGCAGGTCGAGCCATTCCTGGGCGTACTGCGGCACCGGCGACACCGTCAGCCAGTGATCGACGATCGCCTTCACTTCCTCATCGATGAACGCCCCCTGCACGCGCACCGGCTTGGCAGCGTCCGGCGGCAGGAAGAGCATGTCGCCGCGGCCGAGCAGTTTCTCCGCGCCAGGCATGTCCAGCACCACGCGGCTGTCGATCATCGACGACACCGCGAATGCGATCCGCGCCGGCACGTTCGCCTTGATCAGGCCGGTCAGGACATTCACCGATGGCCGCTGCGTCGCGATGATCAGGTGGATGCCCGTCGCCCGAGCCATCTGCGTCAATCGCGCCAGCAGCGTTTCCACTTCATCCGGCGTCGTCATCATGAGGTCGGCCAGCTCATCGATGATGACGACCAGGTAGGGCAGTTTCTCGAGTTCCGGCTCGTCCTCGCACTTGAGCTTGTAGCCGTCGTAGTTCCGGACACCCTGCTTCTTGAACAGCTCGTAACGCCGGTTCATCTCCCGCAGAACCATCCGCAATGCCCCGACGACCTTGTCCATCTCGGTCACCACCGGACATTGCAGGTGAGGAACGCCGTTGAAGCCGGTCAATTCGACCATCTTCGGATCGATCATCAGGAGGCGCAGTTCATCCGGCTGCTTCGTGAGCAGGAACGTGCTAATGATCCCGTTGAGGCAGACACTCTTACCCGCCCCGGTCGCGCCCGCGATCAGCAGATGCGGCATCTTCACGAGGTCGCCCACCACATAGCGGCCATTCACGTCGCGGCCGAGCGGCATCGGCAGTTTCGCCTTCGAGTTCTGGAACGATCCGGACTCGATCACCTCGCGCAGTCCGACCACCGCAACCTGCCCGTTCGGGATCTCGATGCCCACGCGCGCCATGCCGGGGATCGGCGCCTCGACACGAATGCTCTGCGCCGCCAGCGACAGCGCCAGGTCGTTCTGCAATTCCGTGATACGCCGGACCTTCACCCCGTTGCCCGGCTCCAGCGCGAACTGCGTCACCGCCGGCCCAGGATTGATCTCGCGTACCGTTGCCTCGACCTTGAAGCTCCCGAGCGTCTCCTCGATCGTACGTGCCTTCGCTTCCAACGAAGCGGTGTCTGGCTCGACCGTCTCGTAGTACTTGAGATGACGGACATCCGGCAGCGGCAGCGGCTCACCAGGCGGTGTCGGCGCCGGAAGCGGTTGTGCAGGCTCCGCCTTCTCCGCGACCTTCGCCTCCCGTTTCGGGATGTTGATGACCCGTTCGATCGGCTTCGCCTTCTTCGGCGGCTCGGCCTTGGGCGAAAAAACCTTCGGGCCGGACTTCGCCGGAGGAACCGCGACAGCCTCAGCGATTGCCGCCTGGGCAGGCTTCGGCGGCCGCCTCGGCATCAGCCGCCGAATGTCCCGTTCCAGCGCCATCAGGTTCGTGTCGGAAAGCAGCAGCACCCCGACGATCCCGAGGGCGAAGAAGACCAGCCCGGAAGCGACATTCCCAAGCATTCCCCGGAAGATATCCCCGACGAGGTCACCAACGATACCGCCTTGGCGATCGTCTCCAAAGGAGAGCATGCCGACCGCCGCACCGAAGAAGAGCAGCGCGCCAGCGTAATGACGGAAGAGCAGGACCGGTCCGTTTTCGCCGGAGAACGCGCGAACCGCGGCGAGCGCCGCAAAGACCGGCACCAGCGGTGCGGCAACGTGGAAGAGCGAGGTCAGGGAATCGGACCACCAGGCGATCACTGCGCCATCCTGACGCCCACGCCCAAGCGCCCACGAACTGCACAGCGCGAGCAAGACGAGCAGGCCGCCGAGGATCTCCCGCTTCAGGCGATCCGAAACAGCGAAGTCCGGCACGAGGCCTTTCAGGAAGCGGGCAAACGCCAGACGCAACGACGTAATCCGCGAAGGGGACGACGCCCTGCGCGTGCCGGCCGAAGCCTTCTTCCCTCTGGAACCGGAGGCCGGGCGCTTCGAGGCCGTTGCCGTCCCCGGATTCGCCCTGGATCGCGTCTGCGTGGCCAACGCCCCTCCCTCACCGCGGCCCCTTGCCGCCCCTCTGCAAACCAGCGATGCGTATACCGCTGCGACGGGACGCCCCGACGAAGTGTACGAACATAGTGTACACCAGTCTTGCCGGATCATGACCAACTGTCAACTGTGTTTCGATGAGGCAGATACTTCCGGAATCCGGCATATGCGGCAGCCGCGACGAAGGTATCCGGTTCTGGCTGCGGGACACCTTCGCGCCGCAGTAGTAGGCACGACAGTCAGGGCTTCACGCATCGTCCCTCGTCATTCCGAGTAGAGCGAATCCCCGTGCCAAACACATCCGGCGCGACTGGATATCGATGGTGGCCAGCGCGATGCCTTGCGGCGAGCCCGGGATCGGCCTAGGAGTCAAGGCCCTCTGCAAAACACGTCCGGCGCACCACAAGCCGGAAGCCGGCGAGACATCCACGAAATCTCGTTATTCCGATGGATTCCGGCGAACACAGCGACGGGATGGCCCCTGCTGGGATATCGGCCGGTGGCCGATCGTGCTTTGCACGGGGGGTTCTTCGCTCCGCTCAGAATGACAGGGAAGGACCTTGTTGATCCCGAAACGGTTTATGCCCGGTTGGGCAAGACGATGCCCTGGCCTATGCCCCTGCGGAGACGGTGAGGGTGCCACTCCGATGGGATGACATGCGTCATGCGACAGGCGATGGGTTGCCGCCATTCGGGCACTCAATCCCGACGCTCGGGCGAGGATTGCCCGATAACCATGCCAACGCCGCGAGATGCCAGATATGCTGAATGCCCGGTCCCTATAGACGGCATCCTAGATGGCGTGGAGGGAGACGATGATCGTCGGGCGCCGCCGCGCCGTCGACCAGAAGTAGTCCGACGTCTCGTCGCGGATCATCCGCTCCAGATGCCGCCATTCGCCCTCCGCTGGCGGATCGCCGTAGTCCCCCACCAGGTCCACGATCCGGTCCTCGGCCCCGGCAACGAGGTCGATTCCCCGCCGATGCTCGGCGAACCCACGAATGGAGACCTCCGGATCGCCCAGCAACTCGCCGGTCAGACCGTCGATAACGACCGCCGCCACGACGACGCCCTCCCGCGCCAGCGCTTTCCGCACGTCCAGCATCTCATCGGTGATCTCCCCGACAATTCCGCCCTCGACATAGACATGTCCGACGTCGAGCGGGCCATCCTCATTGTCGATACGCACACCCTCGGCGTCCAGCAACACGATGTCACCCAGTCCCACATGATGAACCCGCTCGCGTGGGATGCCCGCTCCGACCGCCAGGTCGGTGTAGAGCGCCAGATGGCGGGCCTCGCCATGCGTCGGCAGGACGTACTCGGGCCGCGTCAACTCCAGCATGCGCACCAGCTCATCCTGGCTGGCGTGCCCGGAAACGTGGACGAGCGCCCGCGCCGAATAGATCACCTCCGCACCAAGCCCGAACAGACGATCGATGATCTTGAAGACACTCGTCTCGTTCCCCGGAATCGGCGTCGCGGAGACGATCACGGTGTCGCCAGGACCAATTTCGATATCGCGATGCTCGCCGTTCGAGATGCGGTTCAGCACGGCCATCGGTTCGCCCTGGCTGCCGGTCACCACATAGACGAGATCGCGCAGGTTCATCCCCCGCGCGGCCTTCGCCGAGACAAGCACGCCGTCCGGATCGTTCAGATATCCAAGTTCCGTAGCAACACGGACATTCCCCTCCAGGCTGCGGCCGAGCGTCGCGACCTTCCGCCCATGTCGTGCGGCGACATCGATCACCTGCTGCACGCGCGCAATCAGCGAGGCGAAGGTGGCGATGATGATCCGGCCCGGCGCCTGGGCGAAGATCTCCTCGTAGGTCTGCCCGACGATACGCTCGGACTTCGTCCAGCCGGTCGATTCGACATGGACACAATCGGAGATCAGCAGCCGGACGCCACGATTGCCGAACTGTTCCAGCAACGCGAAGTCGGACTGCTTGCCATCGATCGGGGTCGGATCGAACTTGAAATCGCTGGTATGCACGATCAAACCGGCCGGCGTCGAGATCCCGAATCCGACGGCGTCGGGAATGCTGTGGCAAACACGGAACGGCTCGATCGTGAAATCGCCTGCCTCGATACGCGGACGCTCGTCCGGATCGAAGATGTGTATCGGCACCTGGCCGAGCAACTTCGCCTCACGCAGCTTCCCTTCGATCAGCCCGGCGGTGAGCTTCGTCGCGTGGACCGGCGCTTCGAGTTCCGGCCAGAGATACGCCAGGCTACCGATGTGGTCCTCGTGCCCGTGCGTGATGAAGATCCCCCGGATCTTCTCCCGCCGCTCGCGCAGGTAAGCGACATCTGGCAACACGATGTCGACACCGAACTCGTCCTCTTCCGGGAAACCCAGTCCGCAATCGATCACGACAATGTCCCGCTCCGTTTCGAGCAGGAACAGGTTCTTGCCAACCTCCCCGATCCCGCCGAGAAAGAGAAGCCTGACGCTGGGTCCAGAAGTCGTCACGGGGTGAGGTTGCCTTTCATCGCAAACTGGGGCGGAGCGTTCCGGCCGACGCGGCGGGAGCTAGAAGAGCGAGATCTGCTGCGGCGGAGCCTCGCGCTCGGCCTCCGATTCCCGCTCGCGCTCGACATCGGCAAGATACTTCGGCAGCTTCGCGAAGTCCGCTTCGATGTCTCCCCGCAACGCCCCCTGATGCAACGCCGCCGCCGGATGATACATCGGCACCACCAGCCGCCGGCCAACCTTGCGCGGCTCGCCATGGATGCGCGAGATCCGCTCGCCGGGGAAGTACTTCGCCATCGAGAAGCGCCCCAGCGTGACGATTACATCCGGGTCGATCGCGGCGATCTGGCGTTCGAGGTAGAGCGAGCACGCGTGAATCTCGTCCGGCAACGGGTCGCGGTTGGAGGGCGGGCGGCACTTCACGACATTCGTGATGAAGACATCCTCGCGCTTCAGGCCGGCCTTCGCGATCAACTCACCGAGGAACTTGCCCGAGTTCCCCACGAACGGCCGCCCCTGCTGGTCCTCGTGCCAGCCCGGTCCCTCGCCGATCAGCATCACCCGCGCGTGGGCGTTCCCCTCGCCGGGAACGGCGTGCGTCCGCGTGCGGGAGAGCTCGCAGAGCGTACATCCCTTCACCTCATCGGCAATGACCGCCAGCTTCCGCTCGACCGTCGCTCCACCATCAACCACCGACTGACCCTTTCCTCGAAGAACCCGACCTGTATCTTCCCGCCAGTATAGACCGTGCGCCGAGCCCATCGGCGACTGAGTCTCATCTGCGAACCTGGCACGGCCCGGAACAGCTCCGGCGCGCATTCCGCATCGAGTGACGTCGCATATCCGATCCAACTTGTCAGCATATCTATCCTGATATAAGATCTTGTCAGGCGCGATCATGACACGCCCGCACCACACACGACACGCATGGGGCAATGCCCGGACATCGCCCCACCCATGGATGGATCCCCCATGACCGACCACGCCCGCCAGCAGCTCACCGAGATCCGCTCGCGTGACGAACTCCGCGCCCTCGCCCACGAGCTGAAGCATGCCCGCCATCGCGCCGGCATGACCCAGCAGCAGGTCGCGGCGCGGATGGGCACCGCCCAGAGCAACATCGCGCGGCTGGAGAGCGGTCGTCACGTGCCGACCATCCGCCAGATCCAGGAGTTCGCCCGCGCGACGAACACCATGCTGAGCATCCACCTGACCGACCTCCCGATGAAAGGAACCTCCGTGCCCCGATCCCGCCAGAAGAGCTTCGATGTCCTCGACACCATCCTCTCCCGCCGCCGCCTGATCCGCACCGGTGCCGCCGCTTCGGCCGTTGCCGCAATCGGGGCGATTTCGGCAA